>JBPBQK010000072.1:0-85104 GCA_050954845.1 Janthinobacterium lividum
CGCCACCCTAACGCAAGACGCCACTTATTGCGCCGCTACTAATTGGCTGCCTATCAGCTTACAGCACGCAGGTATTACGCCGCCACCGCCTCCCCAGCTCCCAGCTCCACCAGCAGCCGTTGGGCCATATCCACGCTCCGGATGCCGTCGAAGGTCACTTGCAGCTTGTCCTTTTGCTCCTTCATGCGGGCTGTGCGCGGGTGGGTCTGCACAAAGTTGAGGATGCGCCCAAACTGCTCGCCCTGGAAATACGCCTCGGTGCCCGGCCCGGCGGGCAGGTAGGCGCGCAGGGTGTCGCGCTTCAAAGTTACTTTATCGAGGCCCAGCTTGCTAGCCAGCCAGCGCAGCTTCACCACGTCTACCAGCACCTGCACTTGCTCGGGCAGCGGCCCGAAACGGTCGATAATGCTGTCCACCAACTTCTGCAATTCCTCGGGCCGCTGGGCCCGGTCGAGCTTGGCATACAGCTGCAAGCGCTCCGACACGTTGCCCACGTAGGTGTTCGGGATGAGCACCGGCAGGTCCGTCTCAATCTGTGTTTCCTTGGGACCACTGTTGAGCGCGCCGGCCGCCATTTGCAGGCGCTGCTGGCTGGTGCCGGCCGCGCCTTCACCTAGAAACAGGTCGCGAAACTCGGTTTCCTTCAGCTCCTGCACCGCCTCGTCTAGCACCTGATGGTAAGCCTCGTAGCCCAAGTCATTGATAAAGCCCGACTGCTCGCCGCCCAGCAAGTTACCCGCGCCCCGAATGTCGAGGTCGCGCATGGCCACGTTGAAGCCCGCGCCGAGGTCCGAAAATTCCTCCAGCGTATTCAGGCGCTTGCGGGCGTCGGAGGGCAGGTTGGCTACGGGAGGCGTGAGGAGGTAACAGTACGCCTTGCGGTTCGAGCGGCCCACGCGGCCGCGCATCTGGTGCAAGTCGCTGAGGCCGGTGAGGTGCGCCCGGTTGATAATGATGGTGTTCGCGTTCGGAATGTCGAGGCCGCTCTCGATGATGTTGGTCGAAACCAGCACGTCGTATTCGCCCTCTACAAACTTCATCATGCGCTTTTCCAGCTCGTCGCCCTCCATTTGGCCGTGGGCCACGGTCACGCGGGCGTTGGGCACCAAGCGCAGTATCATGGCCGCCATGTCCACAATATCGCTGATGCGATTGTGCACAAAAAACGCCTGGCCGCCGCGCTTCAATTCCCGCGCAATGGCGTCGCGGATAATGAGTTCGTCAAACACTTGCAGCTCGGTTTGCACCGGCTGGCGGTTGGGCGGCGGCGTAGCAATCACGCTGAGGTCACGCGCGCCCATCAGCGAGAAGTGTAGCGTGCGCGGTATCGGCGTGGCCGACAGCGTGAGCGTGTCCACGTTCACCTTGATTTCCTTGAGCTTGTCCTTGGTTTTAACGCCGAATTTCTGCTCTTCGTCAATAATGAGCAAGCCCAAATCTTTGAATTGCAGCTTCTTATTGGTGAGCGCGTGCGTGCCAATCAGAATGTCCGTTTTGCCCGCCGCCACGCGCTCCATCGTCTCCTTTATCTGCTTGGCCGTCTTGAAGCGGTTGATGTATTCTACCGTCACCGGCAGGTTGGCCAGCCGGTCGCGGAAGGTTTTGTAGTGCTGCATCGCCAGGATGGTCGTGGGCACCAGCACGGCCACTTGCTTGCCATCGGCCGCGGCTTTGAAAGCCGCTCGAATGGCTACTTCCGTTTTGCCAAAGCCCACATCGCCGCAGACCAGCCGGTCCATCGGGTGGGGCTGCTGCATGTCCTGCTTCACGTCTTCGGTCGCCTTGGCCTGGTCGGGCGTGTCCTCCCAAATAAAGCTCGATTCAAGCTCCGCCTGCATAAAGCTGTCCTTCGAAAACGCGAAGCCCGGCGCTTGCTTGCGCTTGGCATATAGCCGGATAAGGTCGGCCGCAATGTCCTTAACCTTCTTCTTGACCGACTTTTTCTTGTTCTCCCACTCCGCTGAGCCCAGCTTGCTCATGGTGGGCGGCGTGCCCTCCGCGCCACTGTACTTCGCGATTTTGTGCAGCGCGTGAATGCTCACCGTCAGCACGTCATCGTCGCGGTATACCAGCCGGATGGCCTCCTGAATGTGCCCGCCAATCTCAATCTGCGTCAGCCCCGCAAAGCGGGCAATGCCATAATCCTGGTGCGTCACGTAGTCGCCCGGCTGCAAGGTCTTCAACTCGCGCAGCGTCAGCGCCTTTTTCTTCGAAAACTTGCGCGTTTCCTGCGCTCGGTAGTAACGCTCAAACAGCTGATGGTCAGTGTAAACGGCTAGCCCAAGCTGCTCATCCACGTACCCCTCACGCAGCGCCAGCAGCAGATGCTGAAACTGCACATTGGGGTCCAATTCGTCGAAAATTGTGCGCAGCCGGTCAGCCTGCCGCACCGAGTCAGCGGCGATTATCGTGGTGAAATCGCGCACCTTATTCTCGCGAATATTCTTCAGCAGCCGGTCAAAATCCTTGTTAAAGCTCGGCTGCGGCTTGGCCGTAAACTGAAATTCCTGCGAATTTTTAAAGTAGAATCGCTTGCCAAACTCCACCACCCCGTACTCGTCCAAGCACTTCTTCAGGCTCTTGCCATTCTCAAATAAGTCGGCGGGCTTCGACACAATTTGCATGCCGCTAGCCTCTTCCAGTACCCGCTGAAAATTGCTCTCAGCCTTGTCAAACAAGGTCGTTACCACGTCCAGCACCTGCCGCACATCCTTAACCCACAGGCAGCTGGTGCGCGGCAAAAACTCCAGAAATGACTCGCGCCGCTCTTGCAGCAGCTTAGTTTGCACATTCGGAATAATGCTCACGCTGGTGCGCGGTTCCACCGACAGCTGCGTCTCAGGGTTAAACGTCCGAATACTCTCAATTTCGTCGCCAAACAGCTCCAGCCGGTACGGCAGCTCATTAGCGTAGCTAAACACGTCCACAATGCCGCCGCGCACCGCGTACTGCCCCGCCTCGTACACAAAATCCGACTTCTCAAAGTCGTACTGCCCCAGCAATTCACCCAGAAAATTTACGTCTAGCTTGTCGCCTACTTTGGCCGAAAACGTGTTTTGCACCAAGCTTTGGCGGTTGATAACCTTCTCGCTCAACGCCTCCGGGTACGTCACGATGAGCGGCGCCGAGCCCAGCGCCGCGCTAATCTGCCGGCTGGCATTGAGCTGGTTAAGCACCTCGGCGCGCATCAGCACGTTGGCATTTTCCGTCTCGTCAAACTCATACGGCCGCTTGTAGGAGCTCGGGAACAGCAGCGCCTCCGGCCCCTCGGGCAGCAGGTGGCGCAGGTCGGCCATGAAGAGGGCCGCCTCGTCCTTGTCGTGCAGCACAAACACGTTGGGGTGCGCGTGGTGCGAGGCCGCGGCCGCCACCACGGCATCTTGCGAGCCTACCAGGCCGCGCAGCTGCACGCGTAGCTCGCCACCCCGGGCGGCATCGTCGGCCGGGCGCTGGGCATCGGCTGGCTTGGCCGTGCCGTGCAGGCGGGCGGCCAGGGTTTGCACTTCGGTGTCGAGGCGGTATAAGCGCAGAAAATCAACTACTTGCACGGGGATGTTTCTAGTGGTCGGCGTAAAAGCGCCCAGCCCGGCCGGGAGATAATCCGGTCGGGTCAGGCGCTGCTTTCATACAGTATCGGCGGGGTGAAGGTTTCCGGCTGGCCGGTTTTAGCTATCCAGATTAGCAAATTCTGTTTGCTTACTACCACAGCCCACACTTTTACCGTACCTTGGCTAACTGAAAAATTATAGCACATGAATCCGCGTGACTTGCCCGAAGTGGTGGCTGAATTAATAATCGAGATGCACAAAGTGCGTTCAGAGTTAAATGCGCTCAATGGGCGGGTAGACCGTCTGGAGCGAACTGTTGAAGAGGGCTTGCGCCTGGTGCGCGAAGAAAGTCGGCAGAATACTGACCGACTCATCGAAGCCTTTGGCCGCAGTATTGGAGCCTCTTATTAACCGAATGTTAGACCACGAGCAACGCCTGACGAAGCTCGAAGACCCTCAAAAATAAATAGTTGCGCGGTTCTGCTCACCTGGCCATTGGCCTCATCACGGGTGTGGCCGTTGCGGGCCTCGTCCACGGCGTCAAATTCTCGCCAGCCGGCATTGCTCTGGCTGGCTTCTCGGCCCTCGCCCCCGACCTCGACCACCCCGAAAGCCGCCTCAGCAAGCGCCTGGGCTTTGCCCAAGGCTACGTGCGCTGGGCCTTTGGCGCGGTGGCGCTGGGGCTGGCCGGCTACGCGTACCTGCTACTAAAACCCGGCCCCGACCAACGCTTTACCTACACCGCCGCGCTGGCCTTTGGGCTGATAGGGGTGGCTTTGCAGGGCGGCTCGGCTCGGCGGCTGGCGCTGCTGTTCACGGGCCTGGGTACGGTGCTGATTGGACTTTACGCACAATTTTTATGGCTGAGCCTACTCGGTACCTTCATCGCGCTGGCCCCATTTACCTCGCACCGCTCCTGGACGCACACCATCTGGGCGGCCGCTTTGTGGACTTATATCGGCTATCTGGCTAATAATAGCCTGGGCTGGCACGGCGTGGCGCATTTTGCGGGTGCAGGCTATGTGTCTCATATATTGGCCGATACGCTCACCAAATCGGGCGTGCGCTGGCTGCTGCCGCTGACTGACTACAGCTTTAAGATACCGCTGATGAGCACGGGCTCTAAATCGGGCAACGTGATAGAGGCCGCCATCTGCCTGGGTTACGGGCTGTTAGTGCTGGGGCTAGTCATCGGCCACCTAGGGTTTTAGGCGGCGGGGGGTTGCGGTTGTCGGGGCAACCTATTAGTTTCGCGTTGGCAACGTGTGGCCGGCTGGGGCAAAAGTATTCTAACGTGATGTATTAACAGTATAAGTAAACTTGCGCCACTGGGCGGGTTTTATATTTGATTTATAGTTAGTTACTTGCCTTGGCTGGGAGCCGCTACTACATCTATTCTGCTTTACCATTCATAATTTCTACCCCCCACCTAATACCCCATTCTATATGAACCAGATGAACAGTCCCCTCATCCGGGTCGGCGTTTTTTACGACGGCAATTATTTTCTTAAGATTAGTGATTATTATTATTTTCAGCACGAACGCAAAGCCCGCATTAGTCTCGAAGGCCTCCACGAATTTATTCGCCACCAGGTAGCCGAAGAAGAAGACGTTGACGTTCGCCTGGCGCAAGTCACTACAGCTCACTTCTTTCGGGGCCGCCTCTCGGCCACCGAAGCCCGCGACAAAGACCGCCTGTTCCACGACCGCCTGCTCGACGATATCCTGATGAACCTGGGCGTGTGCACGCACTACATGCCCCTCAAAACCCGCGACGGCCGCCTGCAAGAAAAAGGCATCGACGTGTGGCTCAGCCTCGAAGCCCTCGAAATGGCGTTGCACAAAACCCTTGATGTGGTAGTGCTCATCGCTGGCGATTCGGACTACGTGCCCCTCATTCGCAAGCTCAACACCGTGGGCACCCGCGTGATGCTGCTCAACTGGGACTTCAAATACGAAGATTTCAAGGGGGAAACCCGCGTGACGCGCGCCTCGCAGCACCTGCTGGAGCAAGCCACGTACCCCGTAGCCATGCACGCCGTTATCGACCGCGGCTTGCAGGAGCAGGATGAAGTGGTAGAAAACATGTTTGTGACGCAGGGCGAGCCCGCCGCGTTTGCGCCCTCCACGAGCGGTTTCAACTACGGTGGGGCACCTGCCGCTACCCCCGCCACGGCTGCGGCCTCGGCGGCGGCTGCTGCCGCCGCTGCTGCGGCGGGACCCAAAGTAGTACGTACCAGCGGCCCCACGGCGGCCGGCCCGGTAGGCACTATTGGCATCAGCACCATCAAGAACCTCAAAAACGGCTTTGGCTTCGTGGTAATGCCGCCGAATAACCTGTTTTTCTCCTACGCCGACTTGTCGGAAGGCGACTTCAACGACCTGCGTGAAGGCGACTGGGTTGAGTTCACGGTAGGCCGCAACCACCGCGACGAAGACTGCGCCCGCAACGTGCGCAAAGTAGCCGCCCCCAACCTGACCGGTGACGAAGACGGCGACTACGAGCCCGCCGCCGTGGTCCACCAGGCTCTCAGCGCCACGCTATAAGGCTTAAAATTTACTATTAAAAAAGCCCGCCGCGCAAGCAGCGGGCTTTTTTTAGGGCTATTCCGCCGCAAGATGGTCGGTAATCGCCCCTATTCGTTTGCCGGCCGGGTAGCGGTTGAAGGTGCCTACGCCCTGGGCTACGGCCGTGGCGGCTACCTCGCCGGCTGCGTGGCGGTAGATGACGCCGCTGCTCACAATCAGCGACTTGCCGGCGTGGTCGATTTGCGCCACGGCGCGCAGCTCGTCGCCGAGGTGCACGGGGTGCAAGTAGTTGATTTTGAATTCGACCGTTGACACCAGCTCGCCCGCCGTGAAGGCCAGCGTGAGGGCCGCCGCGCCGAGCACGGCGTCCATGAGGCCGGCCAGCACGCCGCCGTGGGCCACGCCGGGCGAGGACAGGTGCTCGGGAAGAATGACCATGCGGTACTCGGCCTTGCCGGGCTCGGGCACGCTCAGGGTCATGCCATTGGCTTGCCCGTAGGCGTTGATGCGGTTGTAGCCGGCCACCAGAGCGGGCCAGTCGGGGAGGGGAGAAGTGGACACAGCGCCGAAAATTGACGTAAAAGCCCGCTGTTGCGGGCGCACGAAGATGCGCCCGCCCTGCCCAAACCCACTTACCTTTACCTAAAATTCAGAATCGCCACCGCTGGGTGGCGGCCTGTTGCTTACCCGATTAGCGTTATGCCTTCCTTCGACATCGTCAGCAAAGTAGACCCCCAGACCCTGGAAAACGCCGTGAATACCGCTAAAAAGGAGCTAGCGACCCGCTACGACCTGCGCGATACCAAAGGCGGCATGGAGCTGGATAAAAAAGCCAACACCATTCAGCTCAGCTCCGAAAACTCTATGCGTATCAAGGCATTAGAAGATATTCTGATGACGCGCATCGTGAAGCAGGGCATCGATGGCACCGCCCTCGACTTCACGGCCGAAGAGCAGGCCAGCGGCACGCTGGTGAAGAAGACGGTGAAAGTGCGCGCCGGCGTGGACAAGGACGCAGGCCGCAAAATTATCAAGGCCATCAAAGACAGCAAAATCAAGGTTGAAGCCCAGATGCAAGACGACCAGATTCGGGTGACTGCCAAAAAGATAGACGACCTGCAAGCCGTTATTGCCCTGCTGCGCCGCACCGACATTGGCCAGCCGCTGCAATTCGTGAACATGAAATAGCCCGGACCGCAGATTCAAACGGATTAAACAGATTTAACGGATACGCCCGCCGGCGGCGGGCTGACTGTGGTTTTGTTTGCCTGCGCTTCTACCTGGTATGCGCCCTGCTGCATTTGCTGGTGGGTAGTACTGCAACTGGTTGTCGGCTGGTTGCTACAAGCTAAAAACACTTACGCTTCTTCGCTCGCCAGCGGAGAAATTTCTTTACATAAGCTAACCCTATTGCCTGATTAAACAAAACCCGGAAGGCTCGCCCAACGAGTCAGTTAGCTCGCCGCAGGCGGGCGTATCCGTTAAATCTGTTTAATCCGTTTGAATCTGCGGTCATGTACGATTTTTCTGCTTTTACCCACGCCGCGGCGTGGATTAGTCTCCTCACCCTCACCGTGATGGAAGTGGTGCTGGGGATTGATAACATCATCTTCATTTCCATCACCGTCAACCGTTTGCCTCAAGACCAGCAGACACGGGGGCGCACCATTGGGCTGCTGCTGGCGCTGGTGTTTCGCATTGGCCTGCTGCTGAGTATTTCCTGGATTGTGGGGCTGCGCTCGGCGCTGTTTACGCTGCCGCTGCCCTGGCTCGATACGCCATTTCCGGTGAGTGGGCGCGATTTGATTTTGCTGGTGGGAGGCTTGTTCCTGATGTACAAAAGCACCACCGAAATTCACATGAAGCTGCAAGGCGAAGATGAGGACGAGGCTAATGCGGGCAAAGGCCGCGCCACGCTGCCGCAGATTATTCTGCAAATCATTCTCATTGACATCATCTTCAGCTTCGACTCTATCCTCACGGCCGTGGGCCTGGTCGATAATGTGCTGGTGATGATTGCGGCCGTTATTTGCGCTATGGGTATTATGCTGGCTTTCAGTGGCGTAGTGGCCGATTTTGTCAATAAAAACCCCACCATCAAAATGCTGGCGTTGTCCTTCCTCATCATGATTGGCTTTATGCTGGTGATGGAGGCTGCGCACAAGGAAATCGAAAAGGGCTACCTCTACTTTGCCATGGCCTTCTCGCTGATAGTGGAGGTGCTGAACATGCGCCTGCGCAAGAAGTCACCAGCTGGCCCGGTAAAACTTCGCGATTCAGAATACGACTAGCCCGGCGCTTTGCCAGCCTAACTACACCACCCAGCGCGCCGCACCTACTAGTGCGGCGCGCTGCTTTTTTAGGGCTGGCCACTGGCTAGCTGTCGCAGCTCGGCTAGGCTGGTGAGCACGCGCTGCTGGGTTAGGTCGAGCAGGCGGCGGTTCAGCTCGTTGCGGTGCTGGCGGTAGAAGGCCAGCTCGGGCTGCGTGAGCAAGCCCACCACCAAGCCCGTAATGGTAGCCCGCAGGCGGGTATTGCGGGTCAGTAGCTCGCCGAGGGGCGCGCTTAGCTCGCCATCGGGGCTGGCCAGCGGCAGGCGGTAGTCGTGGGCCACATCGGCCACAGTGGCCAGCAGCACGGCGTGTTGCAGCTTGAGCAGCGGGCGCAGCACCTGGTGCTGAAAATCGGGCACGGTGGCTGGCGTGGGCAGGGCGGGCGGCTGGCCGGCAATGGCTGGGCGCAAAGCCAAAAGCGCCGCATCGGGGCGCAGGGTAGAGTCGGTAGGGGACATAGAACCTGGTGTACGCGCACAAAAAAAGCCCGGCCGAAGCCGGGCTTTTTGAGTTGGTATTACCCAAGCAGCTACTTAGTGCTGGATGGTCACCTTGGTCGTGTAGATGCCGTCGGTGGTCGTCACGCGCACCACGTAGAGGCCCGTGGCCAGGCGGCTGGTGTTCAGCTCTACGCCGCTCTGCTGCATTTTGGCAACGGGAACGACGGTCGATTGCACCACCGTTTTGCCCAGCAGGTCAAGCACGGTTACTTCCATCGGGGCAGCGCTGCTCAGCTGCGTGCGCACAGTCAGCAGGTCCTGGGCTGGGTTGGGGTAGGCTTCGAGGGCGCTGCCAACGGCCACACCAGCGTTGTTGCTCAGCACGATGGGCGTGGCTTTGGGCGGAATGTCGAACGCAGCTGTCGAGCCGCTGGCCGTAGGGGCGCCACCGGCACCGGTGCGGGGGCCTTGCACAGCGCTGTAGCCCATGCCACGGCGGGCAAACACTGCCCAGATGAGGCTAGCGTTAGCACCACGGTTGTTGAGGCTGTCAGCGGTCAGAATGGCATTGCGGCCGTCCAGGAAACCGGGGTTACACACTTGCAGGCGGCAGCCGTCGAGTACTAGCTTCAGGGCAATGTTGTTGCCGCCGGTAGCGGCGTACATGTTCGTGTTGTAGCCGTATTTGTAGATAAACTGCCAGTTCAAATCCCACAGCACCGTAGCCCAAACTTCGCCCACGTCGTGGGTTTCAGTGTATTGGCCGGCCGTGTTCGTGCTCAATTGCGCGTAGGTGTAGGTGTTCTTGGTCATGTCGGTCGTGTAGGGCTGGTGGCGGAAGCCGGGGCCCGTCGCCGCCGGATTGGCGTTGACGTACGTACCGATGTAGCGCAGTTTGCTGCCGACATCGCCGGGCTGGGTCGTGAGCCACAAGCCGAAGAAGTCGCTCCAGCCCTCGCCCATGGTTTGGTTGCCAGTAGTGGCATTGAGGCAGTTCGAGTTAGAGGGGCCGCCGGTGAGGCGGTTCGATACGCCGTGGCCAAATTCGTGCGACATTACGCCGCTATCAAACGAGCCGTCGAGGTCGGCCAGGGTTGCGCCCAGCGCGGCCGAGCCGTTCAGGGTAGAGCCAGCCAGCATGGCCGCCCGCAGCTTAAAGCCATCGGCCCCGCTGATGAAGATGGCCGGAATGCGAATGCCGACCGTGTCGGTGCCGGTGAAGTTAACCAGGTTGGTAGTGGTGCCCAACGAGTCGAATACGATGACGCCGGTAGCGCCGTTGGCCTGTGCCCGTTTCACTTTAGTAGCGAAGGCGTTGGAAGTCCGGGGGGATACCGTGAGCTGGGGGCAGCCGCCGCGCTGAATAAAGGCGATGTTGCCGGCTACCGCAGCTGCGTTCACGTAGTCGTAGCAGCCGTGGTCGCCACCGTCGGCCGATACGCCGTCGTTCACCAGCACCAGTTTGCCGGCCAGCGGCTTTTTGGTGAGGGTGGGGCCAAAGCCCACGGCAGCGAACTTGTACTGGCCGTTTACCGCGGCCGTGCCACCCGTGATGGTGAGGTAGCTAGGTGCTACGTTGTCGAACAGATACATCTGCATCCGGCCGCTGGTGCCATCATTCGGGGTCGAGAAGTTGGCGTTGTTGCGCCCGCTACCGTCCTGGGCTTCGCCCCGCACAAAGTCGTTGCCTAGGCCTTGGCCAGTGATGTTTTTGTACTGGAAGTTACCCGACACTTCATCGAAGCCGTGGGCCATCTGCACATCGTGGTTGATGTTGTTCCAGTAAAACAGGTTGGTAATGGCGGCAGCCAGGTTATTGGGGTCACGCGCGCCATTTGTTTGCACAAATGGGAAGTCGAAGTTCAGGGTCGAGCCACCGTCGGGCGAGTTGGTGCTGATGCCCGCGTTGCCATTGCCCGAAACTGTCGTCGCGTTGTCATCATAGGCGGCCACGTTGTTGCCGCGCGTCAGTTGCTTGCCGCTGCTCACGATGAGCGAGTACGTATCGGCAAAGAAGCCGGCGGGAGCCAAGCCTTCGCCCACCTGCCAGCCGTAGGGCGAGTAGGTACGGTTGACCGAGCTCAGCGGCACCACGGTGCGCGGGGCCTGTATCGGGTCTTCGCCGGGCACGGCCACTACCGTAAGGCTGCGGGCGGCATTGGTTTGCAGCGGGCTAGCTACTTGCTGGGGGCTGAAGGCTTCGGCCTGCGCAAAAGCCAGGGCCTTTTGGCGGCGCAGCAACGACGTCGTCATATGTTGGCGGAACGTAGTCGCCTCGCTAACGGTGTAGTCGTCTTTGCTTACCAGGCGGCCCGACTGGGCATTAACCCGGGCGTTCCAGTAGTGCTGCTGGTCGAGGGCGGCGATGGTAACGCTCCACACCAGCACCAGCTGGCCGTCCACTTTTTCGTACACCAAGCGCACCGGAATATTCTCTTCCGAAATGCCACCATTGTTGTACACTAAGCCGTCGGCCAGGCGGGCCTCCGTTACCAGTTGCAGGTTGGTGGGGCGGGGCAAACCCAGCGCCACGGCAGCAGCCGTCACGGCTTGCTCGGGCGAGAGCGCGGGCGTAGCCGAAGGCGCTTTTTGCGCCGCATCGGCCAAGAAGAACTGCGAGGAGGCGACCACCTTGCCGCTGGCATCGGTGTGCACTGCGCCAGTGGCATTGTGCACGGCCAGGCCATTTACACGCTGCTGTAGGTAAGTGTGCGTCAGGCCGCTACCATCGGTGTACGAGTCCGTAACCACCGGATTGCTCACGTCGGCTTGCTTCAAGCCCTGGGCTTGTGCTTTGGTGCTGAAGGCAGCTAGTGCTGCCGAGGGCGCAGCTTTTTGTTGCTGTTGCGCAATCGCCAGCCCCGGCAAAGCCAGCGCGGCTGCTAGCACGAGTTCGCGACGCCCCAAGCGGGTAAATGTTGATTTCATGAATTAATAAGAAGATGAAAATACCAAGGGAAATGGCACTTGTCAAAGATACTAAAAAGTGTCAACAGTCAAGCGCTTGCGTTAATTAATTATGGTGTGGGTGTCTTTTTCGGTGCTCGGCCCGCGCCGGTTTCTTCAGGCCACCGGCGCAAAAACTGCTAGCTTACTTAGCACGTCCCAGAGCACCACGCCGGCTGCCACGCTTACATTGAGCGAGTGCTTGGTGCCGAGCTGCGGAATCTCTACGGCCGCATCGCACAGCGCCAACACCTCATCATCGACCCCAAATACCTCGTTGCCAAGCACCAGCGCCAGCGGCTGGCCAGGGGCCGGCTGAAACTGCGGCAGCAAGATGGAGCCGGTGGTTTGCTCCACGGCTATTAGCTGGTAGCCAGCGCTTTTGAGCTGCTGCGCGGCTTCGAGGGTGGTGGCGGTGTGCGCCCAGGCCACCGATTCGGTGCTGCCCAGGGCGGTTTTGGTAATTTCGCGGTGCGGCGGCCGGCCCGTGACGCCGCAGAGGTAAATTTTTTCGAGTGCGAAGGCATCGGCAGTGCGAAAAACGGCCCCCACGTTGTGCAGCGAGCGCACATTATCGAGCACCAGCACGACGGGACTTTTGGCAGTAGCTTTGAAATCGGCCACGGGCAGGCGGTTAAGCTCCTGCATAGTGAGTTTGCGCATAATACTGTGCGGTAGGCTTTCGCTGGCACCGCAGGGCCGTGGCTGGAATTTATCTGTTAAAAAATGCTTTTCTGTAAGTAAGAAAGCACTTTTGTCTTTATTAAACGGCAAGCTAAAGCTTACCGCACGACCTTGACCACCGCTCCTGCCAAAAAATTCGAAATCAAGTCGCTCGGGCCCGAGCACACCACGCCCAGCCCGTCGTTTGATACGCCGCTCATGCGGCAGTACTACCAGCTCAAGCAGCAGCATCCCGGCGCGGTGCTCTTGTTTCGGGTGGGCGATTTTTACGAAACCTTTGGCGAAGATGCCGTTACGGCGTCGCGCATCCTGGATATTACGCTCACCAAGCGCGGGGCCGGCACGGCCTCCGAGGTGGCGCTGGCCGGCTTTCCGCACCACGCCCTCGATACCTACCTGCCCAAGCTGGTGCGCGCTGGCCAGCGCGTGGCCATCTGCGACCAGCTTGAAGACCCTAAGCAAGCCAAAGGCTTGGTTAAGAGAGGGATAACCGAGCTGGTGACGCCCGGCGTGAGCCTGCACGACAACACCCTCGAGCGCCGCCAGAACAACTACCTCGCCGCCGTGCACTTCGGCAAAACAGAGGCCGGCATTTCTTTCTTGGATATCAGCACCGGCGAGTTTCTAGTGGCGCAGGGCACGCTCGATTACCTGGGTAAATTGCTTCAGAATTTTCGGCCGGCCGAGGTGCTTTTCTGCAAGCAGACCCGCCGCGATTTTGAGGAAAATTTCGGCCCCGATTTCTGCACCTACGCGCTCGATGAGTGGGTTTTTGGCCACGACTACGCTCATGACACCCTCACGCGGCACTTCCGCACTACCTCGCTCAAGGGTTTCGGCGTCGATACGATTAAGGAAGGCGTGATTGCGGCGGGCTGCATTCTGCACTATCTAGCCGAGACGAAGCACACCGACATTCAGCACATTGCCAGCCTGGGCCGGCTGGAGGAGGACAAGTACGTGTGGCTCGACCGCTTCACGGTGCGCAACCTGGAGCTGGTGCAGGCCCAGCACCCCGGCGGCGTGCCGCTGATTGATATCCTCGACCAAACCATCACCCCGATGGGGGCGCGCCTGCTGCGCAAGTGGGTGGTGCTGCCGCTGAAAGAAGTGAGCCAGATTCAGCGGCGCCTCGACACGGTGGCCGCCCTCGTAGCCAATCCCGAGTTGCTCGAAGAGGTGCAGAGTTACCTGCGCCCCATCAATGATTTAGAGCGGCTTATCTCAAAAGTAGCCGTGCGCCGCGTGAACCCGCGCGAGCTGCTTCAGCTGGCGCGGGCGCTGGAAAGCATCGCGCCGCTGCGCGAAAAGCTGGCTGCCTCGGGCATCAAGGCGCTGGAAAAGCTGGCCGACCAGCTCAACGCCTGCGCCTCGCTGCGCACCGAGATTCAAGCCAAAATCCGGCCCGACGCGCCACTGCTCACCAACCAGGGCCACATTATTATGGATGGCGTGGATGCGGAGCTGGACGAGCTGCGGGCGCTGGCATTTTCGGGCAAGGACTATTTGCTGAAGTTGCAGCAACGCGAGCAGCAGGCTACCGGTATTTCGTCGCTGAAAGTGGCGTATAATAAGGTGTTCGGCTACTACCTCGAAGTCAGCAACGCTCACAAAAACAAGGTTCCCAACGAGTGGATTCGCAAGCAGACGCTGGTGAACGCCGAGCGCTACGTGACCGAGGAGCTGAAAACCTACGAGGAGAAAATTCTCAATGCGGAGGAGCAGCTATTCGTTATCGAAAGCCGCATTTACCAAGAGGTGACGATGGCGGCGCTCGATTTTGTGAGCCAGATTCAGCAGAATGCCCGTGCCATCGGGGTGCTCGATTGCCTGAGCTCGTTTGCCGCCACGGCGCGGCAGTATCGCTACGTGCAGCCGGTGGTGAACGACGGGCCAACGCTGGACATTAAAGCGGGCCGCCACCCAGTTATTGAGCGTGGGCTGCCGCCCGGCGAGAGCTACATCCCTAATGATATCTGCCTCAGCCAGGACGACCAGCAAATAGTGGTGATAACGGGGCCCAACATGGCCGGCAAGTCGGCGCTGCTGCGCCAAACGGCGCTTATCGTGCTGCTGGCCCAAATAGGCTCGTTTGTGCCCGCCGAGGCGGCCGAGATAGGCATTATCGACAAGATTTTCACCCGCGTGGGCGCTTCCGATAACCTGAGCAAGGGCGAAAGCACCTTCATGGTGGAGATGACCGAAACGGCCTCTATCCTGAATAATCTTTCGAACCGCAGCTTGGTTTTGATGGATGAAATCGGGCGCGGTACGAGTACGTATGATGGCATCAGCATTGCGTGGGCCATTGTGGAGCACCTGCACAACAACCCTAAGGCGCGGGCCAAAACGCTGTTTGCCACCCACTACCACGAGCTAAACCAGCTGGCCGACGACTGCCCCCGCGTGCGCAACTACAATGTGGCCGTGCAGGAGGCCGATGGCCGGGTGCTATTCCTGCGCAAGCTGCGTCCCGGCGGCTCCGAGCACAGCTTCGGCATCCACGTGGCGCGCATGGCCGGCATGCCGCCCGCCGTGGTGCTGCGCGCCAACGAGATAATGCACCACCTCGAGCAGGAGCGCACCCAAACCGGCCTGGCCGAAGCCGTGGACCCGCAAGCGCCCACCGAGTTTGACGACGTGCTGGCCGGCCTCGACACCAAAGACTCACCACCTCACCAGCTCACCACTTCACCGAAGCCCCGCGCTACTACCGCCATGGCCACCCGGCCCACGCTTCAGCTCAGCATGTTCGAGCCCGGCGACCCCAAGCTGGAGCAGCTGCGTGAACTGCTGCAAACGCTGGACATTAACACCCTGACTCCGATTGAGGCGCTGCTTAAGTTGCAGGAATTGAAGGGGTTGGTGTAGGAGGACTACTTGAGGTAGTAACGGCGCAGCAGGCGCAGGGCAGCGGGGGCATCTTCGGCGCACACGCTGCACGTGGTGCCCACGCCGTTCACCGGGCCTTCGTATTCCCAGGCGAAGGTTTTGGGCGCGGCCGCCTGGGCAGTAGCTACTCTGAGGGTGGTGCCGCTGGGCAGCAGGTAAAGCAGGTGGCCATTGGGGAAGCGGACCTTGAAGCCCGGCTGGCCGTTGAGCCGAGTGGGGCCGGCGTAGCGCAATTCGGTGCTTTTGCGGTCTTTGCCGTAGGCGTACTGCATGCTGGTGCGGAGGCCGTCTTTCTCCCAAAAGCTAAAGTGCTCGTAGGCCGCCGTGCCGGGCTTGCCGAAGGCGTAGTTGGCCACGCGGTTTTGGGCGTGGGCCGGGCGGGTGGTGAGCGCGCCAAGGGCCGCCGCAAATAGACTGAAAAGGAGGGAGCGAATCATGAGAGTCAGCGCCGCTACGGCGGCGGTTAGGGCAGCGAGTTTCTGAATACGTACGGGCGCGGCGCCGGGCGGTCGGCAAGATGTATCGGAGGCTAATAAAATGACGCTCTGCCAACTGAACCCCTCGCCCCTGGCGGCTGTTATAATGAATCCACCGCCCCGGCGGCCTACGTATATTCTTGCCAACCACCATGCTTTCTTCGCCTCTCATGCCTAAGTTTTTGTTGGCCGCCTGCGGCCTTAGCTTACTCGTACTTGGTGCCTGCGGCCCGCAGCAGTCGGCCCAGGCGCAAGCCCAAACTCAGCCGTCGCCTCGCTCCACCGCGGGCTTTGCTCCGGCCAACCTCACGGGCCTGGCCCAGGCCACTTTTGCGGGTGGCTGCTTCTGGGCGCAGGAAGAGGCCTTTGAGGAAATAAAAGGCGTGAAGCAGGTGGTGAGCGGCTATGCCGGCGGCACCGTGGCGCACCCCAGCTACGAGCAAGTAGCCGACCAACACACCGGCCACACCGAGACGGTGAATATCTACTACGACCCCAAAGTAATTAGCTACCAGACGCTAGCCGATATTTTCTTCACTGCCAGCCACGACCCTACGCAGCTTAACCGCCAAGGTAACGACACCGGCCCCGAGTACCGCTCGGCTGTATTCTACCGCACCCCCGAAGAGAAAAAAATCGTCGAGCAGACTATTGCCAAAGTCAATGCCTCGAAGCAGTACGACGCTAAAATCGTGACCCAGGTAGTGCCCTTTCAGCAGTTCTGGGATGCCGAGGACTACCACCAGGGCTACTACCGCCTGCACCCCGAAAACCCTTATATCGAGGCCGTATCGGCCCGCAAAGTCGAGCACGTGCGCAAGCAGTTTCCGCAGGACTTGAAGCCGGTGCTGTAAGTTGTTTTTAAGTGTAAAAAGTCCCGCCAGTGCAATCTGGCGGGGCTTTTTGTATGTGTTTTTACTAATGAAAGCATGTGTCATTGCGAGGAGGCACGACGAAGCAACCTTTCCTTCGCGCATCACCGACGTTTGCATGCGTGTGCTACCAAAAAGGAAAGGTTGCTTCGTCGTGCCTCCTCGCAATGACAATCAATTGTAGCGTAGACAACTGCTAAAGCATGGCTCCAAAGCTTGCTTAAACCGCCGCCCGCTGGCCCGCACTTTGCACCGCGGCCCACTGCCGGGCGGCGGCGATGTCCGAAAAATACTGGGTATCGAAGGGCGCGTGCTCGCTGGCCCGCTGCATAATGGAGTCGATGCCCATGCGGTTGAGCGCATCTTGCGACACGACTACGGCCAAGCGCTGCACGCCGAGTTTGGCAAACTCGGGAAACCACGTTTGGTTCATCCATTCCTGGTCGGCGGGCCGGATGGTCCGCATCAGGGTGTTGTTCCCAATCCAGCCTTTCACGCGGTGCTGGCGGCCTAGGCGCAGGGCCTCGCCGAGCGACGAGCGTAGCTGCTCGGAATTGGCAAAGTCCAGCCACTCGGTTTCGAGCGTGGCCCCGGCCGTGTCGTGGTGCAGCAATAAATAGGAGGTGCGGTAAATAACCGACATAAGATAAAGCAGGCGCGGTAGCACCACGTAAGGAATTGATAAGATAGTAACTACCCAAATATACAGCTTTCGGCCGGGCCCGCCCCGTCTCCAGCCGGTCCAAGCCCCAGGTTTACCTTTAGGCGCTGTTCAACCCATACGTTCTGGCGCGCCAGGCGTTTTCCTGCTGTTTATGCTGGCTTCCAAATTGCCCGATGTCGGGGTGAGTATTTTCGCGCAAATGACCGCGCTGGCCCAGGAAACGGGCGCGCTCAACCTGGCCCAGGGTTTCCCCGACTACGACCCGCCGCTGGCTTTGCGCGAGGCGCTGGCCCGCCACGCGCTGGCTTCTGGCAGCCACCAGTACGCGCCCATGCCGGGGCTGCCGCGCCTGCGGGCGGCCATTGCCGCCCAAGTGGCCCGCTTGCAGCCCGATGCCCCCGCGCCCGACCCTACTACCGAAGTTACCCTCACGGCTGGGGCCACCGAGGCGCTGTATGCAGTGCTGGCCGCCGTGGTGCGCCCCGCCGATGAAGTCATTATTTTGGAGCCGGCCTACGACCTCTACGGCCCGGCCGTGCGGCTGCAAGGCGGCGTGCCGCGCTACGTGCGCCTGCCCGCCCCCAGCTTCCGGCCCGACTGGGATGCCGTGCGGGCGGCCCTCACGCCGCGCACCCGCCTTATCATCATCAACACGCCGCACAACCCCAGCGGGGCCGTGTTTGGGGCCGATGACTGGGACGTGCTGGCTAACCTGCTCGATGGCACCGATGTGCTGGTGCTGTCCGACGAAGTGTATGAGCACCTGGTGTTTGACGGGGTGCCGCCGCGCAGTGCCCGCCAGCACCCAGCCCTGCGCGAACGCAGCTTCGTGCTGTCGTCATTCGGCAAAACTTACCACGCCACCGGCTGGAAGGTGGGCTACTGCCTGGCCCCGCCCGCCCTCAGCACCGAACTGCGGCGGGTGCACCAGTTTGTGACCTTTGCCGTGAGCACGCCCACCCAGCACGCCTTGGCCGACATGCTCGAAGCCGACCCCACCGATGCCCACGCCCGCGGGCTGGCTGCCTTTTACCAGGCCAAGCGCGACCAGTTTCGCGCCTTGCTGGCGGGTACGGGCTGGGGGCTGCTGCCCGTGCCGGGCGGCTATTTTCAGCTGGCCACTTATGAGCAATATGCCAAAGTGGGCGACGTGGCGTTTGCCACCGAGCTGGCCCGCGAGTGGGGCGTGGCCGTGGTGCCGGTGTCCGCATTTTACCACGATGGCTACGACCCTGGCTTGGTACGCTTCTGCTTTGCCAAAGAGCCGCTAACCCTTGAGGCCGCCGCCCGCCGATTAATGCGCTAGGGCAAGCCCCAAGCTGACTTTAGTCAGCAGGAAGCGGGTTTTTATGGAATGTGGTGCTATGTTGCAACAATTACCTCTATTCTCTTTACAAGATACCTCTTCCTAGCATATGCCTGATTTTACAGTGTCTTTGGTGCAGACTGATTTGCATTGGCACGACCACGCGGCCAACCGGCAAATGCTGGCCGAACAACTAGCCGATTCGCTCGCCGGGCCGGGCCTTACCGACCTCATTGTGCTGCCCGAGATGTTTACCACCGGCTTCAGCATGGACACCAGCCAAGCCGAAGCCCTCGAAGGCCCCACCCTAACCTGGCTGCGCGAGCAGGCCGCCCGCTACGACGCCGTGGTAACCGGCAGTGTGATGCTGACCGATGGCGCGCACTACTACAACCGCCTGCTGTGGGTGCGCCCCGATGGCACGTACAGCACCTACGACAAGCGCCACCTATTCCGGCTGGGCGGCGAGCACGAGGTATTCACACCCGGTACCGAGCGCCTGGTGGAGGAGTGGCGCGGCTGGCGCATCCGGCCGCTGATATGCTACGACCTGCGCTTCCCGGTGTGGAGCCGCAACACCGCCCACGAGCCCTACGACCTGCTGCTGTACGTGGCCAGCTGGCCCCACGCCCGCATCAGCGCCTGGAAGCTGCTGCTGCAAGCCCGCGCCATCGAAAACCTGGCCTATGTGGCGGGGGTCAATCGCATCGGCACCGATGGCTTGGGCCAGGAATACAGTGGCTATACCATGCTGCTCGACCCCCGCGGCGACCACCTGGCCCAGACCGGCAGCCTGCCCACGGTACTAACCCGCCGCCTCATGCGCCACCCCATACGTGAGCTGCGCGAGCACCTTTCGGCCCTGCTCGATGCCGACGAGTTTGAGCTGAAATAGTAGTAGCGCGAACTTTCCAGTTCGCAGGCGAGCGCAGCGGACAGGCTTGTTCTCAAATAAAAGGTCTTGAAAAAAACGAGTCATGCTGAACGCAGTGAAGCATGACTCGTTTTTTGATTTCTGCTAGTTCAGGAACAAAAATTTCCTGCGCGGCTAAATGAAACTCCAGGTAGGCATAGCGTAGCCAAATTCCGTATACCCAAGCTCACCCCACCGGCCACCGAACGGCCGCCGGATAAGCTGTACTATGGAATTTACCCGCCTCGGGGCCACTGGGCTCCAAGTATCTAAAATCTGCCTGGGCACCATGACCTACGGCACGCCCACCGACCGCTGGCCCTGGGCCCTAAAGGAGGAGCAGAGCCGGCCTTTCATTCAGAAAGCGCTGGAGCTGGGCATCAACTTCTTTGACACTGCCGATGTGTACTCCAATGGGGCGAGCGAGGAAGTGGTAGGCCGCGCCCTGCGCGACTTTGCGAAGCGCGATGAGGTGGTTCTGGCCACCAAAGTCTTCAACCCCATGGGGCCGGGGCCCAATGATAAAGGCTTGTCGCGCAAGCACATTATGAGCGCCATTGATGCCAGCCTAAAACGCCTGGGCACCGACTACGTGGACCTCTACCAGATTCACCGCTGGGACTATGACACGCCCATCGAGGAGACGCTGGAGGCGCTGCACGACGTGGTGAAGGCCGGCAAGGCGCGCTACATCGGCGCATCGAGCATGTTTGCCTGGCAGTTTGCCCAAGCGCTGTACCTGGCCGATAAGCACAACTGGACGCGCTTTGTGAGCATGCAGCCGCACTACAACCTGGTGTACCGCGAGGAGGAGCGCGAGATGCTGCCGCTGTGCCAGGACCAGAAAATCGGCGTTATTCCGTGGTCGCCGCTGGCGCGGGGGCTGCTCACGGGCGGCCGCAGCAAGGAGCGCAACGAAACCGAGCGCGCCAAAACCGATGCCTTCGGCAAGAGCCTTTACGGCCGCGACGATGACTTCGCGGTGGCCGACCGCGTGACGGAAATCGCGCAGGAGCGCGGCTTGCCTAACGCCCAAATCGCGTTGGCTTGGATGCTGTCGAAGCCCGTTATCACCGCGCCCATCGTGGGCGCTAGCAAGCCGGGGCATCTGGAAGATGCCGTGGCGGCAGTGGATGTGCAACTGAGCGCAGACGAGATAAAGCGGCTGGAAGAGCCGTACCAGCCGCACCCGGTGCTGGGGTTTTCGTAGGTAAAATGGGTGATTTATAAAAGCACGGCCGTCATGCTGAACGCAGTGACGCATCTTGGTCGCTCCGTTGGAATGCTACTCCGACGTAACCAGCCAAGATGCTTCACTATGTTCAGCATGACGGCCGTATAGAGCTATCCCACCCACAAAAATCTTTGATTATGAACGCTTCGCTAAGTTTCTTGAAAACGCCCCTGCTCGCCCTGGCCCTCGGCCTCGCCGCCTGCTCGGCCAACGAGCGGTTGACGCAGGTAGACCAGAAATCGGGCGTCAATTTTGCCAACTACAAGACATATAATTTTATGGACGAGGTGGCGCGGAATGACTCGGCTTTTCAGCGCTCAAGCACTGGCATTTTTGACCTGAAGCTAGCCGTAACGCAGGAACTAGAGCGCCGCGGCTACCGCAAAGCCGCGCAGCCCGACCTGTGGGTGAATATTGGTATCGTGACCCAGACGCGCACCCAGACCCGGCCCGGCGACTTCCGTACCGACGCGCTGCCGAGCTACATCGGCCAGCGCAACTACCATTGGGACGCCCGCGACGTGGCAGTAGGCCAATACGAGGAGGGCACCGCTACTATTGAACTGGTCGATGCCACGCGCAAGGAATTGGTGTGGCAAGGCATCACAACCAGCGTATTGCCCAAAGTCCGCACCAAAGCGACCAAGCAGATTGGGAAAGCGGTAGAGACTGTGTTTGAGCAGTTTCCGGTGCAGCCACGCTAGCGCACTTGCGTACGGTCGATAAGTTGCAGTGCGTCCTTGGTCGAAACTGGCCGGCCGGTTTCGGCGGCGCGGTAGATGGCCAGTAGCAATTGCACGTCGCGCAGGCCCATTTCGCCGGGCACGCGGGTGGGCTTGTTGTTTAGGATGCAGTCAGCGAAGTCATCCATCTGGGCGGCTTGTTGGTTGATATTGGGCAGGGCTAACGGGTTGGGGCTCTTGCTGGCTTTGCCATCCAGGCCGCCGTAGCCGAAGGCGGGCGCAAGCTCCAGCCAGCCGTTGGCCGCTTCGGCGCGCAGGCGGCTATCGAGGTTTTCGGCGTAGCTGGTGCGGCAGTCGGCCGTGCCACCATCGCCAAATTGCAGCTGCCAGCTCATGCCCGCTTCTACCTCTCTAAATAGCTGTTGGTCAGTCTTAGGGTCGAATTTTGCCGTGACTGAAACGGGTACTTGCCCTTTGGTATAGAGGCAGCCTTGCAGGCAATAAATGCCCATATCCATGAGCGGCCCGCCGCCGGCTAGCGATTTGCTCACGCGCCACGGCGTGTCGTTATTGAACTTGAAGCCGTTGTCGGCCAGCAAGTGGTTGATTTTGCCGTAGGCCTGCGTCTGGCCCAGGCGCATCACTTCTTGGTGGTGCGGCTCGAAGTGCAGCCGGTAGCCAATGCTGAGTTTTTTGCCCGCTTTTTTGCTGGCGGCCAGCATGCGCTCGCAGTCGGCCACGGTAGTAGCCATCGGCTTTTCACAAATGACATGCTTGCCGGCCTGCGCCGCCCGCACCGCAAATTCGGCGTGCAAGGCATTGGGTGTCACCACGTACACAATGTCGATATCGGGATTATCGGCAATGCGGTCGAAGGTTTTGTAGGTATAAATATTTTGCTCAGGCAGTTGGTACTGCTGCTTCCATTTGACCGCTTTTGAGGGCGAGCCCGTAACGATACCTACCAGCCGGCACAGCTTGGTCTGCTGCAAAGCCGGGGCCAGCTGGCCGGTGCTGTACTTGCCTAGGCCCACCAGCGCCACCCCGAGCTTGCGTTCGGGCGGCAGGGCAAAAGCGCTGGGAGTGAGTAAAGTAGCGCCGACGCCCAGCGAGAGTGTTCGCATAAAGTCGCGGCGGGAGGCAAGCGTACGAAAATCAGTCATGGCAGCAGCGAATGGTACTGCCATAATTTTACCGCCGATGCAGGCGGCAGGTTACGCCGAGCTTATGTACCGTAAGCTTCAGCTTGCGAGCGAGCGCAGCGAGCATCGGCGCAAGCAAACGGCTGCTAACGTGCATGTTCGCTGGCGCTCACTCGCAAGCTAAAGCTTACGCTACCTTATTCATCCTCCGGAAATTTGCCCATATTGCCGCTCTCAAAATCGGCAATAGCCTCCATTAATTCCGCGTTCGTGTTCATCACAAACGGCCCGTAAGTAGCCAGCGGCTCCTCAATGGCCTCGCCGGCCAGCACCAGCACAAGGCTGTCTTCGGAAGCGGTGATTTGCACATCGGCCGAGTTCCAGCCTAGTACTACGAGCTGCTGGGTTTTGGCGGGCCGGTCGCCATTGACCAAAATAGCGCCGCGTACCACATAGAGGCCCACGTTGTATGCGGCGGGCAGTGTCAAGACAAAATCAGCACTCGCCGTTAAGTGCAAGTCCAGCAGCGTGATGGGAGAAAATGTACTGGCCGGGCCGGTAGCCCCGCCGTAGCCGCCCGCAATGACGCGGATTTCGCCCTTGCCGCCCGGCACCGGCACGCTTGGGATGCTGGCAGCGCGCAGCTCCTGGTACTGGGGCGGCACCAGTTTGTCGGCCTTGGGCATGTTCACCCACAGTTGCAGCAGCTCCAGCGCGCCGCCGCGCCGGGCAAACTCCTGGTCGTACATCTCGGCGTGGCGCAGGCCCGCGCCGGCGGTCATCCATTGCACATCGCCGGGGCCGATGGTGCCGTCGTGACCGGCCGTGTCGCGGTGGGCGAGGTAGCCATCGTACACCACCGTCACCGTCTCAAAGCCCCGGTGCGGGTGGGGCGGCGAGCCCAGCGGCGTCTCGGTGGGTGCAATCTGCATCGGCCCGATGTGGTCGATGAGCAGGTAGGGGCTAAGCTGCCGGATGCGCGGCCCCGGCATGGGGCTGGTCACGTCGAAGCCGTCGCCGACGAGCTTCTTGTTGCCATCAATAACCTGAAAAATGCGGCGGAAAGTGGCCATAAGTTGGGGGAAGTTGAAAGGAGGGTAAGCCTACGGTCGTCATGCTGAGCTTGTCGAAGCATCTCGCTTGCTTCTTTGCTTACGCATTGATTACTGCGCCACGCGAGATGCTTCGACAAGCTCAGCATGACGAACGTAACCAGTGCGGGGCACTACGTAAAAAGCAACTCCCGCCCCAAATGTTACCCCAAATACTCCACGTTGCGGGGCGGAAACAGTCGGCGCGTCAGCTTATCAAGGCGCCACTGCGTGCTGCGCGTTAGTCGCTTAATAGGCAGGGTCTTAAAATCGAACGCTGCGAGTGCTGCCAGGTCCTCCGGCAGCGTGCGGTTTTGGAGGTGCGAAGTCAGCAAAAAACGGCTGATGGGTTCGTTCCAAAGGTCTTTGGTGCTCCAATAATGGCCGATGTACGGGCTGGCTGGGTGCAAGCCATACACCTCGGCCAGCGCCACCGACAGCGCAAACTGCTCGATAAGCCGGGGCGTCACCTGCTGCCGGCACAGGTCGTCGCAGATACTGAGCGCCAGTACGATAGCTTCGTGGTTGCGCTGGGCCGGCACGCCTACTACGCCGGCGTTCCACATGGCGTGCTGGGGCGTCATGGGCACGCCGCCGAAGGCCTGGCCCTGCACCTGCTGCCACATGCGGCGCTCGGTTTTGCTGGGCAGCGCTGAGAGTAAGCCTTCCTGCTCGTGCATCATCGCCTGGCCGGCCGCGAGTTGCTGGCGCATGGCCGGCAGCGAGCCGTAGAGCAACGTATCCGAGTCGAGGTACAGCAGCGGCAACTCGGGATGCTGCCGCGCCGCCTGCTCCAAGGCCTTAATTTTCACCCGCCAGAAGAACTTGAACTCGCCCTCCCATTCGCGCAGCGTTTCCTTATCAATCACCTGCACCGTGACCGCCGCGCCCAGGTGCCGGTAAAACTCCGGCGCATCGGTCATGATGGTGATTGTCAGTTCTTCCTGCCCCTGCCGCAGAAAGGTGAGAATGGAAAAATGCGCCTGAAAGTGGTTCTGGATGTTGGTGCCGAATACCAGATAAAGCAATTGCATACGCGCCGGGTAGAGGGAGGAAAGCGCCAAAATTACGGCGGGCAGTTAAGCAAAAGTGGTAGTGTCCGTGACGTGTAGCTCGACTAGTACATCGGCCGAAATGAGCATGTTTAGGCGGACAGACAAGGCTTCTAAAGAAGCGTTACGCGGTGGAAACTCTTCCGTAAAGCCAACGCAGGCAATGGCCAAAACGCTCTGCCGTGCTGGTAAGATACCTGTGTTGTAAAAGTCATTAATAGAATTAGCCAGCTGCCTAATGCAGTCCTGAATGCGCTCGGTGCGGCGGCGGTAGTTGCCGTGCTTAAACTCTACGAAATGAATAATTTCATCTTGCACCAAAGCACAGTCGCAACGGCTAGGGTCGTCAGAAGCAAACAGGCAACAGTCAATAGCCACTAGGTGAACGGGCTGCGTGGTTTTGTTCTGCACCGTTAGCTCACGGTCTTCTTTGTCAGGGCCAAGGCGAAAGGTGCAAGGCAGCCGTTCGGCAACCCCAGTGCCATCCAGGGAAAGCGGGTCGTAAATGTGGAAAACCGGATGGGCAAGCGCGGTGACACAACTTGCCTGTTCCTTGGGTGGGTAGGCCGCCAGAATACGCTCAATCATTTGATGGCGAATCCTTTCGAGAGGCGGATAAGATTGTCGAAGGCATCGGCCGCATCGCCAGAAAGCCCGTCAAGCTCATTATTATCAATCAGCCCCAGCTCTTCGTCAAGTAGCGACTGCACGCCGCCATTCTCTACTTGGTAGCAAGCAAATTCCTTGGGATTAATCCAGCTAGCTTCAGGCACAATGGCGGCTACCGCTTCTCTGCGGTCGGGGTGCTTTTCGGCAACCTGGTAAGCGTAGAGCAGCAAATTCAGGTGCGAGAGAATGTAGGGGCTGTGCGTGGTCAGCGTCAGGTCGTTCTCGCCCTTCGTGCATTTCTCCACCAGCCAATTCAGCAGCCCTTGCTGGGCGGTAGGGTAGAGGTTTAGCTCCGGCTCTTCGATGATGAAGCTTTGCGCCTGCTCGGTATTGCGGCTCAAATGCTCTAGCAGCACTAGCAGCGGGGTGACGGATTGGATGCCGCTGGCTGTTTCGTTAAGTAGAATAGCGGACTCTCTAGGTGCAAAACTTATAAAGTCTTTATTGTCATGCCTAAAATAATTTACTCCGAGAAAAGGTATTTCTACACTATTGACATCATTTCTTACCTGAAAAAAGTGATTAATGAAATTTAGTAGTTCTTTTGGTAAGCCAATATCATCACGCATGAGACCTGCCAAAGATGAAGTAATTGCTGCTGCGAAGGCTCGGTTAGAGGGTATGTATATAGGATGCAAATAAAACGCAGCATCTTTTACTATCTGCTTTCTGCTAATTTTACTATCGTTGATTTTTTCAAGAAGACTTGCTACATCACTTAATAGAGAATCCTTTATTAGCTCGTTTTTTTCTACTGTCGCTTGTGCAAGAGTTACCGTAGCTTTATCTAATAGAATAGAGGAATTTATAAATTCGTTACTTACATTGTCATCGTGATATTTATTTAAAACAAGAATAACGGTTTCCTCATCAAATTTAATGGCCTTTTTAACATCTCTACTTTCAAAGAATGCTGCCGAATCACTTGTTCTGAAATTACACAATTGATAGTCAGTAAGACAGCCGTTTTTTGCGGACTCTCCGCTCGCTATTTCGGAATAAGAGGAATCTCGAAATATCGCCGCCAACTTCGCCAACGTACTCTTCCCCCCACCCGTCGGACCAATAAAAACCGTCACCCGCTTAAAGTCCACCGTGGCGTCTTTAATCGGGCCGAAATTCTTGACAATCAGTTGCTCGTTCATCGCGTTATTCAACTAGGGTTGGTTCAAAACTACGACGCGGCGGCCCCGTTGCCGGAACCGCCGCGCTAGATGCTTGGGTAGCAATTATTTTAGGGTGGCGCGCACGGCTTGCACCTCGCTTAGCTGCACGGCGCTGGCTTTGTTGCCAAAGCTATTGCGCACGTAGGTGAGCACGTCGGCCACCTGCTGGTCGGTGAGGTAGGCCTGGGCCGGCATGTGCTGGCGGTACTCGTCGCCGTTTATTTCCACCGGCTCTTGCAGGCCGGCCAGCACAATATGGGCTAGCTTGGCTTTGTCGCCGAGCACGTAGGTGGTTTTGATGAGCGGCGGGTTGAGGTTGGGCACGCCGTAGCCATCGGCCTGGTGGCAGGTGAGGCACACGTTTTTATACACGACTGCGCCGCGGGTGATGGAAGCTTTTGTAGTTGGGTCGGCGGCGGTTTTGGCTGGAGTTTTGGCCTTGGCGGTGGGCCGGTGCTGGGCTTGGAGCGACAAGCCGCTGCCCACGCTGCCGACAAGCGCCAAGGCCAGGAATACGTGCTTATAATTCATTATTTCTTAGCGTTGTACACGATGCGGTAGATGGTGCCCTTGTTGTCGTCGCTCACGTAGAGCGAGCCGTCGGGGCCCTGGGCCAGGCCGCAGGGGCGGTGGTCGGCGCGGCCCGAAGCCGTTTTGGCCGCCGAGCCCGAGAAGTTATCGGCAAACACCTCGAACTGGCCGCTGGGCTTGCCATCCTTAAAGGGTTGGAAGGCCACGAAATAGCCCGCCTGCGGCTCGGGGGCGCGGTTCCAGGAGCCGTGGAAGGCGATGAATGCGCCGTTGCGGTACTTGGCTGGGAACATGGTGCCGGTGTAGAAGAGCAAGCCATTGGGGGCCATGTGGGCGGGGTAGGCGGCGGCGGGCTTGAGGTAGTCGCCTTTGGCGGCGGTTTTGCCATCGCCGCCGTACTCGGGGCCCTGCATCACTTCCTTGCGCTGGGGGTCGTAGTAGGTGTAGGGCCAGCCGGCATTAGCGCCTTTGGTGAGGGCAAACATGCACTCGGCGGGCAGCAAGGCCGACTGCGCATCGGTGTAGAGGGCGGGCCAGTTATCGTGCAGCTGGTCGCGGCCGTGCTGCATCACAAAGAGCTGGTTGTCTTGCGGGTTCCAGTCGAGGCCCACCACGTTGCGCAGGCCGGTGGCGTAGCGCGTGCCATCGGCGTAGCGCTGGTTGAGCTGGCTGGCTTTAAACTGCCAGATGCCGCCCGCCGAATCGAGAATGGGGCAGTTGGGCAGGCCCTTCGAGCCGCGGGTGCGGTCCTGCTCCTGGCAGGCATTTGCGTAGGCCCCTACGTTGACATAGAGGTTATTAGCATTGTCTAAGGCAATGGATTTCGACTCGTGCTGGCTGCCTACTTTGAGGCCGCGCACCAGCAGCTCGCCCTTGGTGGGGTCCACTACTTCGCCGCGGTCGTCGAGCTTGTAGCGGTACACATCGTGGTCGGAGGAGGCGTAGAGGTAGCCGCTTTTCACGTACATGCCCGTGCCGCCGTAGTCGCCAAAGCCACCCGTCACAGTGGCCTTGCCATTGGCCTGGCTGTGCAGCGTCAGAATGCCTTTGCCATCCTTCACCCGGTTGAGCTTCACGTAGATAACGCCCTGCGGCGTGATGGCAATATGCCGGGCTTTGCCGCCGGTTTCGGCCACTTTCAGCGCCCCAAAGCCGGCGGGCAGCTTTAGGTCGGCATTGTCGGGGTCGGGCGCGACGCGCACGTTGCTTTGGCCCGCGAAGAGCAGGGCGCTACCCGCGAGGGCCGCCGCGCCAAGTAAGAGGTGGGAAGGGAAGAGACGCATGGGCGTAGAGGAAAAGCCAAAAGTGAAACAGCAGATTGGTTTTGTGCCAACTGCCAAGCCGGCCACAAGGTTGCAGCGAGCGGCGACACGGCGGCAGGCCGCTACTTTTGCGCCCATGCCTACCGCCAGCCAGCCCACCATCGTTTTCCTCCACGGCTTCGCCGAAAGCCGCGAAGTCTGGACCGAATTTACCCGGCCCTTCCCGCCCGAGTACCGCCTGCTGGCGCCCAACCTGCTGGGCCACGGCACCAGCCTGGCCCCCGTGCCCGACTTTTCGATGGAGGCCCAGGCGCGCTACGTCATCGACCACCTGGGCCGCCGCAATGCCACCGAGCCGGTGCTGCTGGTGGGCCACAGCATGGGCGGCTACGTGGCTCTGGCGCTGGCCCAGCGCTACCCCGAGCGCGTGGCCGGCCTGGCCCTCATCAACTCCAGCGCCTACGCCGACACCGAGGAAAAGCGCCAGGCCCGCGAAAAAAACATCAGCTTCGTGGAGCGCCACGGCGTCAATAAATTCATGGAAAGCTTTGTGCGCCCGCTCTTTGCGCCCGCCAACCGCGACCGCCTGCCCGAGGCCCGCGCTCTGCTCGAAGATATTGGCAAAGCCACCCCCGAAGCCACCCTGGCCGGCGCGCTGCGCGGCATGGCCGCTCGCCCCGACCGTACCGCCGTGCTGCGCACGGCCCGCTTTCCGGTGCTGCTGGTGGCCGGCAAGCACGACGTAGCCGTGCCCCTGGCCGACTCGGTGGCCTTGGCTCCGCTGGCCCCGGTGGGCACCGGGCTGTTTCTGGAAGGCAGCGGCCACCTCTCGTATTTAGAGCAGCCCGAGGCCACGCGCCGGGCAGTGCTGGCGCTGGCGGGGGCCGTGTTTGGGGCATAAAAAAAGCGCCGGCCGCAGCCAGCGCTTTTAGGGTTTCGTCAAAAGAAAAGTAGCTGCTGGCTACTTCGCCTGCGGCAATTGCACGAGCGAGGGGCGCAGCTGGCTGGGCACTTCATCGAGCGATACGATACGCAGGCCGTTGGGGGCTGACGTTTCCGAGTTAAAGCCAGTTGCCTGCGATAGCGTGGCCTGCACCTGCTTGTCTTTGATGCGATACATGGCCCCGGTGATGGGGTCGATGATGAGCATCCCGAGCGCGCCCCCGAGGAGAAGATTGCCAAAATACCAGCCATTCATGCCGGCTTCGAGCGGGAGGGTCTGCTTGGCGTAGCCCGCTTTAGTGAAGGTAATGGTGTATTTGGCCCGCTTGAAATAGCTAGTGCCCGACTTGAGCCGGGCGACAACTGGCGTGGTGCCCGTAAAAACTTCCTTGCCATTGCGGTCTACCACCGCTACACTGGCCCCCACCGGAGCGCTGGTAAGGGCAACGGGCCAGCGCGAGTGGCTGACGATAGAAGCACAGGAGCTGAACAGCGTGCTGCCAGTGAGGAGCAAAAGAGGTAAGCGTGTTTTCATAAAGCGTTAGCTACTATATTTTTAAGCGAGAATATGGTTATTCGCGCTAGCAAATATATAAGACTATTTACAAAAAATGGGACTATTATTCAATAAGCTAGAGTGGGCGGCCATTCGTAGCAAGCAGCGCTGCGTAAAGCGTGACATGAGTTATTTTTTCCCGTTAGCGACTATTGGTCTGGCTGTGTTATCCCTCACCGCCCGCGCCCAGACCGACGACAACCACCCCCAGTTTCCGTGTCCCTACGACTCGGCGCATTTTAGCTGGCGCAAGCCCGTGCCGCACAACCGCCTGCGCCCCCTGCGCCCCGACCGCCCCGGCACCACCGAAAGCCCCTTCACGCTCGATGCCGGCCATTTTCAGGTCGAAACCGATGGCGTGCGCCTCATCAACCAGCCCGCCTCGGGCGAAGACGCGCAACAACGTACTTGGTACGTGGCCGATGCGCTGCTGAAGCTGGGCCTGGGCCGCAAAACCGATATTCAAGTGGAGCTGCCCTTGTACAGCGCCCAAAAGCAGCGGGCTACCGACACCGGCGACTGGGAAAACCACCGCGGCTTTGGCGACGTGGCTGTGCGCCTGAAACACAACTTCCTGGGCGACGACCAGAAGGGCCCAATCGCCGCCAGCGTGGTCGCCTACGTGCGCGTGCCCACCGGAGCCGGCGGCGTGAGTGAAACCCGACCCGAATACGGCCTGATTTTGCCCGTCAACGTCGAAGTCGGCGACACCTACAACCTCGAAGCCCAGCTCGAAACCGACCTCGACTACGACCCCGAGCAAGCCCAGCGCTACCTGCGCCTCATGCCCTCGGTGGCCATCGACCGGCAGTTTGGCAAAAAGCTGGGCTTGCTGCTGGAAGGCGCTTTCCCCTGGAATACCGAGCAGCACCGCTGGCACGCCCAGCTCAACGTGGCCCCGACGTTCAACGTGACCGACAATTTTCAGCTCGATGCGGGCACGCATATCGCGCTGAATACGCGCACCCAGCGCGAGTATTTTGTGGGCTTCACGGTGCGGTATTAGGTAAGGCGTAAGTAGGGGAGTCTTAATTACGGCTGTCATGCTGAACGCAGTGAAGCATCTTGGTCGCTTCGTTGGGATGCTGTCATCAGCGCAACCTGCCAAGATGCTTCACTGCGTTCAGCATGACAGCCAGTTAGGGGCTGGTTAAGGTTTAGGACGTAAATTAAACCTTGCTTCCCCACCCACCTCTAACCTGGCATGACCTCTCAGCAGCAGCTTCAGCATCTGTATTGGCGCGCCGGCTTCGGCCCGCGCCCCGAGGATATCGCGGCTGGCCTCAGCCCCGCCAAGGCCCTGCGCCAGCTCTTGCGCGACGCCGAAAAGTTTGCCCCCATCGAGAGCCCGGCCTTTCACTACGCCGACCCGCTGGGAACTGTGATGGCGGTGCAGCCCACCGCCCCCGCCACCCCGGTTGCTGACGCACTAAGCCCCATGCAGCCCCGCTCGGCGCTGGTGCCGGCCAGCAAATACGTGGCCCCCGTATTGCGCCGCCGCGACCTCACGCCCGAGCAGCGCAAAATGCAGAATGAGGGTATCCGCGAGGCGTTTATCAGCATGAGCACCGCCTGGATGGATTGCATGGCCACCGGCCCCGGCCAGCTGCGCGAGAAAATGGCGCTGTTCTGGCACGGGCATTTTGCCTGCCGCACCCGCCGGCCCGACGACAGCTTGCAGCTGCTCAACACCGTCCGGGCGCACGCGCTAGGCAAATTTCCCGACCTGTTGCTGGCCGTGAGCCGCGAGCCGGCCATGCTGCAATTCCTGAACAACCAGCAGAATAAGAAGGAGCATCCCAACGAAAACTTCGCCCGCGAGGTGATGGAGCTTTTCACGCTGGGCCGGGGCAACTACTCCGAAACCGACGTGAAAGAGGCCGCCCGCGCCTTCACCGGCTGGAGCTACGACGGCGATAACAACTTCGTCTTCCGCCCGCGCCAGCACGACGACGGCCCCAAAAATTTCTTGGGTCACCGCGGTAATTTGGGCGGCGAAGAGGTGCTCACCATCATCATGCAGCAGCCGGCGGCGGCCACGTTTATCGTCACCAAGCTGTACCGCTTCTTCGTGAACGATGTGCCCAACCCGGCACACATCGAGGAGCTGGCCAGCGCTTTTCGCAAAAGCCACTACGATATTGCCGACCTGGCCGAGCGTTTGTTTTCGGCCGATTGGTTCTACGATTCGGCCAATGTTGGCGCGCGCATCAAGTCGCCGGTCGAGCTGATTGCCGGGCTGCGCCGCACGCTCAACTTGCAGGTTGATAACAAATTGCCCCTCCTGGGCTACCAGAAAGCCCTGGGTCAAACCCTCTTCATGCCGCCCAACGTGGCCGGCTGGCCCGGCGGCCGCAACTGGATAGATTCGTCGTCGCTGCTGCTGCGCTTGCAGCTGCCCTCGATTCTCTTTAAGAACGCCGAGTTTGCGGTGCGTCTCAAGGATGATGAAAACGACGTTACGCCCCAGACCACGGGCCAGCAGCGCACCGTGCGCAACACGGCCGGCGCGCACCTGCCGCTGGCACCCTTGCAGCAGTTGCTAGGCGGCACCCCAGCGGCCGGGCAGCCCAAGCAGTTGGCTGCGTTCCTGTTGCAAGCATCTATTCGGCCTGAGAATATGGTTTTGGTCGAGCAAATAGCGGCCAAAGCAGCCACACCGGAAGAGCAATTGCGGGCTACGCTTATCAGCTTACTGAGTTTGCCGGAGTATCAGCTAGCGTAAAAATCGCCTGTCATTGCGAGGAGGCACGACGAAGCAACCTTTCCTTCACGCATACCAAACGTTCGCTGGCGCAAAAGGAAAGGTTGCTTCGTCGTGCCTCCTCGCAATGACAGGCGTAATCAACTAACCACTAAGAAAATGCAACGTCGCCGCTTCCTGCAATCATCGGCTTTGGCCAGCACGCTGCTGCTGGTACCCAAGTTTCTGCACGCCCTCGACCGGCCCGAAACCCGGCTGGCTACCCTGCTGCGCGATGCGCCGGCCGGGCAGGCGCGCCGCCTCATCGTGGTGCAGCTCAGCGGCGGCAATGACGGGCTAAATACCGTTATTCCCTACCGCAACGACTTGTATTTCAAGGCCCGGCCGAACCTGGCGCTGAAGGAAGCCGAAGGCATCTTGCCCCTGAGCAACGACCTAGGCCTGCACCCCGCCATGAAGGGCCTGAAGGGCCTCTACGACCAAGGCCAGCTGGCCGTGCTCAACGCCGTAGGCTATCCCAACCCCGACCGCTCGCACTTCCGCTCGATGGACATTTGGCAGACTGGCTCGGGCTCAGAGCAGTTGCTGACTACCGGCTGGTTGGGCCGTTACCTCGACAGCAGCTGTGCGGGCTGTGCGCTGCCTTATCAGGCGCTGGAGGTCGATGATACGCTGAGTTTGGCGCTGAAAGGCCAGTTTCGTAAAGGCCTGGCCGTGAAGACGCCAAGTAAGTTTCACCAGCTCACGCAGAGCCGCTACCTGAGCAAGCTTAGCCAGGAAGCAGCCCCGGCGGCCGCCACCTCGGAGCTGGACTACTTATATAAAACGCTGGCCGAAACGGCCTCCTCGGCCGATTATCTCTACGACAAGTCGAAGATTCATACCAGCACCGCCACCTACCCGAATACCGAGCTGGGCCGCAACCTCAAAACCACGGCCGAGCTGATAAGCTCGGGCGTCGAGTCGCGGGTGTATTATCTGGCGCTCAGCGGCTTCGATACCCACGTGCGGCAGCACGAGCAGCAGGGCCGCCTGCTGGGCGAGCTATCGGACGGGCTAGCCGCGCTAGCCGCCGACTTGCAGCAGCACAACGAATGGCAGAACACCTTAGTGATGGTGTTCAGTGAATTTGGCCGGCGCGTAACCCAAAACGCCAGCAATGGCACCGACCACGGCACTGCCAACAATGTCTTCCTGCTCAGCGGCGCGCTTCGCAAGCCGGGCCTGCTCAATGCCCCCGCCAGCCTTGCCGACCTCGACCAGGGCGACCTGCGCTACCAGGTCGACTTTCGCAGCCTCTACGCCAGCATCCTCACCGACTGGCTCGGGGCCGATGATAAGCTGGTGCTCGGGCCGGGCATCGAGCGGCTGGTGGGCTTGGTATAAAGCAAATAGGTAGAATAGTGTTGGGGTAATAGCATGAGTATGAAGGAGTGATAGTAAACTGAACCACGTCTTAAGTTGGGGTTTTTGCGTACGGTTGCCTCCACGGCTACTTCACTCTTCGGCTCTATGAAACCCATCTCACCTACCCTGCACGGCGTGCTGGACTATCTCACCTGCGGGTTTTTCCTGACCGCCCCCAGCGCGTTCAATTTCACCGGCACCTACGCGGCGGTGTGCTACCTGCTAGCCGGGGGCTACCTGGTCATTTCCCTGCTCACCAATATGCCGTTTGGCTTGCTCAAGGTCATCCCATTTTGGCTGCACGGCAAGCTGGAGCTCGTGAGTGGGTTCGTATTTATCGCGTCGCCGTGGATATTTGACTTTTCCGGCAATGCCACCGCACGGTATCTGTTTATCGGTTCGGGGGTTGTTTTTCTGCTGGTATATGCGCTCACGCAGTGGGAGCCCCAAAACAAGACAGTGGCTGAAATGCAGAAAGGCTAAGCGTTTAAAAAGGCAAAGGGCGGGGCCGCCAAGCTGTTGATAACAGCTTGGCGGCCCCGCCCTTTGCGTGGCTATCGCTAGCGGGCTACCGGCCTACCGGCACGTTAAACCCGAAGGCCCAGATGAGCTGGCCCGAGCCAAATACGTGCGTGGCCCGGCCGCGCTTATCGGCCCCGAGCCAGGTGTTGGTGTAGTCGGCAAAAGCACCCTGCACGTCGGATTGCAGGAAGAAGTAGCGGAACACGTCGAACCGCAGGCCGGCGCTGCTGCCTACCACCCAGCCGTGGTAGTGGAAAGGGCCTTCTTCGTGGCTGCCCAGCACCGTGGAAATGGTGTAGGAAATCATCGGTCCGCCGCCCACTTTGCCGATGGCGCTGAGCTGCAAGTGCCGGCCCACCACGAGCTTCCAGCGCTTCACTAGGTTCACCATCAGGTAGTTGTTGCCATTGGTGTGCTGGAGGTGGACGAAGTCGGGCGTCACGAGGGTGTCCAGGTCGAGCTGGCGGCCGTGGATGTTGCCCGTCACGTGCATCACCTGGTTGTCATCGACCACGTACTTGAGGTGGTTCCAGCTGATTTCTACGCCCAGGTCGTGCTTATCGCCAAAGAGGTAGCCCACCGTGAGGTCGTACTGCGGAATGGTGAGCGAGTTGAAGCGCCAAAAGTCCTTGAAATCGGGCTTGTCGCTGGCGTGGGCGTTCAAAAACGAGAAGTCGTAGGAGTTGTTGGGGTCGGTGTTGCGAAACCGGATGTCGGAGCGCGTGTACCAGTCGCGGTTGTAGCCCCAGCTGAGGTAAGCCGTGCCTTTGTGGTGGGTGCCGGGCAAAGCCAGCGCGGTGGTGCCGGGCGGCGTAGCGGGCGGCGGGGGAGGAGTAGTTTGGGCGGCCAGCGGGGCAGCCACACTAAGCAGGAGTCCTAGTATTAGTAAATAGCGTTTCATCAAAAACTTATCGAAAAACTTTGCGCTGAAAAAATCAGACAAAGGTAATCCATAAGCTTAGCAATAAGCCGTTGATAAGCCCAGCACTATATTCTGAAGCAGATGGGCAATAGCCAAAAAGCGCCTGTCATTGCGAGCGTAGCGAAGCAATCGCACCTATTGAGTCTCGTTTGGGTGCAATTGCTTCGCTGTGCTCGCAATAACAGGCGCTTATAAAGTAATTTGTGAGTGCTTTATAAGCGTGCGCCCACTACTACCGTTTTCTTGTACTGGCTGCGCTCGCCGCCGCTGGGCCGGAAGACTTCGATGTAAAAAACGTAGTAGCCCACGGGCGCTTTGCGGCCGCTCTCGTTGGTGCCATCCCACTGCACAAAGCCGGTGGTGGGCAGGCTCTCATTGCGCAGCAGGCGGCGCGTAAGCTGGCCCAGGGCGTCGTACACCGTCACGGAGCCCACGTAGCCGGGCTGGTCGAGGGTGTAGTTGAGGGTGGTAAAGTCCTGCTGGCCATCGTCGTCGGGGGTGAAAAGCTCGGGCAGCACGGTCCACTCCTGGCCGTTGCCGGTGGCGTCCTGGCTTTGCGAGTTGGGGCGGCCGGGGGTGGCGTAGCCCACCGCGCCCGCCGCCGAATGGAAGTTACTGGCGTTGCTCGCTCCAGTGGCCCGGATGCGCTCCAGACTCACGCCCGCCTGGGTGCTCAGTAGCGAGAGGTGCTGGCTTTTGTTGTAGTCGTAGTGGTCGAGCTCCACATTGCGCTGGTCGTAGAGGTAGATGCTGCCCGAGCTATTATCCAGGGCCGGAAAGCTGGCCACGGCCAGCAGCGCCGCCGGGTCGGTGCTGGTGGGGTATTGCGCCAGCAAAATATTGACATCGCTGGTGAGGGCCACCAGCTGGCCGGGCGCCAGCACATAGGGCGCGCCGGGGCTGATGACCACGCTGCCCACGCCGGTAGACTTCGACACGCTAAGCTGATACCCTTGAATACTGATGTACTTCAGCGAGCGATTGAGCACCTCCACAAAATAGACCCCGCCCGAGCGGTGGTAAAACAATACCTCATTCACCACCAAGTCGCCCGCCAGCGCGGCTTCGGGCAGCCCAAAGCTGGCTGAGCTAAGTGCCCCGCTGGCATTGCCAGCGCAGTCGGTGGCGCGGGCCACAGTCACGGTAGTGCCCTGGCTGGGCAGCAGGGCCGTGCTCAAAACCAAGTCGACGGCCCGAAAATCGGGGCCGATGGGCGCGGCGCGCAAGATGGTAGGGGCAGTGCCCGTGTTGCTTTGCAGGCTGTACAGTGCGGGGTTGGCGGCCGTGGCGCTGTCTAGCTTTTCGCCAAAGTAGAGGCGCACGGTGGTGGCGTTGAGGGCCGCCACGCGCAGCAGGTTAGGCGCGGTGCGGTCGGGGTTGGCGGCGGCCACGCTGTTGCGCTGGGCCGGGGTGCCGCCGCGAGGGTCGTTGCTGGCCTGCCAGTTTTCGGCCCCGCCGCAGTAGTTGGCGGGGTCTATCATTTCGAGCGTCCAGCCGCCGCCGGCCTTGCGCGTGTCGCGGTACCAGCTGTCGGAGTAGGTTACTTCGAAGAGGGTGTTGCCGTCGCGCCCGCGCAGCACCAGCTGGTCGCCGGCATTGGTGAGCGAGGGAAAATTGGTGGGCCCGTATACCTTGCCATAGCTGGCAAACTGCAAGACGCGCGTCGAGCCGCACACGATGGCGTACTGGCCGGGCAGCAGCTTGGCGGTGTCGGGCAGCACGGCGGCGGTGGTGCCGCCGGGCTTCAGCAGGCGCACGCCGCGGAGGCTTAATAATTTATTGGTCGTGTTGTTGTAAATCTCCACGAACTCCGAGGCGGGCAACCCCACCTGCGGCGTTTCGTCGGCCATTATTTCGGTAATCAGCAGCTCGCCCACGCGGGGCGTGAGGGCGGCCCCGCCAAACGTAGCGAGGAGCGGCCCGGCCGCCGTATTGCCATATAAGTCAGCTATTTGGCGGGCCTCTATGGTGTTGCTAGCCAGAAAATCCTGGCCGAACGTGAGCCGCACCACCGCCGGGTTCACCGCCGAAACCTGGGCCGCGGTGGGCACTACGCCCGTGCTTAGCCGGTAGCGCGTAGGCTGGGCGGCCGTGTTGGGGTCCACTGCTTCGTTAAATACCAGGTCCACGATGCGGGCATCCACGGCGGCGGCCCGCGTGAGCAGGGGCGGCGTGGTGTCGCTGACATTGAAGTCGTCGAAGTAATAATTCCGGCCGTTGGCCGAGGAGTAGAGCAGCGACACGCCCACCGCCACGCTGCGCTGGTAGGTGTTGTCGGTGGCCGGCGAGTTGGGCTCGGCCACGAAATTGGTGCCGCCCGCCAGGTCGCGGCTCAGCAGCCATTGGCCTTGGGTGGTGTGCGTTACGCGCACGCGCACCAGGTTATTGGTGCCGCTGAGGCTGCCCGTTTGCCCGTCGATAACGACCAGGGCAGTGCGGGCCGAGTCTTTGCGAAACAGGCTGACCTTGCCGCCGGTGCCGCCCAGGCGCACGAAATAGCCCTTGGTGGCGGTGTTCTTGAGGTCGGCCTGCGAGGCCATCAGCCACACGTCGGCGAGGTTGCCCGAGGTGGTGGCGTTGCGGATATTGGCCCAAAACTCCCAGGTGGTGCCGAGGCCCGCCTGGCAGGGCGTCGAAAGCTGAATTTGGGTGCCCGTCACGGCCGGGCCGTTGCTTTGCAGCTGCTGGTTGGTGACCAAAAAACTGGCTGCGTCGCCGGTCCAGGTGGGGTTATTGGTGAAGTCGCCGTCGGCGAAAGTCTCGACTAGCTGCGCCTGCGCCGCCAGCGGCAGCAATAAGAGAAAGAGTAGTAAATGCTTCATTGAGAAAGGCCACCGAGGATAGCGGCCTACAAGTAAGCATCCAGCAGCCGGATTATCACGCTAAGTTACCAAAAGACCTTGGTAATAGGCAAATTAGGTGCGTTGCTAGCGGCAGGTATTTCCCGGCCTCGGGCCGCTGGGGTAGCTCAAAAAACGCCCCAGCGGCCCTTGCTTCGGGCGAACTTTACACCATATAAAACTCCCACTGAATGCGGTCGGGGTCTTTGAAGGCCACGTACTGCTTGGGGTCCACGGTATCCACTTTTACGCCCGTGTTTTCTACGCCCGCCGCTTGCAGCGCGTCGGCCACGCGGTGCAGCTCGGTTTCGTCTTCGCAGGCAATGGCAATGTGGTCGAGGCCCACGTTGAAGGGCGTGAAGGTGCCGCCACCGGGATAGGTAGGGGCTGCTTGCTTAAAGCCGATAAACACTGACCCGACCAGGAACCCCAATATCTCGGGGGTGTCGAGCGCTATTGGCAAGCCCAGCAAATCATGATAAAACGCCTTGGTGCGGGCAAAGTCGGAGCTGCGCAACGCCACGTGGGCGAGGCCTTTGGTTTTGGGTTGGATGGACATTGGTTTGGTTGAAAGGTAAATGGGTAGGCTTCTAACTGCTAGTGTTCGATTAGGGTTGGCCGGGCCGCTGGCGGCGGCCCGGCCCGCTGCGAAACTCCGGCGTTTCTACCGACCTTTGCCCGCTTAATCGGTTGGCTACATAACCGTCGCTTATTTTTCCCTTCTAAATGAAAATTGCCGTTGTGGGTGCCACCGGGCTGGTGGGCACCGAAATGCTGAAGGTGCTCGCCGAGCGCCAGTTTCCCGTAACCGAGCTGCTGCCGGTGGCCTCGGCCAAATCGGTGGGCCAGCTGGTTCATTTTCAGGGCAAAGACTACCCGGTGGTGAGCATGGCCGACGCCATTGCGGCCCGCCCGGCCATTGCCATTTTCTCGGCCGGCGGCGGCGTGTCGCTGGAGTTTGCGCCCCAGTTTGCCGAAGTGGGCACCGTGGTGGTAGATAACTCGTCGGCGTGGCGCATGGATGCCACCAAGAAGCTGGTAGTGCCCGAGGTGAACGCCGACGTGCTCACGCCCGAAGATAAAATCATTGCCAACCCCAACTGCTCGACTATTCAGCTGGTGGTGGCGCTCAACGACTTACACAAAAAATACCAGGCCAAGCGCCTCGTCATCAGCACCTACCAAAGCGTGACCGGCACCGGCAAAAAAGCCGTCGACCAGCTCATGGAGGAGCGCGCCGGCCACACCGCCAGCAACCCCGCCTACGCCCACCCCATCGACTTGAACGTGCTGCCGCACATCGACGTCTTCCAGCCCAACGGCTACACCAAGGAAGAGCTGAAGATGGTGAACGAGACCAAAAAAATCATGGGCGACGACAGCATCCGCGTCACGGCCACCTGCGTGCGCGTGCCCGTCATGGGCGGCCACTCCGAGTCGGTAAACGTGGAGTTTGCCCGCGATTTTGACCTCGCCGACGTGCGCGATGTGCTAACCCATACCGAAGGCGTGGAGCTGGTAGACGAGCCCGGCCAGAACATTTACCCCATGCCCAAAGACAGCCACGGCCGCGACGCCGTGCTAGTGGGCCGCCTGCGCCGCGACGAAACGCAGCCTAATACTTTGAATATGTGGATTGTGGCCGATAACCTGCGCAAGGGTGCGGCAACCAATGCCGTGCAGATTGCCGAGTATTTGGTAGCCAAAGGCCTGGTGTAGCGTTCATTCAATAGTACGGTGAACTTCTGGTTCGCGATTTGGCCCCTGCGCTTTTCCGAAAGCGCAGGGGTTTTTTGTGTGATATTGCGCAGTATCCCACTAGCCAATATGAAGCAAAAAAGACACTGGAGTAAGCGTGTGCGCTGGGGCCGATTTCTATTGCTGCTGGGAGTATCGCTGTGGGTTGGGTTTAGCTGGCCCACTTACGAGCCGCCTGCCCGCCCCACGGTGCGGCTGCGGCTAAACTACCTGGAGCGCGTGATACAGGAAGGGGCCGCGCCGAGCACCACCCTGGGCCGGCTGACGCAGATGAACCCGGAATGGGGATTATTTACGCTGTCGTTCAGCACCTACGCGCTAACTAACCTGGCCGCCCAGCAGCCCGACTTGCGTGCCGAAGCCGCCGCTACCATCAGCCGGGCCATCCAGGTGGCGCTGACCGACCCCATCCGGCAGCCGTTTGAACCGCACGTGCCATCTATGTATGTCCAGCGTTCGCTACCCAGCTCGGTGCTGTACCTGGGTCACTTAAACCTGATGTTGGGCTGCCACCGGCAGCTAGTGCCCAACTCGCCCTATCGCCAGCTGCACGACAGCTTATCGGCCGCGCTATACTTGCTCTACCAGCAGGAGGCGGCCGGCAACTTGCCCTCGTACCCGCACCTGCGCTGGCTGCCCGACAATACCGTGGCCCTAGCCTCGCTGGCGCTGCATAGCCACCTCACCGGCAGCCGCTACGCCGAAGCCGGCCGCCACTGGGTAGCCACGGCCAAAACCAAGTGGCTCGACCCTGATACGGGCTTACTGGCCTCGCAGGTCGATGCCCAGGGCCGCGTCAGCGAAGAGCCGCGGGGCTCGATGCTGGGCTGGAGCATCTGGTTTCTGACGCCGGTCGATTCGGCGTTTGCCCGGCAGCAGTACCAGCGCTACCAGGCCGCCCACAGCACCAACCTCGGCGTGCTGCGCATGTACCGCGAGTATGCCGGCGGCTACTCCACCGGCCAGGGCACCGTCGATAGCGGCCCGCTCATCCTGGGCTATGGCATTCCGGCCACGGCCTTCGCCTTTGCCGACGCGGTGGCCCTGCGCGACTACCTCAATGCCCAGCGGCTGCGGCGCGTTATCAGCCTCGGCAGCCGCGAAATCCGCGAGGGCGACGAACTGCGCTACGGCGTGCGGCTGGTAAATCTGGATGTGAACCCGCTATCGGAGGCGCTGCTGCTGTGGGCCGATGTGCCGGGGCCAGCTGGCGCAACCGAACCTTGAGGAGAAGCTTTTTGATTTTAAGCGGCGCTGCGCCAGGGCTGGGCGTGGGCGCAGCGCGAGCGGCACCAGGTCACGGCCGATACCGGTGTGGGCGACCCCGCCGAGGCCACCGCCGAAAAAGGCGCTGCCGTGCTGGCCGCTGCCTACCAAAATAGTAGGCGGTTTCTGATTGAGTTGGCCGCCGATGTGAATGACTTGTATGCCTAAATAGCTCAGTGTGGAGGGCTTACATTCGCTGCATCCACGGCGCATTCAGCCGCACGTACACCGAGGCCGAGAGCGGAAAATTGCCGTAGCCCGCCTGCGTAAAACCCCGCCCGCGCTGGTCGTTCTGCAAGTCTTGGGGAATAATATAGCCCGTCAGCTGCCCGCCCACGCTCAACTCGGGCCCGCGCGGGCCGCCCAGGTTGGTGAGGCGGTAGCTGGTGCCCAGCGTGAGGGTATGAATGTTGAAGACCTTGGCCAACCCCTCATCGGCCGGGCCGGGAATGTAATATTCCAGCTCCTCCGTGTCCTTCTGCACAAACTCGTAGCGGCCGTAAAAAGTGGGCCGGCCCAGCGTGAGGTTGGTTTCGGCCAGCACGGCGTGCTCGGCGTGGGGGCCGTGACCCTCATTCATGCCCCACACCAGCGAGGAGGCGATAAAGTGCCGCTCGCCCCAGCTGCGGCTGTGCAGCACCGAGGCCGTAGTGCGGCGCACGTTTTCGTCGGGGTGCAGGTCTTCGGGGCTTTTGATGAAGGCGCGGCTGACTTGCAGCGCCAGCGCCGAGGTCGGGTTCCAGTTGAGGCGGGCGGCCCAGGAATCGGCCCGGGGTTTATCAAAATCGTAGCGGTACTGGTCGGGCTCGCGGCCCGTAAAGTTGCTGCCTTCCAGCTTAAACTGCCGGTAGCGCAGCCCCAGCGTGGCCACCCCAAAGGTGATGTGCGTGGCATCGGTCCAGTGGTGCGACAGCGGCGCATCGGGGTTGGGCATGGCCGAAATGCGGTGCATAAACGCCACCGGCCCAATGGCCGGCTCGCCGGGGTAGCCGAGGTAGGCCGTCAGGTCGACATCCTTCGAAAACGCATACGTATAGCCCACGCTCAGCCCCGAAATAAGGTCGTGCGGGTGCTGCTTGTCGATGAGCGGCTGGCCTTTGTACGACTCGCCGGTCTGGAACAGCAGCGGGTAGCCGCCCCGCGTTTCGGTCAGCGGGTCGAGGCTCACCATCAGGGTTAAGTTCAGCAGGCCGCGCTCGCCCACGGTGCGCTGGGCCATGGTCATCAGCCAGTTGGGGCCATCCACGGCGTTGGCGTGGCCGCGGCCGGCCGCGTGGTTGAAGTTCTGGCTGGTGTAGCGGCCGAAGGCGCTGCCGTGGTACATCAGCATCCAGGGGCCGCGGTGCTGCATCCACATGTACATGGGGGTTTGGTCGGGCTGCCAGGCGGTGCCCGAGCCGTTGCGGCTCATGGGCAAGTTGCGCGAGTAGGCGTGGCTCATGCTGCTCATCGGCATGCCGCTCATGCCGTGGGTGCTATCGGTGGGCATGGCCATGCCGCCCATTTGGTGAGCCGCGTGGCGGGCAGTATCGGCTGGCATGGCCATGCCCGGCATGGCGTGGTGGTCGTGCTGGGCCAGGGCTGGGGTGGCCAGCAGCGCGGTGCCAAGCCCAAGAAAGTAAGCAGCTTTTATCATAAACAGAGGCTAATCAAGTTTCCAGTTAAACGCGCTACCTGCCGCGATAGCTGGGTTTTTTACCGCAAAGTGCGGGCGGCCAGCGTACAGGATTTTGGCCTGCCCACGGCCAAAGCCGGGATTTTACACGCTGTTCGCCCGCACTTTGCACCTCCTGCCAACGGCCTGTTTCCGTACACCTAAGCGACTGGCTACTACCGTTCACTTTTTACCTACCCATGAAAAACGCTTCCCAAGACTACCGCTCCCTCCTCGACGCCCTGGCCCGCTGCGTGGCTGCCTGCGAATACTGCGCCGATGCCTGCCTGCACGAAACCGACATCCAGATGATGGTGCCCTGCATTCGCCTCGACCGCGACTGCGCCGATATCTGTCGTCTCACCGCCGCCTTCATCGCCCGCAATTCCGACCACGCCAAGCACGTTATTAAAGAGTGTATTGAAATCTGCCAGAAGTGCGCCGACGAGTGCGGTCAGCACCAGCACGACCACTGCCAGCAGTGCGCCCAAGCTTGCCGCGAGTGCGTAGAGGCCTGCAAAACTTATTCAATGAGTGAATGAGTGAGATGCGAATGAGTGAATGAAAAAGGCTAGCGACAGGATTTTGGGTCCTACGCTAGCCTTTTTCATTCACTCATTCGCATCCCACTCATTCACCGTTATCCCAGCGCATCCAGCGAGAGGCGGTCGGGTTGCAGCATGCGGCGAAACTCGCTCACTGAGCGGCCCGTGACTTGGCGAAACTGGTTGCTCAGGTGCTGGCCCGAGCTGTAGCGCAGGTTGTCGGCTATTTGCACCAGGGTCATTTCGCCGTAGCTCAGCATTTCTTTCACGCGCTCTATCTTCATGCGAATGAGGTACTTCTCGATGGTAAGGTTGGCCGTGCGTGAGAAAACCTTGCTCAGGTGCGAGTAAGTAGTGGCAAAGCGGTCGGCCAAAAAGGCCGAGGTCGTGAGCGGGGCCGGCGCGGTGCGCAGGTGCTCCAGGTACTCTTGCAGCACGGTTTTAATTTGCTCGGTGAGCTGCTCGGCGCGGTCGAGCAGCACGTCGAAGCCGGCTTCGCGCAGCAGCGGGGCCACGGCCTTGGGGTCGGCCGGGGTGCTGGGCGACAGGCGCGCCTGGCCCAGCGTCACGGCGGTAGGCTCGTAGCCGGCTTTCACCAGCAAGTTCTGAACCGCCTCGACGCAGCGCGGGCAAACCATATTCTTGATGTGCAGCAGATTAGTTTTCACGGAAAGAAAATTAAGCTAAAGTGGAGGGTGGGCGGCGGCCCGCCGTAGCAGCAACCGGGCGCGTAGTCGTTGGTTTAGAAGTCGTTCGCTTGGCAGTGAGGGCTTCAGCTTCCCAGCCCCGCCCAAACCAATGGGCGGTGGCCCACCCAATGAACGGCAGAATGCCCAGAAACGTCGCCGCCAGCAGCCAGAAGCTTACGAAAAACGCGGTAAAAAGTCGGCCAAAAAAGTGGTCGCCCACGCCAAAAAGATATAACACCAGCAGCAAGCTCAGGGCTAAGCTGCTGCCCGCCAGCACGCCCACGCGCCGCCAGCTATACGCCAGCAGGCGCTGCCGCAGCCGAAACGAAAAGGAGGACGAGCGAGCCATAGACTGCAAAATTAGGTAGCTGGGCGCAACTATGTCGGCCTTTGCCCGCCGGGCCCCAGCCAAAGCACAACCTCGGCCCGCTTTTTTCGGTACTGACAGGCGAGCTAGCTTCTGGCTGCTCCTCGCCCCACGCCATCACCTCACCACCTTCTTTCTTTCCCCAATGACCCGCACCCTACGCCTCCTGGCCCTCGCCGCCGCCCTGCCCCTGGCCCTCAGCGCCTGCAACACCGGTGGCAACACTGGCGATACCAACGTCGAATCCGGGGCTGCCAAAAAAATGACCGACAACCACCCCGACCGCCCCATGAACGGCGACTCGCTGGCTGCCGGCATCCCCCGCGACACCTCGGGCCAGCCCACCGGCAAGCAGCTCTATGACAATGCCGCCAAGTCTAAGGATAAAAACCACGACGGCCTGGCCGATTAGTACTTTGGCACTTTTTACTTATTACCCACAAAAGGCCCACCGGATTTCAGTGGGCCTTTTGTGGGTAGTTAACTAAATAGGGTGCCCTTCCAAGAAGACGGGGCTGGCCGAACTGATGCAAGCGCATTCCGCCAACTGGGCTAGGAATAACGTGGCTATTCAAAATGAGTACTATCTATTTATAATAGGCGTACCGGTAAACAAAGGTGGCGAACAATTACTCCTTACCGGAAAGTGTATCTATTGTGTAGATTAACGTCTTGATTTTTAAACAGGAAGTACCGTACTGGCTGACTTCCCTGCGTGAAGGGACCAGCTTGTTTTTAGCGCCAGGGAAGAAATTATTTGAGTAAGTGACCTCTTCGACCTCGCGCTGCTGGCTATCGTATTTCTTGACGATTTTGTGGTCAAGCGCGCCGTGCATTTCCTGATTATAGCGGCGTTCTTCCATCAATGAGCCATTTGGCATAAATAGCTTGGTTTCAATGGTGTCGCGAGTGCCCTTGATGCTGCTGATTTTCCTGAGCGTGCCGTCGGGATAATAGCTGTACAGCGTCTGTTGCTCCAGTTCATTCGCCATTGAAAAACCCAGTTCTGCTACTGGTTTAGCAGCAGTGTTATAAGTAAACGTGGTATAACCTTGAAGCTGCTTTTGCTTGTTAAATGCGGCCGTCTTGATGGGCTGCTTGCGGTCGTTAAGTTCAGTGGTTATCCACATTTCAAACAACACTTCACCAGAAGGGCGATACAGCTTGCGGTACGTCACGATGCCATTGGCATCGGTGCCGACCGAGTCGATAATGCCATCGGCACCGTCGGCCGATATCTGAGCCATTTTTACGTGCTTACCGGTCGCGTCGTAGTTAAAATCCCGGTCCGAATACTTGGTTGAATCGTGCGCTTCATATTGCCGCCAGCGCGTGTTGCGGCCAGCTTTATCGTAAAAATAGCCTTCGATTAACAGCCGCCTGGGCCTGGCACCTGCTTGGGTCAGTATATCATACTGCGCTATCGACTCAAGCTTGTTGGCCGCTGCGCATGCTTCAGATGGATACTCCTCCTGCGCATGCCCCTGCCCAATGGCCCCCAGCACGAGGAGCAGTGTGAAAAGATAGGCTGCTAATTGAGGCATCGGGTCGGATTTTGAGGGAGTAAGCTGGGTTTGTTTGTGCGGTAAATGTAGTCTAAGTAAACTGCAAACCAGCTGTTTACCAGATTAATATTGAATGGGTAGCATAGGTGCACGTCCACAAGGCGCTGCTCGCTTTACTGCCTGCCTTTGCTCGGCTTAGTTTTCGGGGCAGGCTTGCGCTAAGCAAAAAGGCCTGCCGGGGAAGGCAGGCCTTTAGGAGATAAGTTAGATTAGTTTCTAGCTCAGAAAGAAGATATTAATAAAATACGAAGCCATTCGGCCCCACCTTCACCGTGAAGGAGTCGATGGGCGCGCCGCCCGCCGCCGGGTAGCGCAGGAAGCGCCCGTTGGTGGTGTAGCCCGTCGAAACGGCCGCGTAAATAGTGTTGTCGCGCGGGTCGATGGCCAAGCCGTTGAAGTTGCGGCGAATGAAAGGCGTAGTAGGCAGCGCCGTGGCAGTGGTGCTCATCTGGTACTCAGCGCCATTATAGCCGTAGTAGAGCTGCGTGCGTGCGGGGTCGATGTACAGCTTGCTGGGGCTGCTACCAGCAAAGGGCAGCGTAAGCTGCGTAGTGGTGCCGCTGGCCGCGAAGCGCACCAGCGAGCCCGGCGTGCTGCTGATAACGTTGTAGGGCGGCGACGCATTGTACACTGTGAAGCCCGTGCACAGCGCCCAGATATTGCCCGCTTGGTCGGCCACCACCGTGCGGGGGCCGTCGCCCACCGTCACGGTGGCCGTTACCTTGTTGGTAGCCACGTCGATAACCGACACTGTGTTGTCGTTGCTGTTGGGCACGTAGAGCTTGCCATTGAGGGCGATGAGCTGCTCGGGGTTGCGGCCCACCGTGATGCTGTCGATGACCGTATTGTTGTTTAAATCCAGCACCATCACCTTGCCGGGTTGGTAGTTGGTGTACGGCCCGCGCCACGAGGTCACGTAGCCCCGCGAGGCCGAGCTAAAAGCAAAATAGCGCGGCTGCCGGATGTTGCGAATCGTGGCTATCGACCTGAATGTGTTGGCCCCCACCACTTCCACCTTGTTAGAGGCATTGACGCAGATGTAAGCATTCGAGCCTACGATGCCCATATCCTGCACCACGTCGCCGAGCGCCGCGCCACTATTAATCGTCCCGAAGGCATCGACCAGCAGCGTTTTGGAGCTAGTGCCAAAAGCACTCACGGCCGCATCGCCTTTGCCAAACTGCCCTTCGCTGAGCACAAAAACCCCCGGCGAGCCCGGAATAGATGGGCCGGTTTCTTTATCGGGGTCGCAGCCCGTGAGGGCAGCCGCGCCTAGCAAACAAGCAAGCAGATATTTTTTCATAAGGGGAAGAAAATGCCGAATTGAAACGGCTGAAAAAGGTAAAATTTTGAAAATCAATGATAATTAAACCGCAAGCTCACGCTGTAGGCGCGGGGTGGTGCCGGCCGGGCGGGGTAGCTCTCATAGCGGCGGTCGAGCAGGTTGGTGCCTTGCAGCAGCAGCGTGAGGCTAGTGCTGCCGGGCAGCGCTACAGTGCGCCCCACCGTGCCGCCCAGCACTCCCCCCGACGGCAAAAAGCTGTCGGCCGAGGCATCGGTATACACGTAGCTCGTGAAGGTGTACGTGGCGCTGGCCAGCCACTTGCGCCACGCGTGGTCGGTGCCCAGGCTGGCCCGGTGCAGCGGCACATAAGCCAGCTGCAAGCCCACCGGGTCGGTATCGACGGCCACGCCCTGCGTCTTTTGCGTCTGGGTAAAGCTGTAAGCCACCCGCGCTGAGGCCCGGTAGCCGCCCTGGCGCAGCCGCAGCGCCGTGCTGGCCTCTAGGCCCTGGCTGCGCACCTGCCGCAGGTTGCGCGGCGAGTAGGCCCCATTCAACCCCAGCGGCAGCCACTGCACCCAGTTATCTACCAACTGGTGAAAGGCAGTAAGCTCGGTTTCGAGTACGAGGTGGGCCGGCAGCCCCAGCCGGTGGCGCAGCCCCACCTCGTAGCCCCCGCCCGACTCGGCCAGCAAATCGGGATTGCCGCCCGGCCGCCAGTAGCGCTCATTCAGCGTCGGGGCGCGGTAGGTGCGTGATGCGCTGGCCTTCAACGTGAGGCCCGGCCGGTCGGCTTGAGTTAGAGAATCGGTAGCGAAAGGCTGATAAATATCCCACTCCACGCCCAGCGTGGGCGTGAGCGGCGCCAGCCCGGCCGGCAGCGCCGCCTGCCGCAAATTGGCCGACAGGCGCAACGCGGGCCGCACATCGTAGCGCAGCAGCGCAAAGGCGGCGGCCCGGTTTTCGGTAATTGGCTCGGCCCCGTAGCCATCGACCACGGCCGCGAAGTGCTGGGCCTCCAGCCCCAGGCGCAAGCTGGCGCGGCGGCCCAGCGCGGCCGTGTACTCGGCCTGCGTCTGGGTGGTGCGCACCCGCGAGTTGCTTATCGCGCCCTGGTCCGAGTAGTTGATAATATCCTCAAACCACGCGCCGCGTACCTGCCACTGCCCGCCGCCTGTGGTGGCGCGCCGGTAGCCCAGCACCAGCCGGCGGCTCTGGTCGATTTCGCGGGCATTGGAGCCTGCCACGCCCGTGCCCGACTGAATTTCGCGGTCAGCATCGGTGAGCCACACGGCGGCCGTCACCTCGCCGGCCGCGCCCACGCGCCAGGCTAGGTCGGGGCTGAAGCTCCACTGGTGGCGCAGGGCCGCGTTTTGGAGGCGGTAGCGCACCAGGCCGGCCGGCTCCTGCACGTAGTAGGGGTAGTCGTTTTTGGCCTCGCGGTAGCTGGCGGCCACCCGCAGGGCTAGCGTGGTCGTGGCGGTGTGGGCGTCTAGGCTGCCGCCGCGCAGGCCAAAGCTGCCCGCATCGGCCTGCACGGTGCCGCGCAGGCCGGGCCGCCAGTCGGGCTCGGTGCGCAGAAGTATGGCCCCGCCCACGGCCCCGCTGCCGTAGAGCGCGGCGGCCGGGCCGGGCTGCACCGCCAGCTGCGTATTGCCGCTGATGGGCAGCAGCGCCAGGTCATTTTGGCCCAGCGTGGGCAGGGCGATATTCAGCCCATTCCAAAGCACGGCGGTGTGCTGGGCGGCCGTGCCGCGCAGCGAGATGGTAGCCAATTGCCCTGGCCCGTAGTTCTTGATATACAGCTCGGAGCGCGCGCCCAGCGCATCGGCCACGGTGCCGCCCCGGTACTGCGCCAGCACCGCCGAGTCGAGCTCGAGCCGCCGGCTGCCCACGGCAAAGCGCTCGGGCCGCACGGCGCGCACCTGCGCCTCGGGCAGCCGGTGGCGGCGGCCCGTCAGCAGCGTATCGGGGCGAGTGGAGCGGCGGGCGGGCGTGGCTTGGCCGGAGGCGCTAAAGCCTGCCAGCACTAGCCCACCGGCCAGCGCATAGCTAGCCCAGCCCCGGCCGGAACCGGAAAAAAGTATCTTAAGACGGCTGAAAATCAACACGAACTAAATTTTCAAGCGAAAATTCAGTCCAAAACCCCGCTGTGGTTTTTTGGCCGAAACCGGAAACCACGTGAGGCTGAGGCCGAAAGCAACTAATTGGCTTAGCCCAAAAGGGCGCGGCCGGGCAGTCGTTTTCATTCTCCGCTCGTCCTCCGCGAGCGCTGAACCTGTAAAGTGCCCTGGCAGGTCTCCTGGCTTGCGCTGCCGGGTGGGCGGCCTTCCCGCTGCATTGGCTATCAAGCTGATAACCGCCGCTGGCAGTGGCGTGGGGTGCCCACCCCGATGTAGCGCGTACAGTTGCGGGGACAGCTCCGGCTTCAAACCGGATTCCCTTTTCAACCGCGCTCCGTGGGTAGGAGTCTGGTCACCGTGGCGAAGGCAAAGGTACGGCAAGGAAACTGTCTGTCATTGCGAGCGTAACGAAGTGGAGCGCGGCAATCTTTCCTTTTGCGTTAAGAATAGTAACCCGAACGCGCAGGAAAGATTGCCGCGCTCCACTTCGTTGCGCTCGCAATGACAACCGTCTATTTACTTGCAGCTTTCCCTCGCCTTTTTTCAGCGCTCCGACGTGCTCACCATTGCCCGCGACTTGCTGGGCAAGCACATTTGCACCCGCATCGACGGTGAATTAACGACCGGCCGCATCGTCGAAACGGAGGCCTACCGGCACGAGGGCGACCCGAGCATCACGCTGCATTTGCAGCGCAAGGCCCGGCAAGCGCAAGGACTTTACCAGCCTGGCGGCCACGCCTATTTCTATACCGTGTACCGCATCCACACGTTGCTCAACATCACTACCCACGACGCCGAGCACCCCGACGCGGTGCTCATCCGGGCCATCGAGCCGCTGGCAGGCATCGACATAATGCTGCGCCGCCGCGGCTTGCCCAAAGTGGCCCGCAACCTCACGGCTGGCCCCGGCGTGCTGAGCCAGGCCCTCGGCGTGACGCCCGCCCTCACTGGCGAGCTGGTGACGGGGCCGCACATCTGGTTTGAAGACCACGGCGAAGTTGTGGCCGACGAGCAGGTTATTGCCAGCTCCCGCGTGGGGCTAGAGTATGCGGGCGACGAGGCCGTAGCGCTGCCGTGGCGCTTTCGAGTGAAAGACAGCAAGTGGACCAGCCCGGCAAAGTGAGGTAGAAAACGTCTGTCATTGCGAGCGCAGCGAAGCAATCGCATCAGGACGAGCCGTTCGGGTTCTGTTCGGGTGCGATTGCTTCGCTGCGCTCGCAATGACAGACGTTTTTCTAATTCACCAAGTGGTGGCGTTCATCTTTCACCGCGTTGTGGATGTCCCAGGCCACCTCGCGCTCGAAGGGGTGGTGGCGCACGGGGCACTCGGGCATGTGGCACAGCGAGCACGCCGCGTAGGAGCAGGGGTCGGCGTGCACAAACATCTCGATTTCTACCGCGGCGAAGCGGGCGCGGATAAGCTCTTCTACCTCGTGGATTTCGGTGTGGATTTTCTCCAGCGAGTAGTAGTAGGGCATCTGCATGTGGCAGTCGATGTGGAGGTTAGCGCCGTAGCGCTGCACGCGTAGGTTGTGCACATCTATCCAGCAGGGGCGGCGCAGGCGCTGCAATTCGGCAATAACCTCGGCTACGGTGGCAATGTCCGACTCGTCCATGAGGCCCGAGATGGCGCTGCGCAGCATCTGGTAGCCATTGTAGAGAATGAAGCCCCCCAGCAGCAGCGCCGCGCCCGCATCGAAGCGCAGCACGCCCGTGAAATGCACTAGCACCAGCGCCGCCGACGACACAATGCTCGTGAGCGCGTCGATGTACAAGTGCTGGCCATCGCCCACCAGGGCTATCGACTGCACCCGCCGCCCGGCGCGTATCAGCCACATGCCCAGGCCAAAATTGACCAGCGAGGTGCTCGCCAGCAGCGCCACGCCCCAGTCGGGCCGCGCCACCGGGTGCGGGTGCAGCAGCCCTATCGAGGCGCTGTACAAGATGAACGCCCCCGCAATAAAAATGAGCGCGCCCTCGAAGCCGATGGACAGATACTCAACCTTACCGTGGCCGTAGGGGTGGTTCTCATCCTTGGGCAGGTCGGCCAGGTAGAGGCTGTAAAGCGCAAAGCCACTGGTGAATACGTTGATAATACTTTCCAGCGCATCGGTCAGCACCACTTGCGAGTGGGTGAGGCGGTAGGCGTAGAATTTGGTGAGCACCAGCACCACGCTCACGGCTAGCGAAAGGAGGCCGAGGCGGCGCTTGAGGCCAGGGGAGGCAGGCATGAGCGAAAGGTTGTCGAGAGGCAAAGGTCGGCACTGCAAAATGGAGTGGCACTCCGTTTCGCGCCAGGGAAGCTCGCCGAGCGCCAAAAGGAGTAGCACTTCGGTCCAGAAGCCAGTAACCTTTTGGCTCTAGAATCAGTATTTAGGTTGGTTTAAAAAAATATTTAGGCTAGTCTAAAAATCGCGTTTAGCTTTGCCGTAACTTATTGGTTATCCAGTGTCATTACCCACTACCTCTGTTTCTGCTATGCCAGCTGCCACCCCCGAGCCGGGCTGGCGGCACGCCCGCCAGGGCACCTCACTCAGTGAAGTCCACGCCAGCATTCCGGTGCCGGGGGCGGGGGCCACGTTTTGGCAGCGCTTCCGGGCCTACTGGGGGCCGGGGCTGCTGGTGGCTGTGGGCTACATGGACCCCGGCAACTGGGCCACCGACCTGGCCGGCGGGGCGCGCTTCGGCTATACGCTGCTGTCGGTTATTCTGATTTCCAACTTGTTTGCCATGCTCTTGCAGCATTTGGCCGCCAAGCTGGGCATCGTGACGGGCCGCGACCTGGCCCAGGCCTGCCGCGACAGCTACTCCCGGCCCGTGGCCATAGCCCTGTGGGTGCTGTGCGAAATCGCCATTGCGGCCTGCGATTTGGCCGAGGTCATCGGCTCGGCCATCGCGCTCAACCTGCTCTTTGGCTTGTCGCTGCCCTGGGGCGTGGCCTTCACCACCCTCGATGTGCTGTTGGTATTGCTGCTGCAAAACAAAGGCTTCAAGATAATTGAAAGCCTCGTGGCCGGGCTTATCTTCCTGATATTCCTGTGCTTCCTCTACGAAATTCTGGCCTCGCACCCCGACTGGTTGGGGTTGGCCCGCGGCTTGGTGCCGCACCGCGAAGTCGTTACCAACCCGGCCATGCTCTACGTGGCCATCGGTATTTTGGGTGCCACCGTGATGCCCCACAACCTGTACTTGCACAGCAGCATCGTGCAGGTGCGGCAGATAGAGCAGACGGAAGCCGGCAAGCGCTCGGCCATCAAGTTTGCCACCATCGACTCGACGGTGGCGCTGTTTCTGGCCTTCTTCGTGAATGCGGCCATTCTGGTCACGGCGGCCGCCGCCTTCCACGGCAAGGGGCACGAGGACGTGGCCGATATTGCCGACGCGCACAAACTGCTGTCGCCGGTGCTGGGGGCCACGGCGGCCAGCGCCATCTTCGCCATTGCGCTGCTGGCCTCAGGCCAAAGCTCGACGCTGACCGGCACCCTGGCCGGCCAGATTGTGATGGAGGGCTTTCTCAACCTGCGCCTGAAGCCTTGGGTACGGCGGCTCATTACGCGGCTGGTGGCGGTGGTGCCGGCGCTGATAGTCGCCATTTTGTATGGCGAAAAGGGAACGGGCCAACTGCTGGTTTTCAGCCAGGTGGTGCTGTCGTTGCAGCTGTCGTTTGCGGTGGTGCCGCTGGTGCTGTTCACCAACGACAAGCTGAAAATGGGCGTGTTTGTGAACAAGCCCTGGGTGCGCGTCACGGCCTGGGTCGTGGCGGGGCTGATACTGGTGCTCAACCTCTATCTGCTCTGGCAGACGCTGGTGGGGTAATCCTGCGAGGGAGGAGTTTAACGGGCGGCGAGTAATAGAGTAATAGTCTGAACTACGGTTTTTGTCTTTTTAAGCGGTTAAAAAACCAGCTGTTAGCCACGCCTTTGCCCTTTCCCGATGAAACAACTTATCCTCTTTCTCCTCTTTTTGCCAGCCATAGCCCGCGCTCAAGCGCTGCAAGGCCAGGTGCGCGACCAGGCCGGCCAGCCCGTGCCCTACGCCAGCGTGGTCGTGCCGCTACTGCACCAGGGCACCACGGCCGACGAAACTGGCAATTTCACGCTGTCCAATCTGCCGGCTGGCCGGCAGCAGTTGGAAATCAGTGCCGTAGGCTACGCCACCGCCCGCCCCACGGTGACGCTGCCCACGGGCAAGCCGCTGCTAGTGCGGCTGCTAGCGGCCGAAAAATCATTGGGCGAAGTGGTGGTAACGGGCGTATCGCGCAGCACCGAAATTCGCCGCTCGCCGGTGCCCATCGCGGCCTTGGGCCAGCGCGAAATTCGGCTCAATGCCAGCACCAACATCATTGATGCGGCCGTGCGCGGCATCCCCGGCTTGAGCGCCGTGACTACGGGGCCGAATATCTCCAAGCCCTTCATCCGGGGCTTAGGCTACAACCGGGTGCTGACCCTCTACAATGGCCTGCGCCAGGAAGGCCAGCAGTGGGGCGACGAGCACGGCATCGAGGTCGATAACTACGGCGTGGATAGGATAGAAGTGGTAAAAGGCCCGGCCAGCCTGCTCTACGGCTCCGATGCCGTAGCTGGCGTGGTGAACCTGCTGCCCGCCCTGCCCTGCGGCCCCGAGGGCGAGCTGCACGGCGAAGCTCTAGCCGAGTACCAGTCAGTAAACGCGCTGCTGGGTGCGTCGGTGGGCTTGAATTACCAGAAAAACGGCCTGCAAACCAGCTTTCGCGCCAGCCACCGACTGGCCCGCGACTACCGCAACGCGGTGGATGGGCTGGTGTACAACACGGGCTTTCGGGAGCTGACGCTGACGGGTATGGTGGGCGTGCAAAAGAGCTGGGGCGGCCTGCACCTCTGGCTCACGGCCTACGACAACCACCAGGAAATACCTGACGGCAGCCGCGACTCGCTGAGTCGCGCCTTTACCCGGCAGGTATTCGAGGCGGATAAGGACGACGTTAAAAACCGCCCGCTGGTGAGCGAAACCGAACTGCGCAGCTACGGCCAGAGCGACTTGCGCCAGCACATTCAGCACTACCGGGCTTTTGCCGATGGCAGCTTCAAGCTGGGCCAGGGCGAGCTGCGCCTGCTGCTGGGCATGCAGCAAAACCACCGCCAGGAATTCAACCACCCCACCGCGCCCAGCCAGCCGGGCCTCGACCTGCGCCTGACCACCACCAGCTACGAAGCCCGCTACCTGCTGCCCACCTGGCGCGGCCTGGAGCTGACGGTGGGGGCCAACGGCATGAGCCAGCTCAACCAGCACCGCGACGCCACCGATTTTCCCATCCCGGCCTACCGGCTGTTTGACATCGGCGGCTTTGGGGTGGCCAAAAAAGTTTTCGGCAAGCTGGAGCTGACCGGCGGCCTGCGCTACGATACCCGCACGGTGCGCTGGGACGATTTCCACGTGGCCACCGACCCGGCCACGGGCTTTGGCACGGCCGCCAGCGCCGGCACGCCGGGCGCCGACTTGCCTTTTCCCACTTTTAGCACCACCTACCAGGGCCTCTCGGCCAGCCTGGGCGGCAGCTACGCGGTGGGCGCGCACCTAGTGCTGCGGGCCAACGTGGCGCGTGGCTACCGCGCCCCCAACATTCCCGAAATTGGCTCGAATGGCCTCGACCCCGGCGCGCACATTGTGTACCTGGGCAACCGGAGCTTTCAGCCCGAGTTTTCGTTGCAGGAAGACGTGGGGGTAAGCTGGAAATCGACCGACTGGGAGGCCAGCGGCGAAGTTTTCCACAACTATGTGGATAACTTCATTTACCAGGCCCGGCTCTTCGACGCGCAGGGCCAGCCCATAGAGCTGGTGCCCGGCAACGCCACGTACCAGTATCAGCAGGCCGCCGCCCGCCTCTACGGCGGCGAGCTGGCCTTCAACCTGCACCCCGCCGCCCTGCCCTGGCTGAGCTGGCGCACCGGGGCTGCCCTGGTCATCGGCCTCAACGACAACCCCGCCCTGCGCGAGCGCGTGGGGGCCGCCGGACGCTACCTGCCGCTCATTCCGCCGCCGCAGGCCCGCACCGAAGTGCGGTTCACCGCGCCCACCCGCCCCGGCCGGCTCAGCGGCAGCTACCTGCGCCTCACACTCGAAGGCAGCGCCCCTCAAAACCGATTTTACGCCGTGGATGGGGCCGAAACGGCCACCGCCGGCTACCTGCTGCTGGGCGCGGGCGTGGGCACCACGCTGCGCACCCCGGCCGGCCGCGAGGCCGTGCAGGTATTTGTGCAGGTCGATAATGTGCTCGATACCGCGTACCAGGCCCACCTCAATCGGCTGAAATACTTCGAGTACTACGCGGCGTCGCCCACTGGCCGGCAGGGCATTTACAACCCTGGGCGCAATGTGGGGGTGAAGGTGGTGGTGCCGTTTTGAGGTAAGGGAGTTATTCCTGGGATTAAGAGAGAGGTAAAAAGACGAGTCATGCTCATCTGGCGGCCACGCAGTGAAGCATCTCTACCGCATTGTTGGATGGCCTGGATGAAGCGGTAGAGATGCTTCACTGCGTGGCCGCCAGATGAGCATGACTCGTCTTTTTTAGTTTTTAATTATTAGAAACAAATACAAAGGCTTGGAAGCCTTGTAAATGTTGAGCTATTGACTTGGGTAAGATTTTGGGGCTGGGGTAAGCTTGGTTTACAGGCTGGTAAGTGAGCAGAAACGGAATAGGAATATTGGTAGAATATAATTAAGCAAAACCGGCTTATTATTGACGCTACAAGTTCCTTCTCTCACCTTACTTACCGTTCATTCTATGCCTAATCGCTACTTACTGAGTAGGGTATCGTTCCTGCTTTTGTGCTTGCTGCTGACTGCCGCCGCGTGGGCGCAGCCTGCAAGCCAGCGCTTTACCCTAACCGGCCGCGTGGCCGACGCCAGCGGCCTGGGGCTGCCGGGGGCCACGGTGCTGCTCAAGGGCACTACCCTAGGCACGGGCACCGACTCCGATGGCAACTACTCGCTGACGGCCACCCGCCCGGCGGGCACTTACACCATTACCGTGTCGCTGGTGGGCTACAAGACCGAGGCGCGCACCCTGGCGCTGGGCGGCGCCGAAACCGTGACCACCAACGTGACCCTGGTCGAAAGCCGCCAGAACCTCGATGAGATAGTGGTGGTGGGCTCTACGGTGAGCACCAACCGCCGCGAGCTGGGCAACGCCATCAGCACCATCAATGCCAAGGACCTGGCCCAAAGCGGCTCGGGTGGCGTGCTCAACTCGCTGCAAGGCAAGGTGCCGGGCGCGCAGATAACCCAAAACTCGGGCGACCCGGCCGGCTCCATCTCGGTGCGGCTGCGCGGGGTGCACTCGCTCACGGGCTCCTCCGACCCGCTCTATGTCATTGATGGCGTGATAGTGAGCAACGCCAGCACCAACGTGTCGCAGCTGGCGCTGGCCAATGACATCGGGCAGGCCAACGCCGGACAAAACCGCCTGGCCGACCTTAACCCGGAGGACATTGCCAGCATCAATGTGGTGAACGGGGCGGCCGCGGCCGCGCAGTATGGCTCGCGGGCGGCCAATGGCGTGGTGCTCATCACCACCAAGCGCGGGCAAAGCGGCGCGCCGCGGGTGTCGGTATCAACCAGCTTTCAACTCAATGAGCTGCGCCACATGGTGCCGGTGAACACCTACGGCAAGCAGTTTGGCTACGCGGGGCTGCGGCTGTACCCCATCGGCGCGCCGGCGGCCAACCCTGGCGTCACGACCATCGGCATCACCCGCGCTGGGGCCACTACCCAGCTCGCTACCAACGAGGTAGATGTGACGCGCTACAACTACTTCGACCAGATTTTCCGGACCGGCCACGGCACCGATAATTCGGCCTCGATAGCCGGCGGCTCCGACCGCACGCAGTACTACGTGTCGGTGGCTTATTTGAAAAACCAAGGTATTATTAAGGGCACCGATTTCACGCGCTACAACCTGCGGGCGCGCGTAGACCAGCGCCTCGCCGACTGGGCCAAGGTGTCGGCCGGCTTGAGCTACATCAACAGCTTTTCGAATGAGAAAGCCAACGGCAACGTGTTTTACAGCCCCATTAACTCGGTCAATATCACCAATAACATCTACGACATCACGCAGCGCGACGCGGCCGGCAACCTGCTGGCCGTGGAGCCCACCCGCGTCAATCCGCTCTCGACCATCGAGGACATGACCTTTACGCAGGGCGTGAGCCGCACCGTGAGCGACGTGCAAGTGAACCTGACGCCGGTGAAGGGCCTGAGCGTGGACTACGTGCTGGGCGTAGATGCCTACTCGCAGGTGGGGCAGGGCTACATCCGGCCCTACCCATACCAGGCCACGGCGGGGCTGCCGGCTGCCCGCTACCCGCTGGGCTTTGCCTCCAACGCCAACAACGCGGTGGTGCAGCTAAACTCGGACGTGAACGTGGGCTACGAGCGCCAGCTGGGCGAACAATTCAAGCTGAATCTGCTGGCCGGGTACAGCTACCAGTTTTTGCAGCAGGAACTAACGGCCACCCAGGGCCAGAACCTGGCCCCGTTTATCACGACCGTGAGCGGGGCCTCGAACACCACCGTAACCTCGGCTTATAACCTCGACCGCTTCGATTTGAGCGGCTACTACGCGCAGGCCACGCTGGGCTACCGCAACCTAGCCTTCGTGACGGCCTCGCTGCGGCGCGACCGCTCCTCGAAGTTCTCCGACTCGGAAACCAATCAGCTTTACCCCAAGGTGAGTGGCTCGCTGGTGGTGTCGGACATCGGCTTTTGGCAGAATGGCGGCTTCGCCAAGGTGTTTAACAGCCTGAAGCTGCGCGCCAGCTACGGCGAGGCCGGCAACCTGACGGGCATCGGCTCCTACGACCGGTTTTACCAGTTCAATCCGGTGGGCTTTTTGGGCCGCAACACCATCGTGCCCGGCACCGTGCTGGCCAACCCCACCGTGCGCCCCGAGCGCCTGGCCGAGTTGGAAGGCGGTGCCGACCTAGGCTTTTTCAACGACCGCGTAGGCTTGGGCATCACGGCCTACCACCAGAAAATAACCGACTTGGTGGTGCGCCGCAACCTGGCGCCCTCCACCGGCGGGGCCAGCATCGTCAACAACGTGGGCACCATGGAAAACCGGGGCCTGGAAGTGGTGCTGAACCTGATACCCGTGAAAACCAAGGACCTAACCTGGGACGTGGCCCTGATTTATAACCGCAATCGCAATAAAGTGCTCGACCTGCCCGGCTCGAATGGGGCCACCCAGGCCATTTCGATTGACAACGCGGCCGGCGCGCCGGTGTATCTGCTGCAAGGCCAGGCGGCGGGCGTGTTCTACGGTTCGGCCTACGCCCGCAACCCCGATGGCTCGCTGCTGCTCACGCCGCAGGGCTTTCCGCAGGATGAGCGCACCACCAACCAGGCCGTGGGCTCGACCACCTTCACGCCCTCGCGCGGGGCCGACGGCCAGCCCAGCTACGCCGCCGGCACGGCCGTAGCCAATGTGGTGATTGGTAACCCCAACCCCAACTGGACCGGCTCCGTCAATTCTAACTTGACGTTCAAGAAAATAACCTTGCACGTATTGCTTGATGCGGTGCGCGGCGTGAGCGTCTTCAACGCCGACAAGCGCACCCGCCAGGGCGTGGGCCTCGGCGACTACGCCGAGCAGGAGCTGCGCGGCACGCTGCCCCGCGGCTACACGTTTGCGGTGTATAACACCCAGGAGTTCAGAGTAGATGATGGCTCCTACGTGAAGCTGCGCGAGCTGGCCCTGAGCTACACGCTGCCCACGTTCTCCAAGTTTATCAGCGCCCTGAACGTGGCCGTGGTGGGCCGCAACCTCTACTCGTGGGACCACTACAATGGCTTCGACCCCGAAACCAGCGCCGGCGGCTCGTCGGACCTGCTGCGGGCCATCGACTTCGGCAACGTGCCGATTCCGCGCACTTACCAAGTCAAGCTTTCGGCCACGTTTTAATCATAAGCCTGACATACAGCCGTCTGTCATTGCGAGCGCAGCGAAGCAATCGCACTTGAGCAGCTCGTTGTGATGCGATTGCTTCGCTGCGCTCGCGATGACAAACGATTGTATGTCAGCCCTAACTCAGTATTCTCTATCATGAAAAAGCTACTTTTCTTAACGGCGCTGCTGTCGCTCACGCTCGGGGCTTGCAAGCGCGACTACCTCAACCCCAGCACCGTAAGTCAGGCGCAGGCTGTGAGCTCGTCCGACGGGCTTATCACGCTCTGCAACGGCTTGCAGTACCGCTACACCACCGGGGCCGCCGCGAGCGTGCTCTACAATGCCACCGCCCTCGGGGGCCTCAGCACCCGCGAATTGACCATTCTCAACGTGGGCAATATTGAGGAATACAACGTGAGTTTGGGCGCGGGCAACGTGAGCAATAGCAACATCGTGGTGCGCAACGCCTGGACGCAGTGCCAACTGGTGCGCTCCAACGCCGACCTGATACTGGCCAACGTAGCCAACGCCCCCGATGCAGGCACCCGCAGCGGCATCGTGGCCTACGCCAGTATTTTTCGGGCGCTGGCGCTGGGCACGCTAGCCGAGTTTTTCGAGCAAGCGCCCCTCATTACGCAGGAAAACGCGCCTTTCGTGCCCCGCACCCAGCTGCTGACCGACGCCGTGACCCAGCTCGAAACCGCCGCCGCACAGCTGGCCACCACGCCGGTTTCGGCCGACTTTACCAGTAAGATTGTGCCCGGCCTCGACCTGGCCAATACCTTGCAGGCGCTCATTGCCCGCTACAGCCTCGAAGCCGGCAACTACGACAAGGCCCTGGCCGCCGCTGCCCGCGTCGATTTGACCAAGTCGTCGGTATTTAATTTCGATGACAACACCCGCAACCCGATTTTCGAAGTAGCCTTCGGCAACCGCAACGTATTTGAGCCGACCGATGTGAACCTGGGCTTGACCGGGGCGCTTGCTCCCGAGGCGGGCGACCGCCGCATTGCCTTTTTGGTGCGCACCGCCCCCACGGCCACCCAAAACCGCGGCCTGGCTTTCTACACCGCCAATTCCGCACCCATCCCGGTGTATTTGCCCGGCGAGATGCTGCTCATTCAGGCCGAAGCCTACGCCCGCAAAAATGACCTGCCCAACGCCGTAGTATTCCTGAACCGGGTGCGCACCAGCACCAGCGCCACCGTACTCAATGCCAATGGCTTGCCCGTGGCCCCGCCCGGCGCGGGCCTGGCGCCCTACGCCGGGGCCACCACCCAAGCCGATATCCTGCTCGATATTCTGCGCAACCGCTACGTCGAGCTGGCCTTCCAAGGCTTTCGCCTGCCCGATAGCCGCCGCTTTGGCCGCCCCGCCGCCGGCACCACCGGAGCCGAGCGCAACCGCAATTTTTACCCCTATCCGCGGGTAGAGCGCGAGAATAACTCCTCGACGCCCGCCGACCCGGCGCTGTAGCAGCATCCCCTGCGCTGGCCGCCAGTTAGCGCACGGCGCGCTAACTAGCGGTCAGCGCAGGGGATGCTAAGTAACGCAGCTTGCTAAAGTAATTTCCGAATTAGCGAGCTAACAACCCGCTGTACCGCTGCCAGATAAGCGGTAGGGAAAGCGGGAAAAGCAAGTAAACCGAGATAATAGAGCCTATTTGCGACACCAGCCCATAGGAGCCGCTGAGGGCCACGGAGCCAAAGAGCCCAAATAGCCAGTACCCTGTCAGGCCCGCCAGAAAAGCCAAGCGCGCGCCCGAGTGTTGCACCAGGGCTGGCCACGTTCGGGCGCACGCCTTGGCCAGGAAATGATAGATGACAAAACCGGCCGGCAGCAGCAGCAAGGCAAATAATACCAGCGGAGCCAGGCTCGTCCCTTGCGCCACCAGCGCAATGTCGGCGTGCGTAGTAAGTGCCCGAATGGGAACGTAGCTCCAGACATTGCCGGCGCACATCAGCAGCATACAGTACGCCCCTAAGCTGGCGTAGGTGTTGGTTCGCACCCACTTGCTGCCCGCCACCCCATACACGATGGCGTAGAGCAGGCAATTGCCGATGCCTACCCCGGCCAGCGCGATGGCGGCCGCGGCCCCGCCCTGCCCGGCGGCGAAGATGCGGGCATAAGGCACATTGTCATCGACCTCGCCCAAAAACAGGTAGTTGGCCAGCGTGGGTGAGCCATAATTGATGGCAAAAGGGCCCTGCATATAGCCTAGCAGGTAGGCGACGCAGCTGTGCGCGTATTCATGCGCCAGATAAACTACCGCGTGGCTAGCCAACAGGCCTACGCAGGCCACAACCAGAAACAAAGCGAGGGAGATGCTAGCAACAGGCCGAGAAGCGGTCAAGAGCGAAGAATTTTGGCAGATGCCAGGTGAAAAGATGCGCCGCGGAACGGGCAGATAAAATTGTACTACTTGAGGTAGCCCGTGCCGCGTTCTGGGCGCAAATAACTGTTGCTCGGTCAGCCAGCCAAGGGCTTTGGCCAGCTGCTGGCGCAGTTAAAAGTACACCCTGCGGCTGCAACCCGCGGGGCCAGGGGTCGGTTTTTAGGCTGAGCTATTAGGTTGCGCGCTGGTACGCAGGCCGGCCGCTGTGAAGACGCTTCTGCCTAGCTAGCCGAACCACTCGGCCCTCGCGTAGGTTTGTACCCCCGTGCTGCCTCCTTCACCCCGCCTCCTGCTTCTCACGCCGCCGCTCACGCAGCTCAATACGCCCTACCCGGCCACCGCCTACATCAAAGGCTTCTTGGTAGGGCGGGGCTACGAAGTGCGCCAGGCCGACCTCAGCATCGAGTTGGTGCTCAGGCTGTTTTCGAAGGAAGGCCTGACCCGCGTATTCGATGAAATCGAAGCTGGCGAGTATGACCTCAGCGATAATGCCAAACGGATGCTGCGCCTGCGCCGCCGCTACGAGGCTACCATTGGCCCGGCCATCCGGTTTTTGCAAAACCGCGACCTGACGCTGGCCCCGCGCATCTGCCACGGCCGCTTTTTGCCCGAAGCCAGCCGCTTCGACAACGTGGCCGACCTCGAAACGGCCTTTGGCACCATGGGCCTTACCGACCAGGCGCGCCACCTGGCCACGCTGTATCTGGAGGACCTGGCCGACCTGGTGAAGGAAACTGTGGGGCCGCAGTTTGGCCTCTCGCGCTACGCCGAAAGCCTGGCCATGTCGGCTACCCACTTCGACCCGCTGCACGCGGCGCTGCAAGCCGCGCCTAATTTGGTCGATACTATGCTGCTGGAGCTGCTGGATGAGCTGTTGCTGGAAGCCAAGCCTGATATCGTGGGCTTTACGGTTCCCTTTCCCGGCAACCTCTACGCGGCCCTGCGCCTGGCCCAGCGCACCAAGCAAACCAGCCCGGCCACCGTGACCGTGATGGGCGGCGGCTACCCCAACACCGAGCTGCGCGGGCTGAAGGAACCACGCTTTTTTGAGTATATCGACCACCTGACGTTGGACGATGGCGAAGGGCCGTGGCTGCGGCTGTTTGACTACTTGCAGGGCAAACTGCCGAAAAATGAGCTTCAGCGCACCTTCTTGCGCAACGCGGCCGGCGAGGTCGAATACATCAACCACCCGCACCCCGACGTGCCGCACCCCGAAGTGGGCACGCCCGACTATTCGGATTTGAAATTAACTGATTATCTATCAGTTATTGAGGTGCTGAACCCCATGCACCGTCTCTGGAGCGATGGCCGCTGGAACAAGCTCACCATCGCCCACGGCTGCTACTGGAAGCGCTGCTCTTTCTGCGACGTCACGCTCGACTACATCGGCCGCTACGAAACCGCGCCCGCCACCATGCTCGTCGATAGAATCGAGCAAATAGTGGCCCAGACCGGCCAAACTGGCTTTCACTTCGTGGACGAGGCCGCGCCGCCCTTGGCTTTGCGCGACCTGGCCATTGAGCTGCTCAAGCGCCGCGTCAGCATCAGCTGGTGGGGCAATATCCGGTTTGAAAAAACCTTTACGCCCGACCTCTGCCGGCTGCTGGCCGCCTCGGGCTGCATCGCCATCTCAGGCGGGCTGGAAGTGGCTTCGGACCGGCTGCTGGCCCTCATGGAAAAGGGCGTCACCATCGCGCAGGTGGCGCGCGTGACGCAGGGCTTCACGGCGGCCGGCGTGCTGGTGCACGCTTATTTGATGTATGGCTTCCCAACCCAAACGGCCCAGGAAACCGTGGATGCGCTGGAGGTAGTGCGGCAGCTTTTTGAGACTGGCATTGTGCAAAGTGGCTACTGGCACCGCTTCTCGATGACGGCGCACTCGCCGGTGGGTAAAAACCCGGCCAAGTACCAGGTGGCCGCCATCGGCCCCGAGCCGGGCCCCTTCGCCTGGAACGACCTCTGGCACGACGACCCCCAGGGCACCGACCACGAGCAGTTTGGCCCCGGCCTTGCCAAGAGCCTCTACAACTACATGCACGGCGTGGCGTTGCGCGAGCCGCTCAGCTTCTGGTTTGATTTCAAAACGCCCCGCCCCACGGTGCCGCGTCAGCTCATTCAGCAAGCTTTGCAGGAGCCCGACAAGCCTGACTTTGCCCAGCCCAACCGCCGCCTGTTCTGGCTCGGCAACGCGCCCGAGCTGAGCTTTAAAACCACCGGCGGCAACGGCCCCAAGGACAAGAAAACCACCCGCGCCGTCCTCACCTTCTACGAGCAGGCCGAGGACTTCGAGGTAAAAACCACCGAGGCCATCGGCCCTTGGCTGCACCAGCTGCTCACGCGCCTCAGCACCGACTATGACGCCAAGCTGCTGCTGAAAGAAGCCGGGACCACCTTCCCGCCCGCCGCTGGCGCTTGGGAGCAGTTCTTGCAAAGTCCCGCCTGGCAACTGCTGCGCGAAAAGGGCTTGCTGCTAGTGTAAGGCCACCACCGCTAATGCTCACGCAGCCAAGCGGCTACATTGGTGGTTAGCTCTAGGCCCTGGCCGCGTACTACGCGTGCCTGCCGGCTGCCCAGCGCCTGGCGCAAGCTGTTAGCCGGGCGCATAGTAGTGGCATCAATCGCCTCGTACACGCCCAGCACCGGCACCCGCTGCCCGAGTGCGTGCCAAGCCTGGCGGGCACTCGTAGCAGGCGCGGGTGCGGCCTGCGCCACCACAAAAGCGGGGTAGGGCCGGGGCGCTTCCGGCGCAGTGAGCAGCGCCGCTAGCTGAGTGGCCCGCTGGCCCGCCGCCCAGGCCCCCACCCGCATGGTGTCAACCCCCGCCGTGCGGCGCAAATACCGGAGGGCAGCCGTGAGGGCTAGCGGGGTAAGCGTATCGGCGGCCGGCAACAGTAACACCGTGTAGCCGTGCCGGGCCAGGGCATCGGCCCAGGCCGGGGAAGTGCCGGCCGTGGTGGCAGTGGGAAACACCGCCAGCGCCGCGCCGGGCAGGCTTTCGTCGGCGGGGCTAAACAGCAGGGTGGGGCCCGTAGAGCCGGCTAGCTCATCGCGCCGTACCCGGTACACGGCTGGCTCGGGCGGGCCCCGCCGCACTAGTAGCGTGGTGTAGGTGGTAGAATCAACCGTCAGCGTGCCGCGCCAGAAGTCGCCCTGCTGCTGCAAGGTCAGCAGCTCACCGGGCTGGCCGGGGCGCTTGAAACGCAGCGTAGCGGCGGCAAAGTCCAAAGTGTCAGTCACGAAGCTTAAACTCGGGGCGGTGTCTACCAGCAGCTCGGCATCGTAGTGGCCGGGGCGGGGGTGGCGTAGTTCGAGGGCCGCCCGCAGCGGCGGGCGGCCGGCGGCCGTGAGCGTGCCCGCAAAGTGGCCCGTGGGCGGAGGCATCGCCGCGGCCCGGCCGGTACCGGCATCCGATTGGGGCTGGCAGGCGGCCAGGGTAGCCAGCAGCCCCAGCCAGCAGCCATATTTTCTTAGCATAGGCAAAATAAGAACCGGCACGGCCAAATATACAGCTAGGGCCGCCCTGCCAGCCCTTTACGCAAAATAAGGTCGCGCTGCACATCAGCGCCCAGCTTAAAGGCCACTTCCCCAATTTCGCGGAAGCCAAAGCGTTGGTAAAAAGCCTTGGCCCGCTCGTTGTGCTCCCATACCCCCAGCACCACGGCCGTGTAGCCATCGGCCTGCGCTATGTCGAGCGCCCGGCGCATCAGCGACTTGCCCAAGCCGGTGCCTATCCAATCCTCGACAATATACAATTGTTTTATTTCCAGCTGCTTGGTAGCGGGCGCATCGGCCGCCAGGCCCAGCGTCGAGTCTTGCCACAGCTGGAGGTAGCCCACGGCCTGGCCCTGCATTTCGGCCAGCAGGTAGGTGCACTGCGGGGCTTGCAGCTGCGCCAACTGGATTTCGGGCGAATACGTTTCGGCCAAGTAGGTAGCCATATCCTCGGGGGTGTTGCTTGCGGCAAACGTTTCAGTAAACGTTTGGCGGCCCAGGTCGGCCAGGCGGGTAGCAGTGGCCAGGTTGGCCTTGGCCACAGAAATGCGGAGCGGAGAAGACATATCACCGCAAAGGTGCAGCCAGGAGCCGAGTTATGCCGCGAATAGCTAGCTTCAGCCCGCCCGGCCTACCCGCCAGCCGATGTAGCTTGTGAGGACGCCGGCACCCAAACCGAGCAGGATGCCAGTAGCCGGCCCGATACTCACTACCCCCAGCGCCCGCCAGTTCACCACCAGTACATACACGCGTATCAACTGCGCAATTATCAGCAAAATGCCTGCTGCAATGAGCAGACCCGCCACCATACGGCGCGAAGATGGCGAAAGAATAACACGAGAAGGTCGGCGTGACATAGCTGTTGATTAAACGCTTGGCCCCGGCCCGTTGTTCCGCGTGGGCAAGTACACTTGCTATTTAGTGCCCGTCCCGTACCTTTGCCTGCATCCAACCCCCGCGAGAGTAGCTCAGTTGGTAGAGCATCAGCTTCCCAAGCTGAGGGTCGCGAGTTCGAACCTCGTTTCTCGCTCAGTCACAAACAGCCACTTAGATGTAAATCTGAGTGGCTGATTTGTTTTTCAATTAAGCTAATTTGTGGTGCTGCCATCATCGACCAGTAGCACGCTCGATAACAAGGGGAAAGACAACTTAATCAAACCTGGGTTTAAGTTGGAAAGCTAACGGTGAAGGTCGAGCCGACCTGCGGGGTACTTGTGACGGTGATGCTGGCCCCCGCGTTGTCAATCAGCCGCTTAATCATGTAAAGGCCCACGCCGGTGCCCTCCACGTGGGTATGCAGGCGCTGAAAAACCCCAAACAAGCGCTGCTGCTGCGACTCGCTCAGCCCCAGGCCATTGTCGCGTACTGTGAGTATCACCGCCCCCGGCTGCGCCTTGGCCCGCAGCCAAACCTGGGCCGGCCGGGCCGGGTCGCGGTACTTCACGGCGTTGCTGAGCAGGTTGTAGACCACGCTGCGCAGGCTGGCCGGGGCAAACGACACGCGCAAGCCGGCCGGCACATCTAGGTACAGCTGGGCCGCGGCCGCGGCAATGGCGGGGGCCAGGTCGGCGAGCACATCGGCCACGATGGGAGCCAGCGCGAGCAGCTCAGTCGGCTCGTTGTAGGTCTGCTGCAGGCGCGAGAGGTCGGTGAGCTGGTCGATAGTGGTCAGGAAGCGGCTGACCGTAGTGTGGAGCAGGCCCATGATGTAGGCTATTTCATCCTGCTGCTGCACTTCGGGCGGCAGCGTTTCGCGCAAGGCGGCCAAAATGCCTTCGATGTTAGTAATGGGCGCTTTCAGGTCGTGCGAGGCCGTGTACACGAACGTGTCCAGGTCGGTGTTGGTGCGCGTGAGGCGGGTGTTACTGTTGTGCAGCTCTTCATTGGTGGCCCGCAGCTCCTCGTTGATGACGGCTAGCTCGTCGTTGAGCTCCTGCACTTGCAGCTGGCTATGCTCGACCAGCTGGCGGGCGCGCGTGCGGTCAGTCACATCCAGGACAAAAGCCAGGATGCCCTGCACCCGCTGCTGGTCGTCGAAAAGGGGCTGGTAAATAAAATCCAGGTAGTACTGCCGGGGTTGGCCCAGCTGGGCATCGTAGAACAGGGCGGGCCTGTCGGTGCCGATAAAGGGCTGGCCGGTAGCATATACCTCGTCGAGCAGCCCCACAAAGCCTTGCTCAACCAACTCGGGCAGCACCTCCGCCACGGCATGGCTCAGCTCGGCCCGGTTGGCCGTTAGCGACAGGTACAGCTCGTTGAAAAACGAATACCGGTGCTCGGGCCCGCTGAGCGTGGCAATGGAGGCCGGCACTTGGCCCAGTATCTGCCGCAGCAGCGTCTGTTGCTCGGTGAGCTGGCGGGTGCGCCGCAGCACGCGGGCTTCGAGGTCCTGGTTGAGCTGCTCTATCTGGCGGCGGGCCAGCACCTGGGCCGTAACGTCGGTGGCCACCACCATCACCCCCGTGATGCGGCCGTCGGCCTCGGGCATGGGCACGTACACAAAGTCCCAGTAGATGGTGTCGAGGTGGCCGTCGCGCTCGTGGCGCGACGCCATGGCCTGGGCTACGTGGGGCATGCCAGTGGCCATCACGCCATCCATCAGCTCCTCATAGCCCAGGCCCGCGGCCTCGGGCAGGGCCTCGTAGATGGGCTTGCCCAGCAGCTGCTCGCGGGTGCGGCCCCAAAGCCGGGCCACGGCTGCATTGGCCAATTCTACCACGTAGGCCGGCCCCCGGTACACGGCAATGGCTACCGGCGCCTGCTCCAACACGCGCTCCAGCTCACCGCGCTCGTGCTCGGCCTCGGCCTGCGCGGCGGCCAGCTGCTGGGTGCGCTCCTGCACACGGGCCTCCAGCTCCTGGTTGGCCAGCTCGACCTGCTGGCGGGCCAGCACCTGCTCGGTGATATCGGTGACGAGCGTGTAAAATCCCCGCAGCTCGCCGGCCTGCTCATCGGGTACGTAGCTGGTGCTGATGTACTTCACGAAGTTTTCGCGGTAAGGCATCTGCGACGTAAAATCGAGGCGCTCGCCTGCCAGCGCCCGGTCGATGTAGGGCTTGGCGTTGGCGTAGGCTTTTTCGCCCACGATATCGCGCACGGTGCACCCCAACAGCGCCTGCGGGTCTTGGTTGAACCAGGTGCGGTAGGCCTCGTTGGTGAACTGGTAGCGCTCCTCGCGGTCGAGGTAGCTAATGAGCACGGGCAGCGCGTCGGTGAGTAGGCGCAGCTGCCGGGCATTGGCGGCTATGGCCTGGCGGGCCAGGGCGGCCCCGGTCACATCGTAGGCAAAGACCGATATGCCCATGATGCGCCCCTGCTCGCGGTAGGGCTGGTAGCTAAAGTTGAAGTAGCGCGTCTGCGGGGGCTGGCCTGGCGTGAGCGTCAGCTGCATAAGCTGCTCCTCACCGGTGTAGGGCTCGCCCGTTGCGTACACCCGGTCGAGCCAGGCGAGGGTGCCATTCGTGGCGATGTCGGGCTGGACGTCCTGTAAAATGCGCCCCTGCAAGGCCACGCCCGGAAAAAGCTGGGCGTAGGCTGGGTTCACGTATTCGACGCGGTGGTTGGGCTCGCGCAGCAGCACAATGGCGGCCGGCGCCTGCTCGAAAACCTGGTACAGTTCCTCGCGCTGCTGCGCCTGCTGCTGGGCCGCAGTTAGCAAGGCAGCTTGCAGCGTATCGGCCTGGTGGCGGGCACGCACCTGCTCGGTTACGTCGTAGGCGTAGGTGATGAAGCCGTTAATCTGGCCGTCATCGTTGTAGCGGGCCTGGTAAGTGAGGTCGAAAAAAATGTCCTCGATGGGGCCGCCCTCGGTGCGGGCCAATCGCACCAGCACGGCACTTTGGGCAAAGGTTTCGCCCGTGTCGTAGACATGGTGCAGGATGGCCATCAGGGGCTGGTCGGCCACCTCGGGCAGAGCATCGACCAGGCGCTTGCCCAGCAGCGCGCGGCCCGGAAACATGGCCTGGTAGCCGGGGTTCACAAACTCGTACACCCACTCGGGGCCATCAAAAATGCAAATGGCGGCCGGGGCCCGCATAAACAGCTCGTGCCACTGCCGGCGCTGGCGCTCGGTGGCCGCCCGCGCCACTTCCAGCTGCTGGGTGCGCTCTTGCACGCGGGCCTCCAGCTCTTGGTTGAGGCGCTGAATCTGCTGGCGGGCCAGCACCTGCCCGGTAACCTCTACGGCGGTGACAGTGAGGCCCGTGGCTGGTTTGCCAGGTACCTCGTAGAGCGCCTCGTAGGAAATATCGAAGTAGCCCAGCGCGGGCAGGCCCAGGCTCGCCCGGTCTAGCACGGCCGGTAGGCCCCGCGCCCGAAAGGGCTGGCCCGTACGCATAACGTTGCCCAAGATTTCATCAAACCCCTGGTCGCGCAAATCGGGCAGGGCCTCAAACACGGGGCGGCCCACAATCTGGCTGAGCGGGCAGCCCCAGAGGCGCGCCAGCGCTGGGTTGGCCAGCTCCACCACGTAGTTGTCGCCCCGAAACAAGGCCAGCGGCATGGGCGCATGCTCAAACACCTGCTGCAAAAGCTGCTGCTGGTAGCGGGTTTCGGTCAGGGCCTGCTGCTCGCGGGCTTTGCTTTCGCGCAGCACCTCCTCTACGGGGGTGCGGGGCTGGTCGCCGGTGTCGAGGAAGGTCACCAGCAGCTGCTCGCCCACGCGCTGGGCGGCCACCACGTAGTAGCTGTCGTAGCCATCGGCCTGGTAGTGCTGCCGCAGCTCGCGCGGCTCGCCGGCCAGGAAAGCCTCGTGGTGAAACGCCCAGATGCCCGCCGCCACGCTGCCCGGAAACTGCTGCAGGAAGGTGACGGCCGGCCGTGCCGGCAGCCCCAGCAGGCGCTGCGTGGCCGGGTTGAGGCGGGCAAAAGTGAAGTTCACTACTTGCCCAGTTTCATCGTGCACCGGGTCGTAGAGCACGGTGCCCGTCAGCGATAGCGTAAACAGCGCCTCAAACAGGTCGGGCAGGGGAGTGGGGTGAGGCATAGCAAGAAAGGCAAGCGGCAACGTGCCGTGAAAATACGCGGGCCGTTGCGCCGGGTTTTTGCCCCATCCAGAGGATGCGGCATGGCGGCGGCTTCCCACGCTATGCCCAGAAGTGCCCAGCCCCAGCTCGAGCCCGAATAACTGCCGCCAGCCGCCGCTAGCTGATACCCAGCGCTTTCAAGACGCGCTCACGGTCCGAAAGGTCGCCGACCAGCCGCCGCACCAAGCCCGGCCGCTTCTTAATCAAGCAGGGTAGCCCCAAGACACCTTCCTCAATCGCCTTTTCGGGCTGTTGCTGGGCGTCGATAATCTGTAAAGCGTACCGATTGGCCAGGTAGCGCGTGCAGATTTCGTGGATGTTCCGCTGCGCGGTAACGCCTTTGGAATTGGTACCCGCTATAAACAGATAAAGGTCGTATTCGGGCAAGACGGCGGACATGAACGCGGAGCTACTGACGAGGATGCTGGTGGGAACCCGCCCCGGCCAGCCGTCCGCCAACGTGGCTGGGGAGGCACGTAACCTCAAAAGTGTCTGGTTGTTTTTGGTGCCGTATGGCCGGTGCTTCGGCGCGCGCAGGGGTCTGGGTGGGCTGCGCCAATTGCTAGCGTAGGGGTCGCCGGGTGGCAGGCCGTCAGGTAGGCCGGGCCGCCCCCGCCGGCGTGTGTGCGGCTGCGAGAAGGGCCCGGCGGTAGCCCGCCCGCCTACCTTTGTGCGGCGTGCCCAGCCGCATTTTTGTGCTTCCGCTAACTAATTCCTTTTCTGTGCCCCAGCGTTTCTGCCTGCTCGTGCTTTGTGTGCTTGCCAGCCTGCTGCGCGGCGCGGCGCAGCCGCTCGCGAGTGGCAGAAGCGCGCAAGGCCTTGACATTGTGCGCGTGGGTGTGCTGCCCGACCAGCACTATGCCTGGGCCAGCATCCGCACCGACACCACCCTGGCATTTGGCCAGGCCGACTCGCTGCGGCCGGCGCAAGCCCGCCAGTACTGGCTGAAGCTGGTAGTGCGCAACCAGAGCCGCTACGCCGAAGCCGCCCAGCTGACGGTGCTACCCAACCTCGATAATACCCTCTTTTATTTCGACGAAAATGCCCAGGCCTGGCTAACCCGGCGGGCGGGCGTGGCCGTGGCCACCGATAGCCAGCGGATGAAGGGCGCGCTGCCGCTGCAACTGCCGGGGCACGCCACCACCACGGTTTACGTGCTGGTGCGGGTGGGCCAGCAGGCCACCCTGCCGGCCGCCATTCGGCTGCAGGCGCGGCTGGAAAAGGAGACCGCCGTGCGAAAAACCAACTCGTTTTACAGCATTGCCTGGGCCGTGTCGCTGACGGCGGTGCTGCTGCTGCTGCTTACCAACCTGCACGCCTACGCCCGTTGGCGCGACCGCACCACCCTGTACTATATCTGGACGCAGGTGGGGGCGGTGCTGTACATCACGGCGTTTCGGGGCTTTTTTAAGGTGGTGTTGCCGACCCCTATTTTTAGCTTGCTGGTGCTGCCCAGCGGCCTCAGCTACGGCTACACCCTCAATAATGTACTGATGCACCTGAGCGTGGGGCTGTTGCTGCTGGGCTTTGTGCAGATGACCCGCGCCTACCTGCCCACCAGGGCGCAGCTGCCCCGGCTCGATGCCGCGCTGCGCTACGCGCTGGGGGGCTACCTCGGGTTCACGGTGGTGGTGGCGCTGGTCAATATGAGTGGTTTTTACCTGAACTACTACACGCTGCTCTACGACAACCTGCTGGTAATGGGGGTAATCGGGCTGCTGCTGGCCACCGTGGTCGTGGCCTATCGGCGGCAGCTGCCGCTGGCCCGCACTTACTTGCTGGCCAATGTGCTGCCGCTGCTCTTTGTTATCGTGGTGGCGGTTTACCACGTCGTGTTCGGCTTCGATAACAATGGCAACCTGCTGCTGCCCGACCTGGCCATTGTGTCGCACGCGCTGTGCTTTTCGGCCGCCATCAGTATTCGCCTCCAAAACCTGCAGCACACCCTGCTGGCCAAAGAGCGGGAAGCCGACCACCTGGCGTTGGACATTCAGGAAAAGGAGCTGCGCAACCGCGAAATCGTGCTCAAAAACCACCACATTCAGGGGGCGCTACGCGAGGTGCAGCAGGCCCGCGAGCAGGAAGCGCAGCAGCTGAGCGTGGACATCCGGCAGCACCAAACCACCAACCAGAACCTGCGCGAACAGCTCGAAGCCAACCAGCGCGAGTTGGCCTCGACCACCCTGTATGTGCAGCAAAAAAACGCCCTGCTGGCCGAGCTGAAACAGCAGATTAAGGAGCTGAACGCGCAAAGCCCGGCCACCCAAAACGAGCTGTCGGGCATCCAGTCGATTCTGCAAACCAGCCTGTATCTCGATGAAGACTGGGGCAAATTCAAGCTGCACTTCGAGCAGGTGCACCCGCGCTTTTTCGAGGAATTGCAAGCCCGCTACCCGGCCCTCACCAAGCATGAGCAGCGGCTCTACAGCTATTTCCACATCAACCTGGCGACCAAGGAAATTGCGGCCCTGCTCAACATTGACCCCGCCAGCGTACGGCGGGCTAAAACCCGGCTCTACAAAAAGATAGCCGCTGCCGACCAGGCGGCCGGCCGCACCCCCACCGAGGCGGAGCCGCTGGGAGAGGAGTAGCCGCTCGCTGCTGCCGCCAGTGGCTGGCGAAGCACCACGGCCAGTGGTAGCCCAGCCCAAATTACCTGCTCGGGTGCGAAAAATAATTACTTGATAGACAAGCTATTGCACGAGGTGTACACACTTTGTCTACGCCCCTTTTTAGGAAAAACGGCCAGTCGCGTCGGACTATTGACCTATGGTTGAACGGGTGGTCTTACCCGTGCCAGCACCCTCTTATGTGCTTCGTACGGCATCGGCTCCGACTTGGAGCCGGCGGCACTCCGCAGCCAGAGGTAAGCCCTCGGCGGTGGGGCTGCTGCAAGGAGGCCGGGGGGTTGTGAGGGCTTCCCGGCACCCTTAACTGCGCCGGCTGAGCGGCCCCCAAACCCTGATTTAGGTTGCCTCCATGGGCCCCAAAAGAGCCCGGCGCTACCCTGGTTCTTGGTGAGTAGCCACTGCGGCCCGCCTTCTTTTTTATTAATTATTCTCCTTCCATTTTATATGCTAAATCGTTACTTCCTCGCGCCATTGCTGGCGCTGCTGCTGCTGGCTGCTGCCCCCATTGCCCAGGCCCAAACCGGCGGGGTGCGCGTGGGCACCGCCGGCATGCCCGATGCCTCGGCGGTGCTCGATGTGAACAGCACCACCAAGGGCCTGCTGCCCCCGCGCCTCGATAAAACCCAGCGCGACGCCATTGCCAGCCCGGCGGCGGGCCTCACGATTTACAACACCACCACCAACAAGCTCAACACCTGGAACGGCACCACCTGGACCGAGAGCCTGACCCTGGAGCCGCCGTTGCCAATAACCACCGTCACATTCAACACCCCCGGCACCTACACCTACGTGGTGCCCGCGGGGATGAACTTCCTGACCATCGACGCACGCGGTGCCGCGGGCGGTGCCGGTGCCGGAGTGGCCGGCCCCGGCGGCCTGGGCGGCCGCCTCAAAGCCAAGCTGCCGGTGACGGCTGGTGAAACCATGACCATCACGGTGGGCGGCGCGGGCGCGGCCGGCAGCGCGGGCAGCACCGGCGGCTTCAATGGCGGCGCCAGTGGGGGCAGTAGCGGCAGCACCAGCGGCGGTGGGGGCGGAGGTGCCTCCGACGTGCGGCGCGGCACCACCCTCGCCGACCGCCTGCTAACGGCGGGCGGCGGCGGTGGGGGCGGCGGCGCGGGCGCGGCCAATGGCGGCACCGGCGGGGCAGGTGGCTACCCCACCGGCGGCACCGCCAGCAACAACAGCGGCTCGCACCCCGCTGCCGGTGGCAGCGGCGGCACCCAAACGGGCCCCGGCCCCAACAACCTGGCGAACACCGGCTACAACCCCGGCGCCCTCGGCGATGGCGGCAACGGCTACAGCGACCACAGCGGCGGCGGCGGCGGCGGCCTCTACGGCGGCAACGGGGGCGGGCTGTCGATAGTAGTGGGGGGCAATACCTACTTCTCGCACGGCGGCGGCGGGGGCGGTTCGTCGGGGCTGGTGCCCACGGGCACGACCTTGCTGCTGACGGAAACAGCTAGCGGCGGCGGCAACGGCTCGGTTAGCATCACGCCGGTGCCCAACTACCCGGCACCCGCCTTTGATGCGACCAACTTTATCAACGTGCCGCAGGACAACCTCGGCAACCACACCGCCACTACTAACCTGGGGCTGAACGACAACTGGCTGAGCAACGGCGTGAACAACGCCAACGGCCTGCGCATTGCCACCAACGGCGATGCCACCCTGAGCGGCCGGCTCGGCATTGGCACCAGCCCCACGGCCACGCCCACCGAAAAGCTTCAGATTGTGGACGGCAACGTGCAGCTAACCACCACCCAGCCCGCGAGCGTGGGCATCAGCAATGCCAGCAGCTCGCTGAACCTAGCGCTGGCCAACGGCGCGGGGCAGTACTCCGACCTGGCCACCAGCGGCGATGCCGTGCTGCGCACCAACGGCAAGCGCCTCATTCTGGCCGGCCGCGATGGGGGCGAAGTGCTCCTTAGCACGGGGGCTTCGGGGGCCGAAGCTGAGCGCCTGCGCGTGACCACCGCCGGCCAGGTGCGCCTGAGCAGCCTGGCCGGCGGCGGCACCCAGCTGGTGACCACCGACAACAGCGGCAACCTGAGTGCCACCTCGGCCAGCAGCCTGGGCGACAACCTCGGCAACCACCAGGCTACGCAGCCGCTGGCCCTCAACGACAACCGCCTGCTGCTGCGCGCCTCGTCAGATTTCAACCACGGCCTGCGCTACGATGGCAACACCGATGGCCCGCAGCTCTACGGCAACACAGGGGGGCAGCTCGGCTACTGGACCGGCACCGCCGTGCAGTCGGTGCTGCACTGGACGCGGAGCGGCAACGTGGGCATCGGCACTACTAATCCCGGCGCGGGGCTGCACGTCTTCACCCCGGAAAAGGCAGGCGTCTCGACCGTTGGCGGCGTGTACCTGTCGGGCGGGGCAGCGGGCAACCCGAACATCGAGCTGCGCGGCACCAGCGGCACCGCCTACCTCGATTTTGCCCACGACCTGACCACTGATTACGCCTCGCGCATCTTGTCGAACAGTGCCGGCCTGGGCTTTTACGCGGGCGGCAGCACCACCCCGCAGCTGCTTCTCAGTTCCGGCGGCAGCGTGGGCGTAGGCGGCGCGGCACCGCCCTCGGCGGCGCTGGCCATCACGAGCACTACGCAGGGCTTTTTGCCGCCGCGCCTAGCGCAGGCTGAGCGCGACGGCATCGGCGCGCCTGCCACCGGCCTGACCATCTACAACACCACTACCAACCAGCTCAACACCTGGAACGGCACCGAGTGGACCGCGAGCGCGCCCCTGACGCAGGGCATCCCGCTGGGCTCGGCGCTTGCCACCTTCACCTACACCGGCGCGGCGCAGTCCTATATCGTGCCGGCGGGCGTAACGAGTGTTGTCGTGACGGCCAACGGCGGCGGCGGCGGCTCGTTCGTGTCTGGCAGCGATGTCTACCAAGGGGGCAGAGGTGCTCAAGTGCAAACCGTGCTGACCGTGACGCCCGGCGAAACGCTGGACGTGTACGTGGCGGGCGGCGGCTCCTTCACCACGGCAAATTCGTCTGCGCCCGGCGGCTGGAACGGCGGCGGCCGCTCGGTGGGCGGCGGGGGCGGGGGCGGCGGCGCCACCGACCTGCGCCGTGCCGGCACCAAGCTGGTGGTGGCCGGTGGCGGCGGTGGCTCGGCCTACGCCAACGGCGTGAACGGCGGCGTAGGTGGCGATGGCGGCGCCCCGAACGGCGCGACGGGCACCGGCGTCAATCCCGGCGGCGGCGCTACGCAGCTGGCCGGCGGAATGCCAAGTGCCAACGGCGTCCCGGCGGTGGGCGGCAGCCTGGGGCAGGGCGGCGAAGGCAACTTCTACTTGGGCGGCGCTGGCGGCGGCGGCCTCTACGGCGGTGGCGGTGGCCGGGGTGCCGGGGGCGGGGGTGGCTCGTCGTGGGTAACGCCTACGGGCACTACCGATACCCGCTTGCTGGCCGGCGTCAACAACGGTAATGGCTCGCTCAGCTTTTCGCTGCCGCAGGCCTATCCCGCGCCTACTCTCAACGGGGCCAACATCAGCGGGGCCTGGGACGTGAGCGGCACCGCCTACTATTACAACGGCGGCAATGTGGGCATCGGCACCAGCAGCCCCGGCCAGAAGCTCGACGTGGCGGGCACGGCCCGGGTGCAGGGCACCTTGCAGGTGGGCACGAGCGTGCTGCCCGGTGCCCTCGAAGTAGTGGGTGCCAGCGGCACCACCACCACCCTCGACCAGCAGCAGCCAGTCATTAATGTCGGCGGGCCCATTACCGATGACTGGCAGTCGTTCACGGCCGGGGTTACGGGTACGCTCACCCGGCTCGACCTCAGTCTCCGTCCATCGGGCAGCGGCACCACCGGTCAGCTGAGCCTCTACTCCGGCGAAGGCACCACCGGCACCCAGCTCAGCTCGCAGGCCATTACGTTTCAGGTCGTTGGCAGTGGTGGCTACCAGCAGTACGTGCTGACCACGCCCGTGCCCGTGACGGCCGGCCAGCAGTACACGTACCAGCTTAATGGGTTGTCTGGCACCGTCTCGTCGTCCGGGGCGAATACCAACCCGTACGCCGGTGGCCGGAACAGGGGCGACGCCGGCTCCGATTTGGCCTTCAAAACGTACGTTACCACCCCGAACGCCGCTCGGCTGCTCACCTTGCTGCCCACCGGGCAGATGGGCATCGGCACGGCCGCGCCCGCCGAGAAGCTCGACGTGGTGGGCGGCAATCTCAAAATCACCACCGCTGGCAACGGCCTCATCTTCCCCGACGGCACCACTCAGACCACGGCCGCCGTTTCGGCCACCAGCGCCACCTTCATTCAAAACCAGACCATCCAACAAACCGGCGCCAACTTCAGCATTGGCGGCAACGGCACGGTGGGCGGCCTGCTCACGGCCGGCAACAGCACCGTCAGCGGCAATAGCACCGTGGGCGGCAATGCCGTGGTAAATGGCACGCTGGCGGCGGGCACCACCAGCGTAACGGGTACCCTCGGCGTGCGCACCACCGACAATTCGGCCGCCATTACGGTGGGCAACACCGGCGGCAGTGCCGGGGCCGTGTACCTGGGCAATGCCAACCACGGGCTCAAGCGCAACTACGCTACCGGCAACGACGTGGGCCTCTACACCACCAGCGGCACGCTCTACCTGAGCGCCAACGGCACCAGCACCAGCCAGTTTGCCCTGCTCAATGGCGGCAATGTGGGCATCGGCACCGGCGCGCCGCTCACGCGCCTGAGCATTAGTCAGGTAACGGCCCAAAACGGTGCGGCTGGGCAAAACCTGGGCGAGCTAAGCTTTGTGGGCTTCAACCGGCCGAACGCCTCGGCCAGCATCCAGGTGCTGAGCAAGGCCTTCGACGACACGGGCCACCTGCTCTTCAAAACCAGCCCCGATGGCAGCGCCCCGGCGGAGCGCCTGCGCATCACGGCCGATGGCCAGGTGGGCATCGGCACCGGCAGCCCCAGCCAGAAGCTGGATGTGGACGGCGGCATTCTGGCCCGTGGTAATGGCCTTGTCAGCCTTCAGGGGGCTCATCTGCAATGGAACCGCTCGGGCGACCAGGGCGAAACGTGGCTGCTTAACCAGAACGGGAGTGGGGCCGGCGGCATCCGCTTCGGGCAGTCGAACACGGCGACCTCGGGAACGAATGCTGTGGCCGAGTGGGCCCGCTTCGACGGCCTGGGTAACCTGGGTTTGGGCACCACCAACCCCGTTGCCAAGCTCAACGTCGAGAGTGGCGGCGCGCAGCAGTTGATTCTGACCTCGACCAGCACCGACCCTACGGGTATCCTCACGCTCAACTTCCCGGCCACTAACTCGGTCAGCAACACGTCGTCGGAGCTGGTTATCTTCAACAAAGCCGGCACGACCATCGGCCAGATTGTGGCCAACCTAAGCAACAATTCTGTTTCGTACGCCACGGCCTCCGACCGCCGGATGAAGGAGCACATCGGGGCCACCCACTACGGCCTTTCAGACCTGCTGAAGCTGCGGGTGAAGGACTATAACTTTATCGGCACCACCCAGCGCACCACCGGTTTCCTGGCCCAGGAGCTATTTCAGGTGTACCCCGACGCGGTGAAGGAAGGCGACCACGGCCCCACCGTCACCAACGCCTGGGCCGTGGATTACGGCAAGCTCACGCCCCTGCTGGTGCAGGCCATCCAGGACCAGCAGCGCCTCATCGACCAGCAGCAAACCGAAATTCAGGCCCTGAAAGCGCAGGCCGCTTCGGCCAAAGCCGATGCCGCCGATGCCAAAGCCCAGGCCGCCCAAGCCACCGCTACCCTCGAAACCTTCGAAACCCGGCTGCGGCGGCTGGAGGCGGGCAGCGGCCAGGCCCAGCGCTAACCCCGCTACTTTCGCGCCAGGGTGGCTTGCCCTGAGGCGATTATCCTTACTGCTTCTTTATATGAAAACTTGCTTTGCCGGCTTCCTTTTTCTGACGGCTCTCCCAAGTCTTGGGCAAACCCTGACGAATGACGGGGCCACCATCACGGTGCAGCCCGGCACCATGCTCTCTGTGGTCGGCTCGGTGCAAAACAACGCCGCCAGCACCCTCACCAACGGCGGCACCATGCAGCTCACCGGCGACCTCACCAACGCCGGCACGCTCACTTCGGGCGGTACGCTGCTCTTTAGCGGCACCACCAACCAAACCTTCGCGCCCGGTGCGGCCACGGTGGCTACGCTCGTGCTCAACAACACCGGGGCCAGCGGCCAGCGCACCTTGGCCCTGCCCGCCAGCCTCACCATCGGCACCGCCCTGACGCTGCAAAGCGGCCTGCTGCGTACGGCCCCCACCGCCACCCTCACCCTGCCCGAGGGCGCTACGCTCAGCGGCGAGGCTGCTGGCCAGTACGTGCAGGGCAACCTGCGCGTGGTGCGCGCCGCGGGCAGCGGCATGCTCGACTTCGGCCACGGCCTGCGCCTCGACCGCACCGGGCTGGGCAACTTAACCGCGACGCGCACGGCCGGCCTGCTCACCGACGACCTGAGCCGAGGCATCAAGTTTGGCGCGACCCAGGCCACGGGCATCGACCGCATCTGGACGGTGGAAACGGAAATAGCCCCTACCGCCGCCGTGCCCGTGGCCCTGCAGTGGCTGGCCGATGATGATAACGGCCTGACCGCCTTCGGGCAACTGCAAGCCTGGCGCGCCGACCTGGGCACGGCCAGCTGGGCCCCGGCCAGCGGCCCGCAGGCGGCCACGGTTAGCGGCAGCACCCGCAGCTTTTCCTTTAGCACCACTGCCCTGGGCCGCCTCACGGTGGCCGGCGGCGAGGCCCCGCTGCCCGTGGCGCTGACGCGCTTCACGGCCGAGCCGCAGGGGGCCGATGCGCTGCTGCGCTGGGCCACGGCCTCGGAGAAAAACAACGACCACTTCGAAATCGAAGCCAGCACCGATGGGCGCGCGTTTGCCCGCATCGGCACGGTAGTAGGCCACGGCACCACTGCCCAGGCCCACGACTACCAGTTTGTAGACCCTTCCATTGCTCACTACGCCGCCAGCCCCGTGTACTACCGCCTGCGCCAAGTCGACCTGGATGGCACGTTTAGCTACTCGCCGGTGCGCGCGGTGGCGGTGAGCGGCCCGGCCGGGCTGGCTCTGTTTCCGAACCCCACCAGCCGGGCGGCCACGCTTACTGGCACGCAGCCCGGCACGGTCGTAACGGTGCTGGATGCCATTGGCCGGCAGGTGCTGGCCATCACGGCCGATGCCACGGGCACGGCGGCGCTGGTGCTGCCCGAGGGCGTAGCCACGGGCGTGTACGTGGTGCGCGCCAGCAGCCAGGCCCTGCGCCTCACGGTGGAGTAAAAAAGTGTGGCCAGCAAAAGGCCTGATTGCTAGCCCAGCACCAGCGTAGAAGCAGAAACAGAATAAGTCTAATAGCTAAAAAAAGCCGAAGCGCACTGCTTCGGCTTTTTTTAGCTGCCGGGCCAAAAGGCAGCCCGCAGCAAAAGGTCAGCGGCCGGCTATTGGGCCAGGTAGCCCCCATCGGCGGGGTAATACGAACCGGTGACGAACGAGGCCTTATCGGAGCTGAGCCACGCCACCAGCTCGGCAATTTCCTCCGAGCGGCCCAGGCGGCCCACGGGGTGCAGGCCCACCAAGTGCTGCAGCTGCTCGGTAGATAAGCTTTTAACAACCAGCGGCGTCTCAATGAAACCCGGCCCCACCACATTAATGCGGATGCCTTTGGGCGCATATTCCAGGGCCGCCGCTTTGGTGAGGCCCACCACGCCGTGCTTGGCCGCCACGTAGGCCGAGGAATTGGCAATGCCCACCTGACCCAAAATTGAGGCCATATTGATGATGCTGGCCCCGGGCTTCATGGCGGCCAGCTCGTATTTCATGGAGTAAAACACGCTGTTTAGGTTGATGTCAATCACCTTTTTCCAGCCTTCGAGCGAGTAGTCGCCCACGGAGCTCAGCTCGCCGCCAATGCCGGCATTGTTGCAGGCAATGTCTAGCTGGCCAAAGGCGGCCACGGTGGCCTGCACCAGCGCTTCGCACTGGGCCGGGTCGCCCACGTCGGTGCGCTGAAACCGGGCTTGGCCGCCGGCTTGGGTGATGTCGGCCACTACCTGCTGGCCTTTTTCGGCATCGAGGTCTGACACCATAACGCTGGCGCCCAGCTGGGCATAAAGCTGGGCAATGGCTTTGCCAATTCCGGAAGCGGCGCCGGTAACCAACGCCGTTTTACCGCTGAGATACTTTTCCATTACTGAGGAAATAGGGTAGGAGATATGAAATGAATTCGCTCGCGAAGGGCGAGCAAACTAATGTACCTACACTTATTCCGGATTATTTGTTTTGAATTGTGACGGAACACACTTTTACCGGGCCGCAAGCTCGGGCGCTTGGCAAAAAGACTCATCCGTAAGCGTGTGCAAAAAGGCGACCAGCGCCCGCTGCTCCGCCGCCGTGAGCGGAACCCCCAACTGCCCATCGGCCCGGCGAAAAATGGGGTCCAGTGTTGGCGAGTTGACCATGCCGTGGTCGTAGTGCGCGAGCACTTGCCCGAGCGTGCGAAAGCGGCCGTCGTGCATGTACGGGGCCGTAAGGGCCACATTGCGCAACGAAGGCACCTTAAAGCGCCCCCGGTCGGCGGGCAAAAACGTGATAGCTACCCGGCCCGAATCCTGCGGAAAACGAGCATTCAGGCCATTGTTGCGGAAGCTTTCATCCGTGAACAGGTCCGTGGCGTGGCAGCTGCTGCACTTGGCGGCAAACAGCGCCCGGCCCCGCAGTTCCTGGGTGGTAAGCGTGCCGCCCGCCTCGTGGCGCACGTACTTATCGTAGCGCGAATTGGCCGACGTGAGCGCGGCCGTGAACTGCGCCAGCGCCCGCAAAAGCTGGTAGGAGTCGATGGGCCGCCGCCCATACACCGCCGCGAAGCGCCGCTTATAAGCCGGGTCGGCATTGAGCTTGGCGAGCACGGCGGGCAACGTGGTGCCCATCTCCAACGGATTGGTGAGTGGGGCCAGGGGCAGGGTTTCGAGATTTTTGGGGCCGCCATCGGCAAAAAAGGTGCGCTTCCAGCGCAGGTTTTGGAGGGCGGGCGCGTTGCGCCGCCCCAGCCGCCCGCCCACGCCGGGGCTGAGGCGCTCGGCGCTGGCGAAGGCCAGCGCCTGCTGGTGGCAGCTGGCGCACGACACCTTGTTATCGTGCGAGAGACGGATATCGTAAAAAAGCTGCCGGCCCAGGGCAAATGCCTGGCGGTCGGGCACTTGCTGCGCGGGCGCATACACCGGGGCCGGAAAATTGGGGGGCAGCGCGGTGGCTGGTGGCGGGGGCCACGCGGCCTTGACCAAACCTAGGCAGTAGCGGGCCGACACCAGCGCCACCAGCAGGCAGCCAGCTCCCACCACCTTCAGCCACCACATGGCTAGTTGGGGTGAATGTGCTCGACGGTGAACATGCCGGCCGCGTAATTATTGGCCACTAGCATCGCATTCGGGCCGTTTTCTGCCTCATACATGGTGGCAAAGTGGATGGGCGACGGGCCGGTAAATAGCTTTTGCGCATCCACATTGAGGTGAATTTCGGGCTCGTGGTCGGAACTCACCGTCACGGTAGCGCCCCCAAACGAGGGCGCTACGGTACGCAGCGCATTGTAGGGCTTCTGAAAACCCATGATGGCAAACCGCAGCCGGCCGGTGGCCGAGGCGGGCGAAGTACCCTCCAGGCGCACAAAAACGTAGCCCGAGTTCCAGTCCCAGAACATGCCGTTCACGGGGTCGAGCGCCCCGGTTTGCGCGCCGGCCACGTTGCGGGCGCTGTCCACACCCACCACAAAGCTGAGGCCCGTGTACTCGCCCGCCGGCACGTCTTTTAGCGCGATGTGCTGCGAGGCACTCTGGGCGGCATCGACCAGAAAATAGCCGTCGGGCACGGTGTAGTGGGTGCCGTCGCGCCGTTGCAGCGTCACGTTCGAGAGGTAGTATTTGAAGGTCGAAATCGTGAACTGCTCGCCGTTGCCATTAGGGTACATCCCGGTGTTGAGCACCAGCGGCGCCTGGCCCACGGTGGGCTCCAGCTCCAGATACAAGTCGCCGGTGGGGCTGGCGGGCTCCGGGCCTTTCTGGCAGCCGCCCACCAACCCCCACGCCAGCCCCCATGTTAGCAAACCAGAGGCAGCCCGTAGCCAGCCCGAATATAAATGTGCCATAAGACGATACGTAGTAGTCAGATTATGAAATGCTTGAATCTTTGCTCAGCATCATCGCGTCAGCGTCAGGCGCTGCGTAGCCAGCACTTCGCGGCCCACCAATAGGCGGTAGATGTATAGCCCCGTGGGCAGGTCGGCCACGCTCACCGTCAGGTCGGGGCTGGTGGCAGCGGGGCTTATTTCGAGGGTTTGCACCACGCGGCCCAGCATATCGACGAGCTGCGCGGTGGCGGCATCGTGCAGCTGCGCCCGGTCGAGTTTCAGGGTCACCACGTCGTGGGCGGGATTGGGGTAGGCCTGGAAAGCGGCGGTCGTGAGCTGCGCGGCCGTAGTGGGCAGCGCCGTGGCCACCGTAATGATGCCGTACATGCCCACGCCCACGCCGCCGTGGAAAGTGCAGTGGTAGGGGAAGGAGCCCGCCGTGTTGAAGGGTATCGAGTTGGTCACGTTGGCCGAGTTAATCGTGAACGTAGTCCAGGCGGCGTTGTCGGAGGCCGTGGGGTGCGAGTTGGTCCCGCCCTGGTACTGCCATTTTATGATGTCGCCGGGGCGAATCGTGACCAGCTGCGGCGAATAAAAATTGTCGCCGACGGTGATGGTAACGGTGGTGGCCTCGGCCAGCGGGCCTGCCAATAGCAGAGTTAAAAGCGCGAGCAAACGTACCAGTGATTTCATGGTTTTGGCTTGGTAAAATGAAAGAAAAGGATTGATGGAGCACACAAGCTTTCTTGGTGCTTCTGTCTGACTACTCGGGTGTTCTGCCTCGGAGGGTTGCCTGTAGTCTTAAAAAAAGTGCTAAAAAATACGCTTTTCTTTATGCAGGAAATCAAACGAGCCATTTGCCCTAGTGGCGGGCGTGCACGGTGAAATTGCGGGCTACCGTGAAGCCGAAATACAAGTCGCCATTAAAGAATTTGCCCGTCGTTTCGGGCACGAAAAACTTCTCCGTCATGCCCAGCGAGTTGGTGACGTGCAGCTGAAACACATGGCCGCCCGTCTCAATATCGAAGCCCACGCCCAGCGCATTGCGGAAGTTGGAGGCCGTATTGCCCGGAAACAGGTAGTAGTAATCGGCGGTGATGGCCGTGCGCTTAGTCAGCTTTTGGCGCACTGCGCCACCCAGGGCGTACACGTCATTTTGCTCGGCCCCGGTAGCCACGTAGTTGCGGTGAATGAGCGTGGGCATGAGCTGCACCGACAGCTCGGGGCTAAACTTGCGGGCTACCAGCGCCTGGTAGGCGTAGGTGAGGCGCGAGTTGGTATTGCGGTCGGTGGGCTCGCTGAATTTTAACGTCGTAATGGCCGACGAAGCAAACAGTGTAACCGACACCGGCATGGGGTGCACGCCGGTGCTCTGCTGCAAGGCGCGGTATTTCACGAAGCCATCAAACGTTTTTTCCTGCGAGCTGCGGCCCACGCCCACCGCCAGCCGGTCATTGAGGCCGTACTCAAAGCTGAGGCGCAGCACGGCCTGGTCGAGGCCAAAAAAATTGTACGCCCCGCTATTGAGCGTGCCAAAGCGGTGCTGAATCAGAAAAATCAGCGTGCCCGCCCCCGGCGTTTCCACCGACTGCGAATTGATGATATGCGTGCCTTTGAACGTGGCCAATGCCACCTCGCGGCCCTGCGCCGGGGCCGCTTGTTTTTCAAGCTGGCCCAGCAAGTCGGTCTGGGTCTGCGGCGGAGTTTGCGCTTGGGCGCGGGCCGTTGGGGGCAACGCTAGTAAGGCCCCAGCTAAGGCGAGTATTGGCAGGAAGTAGCGAGTTGAGGGCATAAATAAAGCGGTGATTATTAAATTGTTATTCAGTGAGCTTGTCATGCTGAGCGCAGCGCAGCGGAGTCGAAGCATCTTGGCCGCTTCGTTGCTAGCGTAGGGAGTTAGTTCACCAGCCAAGATGCTTCGACTCCG
>JBPBQK010000073.1:0-77488 GCA_050954845.1 Janthinobacterium lividum
CGGCCGGCGCGCACCGCGTAGGATGCGTGCGCCAGGCCTTTATCATAAAACTGCTGAATCTGCACCGCGGGGGTGCTACTACTGGGGAGGGGCATTGGGGAAGAAAGGTGGCCAGCCAGCTAACGTGCTGACATACCGGCTACCAAAGTAGGTACTTAGGCCAAATATAAGTAATGCCGCAAAAAAAACGTGCAAAGTGCAGTGTGGTTCCTAGCCTTAGCTCATTACTATTCTTGCGTATAAACCTGGCACTGCTCCGCAGTGCAGCTCGCCGCCGCTTTAATATGGGCCAACGCAAAAGCCTCGCCCTGGGCAGGGCGAGGCTTTTTATAGATAACCTGGCAGTGCAACACATTCGGCTGCCAGGCAATAAACTAGTCGAGGTCGGTACCCATGCCCCCGCCGCCCTGGCGGCGCTCCCGCATTTGCTCGCGGCGCTGGGTCATCATTTGCTGGTACTTGGTGTACTGGTCGGGGGTAAGCACCTGCTGGAGCTGGCCATTGAACTTGTCGCGGCCGGTTCGCATGGCTTGGCCCATAGCCTTGCGGTTGCCACCGGCGCTTTGGATGGCGGTCTGCGTTTCCTGGCGCTGGGCGGCCATTAGCTGCTGCACTTTGGTTTGCTGGTCGGCGGTCAGGTTCAATTCCTTGGCCAGGCGCTGGGCCTGGTTTTGGGCCTGCTGCTCGGGAGAGGGCATGGCTCGCTCAGCCAGCGGAGCGGTTTGGGCGGCAGTGGCGGGCGTGGTTTGGGCAGAGGCAGCGGCCGAAGTCAAAGCCAGGGCAGCGAGGAGAGCAAAGGTTTTTTTCATGGGTTGATTAACGGAAAATCTACGGAAAATGGGCAGCAGTACCAAGTAATTTGTTAGAAGCAACTAAGCAGGCAAAGTTTAAGCCTGCGGTGCCCTACTCCGCAAACTGGCTCCCGCCCGAGGCAGGAGCTAGCTGCGCTAAGCTAGCTTTTGGTTTTCGACTGGTCGCCATGCTTGCCGCCTTTGTGGTGGTGCTCCTGCTTCAGGGCCACCAGCTTGCTGTACTGGTCAGGGTTGAGCACGCCTTGCAGCTGAGCCTGATACTTGGCCTGGCCGGCTTTCATGGCGTCGTGGCGGGCTTGGCGCTGGTTGTCGGCGGGGTACTGGGTTTTCAGGGTTTGGGCTTCCTGGGCCTGGGCCAGCAGTATCTGGCGCACCTTAGGCTGCTGCTCGGCTGTGAGGCTCAGCTTTTTGGCGAGCATGGCGGTGTGTTTTTCGGCGCGTTGCTCGGGCGTTTTATTTTTATGGTCGCCTTTGGCCTTGGTATGGTCGCCCACGCGGTGGGTGGGCAGCTGGGTGGGCGTGGTAGTCTGGGCAAAGCTGGCGGTGGACACGGCCAGGGCGGCCAGCAAGAGCAGGGAATTTTTCATAACGAATAACAAAAAACAAAAGCAGAAAAGAGGAGAGAAAAGCCGGAAGCGCGGCCGCGCCGTTTTCGGATAGCAGGGTATTTGCAAGGAGCGAGCCAACCCGCCGGCCAGACGCAAAAGAGCCCTTTTCAAACGCTGAAAAGGGCTCTTTTATCGACGTAGCGGGTGGTTTCTGGTTGCTAGTTTCTGGTTGTTGGTTTCTAGTCGTTGAAAACTAATTAGCAACCAGGAACTAGAAACAAGGAACCAGCCTAATGTCCAACGGCGTGCAGCTGACTGATACGGGCGGCCTTAACCTGCTGGTAGCGCGTGTACTGCGCAGGCGTAAGCACGCCCTGAATCAACTCCTCGGACTTAGCCCGGTCGAAGGCCATGGCCGTTTGCAGGCCGGCGGGGTCGCCTTGGTGCGCGGCGCGGTCGGCATCCATGTGCTGGCGCGTGAGCAGCAACACCTGGCGCAGGCGGGTCTGCTGGTCGGGCGAAAGGCCCAACTCCTGGGTCAGGCGCTGAGCCTGGCTGGCTACGGCGGCCTGCATAGCTGGCGTGGCCGGGGCGGTTTGGGCGCGGGTGCCGGCCGCCGTCAGGCTTAGCAAGGCAAGGAGGATAAGGGACTTTTTCATATCGAATAAGGTAAAAAGCAAGGCATAAAAGTAGGCTGCTGCCGCTGGGTGCGCAACGCAAAACGGACGACAGCCAGCCGGTTTGGCCCCGCCGGCCGGCCCGGTGCCAGCGCCCAGCCAAAGCAAGGCTGGTGCCAGTCGCGAAGTTTAGCGTATTTTCGGCCCGGCTGACTGTACCCCAGCCTCAATTCAACACTACCAAACCGTTACTATTTCCTCCCCCTAAACTTCTACTACATGCCGAGTATTTTCGCTAAAAAACCGCTTGCCCAGCTCCTGGGCGAGGCCAACTCGACCGGGCACGGCACCCTCCAGCGCACGCTGGGCGCGGGCAACCTCGTGGCGCTGGGCGTGGGGGCCATCATCGGGGCGGGCCTGTTTGTGCGCACTGCCAATGCCGCCGCCCAAGCCTCGGGGCCGGGCGTGACGCTGGCGTTTATTCTGGCGGCCTTTGGCTGCGTGTTTGCCGGGCTTTGTTACGCCGAGTTTGCGGCCATGATTCCCATTGCCGGCTCGGCCTACACCTACGCCTACACCACTATGGGCGAGTTTGTGGCCTGGGTTATCGGCTGGGCACTCATCATGGAATACGCGCTGGGCGCGGCCACCGTATCCATTGCCTGGAGCGAATATTTAAATAAGCTGCTGGAGGTCTTTCACACCAGTATACCCTATAATCTCAGCCACTCGCCCTTCGAGCACGCCATCGTAAACGGCGTGAGCGAGCACGGCCTCATCAACCTGCCGGCGCTGTTCATTATTGTGATGCTGAGCTTGTTGCTGGTAAAAGGCACCCAGGAATCGGCCATGTTCAACGCCGTTATCGTGATACTCAAGACCCTGATTGTGGTCGTGTTTATCGCCGTGGGCTGGCAGTTCATCAACCCCGCCAACCACCACCCCTACCTCATTCCGGCCGATGCCGTGGTGAAAAACGCGGCCGGCGAAGTAGTTCGCACCTACGACGGCTGGAACAAGCACGGCTGGGGCGGCATCCTGGGCGGCGCGGGCATCGTGTTCTTCGCCTTCATCGGCTTCGACGCCGTGAGTACGGCCGCGCAAGAGGCCAAAAACCCCAAGCGCGATATGCCCATCGGCATTCTGGGCTCGCTGGCTATTTGCACGGTGCTTTACATCCTGTTTGGGCACGTGCTTACGGGCGTGGCCAACTGGCGCGAATTTGCTGACCCCGCCATTGGCGGTGAGGCCAGCGTGGCCTACGCCATCCGGGCGCACATGACGGGCTACGGCTGGCTGGCTACGGCCGTCACGGTTGGTATCCTGCTGGGTTTCACCTCGGTTATCCTCGTAATGCTGATGGGCCAGAGCCGCGTGTTCTTCTCCATGGCCAAAGATGGGCTGATGCCCAAAGCCTTCTCGGAGCTGCACCCCAAGTTCAACACGCCTTACAAGTCGAACCTGATGCTGATGGTATTCGTGGGCTTGTTTGCGGCCTTCGTGCCCGGCTCACTGGCCGGCGACCTCACCTCGTTTGGCACCCTGCTGGCCTTCGTGCTGGTGAGCCTCGGCGTGTGGATTATGCGCAAGTCGGACCCCAACCAGCCGCGCCCGTTCCTGGCGCCACTGTCCACGCCGAGCTTCCCGCTGGTGCCCTTCATGGGCGCTATCGTGTGCGTGGCCCTCATCATCGGCCTCGATTCGTTTACGCTGCAAGTGGCCATTGGCTGGATGCTGCTGGGCTTCATCGTGTATTTCCTCTACGGCAAGAAAAACTCGATGCTGCAAAAAGGCATCGTAGTAGTACCTGAGGAAATGGAAAAAGAAGCCTTTATCAAGCCCGATGTGCACAACCGCTAGGCGGTTTTTGCCTACATTAAAAGGCCCCGTCTGGCACTTGCCAGGCGGGGCCTTTTTTGTAAAAAATGAGGCAATTGCTAGTGTAGCGGAGGCTTCTGAGCCACTAGCTTTACCAAACGCAGGTCTTCTTTGGTGAAGTCGGCTCGGCCGATGGGCTCCTCGTAGCGCACTATTTTCAGGCCCGCTGCGCCGTAGAGCTTGGGCAGTTCATTAGTGTTGAAGAATACCCGGTAGTCGCCATCTACCACTTGCAGGCGGCTGGTCGCGTCCATGTGAAACGCTTCGAGCACCACCAGGCCCCCCGGTTTCAGGGCCCGAAATACGCGGGCGGCGTAGTCGCGCCCGCCGGCATAGCTCAGCACAATCAAGTCCCATTTGTTGGTGCCCCAGTCGTAGGTAGCCATGTCGTGCACCTCCGTCGTGAGCGGCACGCCCAGCGTGTGCGCCCGCGCCTGGGCAAAATCCAGGGCTTTTTCGGCTACGTCTACGCCCGTTACTTTCCAGCCCAACTGCGCCAGGTACAAGGCATTGCGGCCTTCGCCCATGTCGGCATCGAGCGCCGTGCCGGGCGGCAGACTTTTCACGGTTTCTACCAGTAAGGCATTGGGGGCGGTGTTGAAAACCCTGGTGCGCGCCAACGAGTCGGTGAGCAGGTAGTTCCAGCGGATGCGCGTGCGCTCGGCTTGTTGGCGCTTGTATTCAGCTTGTTGGGTCGGCGTGGCATTGGTGGGTAGTACTGGCTCAGGCCCCAGGCCTGGGATGGGGGGCAAACTGCGCTTGCCGGCCGTAGCGGGCTTCTGCGCCTGTACTGGGCCAGTCGCCAGCAACGCTACAAAAGCGGCCAGCAGCAGGCTGCTCCAACTGGTGCCAAACAGATTGTTTCTCATGGGCAAGGCGAGAGTAGAAGCCCGGCTTTGACACCTCGCCTGCATGAAGCAGCGGTTGTAAAAGGCCAGGGCTAGGAAGGGTTAATAATATTAAAAATATATAATATTATGCTCTCTTCCTAATCCTGGCCAAACTAAATCTTGCCATAAGTCCGCGTGCCGGGTGCCTGCAGTAGCCTATTTTGCGCCGGCCGTCACCTCGCTTTGCAGCTTGAGCACTTTGTCGCCGTTGTCCTGCACAATTACGAGGGCCGGGTCGTCGGCCGAGCCATTGCGGGTAATGTCGTGGCCCTTGAGCTTGCGGGTGATGGACTCTTTATGCACCGATTCAATTTTGCCGGTGGCCGTGCCGGTGCCGTATTTCCAGGTGACTTGGGTGCCTTTGCGCATGGGAAAGCGTACTAAAGTGAGGTTTCTTAGCCTTACGTAGCGAATAGCTGGCAGTTGGGCGCAACCATATAAGATGCGCTTGCTACTTTGCAGCAGCAGCGCCTTACTCGGCAGACTGCCATTTTTTTCAGCCAATTTTTTATCGAGGATACCTTGACTTTCATTTGGAAAAATGCCTCGCGCCTGGGGTTGGCCCTCCTGGGCCTGGGCGCGGTGCGGCCGGCGCTGGCGCAGCCCGGCACCTACCCGCGCAATGGCGTGTACGACCAGCGGCCGGGCCTCTACGCCTTCACCCACGCCACCATCCAAACCGACTACCAAACCCAGCTGAAAGACGCCACGCTCGTCATTCGGGAAGGTAAAATCGTGGCCGTCGGCCCCACGGCCACGGTTAAAATTCCGGCTGGCGCGGTGGTGCAAGACCTTAGCGGCCAGTACGTGTACCCTGGCCTGGTCGATATTTTCACCAGCTACGGCGTGCCCGAGGCGAAAGCGCCCGAGCGCATGGGCCGCCGCGGCGCGGGGCCGCAGTTTGATTCGCAAAAACCCGGTGCCTTCGACTGGAACCAAGCCATTCACCCCGAGGTAAACGCGGCTGAGCTATTCAAAATCAACGTCGAGCAAGCCAAAACCTACCGGGCGCTGGGCTTCGGGGCGGTGCTCACGCAGCAGCCCGATGGCGTGATGCGCGGCACCGCCGCGCTGGTGAGTTTGAATAGCGACCGCAAGGAAAACGAGGTGCTGCTGCTTGACCGGGCGGCCAGCGGGCTATCATTTGATAAGGGCACTTCGACCCAGGACTACCCTAGCTCGCTGATGGGCAGCATTGCGCTGCTGCGCCAAACTTACCTCGATGCGCAGTGGAACCAGCGCAACCCACGCCGCGAGCAAAACCTGTCGCTGCTGGCCCTCACGCAGCAAAAATCGCTGCCCGCCCTGTTTGAGGTGCGCGATAAAAACTCAGCCCTGCGCGCCGATAGGGTGGGGGATGAAGCTGGCGTGCAATACATTATCAAAGGCCACGGCGACGAGTACCAGCGCCTGCCCGAGCTGAAAACCACCGGGGCCACCTTCGTGGTGCCGGTCAATTTCCCCGAAGCCTACCAGGTGGAGGACGTGTACGATGCTCAGCGCATTGCCCTCGAAGACATGCAGCACTGGGAGCAAGCCCCCGCCAACGCCGCCCGCCTCAAGCAGGCCGGCGTGGCTTTCTGCCTCACCGCGGCCGACCTCAAAGACAAAACCAAGTTCTGGCCCAACCTGCGCAAAGCCGCCCGCTACGGCCTCACCGAGCAGGATATTCTGCAAGCGCTCACCGCCACCCCAGCCCGTTTGCTGCGCGCCGAAGGCGAAGTGGGCAGCCTGAAACCCGGCCTCCAGGCCAACTTTCTTATCTGTTCGCGCCCGCTGCTGGCTGATGACAACGTGCTGCTCGACAACTGGGTGCAGGGCGAGCGCTACCAGCTCTCGACCGTGCCCGCCGACTACCGCGGCGTGTATGCGTTGCAACTGACGACGGCCAATAAAATCCTGAAAGATGAGTTTAAAATCGGCGCGGATATGCGCCTGCTCATCCAGGGCGGCAAGCCCGAAACGCCCGAGCTGCGCGTGGTGCCCACCGCCGGCGACACTGTGCGCGGCACCATTATGGTGAGTACCGAGCTGGCCACGCTGGTGTTTAACTTGGCCGATAAAGTCAAAAACAAAGCCGCCAAACCCAACAACGACAGCAAGCCGCCCGCCGACGCCGGCAGTATTCGCCTCAGCGGCTACTACGCGGCCGAAATCAAGACCTTCCGCGGCGATGGCCAGCTGGCCGATGGCACGCCCATAACCTGGAACGCCCGCCGCCTCGAAGAAGCCAGCCGCCAGGCCCGGCGCGACACCGCCAAAACGCCCAAGCCCCTCGTGCTGAGCGCTGTGACCTACCCTATGGGGGCCTACGGCCTGAGCGCCCCGCCCACGCAGGAAGCGGTGCTCATCAAAAACGCCACTGTGTGGACCAGCGAAAAAGCCGGCAAGCTTGAAAGCACTGACGTGCTGCTGAGCGGTGGCAAAATCCAGAAAATCGGTAAAAACCTAGCCGCGCCGGCCGGGGCGCGCACCCTCGATGGCACCGGCAAGCACCTCACGCCGGGCATTATCGACGAGCACTCGCACTTGGCCATTGCCGAAGGCGTGAACGAAGGCACCCAGGCCGTAACCAGTGAGGTGCGCATTGGCGATGTCATTGACCCGGAGGATGTGGGCGTTTACCGCGACCTGGCGGGCGGCGTGGTGGCGGCGCAGCTGCTGCACGGCTCGGCCAACCCCATTGGCGGGCAGTCGGCGCTAATAAAAATGCGCTGGGGAGCCACCGGCCAGGAAATGAAAATCGCAGATGCGCCGGGCTTTATCAAGTTTGCGCTGGGCGAAAACGTGAAGCAGAGCAACTGGGGCGAGCTAAATATATCGCGCTTCCCGCAGACGCGCATGGGCACCGAGCAGGTGTACGTAGACGCTTTCACCCGCGCCAAGCAGTATGAGCAGGACTGGCTGATTTATAACAAGTTGCCTAAAGCCCAGCAAGCCAAAGCCGAGGCCCCGCGCCGCGACCTGGAGCTAGAGGCGCTGGTCGAAATACTGCACGACACCCGCCACATCACCTGCCACAGCTACGTGCAGAGTGAAATCAATATGCTGATGGGCGTGGCCGACCGCATGGGCTTCAAGGTCAATACCTTCACCCATATTTTGGAAGGCTACAAAGTGGCCGACAAGATGAAGGCGCACGGCGTAAACGCCAGCACCTTCTCGGACTGGTGGGCCTACAAAAACGAGGTGCGCGACGCCATTCCGTACAACGCCGCCATCATGCACCGCGTGGGTTTGAACGTGGCCATCAACAGCGACGATGCCGAGATGAGCCGCCGCCTCAACCAGGAAGCCGCCAAGAGCGTGAAGTACGGCGGCATCCCCGAAACCGAGGCGCTGGAATTTGTCACCATCAACCCCGCCCGCATGCTGCACCTCGATGCCCGCATGGGCAGCATCAAGGAAGGCAAAGATGCCGACGTGGTGCTCTGGAACGACAACCCGCTGAGCATCTACGCCAAAGCCGAAAACACCTTCGTTGATGGCCGCGAGTATTTCAGCTTGCAAAAGGACCAGCAACTGCGCCAGCAGCGCGACAAAGAGCGCCAGCGCCTGGTGCAGGCCATGTTGGCCGCCCGCAAAGCCGGCGCACCCAGCCAAACCCCGAAAGAAAAAACCGCTACGCACTGGACCTGCGACACGCTGGGGCAGGAGGGGGAGCTAAGCGAGTAAGCAACGATACGCCTCACCCCCCGGCCCCCTCTCCGAAAAGGAGAGGGGGAGCCAGTCGATAAAAACTCAAAGCAAAAAATAAAATACACGCTAGCCCTGCTGTAGCTCCCCCTCTCCTTTTTGGAGAGGGGGCCGGGGGGTGAGGCGTACGTTAGAACGATATGAAACTGTTATTCCCCCTTCTCGCCCTCGCGCCCCTCGTTGCCCAGGCCCAGGTGCCCACGCCGGCCGCGCCGCAGGCGGCCCCCATCGTGTTGGTGGGCGGCACACTGCACACCGGCACCGGCCAGGTTATCGATAATGCCGCGGTGGCCTTCGATAAGGGCCGGCTGGTGTACGCCGGGCCGCGGAGCGGCTTCACCCAAAGTGGCTACCAGTCGCGGGACATCAGCGGGCAGCACGTGTACCCCGGTCTTATCCTGCCTAATACTACGCTGGGTCTGAGTGAGGTAGAAGCCATCCGGGCTACCGTGGACGACCAGGAAGTAGGCGAGCTAAACCCTAATGTGCGCGCCCTTATCGCCTTCAATACCGACTCGGAGGTGCTGCCTACCGTGCGCCTCAACGGCGTATTGCTGGCCCAGCCCACGCCCCGCGGCGGCCTCGTAACCGGCCAAAGCGCGATAGTGCAGCTCGACGCTTGGAACTGGCAGGATGCCGTGGTGAAGGCCGACGATGGCATTCACCTGACTTGGCCCGAGATGGTAATCCGCACCAATCCGGCCGAGGACGCTGCGCAGCTCACGCGCCGCCAAGAGGCCCGCACTCGCCGCCTGCAAGACCTAGAGCAGCTGCTGGGCGAGGGCGCGGCCTACCGCCAGGCCCCCGCCGGCCGCCGCGAAAACCTGCGCCTAACCGCGCTGGGCGGACTGTTCGATGGCTCCAAAACGCTCTACATTCACGCCGACTACGCCAAAGAATTAATCGAGTCGGTGCGCTTGGCCAAGCGCCTGGGAGTAAAAAACGTGGCCCTGGTAGGGGCCCGCGATTCCTGGATGGTGCTCGATTTTCTGAAGCAAAACGACGTGGCCGTGGTGCTGAGCCGCACCCAGGCCCTGCCCCGCCGCGATGGCGACGACTACGACCAACCCTACAAGCTGCCCGCCCAGCTCCAAGCCGCTGGCGTGCGCTATTGCCTCGATTTTCAAGGAGATATGGAAACCTCGCGGGGGCGCAACCTGCCCTTTGTAGCTGGGCAGGCGGTGGCTTTTGGGCTGACGAAAGAGCAGGCGCTCACGGCCATTACCCTCAGCCCGGCTCGCATTATGGGCATTGACAAGGACTATGGCAGTCTCGAAGCCGGCAAGTCGGCCACACTGGTGGTGAGCAAGGGCGACCTGCTCGATATGCGCACCAATGCCGTGACCCTGGCCTACATAGATGGGCGCAGCATTACCCTGGAAAGCAAGCAAACGGCGCTGGATAAGAAGTTTCGGGCGAAGTACGGATTGGAATAATCGGTGCTCAAAAGGCACCCGTCATGCAGCGCGCAGCGCAGCATCTCGCGTGGTTCAGTAATCAAGGCGTAAGCAACGGTGTGAGCGAGATGCTTCGCTACGCGCTGCATGACGGGTGTATAAGACAGGCGTATAAAGCCGTTTAGCTTTCGCTACCCGACCTTTGCCTTTATGTTTCGTGTACTTTTCTTGTGTTTGCTGGCACTTTCAGCCGCGGCCCAAACGCCCATTACTCCCGACGACCAGGCGCTGTACGGCATCATTTGCCGCAGCAGCGGGCGTAGCCTCGATATTTCGCACGCCGCCACGACGGGCGGCGCGCCGGCTGTGCAGTGGGAGTTTACCCACGCCCTCAGCCAGCAGTGGCGGCTGGTGCTGGTGCGCGAAGGCGGCGAGTATTACCGCCTCGAAGCCAAGCACAGTGGCCTCTGCCTGAGTTTAGAACCTACCCCTGGCGCTACCACTAGCGGCAACACGCCGCTGGTACAGCGGGCCTTCACGGGGGCGCTGGGGCAGCAGTGGCGGCTGGTGCCGGCCGGCCCAATAGGCTCTTTTCAGCTCGAAAATCGGTTTGATAACCGGGTGGCGACGCTGGCGGCGGTCGATAAGTTTAACGGGACGGCGGTAGTGGCGGCACGGGCCACCGGGCGGGCTAGCCAGCAGTGGCGGCTGTTTCAATTGCAGCTGCGGCTGGCGTCGGGGCCGCCCTATTTCACGGCCCCCGAGCCACTGGCGGCGCTCAACTCGCCCAGCGGCAACGAGCTACAACCGGTACCGTCGCCCGATGGCCAACGCCTGTATTTCAGCCGCACTAAGTTTGCGGGCAACACCGAGGGCGTGGCTGAGAGCGGCGATATCTGGCTGAGTGAGAGCACCGACCAGGGCCGCACCTGGGGTGCGCCCGCTCGCCCCGACGCACCCGCTGGCCTTAATACCCAGCATAACAACGCGGTGCAGGCCGTAGTGGGCCCGGCCGCTAAGCCAGCTTTAGTGGTGCGCGGCAACTACGACGCGGCCGGCTTTAAGGATGAAGGAGCGTCGCGGGTGGCGCTGGCGGGCGGCAAGCCAGTGCCGCTGCGCATTGCCACCTACTACTCGACCAACGTAGCAACGGGCTTTTACCTGACGCCCGATGAGAAGATTTTGCTGCTGGCGCTGGAGCGCGACGACTCGCAGGGGGCCAACGACCTGTACATCAGCCGGCCCGATGGGGCGGGCGGCTACGGCGTGCCGCAGAGCCTGGGCGCGGTGGTCAACTCGCCGGGCTACGAGTTTGCGCCCTGGCTATCGGCCGATACCAAGACGCTGTACTTCAGCTCTTACGGTCACTTGGGCTACGGCTCGGCTGATATTTTTCGAAGCCAGCGGCTCGATGACTCCTGGGAGAAGTGGAGCCCGCCCCAAAACCTGGGGCCGCGCTTCAACGGGCCGGGCTACGACGGGTTTCTGGCGCTCGGGCCCGATGGCACGGCGTATTACTCCTCGTCGGGTAAGGTCGATAATGCGCCCAAAAAGCTTTTCCGCACCGCGCCCGGCCCGGCCCCGACCGATACCATTCCGCCGCCCATCGACCCCGAGACGGCTCCCCGCGCGCTCGTGATGGGCCGGGTGCTCGATGCGCGCACCAGCCAGCCCATTGCGGGCGGAGCGCAGGTGCAGGCACTGCTGCTGGGCAGCACCATTGACTTCCGCAGCACGGCCCAGGCCGGGGCGGCGGGCTTTCAGCTATCATTGGTGCCGGGGCGCTACCGCGTCACGACCACCGCCGGCCTGCTCACCAAGGTTGATACCCTGGTAGTTGCGCCCGGCGAGTCGCGCCGCTACGAGCCGCGCCTGACGCCCGCCACCGTGGGCTCGCGCCTCGATTTGCCCGCTATTATTTTCACCCAGGGCCAGGCCAAGCTGCTGGGCTCGGCCTACCCAACGCTGATTAACCTGGCTACGTCGATGAAGGAGAATCCGCAGCTGGAAATTCGCCTTGAGGGCCATACCTCTAACGAGCCGCCCGCCGATAAAAACCAGGTGCTCAGCGAAGAGCGCGTGGCCGAGGTGAAGCGGTACTTGGTGAGTCGGGGTGTGGCCGAAAGCCGAATTACGACCATCGGCTACGGCGGCAGTCGTCCCAAATTCCCTAACGACCGTGAGGAAACGCGCAAGCTGAACCGGCGCGTGGAACTGGTGATAACGAAGTAGGGGACGTAGCTAAAGCGTTCTCTACAAGCACTAATGGCGAAGATAGGTGACGCTGTCGGCGGCGGTCCGGTGCTGGCCCGAGTGGAGCTGCGGCCGGGCCACCTTGTATGCAAGCAGGTGTTCGTACCGGGTAGAGTCTGTTGGGTGTCGGGTCACGATACGGAAAGCACTGCCGGGCGTAATAGTCAACTGACGATAGTTGCCATTAGCTGTGAGAGGTACAACTCATTCATTTGACTCGAAACCTAATTCTACCCCCGGAGCAACTGCAAAAACGAAGGTGACTGGCTGGCCTGCTACCAGGGTAGCTTGCCGGGGCACCTTCACAATCTGGACTTGGTGCGAGGTGGGGTACACCATCGGTAGGGGCTTGGGCTTGGGTCTGCCCTTGGTGATGGCGAGTGCTTGTGCCATGCTAGCGCCGCTCACGCCCAACCGGAACCAGGTAGCTTCGACATAAGGCCACTGCCGAAAAACGGTGGATGCCACTGGCGTAGGGAGTAGTTGCCAGGAGTCGTCGGACGGGAAGTGCAGGAAAATAGCTTGGGCAGGTGAGGTATCAAACCAAAAAGAATTGAGCTTGTGCGTAAAGCACTGATAGTCTGACGATACAAAACCAGCGCCCCAGCAAGGGTCGGCAATATGGACGGTGCCTGCTGCCCGATATACGTTCCAGGCATGGGCCCCGTCGGTTCCTAGCATTGGGCAAACTGGTTGGGTAGCATCGACGGCCGCGTAGCCCGTAACTGTGTTGGCCGTGAGGCCCATGCGTATAGCCAGGTCCGTGAAAAGGTCGGCGTAGCCCTGGCAAATGGCCACGCGGCTTTGTAATACTTGCTCGGGGCCATAGCTGCGGGTAGTATCACCGTTGAGGTAAGCTACATCGTAGGCGATGTGCTGCGCTACCCAGGCAAAAATGAGGCGGGCCTTGTCATCTTCAGTGCGGGCCTGCGTTGCCAAGGCGGCGGCCAAGCGGCTGAGAGAAGTAGCTTGAGCATCAGGTAACTGCTGGGCAAATTGGTCGAGCCGGGCATAGCGAGCCTGCACTGTTTCGATAGCTTTGGTGGCCGCTGGCCGCGTCGGGGCTTTGGCCAATCGCTGCTGCGCCCAACTCCCAGCTGGTAGCAGCAGTAGAAGTACAAAAGCTAAAAACTGCTGCATAGAAGATTGGAAAAACAACTGCTTCTGGTCTGCTAAAGTAGCAAAGTAACTTAGCTGCGATTTTTTCGCCAAATAAACCCATCTAGCACATAATGCGTGCTTTGCGGCAGGGCCAGCAGCGGCACCAGCCACATCAGTAGCGTGGGCTTGGCCACGGTGGGCAGGCCTTGAAACCAGCTGAAAACGGTGCCGTGCTCACGCCAGACAAAGCCATCCCACAAGCCTTCTTCCAGGAAAGCAAAGAGGATAATTGCCCCTAGAAACAAGCCCAATCCGTAGCGCCCGGCCCACCAGCCGCGCCCGCTTGCCTGCACGGGGCGGCGGCTCCAGACCAGCGCCAGGTAGGGCACGCCGTGCGACACCACGTTGAGCAGCGTGAAGGCCAGGTCGCCATTGAACAGTACGATGCCCGTATACCACGCCACGGCGGTGCCGCCCAGCAGCAGGTTGCGTGGCAGATTTAGGGTGCGGGTGCGGTAGTAGAGCCAGCTTTCGCGGGCGAGGTAGGCGAGAAGCAAGGCCACGTAGAGCCCAGTGGCCAGGTGCCGGCCCAGGGGCCAGTCGCGCTGCACAAAGTCGCCATCAACAAACCAATTAAAATTGCGCGGTGCGGATAAGTGCCAGTACAGCAGTGGGTAAAGCGTGGCCGCGTAGATGAGCACCGTGGGCAGCCACTGGCCGGGCGCGGGTGCTTCGTGCCGCGAGTAGAGCCGCAAAAACCCGTATTGCTGCCGAATAAAGTGAAACACCGCCAAGTAGGCCAGCGCCCGCCAGAACACCAGCCCGCCCGCCGTATACAGCAGCACGCCGCCCGCGTAGCAGGCCAGCGGTGCCAGCACCAGCAGCGTGCGCCGCTGCCGCCGCTGCGCGGGGTCGAAATACGTTTGAAACAGCGTGCCGTAAACGTGCGCCACGTCGATGAGTAGCACCACGCCCACCCAGGCCAGTAGCGGAAACGCGGCCGAGTGGCGGTACTGTGCGGGCAGCGCCAGTACCAGCAGCAGCGCCAGAAACGGCGGGGCCAGTATCAGCCAGCCATCGTAGCGGGGCGAGCGAAGCCAGGGTTGGGAAGAAGCGAGGGCCATGAAGGGCGCAAAGTAGTGCCCAGCGCAGCTTCTAGGAAGCACTACTTGCTAGCCTGCAAAGGCCACCCGGCCGCCACCGAAGTGGCTACCGTCGGCCCGGCCTTACCTGCAAGTTTTGGTTTAGGAATCGCGTTGCCGGGCAGCCACTAAAAAAGCTCCCCTCGCCGAGTGGCAAGGGGAGCTTTTTTAGTGGCTGCTAAAGCGAATTACAATGCTTTGAGCAGTAGTAGTATGAGGCCTACAGCTGCAACGATGGCCCCGACAGTGGTGAGCCAGCCAGCCCCAATGATAATGCCCAATAGCAGCAGTATCAAACCCACCAGTAGGATAGTGAGCGACCCGCCATGAGCCGCAGTTTGCTCGGTGCTGGCCGTATTCTGGTGGCGCGCCTCAGCTTTGGCAAGCTGCTTGGCCACTTTGTTCAGCATAAGGCGCTGTACCAGCGTGGGCTTAGCAGTTTTAGCCACCGGTTGGTCGGCCTTGGCTATTGCTACGGCCGCGGGAGCCGGCGCAGCGGCTGGAGTAGCCACGCGGGGCGACGGAGCTACGGGCAGGGCTGCTACGGTAGCAGGCTGCGTCGCCGTCGGGGCTGCGGCTTCGGCGGGCAGTTTGGGGGCTACTACCTGCGCCGACATCTCGGCGGCGGGCGACGACACGGCGGGAGTCTGGGCCACGCTGGCTTCGGTCAGTGGCGTGGTGGTAGGATTGGTAGCGTAGTTAGCGCGGCTGCACGAGCCGAGGGCCAGCGCTGCAAGCGCAAGCGTAGCGAAGTGCGAATAAGCTTTTTTCATGATGCGCGAATAAGTAAAAGTGAATGGGTAAGTGGGGAAATAAAAAGGCCTACCCGCCGGGCGGTGACTCGGTGGGTAGGCCTAAATCGGAAAAAGAGCCGATTAGGTTACGTTTTCAGCGATAAGCCATCCTTAACAGAAAAGGGCTAAGCCGATAATAAATAACCAAAAACAACCCCCAAGGCCTAGCTGTGAGCAGCCAAATCGGAGTTGGCGGGGCCAGCGAGCAGGTGGCCATAGGCATCGAAGCGCGAGCCGTGGCAAGGGCAGTCCCAGCTGGTTTCGAGGTCGTTCCAGTGCACTACGCAGCCCAAGTGCGGGCAAATGGCCGAGCACTCGTGCGTTTGGCCCTGCGGGTCTTTATACACGGCCACCTTAGTGAGGCCGTGGCGCAGCACCGCCCCGCTGCCGGGCGCAATAGCATCGGCCGAGGCTACATCGCCGCCCGTCAGCAGCTCGGTGTAGTCGGCCGCCACGCTGATGTTGTCGCTGACAAACTCCTTGAGCGATTCTTTTTTCAAGGTCACGCGGCCGGGGTCATACAGCTGTGCCCACGCATTGGGGCGGTCCAGAATGAGGTCGCGCAACAGCATGGCCCCCAGCGTGCCGTGCGTCATGCCGTGGCCCGAGTCGCCGGTGATAATGAAAACGTTGTCCTTATCCAGGGCGTTGCGGCCGGCGTAGGCCAGGCTGTCATTGGGCTCCATTACCTGGCCCGACCAGCGGTATTCGATGTCGGTAATCTGCGGAAAATGCGCCCGCGCCCACTCTTCGAGGCAGGCCAGGCGCGCTTGGGGGTCGTCGTGGCCCACCTTGTGGTCTTCGCCACCAATGAGTAGCAAGTCGTAGTCAACTGCTTGGCCAGTAGCATCCTGGTCTACCCGCTGAATGCGAATGTAGTGGTACGGGTCGGGCGTATCCCAGTACAGCGCCGTGGTGAGCGAGTTTTTTGGAATGCGCCCCGCCACAGCGTAGGTGCGCCACGGCGACTGCTTGGTGTGCATCACTACGCGGTCGTTGAAAGGTGAATTGGTGGCGACCACCACGGCCTGCGCCCGCACCTCAAAGCCCTCGGTGGTGCTAACCTGCGCCGGGCTGCCGCCGCTCACCTCCGTGGCGTGGGTGCGGGTAAAAATGCGCCCGCCCTGCGCCGTAATGGCCTTGGCCAAGCCATTGAGGTACTTGATAATGTGAAATTGCCCCTGGTTGGGGAAGCGCAGGCACTCGCCCGTCGAAAAGCCCGTCGTGCCGGAGTCGGGTAAAAACTCTACGCCCAGGAGGCCAGCGCGGTGGGCGGCCGCCAGTTCATCGTGCAGCTCCTGGGGGTCGCCGTTTTTGGGCAAAAACAAGTAGCCGTCGAGGCGCAAAAAGTCGCAGGCAATTTGCTCGGCGGCGACGATTTTCTCAATTTGGTCGATGGCTGCCGAATGGCTTTCCGCGGCCAGCCGGGCCCCATCTTGTCCAAAAAGCTGCTCCAGGGTGGTGTACCGGTCGTCGAGGGCGTTGGAGAGGTGCGCCGTGGTGCGCCCGCTCTCGCCGCTGGCCAGCTCGCCATCTTCGAGCACCACCACTTTTTTGCCTTCTTTACCCAGCAAATACGCCGTGGTGAGGCCCGCAATGCCCGCGCCCACTACCACCACATCGGCCGTAGTGTTCTCGCGCAAGGGCTCGAAAGTGGGCGGCGCGGCCGCCGTGGCAAACCAGCTGGTTTGGGTAGCACCCGAAGTGCGCGTAGGGTCGAGGAAAGCAGGCATAAAGGAAGGCTTTAGGCCCTGCCATACGCCCCTGGGGCGGCCCGAGTTAAGGACGAGCTTGCCATTAGCCAAGCCGTAAATGTGCCTTCCTGCTCTGTTTTAGCTACGTTAGCCACTTAGGCCAAACTTGTCGAACGCTGGCCGCGTTAGGTAAGCGGCCGCTTTAGGTGGCCCGTTTGCTATGCCCGCTTCCGCTCCGGCCACCATTCTTTTCGACGGTGTGTGCAACCTCTGCCACGGCTTTGTGCAGTTCGTCGTTCGCTACGACTCGCAGGCGCATTTCCGGTTTGCCGCCCTGCAAAGCGAGGCGGGCCAAGACCTGCTGCGGGCCTACGGCCAGCCGCTGCCCGTACTGGCCGACCCCGATTCGGTGGTTTTAGTGGCTGATGGCCAAGTATATGCTCACTCCACGGCAGTGTTGCGCATAGTCGGGCAGCTGGGCGGCTTCTGGCGGCTGGCGGCGGTGGGCTGGCTGCTGCCCCGCACTTGGCGCGATGCGCTGTACCGCTACGTGGCGCGGCATCGCTACCGCTGGTTTGGGCGGCAGGAAAGCTGCCTGCTACCCACGCCCGCGCTGCGCAGCCGCTTCTTATAGTCTTTTAGTTTCTTATAATCTTTTAGTAAGGTGTAAGCACAAGGCATAAAAAAACTGGCTGTCATTGCGCGCTTAGTAACGCAATGACAACCAATTTTAATGAGATAAGAAAGTGGCTGGGCGCTTACTTAGGCTGCTGGCCGGTGCTGGAGGCGCTGGTACTAGCGCCGGTGGGCGGGGGCATGGTGCCGGCGGCCGTATCAGGAGACATGCCGCCTACTTTGGTAGCGGCCGAATCGGTGCCTAGCGTACTGCTGGGGGTATTGGTGGTAGTGTCGCCGGCCTGGTTGCCGCCGCACGCGCCCAGCAGTAGCCCGCCGCAAAGCAGCGCCACCGGGGTCAGGTAAGATTTAAGCTGAAGCATACGAATTATCTGAAAAGGGAAAAACGCGTTTTATACGGCGTGCCCCTGGCTTGCGGCCACTGCCCGCGCCGCCCGCAGCCCCTGGTGAAAGGCTTCCTCAAATACCGACACCCCGCTGAGGTCGGTGTGAGCCAAATGGAGGCGGCCACCCAGCAGCGGCTGCCGGGCCTGCTGGCGGGCCGCACCCCACACGTAGCCGGGCGTGGGGGCCACCATGCCGTGGCCCCACACCCAGAGCTCGGCGGCCTGCACGCGGGCGGCCAGGCCGGGGTGCATCAGGTCGAGCTCGGTGAGCACCAGCGTAAGCCAGTCGTGGTAGGTGCTGGCCAGGGCGTGCTGCCGGGCCGCGGCGGGGTGGGCCAGGTCGGTGGGCAGCGCCCAGTAAAAGGTGAGGCTGCGCGGCCCGCCGTCCTCAAAGCCGCGCAGGGCCTGGTGCTCGGCATCGATGTAACCCAGCGCGGGGCTGCCGTAGCGCACATTATCCCAGCACAGCGGCTGGCCGGGGCCGCCGGGGTAGCCGTCCACTGTGAGGTTGGCCACCAGCCAGGGCGCGTGCAGCGGGGCCAGGGTGGGCGCAGGTATCGCCTTGGGCAGCAAGTGCTTGGTGACGTGCCACGGCGTGGCCAGAATAACCTGCCGGGCCCGCACCGTAGTGCTGCGCTGGGTGGCGGCATCAAATACCAAAACTTCTACCAGGCCATTCGCTGCCTCACCCACCCCAAAAACCAGCGTGTTCGTTTGGATGCGGCCCGGCCCGCCCTGTTGCCGCAGGGCTTCGGCCAGGTAGTGGTTGCCCTGGGGCCAGGTGAGCACGCCGTCGGCGGGGGCATTGTGGGCGCGGCCCTTGCGGGCGGCAAAATAATGCAGCCCTGCCCAGGCCGATACCTGCGCCGCGGGCACCCCAAAATCGTCGCGGTACGAATAGTCGAGGTACCAGCGCAGGTACTCCGAGCGGTAGCAGTGGCGGGCTAGCCAAGCGGCCATCGTTTCCTGGTCGAGCAGCCGGGTGGCGGGGTCTTCGGAGGAAAGGTCGAGCGGCAGCTGAAACAGGTCGCGGCCATCGGGGCCGGTGGCGTGGCGCAGACGCTCGACCTCAGTGAGAAAGCGGTTGATTTCGGCGCGGTCGGCGGCGGGCAGGCCGGCCTCGGGCACCAGGCCGGCCTGCCAGTGGCCCTGGATGAGCAGGCGCTCGGCGGGGTCGTGGCAAAGGGCGGTTTCGTCGTAAATGGGCAGCTTATCCGGCCCGTAGCCGGTGAGCACGCCGGTTTCTTGTAAGAAAGCCAGCAGGTCGGCGTCGCGCACGTCGGGCAGGGGCAGGTAGTGCGCGCCCCAGGGGTAGGCCGTGCGGGCATTGAGGCCGGCAGCCGCGTTTCCGCCGGTGGCGGGCTCCAACTCTAGCAGCAGGATTTGGCGCGCGGGGGCCAGGCGGTGCAGCTCGCGCCGGGCCGCCAGCCCACTGATGCCCCCGCCAATTACCAGAATATCAACCTGCTGGGTGCTGCTGGGCGGCGGAATCTTGCCCGGCGTGCGCAGCAGGTGGCCCAGCGCGTGGCCCGCGCCGCGCAGCTGCCCCTGCACTGCCGAGCGCGCCGGGGTGCAGCCGGGCACGCTGCTCAGCAGCCCTGTGAGGAGGGTGCCGGCCAGGCCCGCGCCGGCTTGCTCAAGAAAATGACGACGGGAGGGCATAAAGGCGGGCAGAAGCGCACAGTGGACAACTTGCGAAGCTACCTCGCCCCGCCGGAAAAGGCGGGGCCAGAAGTTAGCCAGGCTGAACGTAGTGCAGCATAACAACCAAATTTTACCGTTTGCTGATTCAGGAACTAGGCTAAGAAACGGAAAGGCAGTAATGCGCGAAATCCTGTGCTATTTAGCGCCTTGCTTGCCCCCGTCTCTCTCCTTCTCCCTAGCCTTGCCTGCATGACCGATGCCGAAAAAATTACCCAAACGCTTGCCGAAATAGCCACTACCGCCGACCGCTACCCCGGCGTGGTTATCGTGCTAAACCACGACGGGCGGCAGGTGCTGTACATGTCGGCCAGCGGCCTGCGCCTGCTGCAAACCACCGTGCCCGAGCTCAGGGCCATGGGCGAGGAATACTACACCCGCTACTTCAACCCCGACGAAGCGCACGAATACGTGCCCAAAGTAATAGAGCTACTGGAGCGCAACGACTTAGATTACAGCGTGAGCTTCTTTCAGCAGGTGCGCACCGGGCCGGCGCGCAGCTTCGAGCTGTATTTGAGCACGGCGCGGGTGCTAACTCAGGGGCAGGCGGGGCAGCCGCTGCTCATCATTTGCCTGTCGTGCTGCATCGAGCCCGACAGCCACCTCACGGCCAAGGTGCAGCGCCTGCTCGATGAGAACGCCTTTTTGCGCAACCACGCCACCAGCTTTGCCAGCCTCACGGGGCGCGAGCGGCAGGTACTGAGCCATTTGGCCCGCAGCCACAGCTCGGGCGAAATCGCCGAAGCCCTGTTTATTTCGGTCCAAACCGTGGATACCCACCGCCGCAACCTGCGCCAGAAGCTAGGGGGTGCTACGGCCTTCGAGCTCGGCCAGTACGCCCGCGCGTTTGATTTGATTTGAGCGTTGCCAAACGGCTGCTCAAGCACCCAAAGCGCAGCGCCTCACGAGACCCCTCTGGGGCCGGCCCCAGAGGGGTCTCGTGAGGCGCTACCGTTGCATTAAAAAAAGCGCAACTCCACCGGCAGTGGAATTGCGCTTTTTTACTTTAAGGTATAACCCTTAGCTGTCAAAGAGTTATTTGACGACTTCTATCCAGTTGCGCGTCGATTGGGCGCGGCCAGCGCAGTCGGTGTATTCTACCAGGTAGAAGTAGGTGCCGGCGCTGTTGTCGGCGGCGCTCCAGCCCTCGGTGGCGCTGTGGCCCTCGTATACGCGGCGGCCCCAGCGGCTGAATACTTGCAGTGAGTAGTTCTGCACGTCGGCAATGTAGAGGCGCAGCACGTCGTTGAGGCCGTCGCCGTTGGGCGTCAGCACGTTAGGGTAGGTGGGCACGGCATTGCCCTTCACCGTGATGCGTGCCGTGGCCTGGCCGCCACACAGCCCCGTGCTGGTGTAGGTAACGGTGTAGGTGCCATTGGTGGAGGTGTTGAGGTCGACCACCCCGGTGGTGGTATTAATGGCCAGCCCCGTGGTGCTGGCAAACGTGCCGCCCGCGGGCGTAGCTACCGCTGTGGGGTTGGCCCCCGCCTTGCAAAAGTCGGTGCCGCCAAACGATAGCGACACAACCTGCTGAGGCGTTACCGTAATGGGCGCAGTAGTCGTGGCGCTGCAGCTGCCGGGGCTGGTATAGGTCACGGTGTAGGTGCCGGCCGGCGTAGTGGCCAGGTTCACAACGCCCGTGGTGGCATTGATAACCAAGCCCGCCGAGCCGCTAAACGTGCCCCCGGTGGGCGTAACCAGGGTAGGGGGCGTGGTGCCGCTGCCCGCGCAGTAGCTGGTGCTCCCGGTCGAGCTGGCATACGACAGCGTCGGCGTGACGGGGGCCACTATGGTAACGGTAGTGGTAGCGGGCCCGCCGCAAGCGCCCGTGGGCGGCGTGTAAGTTACGGTGTAGACGCCCACGGTCGAGGCCCCCAGGTTCAGAACGCCCGTGGTGGTATTGATGCTGAGGCCCGCGGGCGCGCTAAACGTGCCGCCAGCCGGGCTGGCCGTCACTACCGCCTGCGTGCCGCTGCGGCAGAAGGTGGCCGTGGCGGGCGGCGTGGCATACAGTAGGGTAGTAGTAGTGGGCAGCACCGTCACGGTCACGGGCACCGAGGTAGCGCCCTGGCCGTTGCAGGCGATGATTACCTGGTAGATGGTGGTGACGGTGGGTGTGCCAATGTAAGTGGGCGAGGTAGCGCCCGCCACGTTGGTAAACGTCACGCCGCCATCGGTAGAGGCCTGCCACTGGAAGGTGAGTCCGCCGGCGTTGGTAGACCCCGAAGGCACGATGGCCACCTGCTGGCCGGGGCAAATGCTGCTGGGCACGGCCACGGCCGTGCCGGCATTGGGAATGCCCTGGCAGGTAGCACCCAGCGTAATGCCCATCACGTTCAGCACCGGGTCAGTCGAGGTCTTCGACGCCGTGATGCTAAAGATGGGCTTGTTGTAGTTGGCCGCCGACAACGCCAGGCGCACCTGGTAGATGCGAGGGTTGGTGGTCGCGTCGTCGATGCTGTTATCGACGTAGCTAACCCGGCTGCCCACGATAATGGCGGGGTTGGTGCCGTTGAACCAGTCGGGCACCGCGGTGTTGGTAAATACCTGCGTGGTACCGTCGGTAAAGGTTATCGTGAAGGTTTTGGCCGCCGTGCTGCCGTTGCCTTCCGTGGCCAGCACCATTACCTCGGTGGCGGGCCGGGGCGTTACCAGCGTGAGCACGCCCGAGCCCGCGCCGTCGATGCGGAGCGAGTTGTTGGCCGTGGCCGGGGCCAGCTGAAACGTCAGGGTCGGCGTCGTGACGCTGGTGATGAAGCCGCTGGCGGGCAGGGCCAGCACCGGGCGCAGGCCCGCGGGGTTGATGTACGTGGTGTTGGCAAAGCACCACTTCACGGTAGCGTTGCCCCGGTCAATGGTGTTAGTGGTGCGGCTAGATACCGTGCCGGTGCCATCGGCTATCACGTCGGCCGTGTAGCCGGTCACGGCCACTGGCGTGTAAGTAACCTGCGCCTGAGCGAGCTGGCTTGCGCCAACTAAACCGCCCAGCAGGCAGCAAAGGCGAGTAAAGAGTAGTTTCATGAAGAAGAGGTGTAGAGTTTAATACCGCAGCTTGTAAACTATAGGGGCGTGGGCAAAGCTAAGCCTACACGAAAGGGATAACAAAGCCGATTTTACCTTTTACCCAGAATAGTTTGCACCCAGCGGCGGCCCGGCCTTGGTCAGGCAGCTGTGGTTTAGCCCTGGTGGCTAGTGGCTTACTGCCCATACGGACCCCATTCTTCCTCAAAATATCGTACCAGCGCTTGATTGTTAAGTTGGTTTATTTCGGTAGATACCTCGGCCATATCGGGCGGAAAGCTGCGCATCTGGCTGATAACGCTGGGCGTGGCGTAGCGCAGCCCGGCCGGCAGCGCGCCGCCATCGGGCCGCCAGGTGCCCGGCGCGGCCTGCGCCAGCACGTAGCCCCACTCCCCAAACGAGGGCACGTAGGCATGGTACGGCACCGGGCTAAAGCCGCTGGCCGCCAGCGTGTGCACCACGCACCAGTAGGCGTGCCGTGCCACGTAGGGCGAGGTGGCCTGCACCACCACCAGCCCGCCCGGCCGCAGCCGCTGGCGCAAAGTCTGGTAAAAAGCCGTGGTATAAAGCTTGCCGATGGAGTAGTTGCCGGGGTCGGGAAAATCGACAAACACCACGTCGTAGCGGGCCGTGTCTTGCCGCAGCCAGGCGTAGGCATCGGCGTTGTGGATTTCGAGCTTGGGCGAGTGCAGGGAATTGTGGTTCAGCTCGCGCAGCAGCTGGTTGCTGCGAAAAAGCCGGGTCATGGCCGGGTCGAGGTCGATGAGGCGAATGCGCTGCACCTGCGGGTACTTCAGGATTTCGCGCACCGCCAGGCCATCGCCGCCGCCCAGCACCAGCACGCTATGCGCCTGCGGCCGGTCTTGCAGTGCCGGGTGCACCAGCGCCTCGTGGTAGCGGTACTCGTCGGCCGAGCTAAACTGGAGGTTGCCATTCAAGAACAAGCGCAGCTCGCCGCGGTGGTTGCCCGTGAGCACCAGCCGCTGGTAGGGCGTGCTTTGGGCGTAGATAACGGTGTCCTGAAACACCTCGCCCTCGGCGTAGCGCTGGATGCGCTCGGCCATGACCACGCCTGCGCCCAGCGCCAGCAGCGCTACTACTATCGTAGCCAGGTAGCGCCTTCTATACGGCTGGGTTTCCTGGAAAGACAGCAAGCTCACACCCGCCACCACCACGTTCAAGGCCCCAAAAAGCAGGGCCGTGCGCACCAGCCCCAGCCGCGGCACCAGCACCAGCGGAAATATCACCGCCGCCAGCAGCGAGCCCACGTAGTCGAAGGTGAAAACCCTCGCCACCAATTCCTTAAAAGCCAACCGCCCCTGCAAAATGCGCAGCAGCAGCGGAATCTCCAGCCCCACCAGCGCCCCCAGCAAGCCCACAATGCCATACAGCAGCACCCGAAACGAGCCCACGTGCGCAAACAGCCCAAACAGCAGCGGCGCCGACGCGCCGCCCACCAGGCCCACCAGTATTTCGAGCCGGATAAACCACCTGAGCAGCGGCCCACCCAGGTAGCGCGACAGCCACGAGCCCACGCCCATACTAAACAAATACACCCCAATTACCGTCGAAAACTGCGTCACCGAGTCGCCGAGCAGGTACGAGGCCAGCGTGCCGGCTATCAGCTCATAGAGCAGCCCGCAGGTGGCTATCACGGCCACCGAGCCCAGCAGCAGCGCCGGCCGGGGCGCGTCGTCGGGCGGGGCGAGGGCGGCGGCCCGCGCCCGCCGACGGCGCGTCAACAAAGAACCCTCACCCATGAATAGCCGCGCTGATAATAAGAGCCACCGCCAGCATAAACGCCGCCGCCATAATGGCCAGGGCCGTGTTGTGCTCCTCGATAATCTCGCGCCAGAGCGTGCCCGGCGTCAGCTTATTGATGACGACAAAGCTGACGACCAGAATGAGAATGCCCAGCACTGAGTACACGACGGAGGCGGTGAGCGCCTTGAGGTTGAGGTATTCCATGAGTTGGTGAATTGGTGAATGAGGGGTGGTTGTCATTGCGAGCGCAGCGAAGCAATCGCATCAAGACGAGTTTTTTACGAGCCAGTCAAGTGCGATTGCTTCGTCGTGCCTCCTCGCAATGACAACTCTTTTGTATATGCATCTAAACTGTTACTTGTGGTTGAAGCTGCGCACGTAGCCGCCGTGGCCGCCGGCGCGGGGCGGGCCTACTAGCTCGTTGGCATCGCTTTCGTTGTCGTCGCCAAGCAGGCGGTAGCCCGTGAGGCCCGCGTAGCCGAAGCCCAGGATAAACAGCCCCATTAGCCCCGCGTAAAGGGGCCAGCGGCGCACCGCCCGCCCCATTCCTTGCCAAAAGCCTTCCATAGTGCGCGTAGTTAGTCGGTGGAGTAGGGGTTGAAGTCGCTGTGCGCCCAGCGCTCGCGCTCGAAGGTGGTATGCCGCCAGCCCAGCAGCGCCGGCACCAGGCCCAGCCCCAGCAGTGCTAAAAAGAAGTTGCTCCAGAGCGGCGTGTTTTGCGTTACGCGCAGCGACAGGCCGGCCGTGCCCACGCCCTTATCGAGGCTGGGGTAGAGGTTGAAGTGGTAGCGGCCGCTGGGCACCTGCCGCAGCACCGCCTCTACCGAGTGGCTGCCCTCGCTCCAGCTTTCGCCGCCCTCGTAGCCGTGGTAGTACTCTACCGAGCGCGTAAACTCGTAGCCGCGGCCGGTTTGCTCGTTCACCAGGCTGGCCGTCACCTCTACCCAGTGGTTGTCGAGGTTCGGTACTTGCAGCTCGGCGTTCAGCGCGGTGGGCCCGGCGATGGTAAAAGCCTCCGAAACCAGCACCTGGCTGGTGGCCGTGCCACTGGCCTCGGTGGCCGTAAAGGTTTGGGCCAGCAGCTGCCGGGGTGGCTGCCACAATACCAAGGCCGTTTGGACGAGTACCAGCGCCACCACCGCCGCCAGGGCCACCCGCAGCAAGTGGGGCCAGCTGGGTATCGGCCCCGGCTGCGCCGCCCCAATGCCCTGGCGCATGGGCAGGCCTGACACAGACAAGCCAAAGGCGGCGGCTACCTGCCGGGGCTCCAAATGCTCGGCCAGGTACCAGGTAGCCGAGCGCCGGGCAAGCTGCTCACTGCTAAGAATATACGGCGGGGCGGTGTATTCGGAAATATTAAGGGCTTCGTCGTCCAGGATGTTCCAGTCAAACTCGCCCTGCGCATCGCGGATTATTGGCTGGTAACGGTGCCACAGCTGGTACTTGCGGCCGGCCTGGTCGGTCCATTCCTGCGCACCCTTGGGGCGCGGGTTCTCGGTGGTCGGAAACTCGCGAGCCCGCCGAATGAGTAGCCAGTGGCCTTGGTATTCAGCCAGCTGCAATGGAAAGTCGATAGGGTCATCGCCCGAAATAGGCGTGAGCGGACGCAGCTGGTATTCGCGCCACTCAGCGGTGTGGTCCTTCTTTTCGCTGCGCACCTGGTAGCCAGTCACGCGGCAGTGGTAGCCCGCCAGCACCCCGGTAGCGCCCAGCGGCAAGCTGGGGCCGGGTGGCAATTCCTTCTTGAAGCCACTAACAACGGTGGCCGCGCTACCCGCAGCGCTAGGGTCGGCCCGGAAGTAAGTGCGGCAGTTAAAGCAGCAGAAGTACTCGCTGCGAGCCGGGTCGTAGCACGGTACCTGGGCGGCGCACTTGGGGCAAGAAACCCAGGTGCCGGGCGAAGCAGAAGCGGGTGAGTCACTCATCGCAGTACCTCCGCATAGTGTTGTTCAGTTGCCTCAAAAAACGCTAGCGTTTCTTGGTAGATAGCCCGCACCGCGGCGTGGTTATCGCGCCGAAAATTCGACAAAAACACGTCGAATGTGGCCAGCTCGTGCTCGGGCCAGGTATGGATGCTGAGGTGCGACTCGGTGAGGGCCAGCACCGCCGTGAAGCCCGCATTCTCGGCAAACACGTGGTAGACCTCGCCCACGCTGGTGAGGCCCAGCCGGGCCACCAGCCCGGCAAAAAACTGCTGGCTGCCCGCCGCATCGCGCAGCCGCCCGGCCGGCGCGCCAAACGTGGCCAGGATGTGCAGGCCCGGCGCGTAGGGCGCAGCCAGGGCCGGAGGCGGGGTAAGAGGCAGAATACGAGGAGTCACGGCCGCAATACTACTGCGGCCGATGGTTTTTTTGGCAGCCAACCCCAACTTGGTGCGGAGTTCAACACGTACTTTTAGCCTCGGGAAGGAAAGTAGCCGGGTCGATAAGCGTTAGTAACCTGTCATGAATTCACTGCCCAAGGCCCAGGAAAGCCTGATTTTTCAAAACCCAGCGGGCAAGCTCTACTACCAGCCGGCGGGCTACGTGCGCCTGGCCTGGGGTACCGAGCGGCAGACCATCGAAACCATCCAGGCGTTCTACGAACAGGCGCTGGCACTGCTCAAAAGCAGCGGGGCCCGCCGCATCCTGTCCGACCACGGCCAGCGCGCCCCGCTGCCCGCCGCCGCGCAGGCCTGGCTCACCACCGACTGGATACCCCGCGCCATGACCCAGGCCCGCACCCACCACTGCGCCGTGGTAGAGGGTGTCGACCCCATCCACCGCCTCGCCTTGCAGTCGGTGGTGAGCACGGCCCCGGCGGGTTTCCTATTCAAGCGCTTCGACAATTTTGCAGCGGCCGATGCCTGGCTGCGCGAACTGGCACTGGGGGCGTAGCGCCGCAGCTCGTCACTGTCAGCAGGCCTCAGTAGCTAAGGCCTTTTAAGGTACTTGCGCCCAGCATTGGTAAAAGGTACACTCGCTGTGTCAAGCACGACTTTGTAAGGGCCCAGCCTGCCAGGAACTGAAATTTCTTTCATGTACAAGCTCGGGCGGCCGTTAAAATGGACATGTAGGTTTTGATGCTCGAGGTACATATCGACCACATTATCCGCTGTGCACAAGGTGTCTGCTTCACTGCCTGACTCAAGAACTATAAAATCGGGGGAGTCTGCGTAGGCCGCTGTATGAGTAAACCAAGCTATTTCGCCCGTTGGCGTTTTAATCCATTTTAGCCACGCTCTTTCTGCTACCTCAAAACTGGGAAAGCAAGAGGCTGCTGCCAGAGCCAGCATCGTCAGAAGTACAATCCGGGGCATTGCCAAATGGAAAAACATTGAAGCTGCTGGGGAAAACTACAAAGTATGGGTGCTTATGCGTAGCGCTAAAAGTAGCTGAGGAAAGTAGTAAGGGTGGCTGTGAAAGTGAAGGACCATCGGACAATAAAAAAAGCCCGACCTCACGGCCGGGCTTTTTTAGGCTCTTGTTTCTCACTAGCTTATTGCTTCGAGAAATGCTTCACAAACGTGTTCTGGCCATCGCTGGCGCGTAGCAGGTACAGGCCGGGGGCCAGGCCACTCACATTCACTTCGCCATTGCCGAGGTAGCGCACGGCGGCTTTCGCGCCGCGGATGTCCAGTACTTCTACCGACTTCAGCTCGGCGCCCGAGCTTAGGCTTAGTTGCAACTGGTCGGCGGCGGGGTTGGGGTAGAGGCTAAACTCGGCCCCAGCATCCAAGGCGGCGGTGGTAGCCCCGAGGCTTTGGGTGGCCGCGATGGCCGCCCCACCCGTGATGGTGATGCTATAGTCTTCGGTTTCGCCGTAGCTGTAGCTGCCGCAGCTGGTGGTGGCGCTGGCATCGCTCATGACCACACGCAGGCGGGTTTTGCCGGTTTTGGCGGTGGTGGGCACTGTGAAGGTGCTGGTGCGGGTGGCCGTGCTGCTGCTGGCCGCCGCGCTCACAATGGTTTCGCCGGTATCGCCAAAGTCGCCGTCCTGGTTCCAGTCAGCATAAATCTTGAAGTACTCCGAGTAAGCCGAGCTCACGAAGCCCGCCGAGTAGCTGATGCTCTGGCTTGAGCCGGCGGCCACGCTGGTGGTAGTGGCCGTGCCGTCGTAGTAGCCGCCATCGGCCGTGCTGGTGCGGGCAATGGTGCCCAGCTTCACGTAATCGATGTACTCATAGGCCACGCTGCTGCCCTTGCTGGTGCAATACGCGGTGGTGGTGGGCGGCGGGGTGGTGCCGCCATAGGCAGCGCCCACGCCCACGGCGTACCAGGCGTTGGTCACGGCCTGGGTCTGGGTGGCCGTAGCGCCAAACAGGTCGGTGGCGGCGCTGATGGTGGCGGTGCGGGCGCTGGCGTAGGTAGCGCTGGCAGTCAGGTACACGCTTTCGGCGCGAAACAGAATTTTGGCGGCATCAGTCAAGCCCAGGCCCGTTACCGAGAAGGCGTTGCCGACTTCGTTGGTACCGCTTTTGCCCGTCGCTACCATATAGTACCAGTAGTTGAGCACGCCCGAGTTGGTGTGCACGCCGCCGTTGTCGTTTGCCGAAGAAGTGTTGGTAGTCGAAACCCAGTTTTTGCCTTTGTAGTAGGCTGGCTGGCCATACAGGTTGGGGTTGCTCATCGAGCGCAGCGCGCCGCCGGCCTTCATGATTTCCTCGCCGATGTCCCAGGTCGATTTGCCGGTCAGGGCAAACTTATCCACGGTGTACTTTTCCACGCTGGCGCCCCAGCAGTCGGAAAAGCCTTCGTTGAGCGCGCCTGACTCGGCCGAATACGTCAGGTTAGCGGTTTTTTCGCACACGGCGTGGCCGATTTCGTGGCCGCACACATCCAAGGCAGTTAATGGCTTAAAGGTGGTGGCCCCGTCGCCGTAGGTCATTTCGGTGCCGTCCCAGTAGGCGTTTTCATAGCTCTTGCTGTAGTGCACGTAGCTCTTGATTTTGGCCCCCGCGTTGTCGTAGCTATTGCGGGCGTGCACAGCCTTCCAGTAGTCGTAGGTGCTTTGCGCGCCGAAGTGCGCATCGCCGGCCACGTTGTCGAAGGTGGCGTTGTTGTATTCGGCGGCGGTCCAGTTATTATCGGCATCTACAAAGTCGACAGCGGCCGTGTAGCTGGTGCCCTTCTTCATGTTGTAGGTTTCGATGCCGTTGCCGCGGGTGTATTCCTTGAGGTGGTAGCCGCCCGTCACGGTTTCGTCGGCCAAAGAGCGAGTACCGCTATAAGCTGTGGCAAACGTGGCCGTAGCCCCCGTAGCGTGCTTAATAATAGCATCTTGCAGCACCACCTCGCCGCTGTGCGCATCTACGTAAACGTAGGCGCGGCTCACTGGGGCCTGGGCGTAGATGTTGAATTTCCAGGCCAGTACCAGCGGGCCGGTTTCGGGGTCTACGCGGCTATCGCGCACGATAACCAGCTCGCCCTGCGGCAAGTACGTGGCCTGGCGGTCGTTTTCGCGGGCTTTCAGGCCGGCCTCTTCGGTGGCATCCTGCCACATGTATTTTTTGGCCCCCACGGCGGCCGTGGCGCGGCCCAGGGCGGCGCTGGCGCTGAGGGTGGGCGTTACGCTGAGCTTGTCAACTTTCTCGTAGTCACCGGTTAGGCTTTCTACGGCCCCGCCGCGGGCGTGCACCGTGTAGGTGGCGTGCTCGATTTTTACGCCCTGGTAATACTGGTCAAATTTCTGGTGGCTGAAGCCGAGCTGGTCGGTTTCGACGCGGGCCAGGCGCATTTGCTCATTATTGCCCAGGCCCAGCTGCTCGCGCAGCACAAATGCGCCGTCGGCACTGCTGGGGCGGCTATTGGTCCGAAACTCGATGAGCGTGGGCTGCCCATCGCGGCCTACTTCTTTTTTTTGCAGGCGAGCGCCATCTTGCGCACTAGCCAAATTGGGGAGCACAGCTGCCCCTAATGCCAGGAATGCAGCCGCAGTGTACTTGTGTGACATAGAGTGAACTTGATAATGGAAAAGGACAATTGCCAGAGGCGTTGCAAGGTATGTTTTTTTCTGATACTTGCAATGGTATTATTCGTTTGAGGCGGACTGAAGACAACGCAAGCGAAGAGGTTAAAAAAAATAGGTACGAAAAATGCTTCACTTTTTAAAATCCTTGCCCGATAGGCTTTAATGTCAATTTTTTCATTCAAAAAATATTTAGCTTAACCTATTGATAACACGTGTGCATCGAGTGAAAAAATAATTATTTTGAGAGCGGGCAAAATAAAATCTTAAATTTATTAAATGAATTTAAGATGAATGTATTTTAGTATTATCCAATTTAATCTTGATAAAACAACGGCCTTGCGTTTACGCTTCAGCCTACCAAGCGCAGTGACTTGCGTATAAGCGGGCTTTACCCAGCGCATAATGTCTAGTCTATTTTCTTCTGTTTGCCCAGGGCTGCTGCTGACGGTAGTCGGCAGCTTGCTAGCGGCTAGCGCCAGCCAGGCGCAGCAGGCCACGCCAGCGGCGGCGCTTTTTGCCGGCTCGGCCACGCCGCAGCTGGTGGCCAAGCAGTTCAAGTTTACCGAAGGCCCGGCCGTGGACCGGCATGGTAATATCTTCTTTACCGACCAGCCCAATAACAAAATCTGGAAGTACGACACCCACGGCCAGCTCTCGGTATTTATGGACCCCGCCGGGCGGGCCAATGGCATGTACTTCGACCACCAGGGCAACCTCATTGCCTGCGCCGATGAGCATAATCAGCTCTGGTCCATCAGTCCCGATAAGAAGGTGACGGTGCTGGTCGACTTCCCGGCCGGCCACCGCCTTAACGGCCCCAACGACGTGTGGGTGGCCCCCAACGGCGGCATCTACTTCACTGACCCCTACTACCAGCGCGACTACTGGGCGCGCACCGCCCCCGAACTGCCGGGCCAGTACGTGTACTACCTGGCCCCCGGCCAGCACCAGCCCATCGTGGTCGAAAAGGGCCTGCAAAAGCCCAACGGCCTCATTGGCCCGCACGATGGTAAAATTTTGTACATCGGCGACATCGACGGCAACAAAACCTACCGCTACCAGCTTGGCCCCGATGGTGCGCTCACCAACCGCCAGCTGTTCGCCAATCAAAGCTCGGACGGCATGACGATAGACGAGCGCGGCAACGTGTACCTCACCGGCAAAGGCGTGGATATCTATGGCCCCAGCGGCGAGCACCTAACTCACATCGATGTGCCCGGCGACTGGACGGGCAACATCTGCTTTGGCGGCAAAGACCGCAAGACGCTGTTTATCACGGCCTCGGAGGCGGTGTACGTGGTAGCAATGCGGGTGAAGGGCGGACAGTAAAAGACAGGCCCAGCCAAACACATGCGCCTGACAGGCAGTGCCACGCGCTGTTTGTCAGGCGCATGTGTAGTACCATTACTTGCCACAAGTACTTAGCTTAGCGCCTCTGTTTCACGCTAAGCATCTTCAGGTCAATGGCAGCCTTGGTACGTTCTGGTAGTCTCTGGGTAGGTTTATTATTAATAGCCCGCGTGGGCTTAGGGCAGGCTACCGCGCCCGCCGCCCTGGCGCAGGCCGCCAAGCTGGAAACCGCCAAGCAGTACGAAGCCGCCTACCAAGTCTTGGATAAAGCCGACCCTAAGGACCAGCAGCCGGCCGTGTTCCTGCAAAAGGAAAAAATACTGCTCGACTACTACCTGATTACGCTGAGTTTCCAGGGCTTTGGCCTGAAAAACCTCGGCCCTAAAGAAACGGTGGAGCAGCTGCGCGGCCAGGCAGGCCAGTACAGCATGCACCTGGTCGATATTCCGAAGCAGCTGGCGCAGCTGCAAAAACGCTTTCCGCAAGACTACCGCCTGCGCAAAGGCCTCGGCGATTACTACTACCGGGCCATGCTCTGCCACTGCGGCGAGCGCGACAAAACCGAAGCCCAACTGCTAAAGCTGGTGCTCGATAACTACACCCAGGCCCACGCCCATCAGCTGGGCGATTTTATGTCGTACTACGCCGTTGGCTACATCCATTTGGTGCAGGGCGAGAGTGCCGCCAGTGTCGCGCCGTTTGAGAAGTCCATTGCCCTGAACCCTGACTACCCAACCTCGCACTACAACCTGGCCTACGCCCTGCTGCAACTCAAAAAGCCCGTCGAGGCCACCGTAGAAGCCCAAACGGCCCTGCGCCTCTACACCGACCCGCCCCTCAAAGCCGACGCCGCCCACATGCTGGGCGTGCTCTACCGCCAGCAGCAAAAGCCCGAAGAGGCCCGCAAGGCTTGGCTGCAAAGCCTGGAAATTCAGCCCCAGAAATACGCCACGCTCCGCAGCCTGCTCGAACTATCGGTATCTACCCACGCCCCCGACGCCACCACCTGGGCCACCCGCCTCTACCAGCTCAATCCGGCTGATGATGAGATGTTTGTTGATATTATGGACATCTACCAAGCGCAAAACCAGTGGGCCGAGGCCGAGGCGTTTTTCAGCAGCCAAGTGCCTAAGGCTCCGGCCGAGCCAGCCGCGCAGGGCATGCTGCACTTCTACCTCGCCATCCTCAATATGCAGCTCAAGCGCCCGCAAGTGGCCCGCCCGCACTTCCTGACCGCCCAAACCGAGCTCCGCAAAGTAGCAAAGCCGGATAACGAGCTTTTTCAGACCATTGAGAAGGAGCTGGCGGAGACGAAGCCGTAGGTTGGCAGAGCTTGCTGGCGCGAGTTACGTTGCGCTAAACTCGCGCCAGCTTCGGCCTAGATGGGCTGGACCAGCCGCTTGTAGAGTCAGCCAAACTGCGGAGAAAGAGATGATGCAGGCAGCAGCAAGTAATGCCCGCGGCATTACCTTCGCCCCGGCTTTAGGGGTATTCCGCCAGGAATTGAGATAGTCCCTTTGAACCTGATTCGGTTGATACCGACGTAGGGAAAAGTCGGGCCGGTAAATACCGGCCTGTGCGCTTCTGTTTGGAAGCTCCTGAGCCATTTCTTTTTTCCTTGAAAAGCAATGCAGGAGCAACTTTGGCCCCTTATTCAAGCGGTGCGCACGCAAGCGCCGCTGGTGCAGAATATCACCAATTTTGTGGTGATGAACAACACTGCCAACGCCTTGCTGGCGGTGGGCGCGTCGCCCATTATGGCCCATGCCCACCCCGAGGTGCCGCAGATGCTGGCTATTTGCCAGGCGCTGGTCGTCAACATCGGCACGCTCGACGAGTACTGGGCGGCGGCAATGCTGCTGGCCGCCACCGAGGCGCGCCGCCTGGGCAAGCCCTGGGTGCTCGACCCGGTGGGGGCCGGGGCCACGCCCTACCGCGATGGGGTGCTAACCCAGCTGCTGGCGCTGCGCCCTAGCTACATCCGGGGCAATGCGTCGGAGATTTTGGCCCTGGCCCACCACAATACCACGGCTACCAAAGGGGTAGACAGCACTGCCAGCAGCACCGAAGCGCTGGCCGCCGCGCAAGCCCTGAGCGCCCAGCTGGGGGCGGTGGTGTGCGTGTCGGGCGAGACGGATATCATCGTTAGCGGCACTCGCCAGGCTTACGTGGCCAACGGCAGCCCCCTCATGACCAAGGTTACGGGGCTGGGCTGCTCGGCCACGGCGGTGCTGGGGGCCTTTGCAGCCGTGGGGGCCGACCCCTTTGCGGCGGCGGTGGCCGGGGTGGCTTTGTTTAGCGTGGCCGGCGAACTGGCGGCGGTGGGCGCGGCCGGGCCGGGCAGCCTGCAAGTGCAGCTGCTCGATACGCTGTATAACATCACCGAAGCCGATTTTACGGGCCGGTTGCGGCTGCGCGTATGCTAGCGGCTGGGTTTCCGTATCGCCTCTACCTGGTGCTGGCGGCCGATGCCTGCGCGGGGCGCGACTTTGTGGCCGTGGCCGAAGCTGCCGTGCGCGGGGGCGTAGACCTGGTGCAGCTGCGCGAAAAGCACGCCGACGAGCGCACGTTTCGGGGGCGGGCCGAGCAGCTCGGCACGATGCTGGCGCGCTACGGCGTGCCGCTGCTTATCAACGACAACCTGGCCGTGGCGCAGCAGGTGGGCGCGGCCGGCATCCATGTCGGCAACAGCGATTTGCCGCCTACCCACATTCGGGCAGCGTGGCCGGCGTGCGGGCTGCTGGGTTACTCTATCGAGTATGCGGCGCAGCTGGCCACGCCCGAAACGGCCGCCGCCGACTACCTAGGCATCAGCCCGGTGTTTCGCACGCCCACCAAAACCGATACCGTGACGGAGTGGGGCCTGGCGGGCATTCGCGCCCTGCGGGCCGCCACGCCCAAGCCGCTGGTAGCCATCGGCAATATCAACGCGGCCAATGCCCGGGCGGTCGTGCAGGCCGGGGCTTCGTGCCTGGCCGTGGTATCGGCCATTTGCCAGGCGGCCGACCCCGAGCGGGCCGCCGCCGAACTACGTACCCAACTAGAGCTAGCTATTTGATGAGCACCTACTTAAAATACCCTTCCGTGCTGACCGTGGCCGGCTTTGATGGCAGCGGCGGCGCGGGCATTCAGGGCGACCAAAAGGCAATTTCGGCCTTGGGCTGCTACGCCACCTCGGTGCTCACGGCCCTGCCGGTGCAGAATACCTGCGGCGTGCGCTCGATTTACCCCATTCCGGCTTCGGTAGTAGCCGAGCAGCTCGCCGCTATTCTGGAAGACATTTTCCCCGATGCCCTCAAAATCGGCATGGTGCACACCCCCGAGCTGGTGCACACCATTGCCACCGCCCTGGCCCCGCACCCGGCCCTGCCGGTCGTTTTCGACCCCGTGATGGTGGCCACCAGCGGGCACCGGCTGATTGAAGAAGCTACGATTCAGGCCATTATCGAGCAGCTGTTTCCCCTGGCCGAGCTCATTACGCCCAACCTCGATGAGGCAGCCATCCTGGCCGGGATGCCAATTACGGACGTGGCCGGTATGCACGAGGCGGGCCGCCGCATTCGGGCACTTGGTTGCCGAGGGCTGCTGCTCAAGGGCGGGCACCTGCCCACGCCTACGCTGACATCGCTGTACTTTGCCGCCGACGGCCAGGTGCACGAGTACCAGTTTGAGAAGCTGGCCACCACCAATACGCACGGCTCGGGCTGCACGCTGTCGTCGGCCATTGCCAGCTACCGGGCGCTGGGGCACCCGCTGCTGGCCGCCGTGGGGCTGGGGCAAGCCTATGTGCACCAGGCCATTCGGCACGGGCAGGCGGTGCGCACCGGGCAGGGCAACGGCCCGCTCAATCATTTTTTTCACCCCCAACCCCTGGTTCCGCATGAAGTGGTCAGCTGAAGCCTGGGCCGCCGCCGCGCCCGTTTACGAAGCCATTTTGCGCCTGCCTTTCATCGAGGAGTTGCGCGCTGGCACGCTGGCCCCGGCCACTTTTCAATTTTACCTCGCGCAGGATTCGCACTACCTGGCCCATTTTGGCCGGGCCCTGGCGCTGATTGGGGCCCGCGCCCCGGCGCTGAGCGACGCGCTGGCGTTTATGCGCTTTGCCGAAGGGGCCGTGGTGGTAGAAAGTGCCTTGCACCAGTCCTATTTTCAAGACTTTGGCGTGACCGACACGGGGCAGCCCGAGCCTGCCTGCCACCACTACGTGCACTACCTGAAAAGCACCGCCGCCCTCGACGCCGTGGAGGTAGCCATGGCCGCCGTGCTGCCCTGCTTCTGGATTTACCAGGAGGTAGGCACCTACATCTACCAGACCCAGCAGCACCCCGCCAACCCCTACCAGCAGTGGATAGCCACCTACGCGGGCGAAGAATTTGGGGGGCTGGTGCAGCAAGCCATCGCCATCTGCGACCGGGCGGCAGCCCAGGCCACCCCCGCCCAGCGCCAGGCCATGACGGCCGCCTTCGTCACGGCCAGCCAGCTGGAGTGGCAGTTCTGGGAAGGAGCCTACCGCAACTGGCGCTGGTCAGCAACTCCCGCCCTGCAGGTGCCCAGCATTTAGGAGTAGGGTAAGAATGAGGTATTTTTTAGCAGCCAAGTGCCCAAAACGACGGGTTTTCTATACTTTTATCTCCCTATGCTCAATGGGCAGCTTAAGCGCCCGCAAGTGGCCCGCCCGCACTACCTGACTGCCTAAACCAAACTCTGCAAAGTGGCAAAGCCGAATAATAAGCTTTTTCAGGCCATTGATAAGGGGCTGGCGGAAACAAAGCCGTAGTTTGCTGGCGTGAGTTTAGCGCAGTGCGACTCGCTATGACCCTCGATGTATGTGGAGAACTATAAAATCTTACATATTTAATGGTTTAGCGCATTATAATGTAAGAAACAGAATAGAGTATATAAGACTGCTGCTTAGAGTTTCAGATGTGCCTATTGTGAAACAGCGCCTTGCAAAACGTGTCAATTATATTTATACTTACGTTATATCAATAAATAGTCATTTTGAGAGGAGGCAATTTATGTCGTCTCAGTTAGATAGTCAAAAAATAAACTTTGTATTTGTAGATGCAACAGTAGGTAAAAATATTGGCGAATATTATAATTTTATTAGTGATAAATCTCTAAAATATCTAACTGAAGGTAGCGTAGGTTGTTGGATTAGCCATCTGAGAGTTTGGCAGATGGTAGCGAGGGGTGAGAATGGTTATTATATAATTTTAGAGGATGATGTAAACTTATTTGAAAATTTCTTGCAAAATATTAAATGCTCACTTACTAAAGTGTCAAATGATTTCGATATTTTATTTCTGGGTACAGGTAATAATTATAAGCATAATAGAAGATTTATTATTAATAATGAGATTTTTGTTCCCTATCAATTGCGTAACGGTGCATATAGTTATATCTTAACTCCAAATGGAGCTAGAAAGCTTATTGAGCTAATCCCAAATGTCAAAGTGGCGAGAGGTGGTATTGATTCTGCTATTGGGGCGTTGATAAGAGATTGTAAAATATTGGCATATCACCTGATTATACCTGTATGCCAAGTTGATTATTCATTTGGAAGTTTTACCAAGAGTAGGAAAAATGGAATTCTTTAATAGTGAATCCCTCGGGTTAATAGCAACAGGGTTGATTTTAGTAGGTGTGCTAAAGTTTATATACTACTATAAATCTTTTAGTGTTGAAATTCTGCGCTACGTTGATGCTTCAGAAATCGTGACTCTTTTTGCTGATAATATTGCGATAGCTGGTACGGTTATTATTGTTTTACTAGCTCCTTACTTGTATTCAATATTTCCTTATCTTCAAAGTAATGTAAATATTGCTTCGACATTCGGAGAGCGGATTGGTAATTACTGGCATGTGATGCATTATCACATATATTATCAATTTTTCCTTTGTGTTATTGGATTTATAATTGTATTGACGAGAAAAAATATTTTTTCGTTTGAACGTTGGACTTATTTAGCTCTGGCAGTTATATTGTTTTGTTTTATTCCCTTCGTTACACTTGAAGCAGGTCACTGGGCAGTGCCCGTTATTAAGCCTGCATCAGTAGTTGCTATTGCTCTGGTTGTTAATTTTGTATTAGTTATATTAATTGCTACTCGCAACGAAATAATAAAAGTGAAAAAATACAGATATTTTGCAAGTACTGTAGTAAAATTTGAAAAAGGAAGTGACTTGTTGCACCCAGAAGGTGCTTATTTTATTGGGAAAGTCAAGTCGTTTATATTTTTTTATCATCCAGTTGATAAATGTTCTATAGCTTGTTCTACAAGTAAGCTGGAAAGCATTATATATAAACCGTAGGAGTTGCTAATACTCAATCGCCCAGCTTTTAACATACTTACGGCATGTTAAAAGCTGGGCGACAAGAATTCGCATTTTATGTGCGTCACCGCCTTGCCACCACCGTGCCCGCAGTTTCTCCAGCGGCTACGGTTTTTACATTGTCCATGTAGTGGCGGTCGATGAGCTTGTGGTAGGGGTCGATGCCGGCTTTGCTGGGCTTGCTAGGAACCACGAAAGTGAGCACGGTTTTGGGCTGGGTGAGCTTTACTTTTTTGAAGTAGAGCGGCTGGCCGCTGGCGTCGTAGTCCTCGGTTTTTTTGGTTTGGTCGGGGCCGAAGATGCCGATATCGACGTAGTCGTTGAGCTTGACGGGGGTTTCGTTGCCGAGGCTGTCGGCGCGCATTTTGGCGGCGCGCAGGGTAAGGCGCACGTCGTATTGGCCGTCGGGGCGCTTGGTGTAGGTGGCTTCGTCGAGCTGGTTTTCGAAGAGCGTTATCGTCTCAAACATGTCGTGCAGCACGTACTGCATCGAGTCGGGCGTGGCCTTTTTGAGGTAGGTCATAAACTCGGCGGTGTTGGTGTAGGGCCGGGTTTGGTAGCGGGTTTTGGCCAAAAATGCCTTGATGGCACCGTTCAGTTTTTCCTCGCCGATATAGTCTTGCAGGGCATAAAAGACCATGCCGCCCTTGTAGTAGTGGATGTAGGGCTGGTTTTCGACCAGCATCAGCGGCAGTTCTTTTTTGCGCTCGTTGCGGCGGCCACGCAGGTAGCGGTCGAGCTCGCCGCGCATGGTTTGCTGCATCACGGCGGGCTTGAACTCGTGGGCGCACGTCATGAGGGCCGAGTACTCGGCCAGCGACTCGCTGAGCATAGAGGAGCCCTGCACTTGGCCGCTCACCACTTGGTGGCCCCACCACTGGTGGCCCAGCTCGTGGTTGGTGATAAAGAACACGAAATCAGGCTTGTCCTTATCCCTGATATCCTCGACAAAGCCCGCGCCCTCCGAGGTCGGGATGGTGTTGGGGAAGCTCTGAGCGAAGTTTTTGTAGCGCGGAAACTCCTGCACCCGCACCTGGTGGTACTGGTAGGGGCCAAACTGCTTGGTGTAGTAGGTGAGGCCTTTTTTGAGGGCTTCGGCCATGCGCGGCACGTTATAGGCGTGGGCGGGGTGGTAGTAGATTTCGATGGCCACGGGCTGGCCGGTGGCGGGGTCGCGCCACTGGTCGCGCCGCACGGCGTAGCGCGCACTCTGGATGGAGTAGAAATTCATCATCGGCGCATCCATGCGGTAGTGGAAGTAGCGGCGGCCATTGGCCACCCATTCCTTCTGCAAGTAGCCGGGCGCAATGGCCGTTTGGTCGGGGTCGGTGCTGACGGTGGTTTCGAAGCGTATGTAGTCGGAATCGGTGGTGAAGCCGCAGGTCATGAGGCCGTGCGGGTCGGTGAGGCGGGGCACGCGCTCCTTGGTTTTTAGCTTGTTGCGCAGGCGCACATCGTCTTCCTCCAGCTCGCCATCGGGCTGGTAGCCAAAGTGAATGCCGGTGCCATCGAGGAAGGTGCCGTTGGCGGTGAGGCGGTCTTCGGGCGAGATGGTAGCCCAGCTAAACACGCCCTGGTCCTGGGGCCGCGAGGTGAAGCCTTTGGCCGCATACGCTACTTTGACCTCCACTGGCAGCGAGTCGCCGGGGGCGAGCGGCTGCGCGAGGCGGTAGAGGCGCACGCCGGACGTGGGGTCGTCGTGCAGCACGGTGGCGGGGCGGCCCAGCGTGAGGACGGTTTGCACGGCGCGGCTGGGGTCGTAGTTGACAAAGAGCGTATCGAGGGCGCGGCTTTCTTTATTTAAAAGCGTCATCGTGGCCTGCATCTGGTAGTGGCGGGGGCTGGCGGTGGGGTAGAGGTCCACGGCCAGTTTGGTGGCTATTACCTTGGGCTGCAAGAGCTTTTCGTAGCGCTTGTACTGGCGCTCGGTGTTGGCCGAGCGGGCTTCGAGGGCCTTGGGCGCGAAGTACTGGTTTTCGATATTAGTGCTGTAATACACGTAGCTGCCCACGCCCAGCAGCGCCACCACCGCGCCGGCCAGCGCCAGCCGCGCCCCGGTGCCAAAGCGCTGTCCAAACAAGCGCCCGCGCTGCCGCGCACTGGTTTCGGCCCCGCGCACCCACAGCAAATTGGTGAGCACCGCCAGCAGCAGCGCGCCGGCCATGTAGTAGAAATTCACCCAAAACAGCGGGGTCACAAAATGCCCGTAGCCGTTCATGTCGGAGTAGGTGTAGGGGATGGTGCCATCGTACTTCAGCAGCACGTGGTGCAGCCCCAGCGCATCGGGCGCGATGAACACCACCACGTAGTAAATTATCATCACCGTGTAGCCCACGTACTTGTTGTTGACGATGGTTTGGACGGCCATCGTGAGCACGCAGAGTTGGGTGATATTGAGCAGCTGCATGACAAAATCCTTGGCGTACACATCGAGCTCGATGCCGTGGTAGCCCCGGAAAAGCTGGATGCCCATGCCCACCAAAATCAGCAGAAAATACAGCACCACCTGCGTGCCGATGAGGGCCAACAGCTTGCTCACGAAGGGTACCCAGTTGGGCATCGGCAGCGCATCAAACACCTGCTGAAGCTTGGTTTCGCGCTCGCGCCACACCAGCTCGCCCGAATATACTGTGATGATAATGAGCACGAAGAGCGAGAAATTGCCATTCACGAGGTTCAGAATCTCATACGTCACGGGCATCTGCATCTGGGAGCCGGTGTAGCGGTAGTAGGCCGAAATCAGTACGTTGACCATCCCAAAAAATGCCAGCGCCAGAAAGGGCTTGGCCCGCACCACATTCAGGAATTGCACCCGCGCCAACTGGCCCAGTTGCCACCACCCCGTACCCGCCCCAAACACCACCGGCGAGCGCCGAATACCCAGCCCGGCCGGCGGCGTGCTCAGCTCGGGCGCGCTGGCCTTGCCGCTGCTGCGCGGCGCGGCCATGCGGAAACTCGCGTAGCTGATACCCAGCAGCAGCAGCCCCACGGCCGACCACAGCAGGCGGTTTTCGAGCATGTCGCCGCTGGTGAAGGAAATGAGCTTGGTATTGCGCTCGGCGATGGTCCAGTACTTGGTGACGACCGTGCGCGTGTCGAGCCCAAACGGGTCGAGCAAGCCCGCCAGGTGCTCGTTGCTGAGGTTGGTCGTGACCACCCCCGCAATAACATAAAGCAGAAATAACAGAATGCCACCCAGGTAGATAACCAGCGACGAGCGCGTAAACAGGTAAGCCGCAAAGAAGATGCAGCCCGCAAAAAACGCATTCACAAACGCCCCACCCAGCGTCGGCCCCAGGTACGCATCGAGCCGGAAAGGCCCGTACTTGGTGGGGTTAATCCAGGGCATAAACTCGCCCAGCATGGCCCCCAGCGAGGTGCCGCACATGATAAACCAAATCACCAGTATCGAGGCTAGAAACTTGCCGCCCAAGTACGCCGGCTTGTGCAGCGGCGTGGTGTAAAGCAAGCCCGTAATGCCTTCTTTATCATCGCGGTAAACAGGGGTGCCCACCACCGAAGCCGTGATGAACATGGCCAGCATCGAGCCCACCATCAACAGGCTGCCCAGCGTATCGGGGGCGTTTTTGAAGACCTTGCCGCCGGTGCTGGGGCCAAAAAACGTTTCCTCCACAGCCATGAAAATGAAGCCGATGAGGAAGAGAATTCCGAAGTAGATGTAGGTGCTGGGCTGCCGAAAGCGGTAGCGCAGCTCAAAGAGGAAAACGTCGCGGAACATAGTAGGTAATGCTTAAAAGCGTTTGTCATTGCGAGGAGGAACGACGAAGCAATCTTTCCTTGGCGATACCTGTCGTTTGTACACGTTTGCTACCGAGAAGGAAAGGTTGCTTCGTCGTTCCTCCTCGCAATGACAGGCGTCTGGCAGGCGTTATTTTACCACTTCCCGCCGCGCCAGCCGGTGGAAATACACGTCTTCCAGCGTAGCCTCAGCAGGCTGAAACTGCCCATTTATCGGCACCTCGCTGAACACGCGTACCACCGGCTGCCCGGCCACGAGCTTGGAGGAAATGACTTCGTACTCGCCTTTGAGCTGGGCTAGGGCAGCTTTCTCGGTTTTGGTGCGATAGACCTTGCCGCGCAGCTCGCCGATAACATCGTTGGGCTGGCCGGTGGCCACTACCTCGCCGCCCGCGATGATGGCCATGTGGGGGCACAGCTCGGTCACGTCTTCCACGATGTGGGTCGAGAGAATAACTACCACGTTTTCGCCGATTTCGGAAAGCAAATCGAGGAAGCGATTGCGCTCGGTGGGGTCGAGGCCGGCCGTGGGCTCATCTACGATGATGAGCTGCGGCGAGCCCAGCAGCGCCACCGCAATGCCGAAGCGCTGCCGCATGCCGCCCGAGTAGCCGCCCAGGTTTTTCTTGCGCGCCGCCCACAGGTTGGTTTGTTGCAGCAGCGCCTCCACCGCTTGCTTGCGCTCGCTGGCATCCCGAATGCCTTTTAGGCTGGCGAAATGGTCGAGCAGCACCTCGGCCGAAATGCTGGGGTACAGCCCAAACTCCTGCGGCAAATAGCCCAGCACGCGGCGCACGGCGTCCTTTTCGGTCAACACGTTGATATCGCCCAGCGTGATGCTGCCCGTGTCGGGCTCTTGCAGCGTGGCGATGGTGCGCATGAGCGAGCTTTTGCCCGCGCCATTCGGCCCGAGCAGGCCAAACATGCCGTTGGGGATGGTTAGCGAGACATTGTGCAGGGCGCGCACGCCGTTGGCATACGTCTTCGAGAGGTTGCGGATAGTAAGCTCCATGCGGCTAGGCGATTAGGTTGGAGCCCAAAAGTAGTTGGCTTTATATAGGAAAAATTTGGTTTATGTGATTTTTTCTATCGTTTTTGTGCCATGGGGTGGGGTGGCTACCGCCCGGAGTTGCGCGGGGGCTTGACGGCAGGAAGGACAAGCAAGGAAAACAGTCAGTAATCAGGACACTTCACCCACTAGATAGTAGCTTGCGGTAGCGTTTAGGCGCTGCTATATATGAGAGGAAGCCTGCTACGGGTTGGGTTGGGAATGCTGCTGCTGGCGGCCGGGTATAATAGCTCGGCCCAAGATATCGGCGCGCCCGCTCCAGCCGATACGGTGCAAACCCGCTGGCTCGATATCGACAGCACGCCGTGGCTGCGCGGAATACGCCGGGTGCCGCCGGCCCACGAGCGCACGGAGGCTTATTGGCGAGCGCTCGTGCAGGCGCATCCGCAGCCTGATACCGTGCGCGCCGTGTTGCTCGACCGGCTGGCGGAAGCCCAGGCAGCACAAGATTTGCGTGCTTCCTACCCGACTCATCTGGCCGCCTTACAGTTGGCGTTTCAGTTGCCTTATTCCCAGATTCGGGCCGAGATGCTGCTTGCACTGGCCGATTACCATACCCAACTAGCGCAGTACGATTCGGCCGCGCACTACCTACCGGCTGCCGAGCAGCAGTTTCGCCTCGACCACAACCAGGGTGGCGTGGCGCGCTGCCTCATTCGCCTGGGCCGCATCACCGAGCAGCAGGGCCGCTACGCGGCCAGCCTCTCCTATAACTTACAGGCGCTAGAGCTGGCCAATACTGGCAACAGTCGCCGCTTCCGCACCTCCGCCCAAATTCAGCTTGGTAAGCTTTATGCGCAGGTCGGCGATTATACGGCGGCGCATACCTACCTCGTGGCCGCCCAGCGTGCTGCCGAACACTACGACTACCCCGACCGCCTCAACCTGGCGCTGGGCGAGCTCGGGGAGGTGAGCCGGCAGCAGCGGCAGTGGGTTGCCGCCCGCAAGTACTACACCCAGAGCATCGCCATCAGTCGGCGCATCGGCGAGCAGTCCAGCGAGTTGGCCATGCAGCTCAATTTAGTTCGTCTGGCCGAAGCCCAGGGCCAGTATGCCACCGCCCGCACCGCCGCCGAGCAGGTATTGGCCCGCATGGAAGCAGCGCACCAAGTACTATTAGTGCCGCTGGCGCAGGCGCTGCTGGCTCGGCTGCTGCTGCGCCAGGGCCAGGCCGCCCAAGCCATTACCTATGCTATTCGCAGCCAGCAGGCCAGCCAGCTGCTGCGCCTGCCCACGGGGGTGCGCGAGGCCAGTGCCGTGCTGGTGCAGGCCTACACCCAGCGCCACGATTATCGGCTGGCCCTGGCCGCCCTGCGCCGCTACAATGCCTCCAACGACAGCCTGGCCGGCGAAACGGTGCGCCGCCGCATAGCTGTGCTGCAACTGGGCCAGCAGCAGCGCGAGCAGCAGGCCCAGATTCGCCTCCTCACCCAGCAAAACCGCCTGCAAACCCAAACCCAGGAGCTGGCCCAGCTGCGGGCGCAGCGCGAGCTTATTGGCCTGAGCGCCCTCACCATGCTGGCCTTGCTGCTGGCCGGGGGCGCGCTCTGGCAGTATCGCCGCCGCCAGGCCCGGCACGAGGCCCAGCTGCGCTCGCAGATAGCCGCTGACTTGCACGACGACGTGGGCACGCTGCTCTCGCAAATCAGCTTGCAAAGCAGTCTTTTGCAAGAGGGCCTGGTAGATGCGGCCGGCCAGCGCCAGCAGTTGGGCCAGCTCTCGGAGGCTAGCCGCTCGGCCGTGCGCCAGCTCAACGACGTAGTTTGGAACCTCGATGCCCACAACGATGCCCTGCCCCAACTGCTCGACCGCCTGCACGACTATGCCCACGAGGTGCTGGCCCCCGCCGGCATTGCGGTAGCCGTGGAAGCCCCCGCCACGCCGCCCGACCTGCGCCTGTCGCTGCTGCTGCGCCGCAACTTCTACTTTATTTATAAGGAAGCGCTGCACAATATTTTGAAGCACGCCACCGGCACCCCCCACGTGCGGGTGCGCCTGGCGCTCGAAGCCGGCCGCCTGTTGCTGGAAATCAGCAACGATGCCGCCCCGGTGCTGGTGCCGGCCGGCAATGCCGCTCCCACCCACCAGCGCCGCAGCGGCCACGGCCTGCGCAACATTGGGCAGCGCGCGGCCGCCGTGGGGGGCACTGCCGAGTGTGGCCCGCTGCCAGCGGGCGGCTTCCGCGTCAGCGTGCAGCTGCCATTGGGGGGGTAAATACGTAAGGCTTCGGGTGCTTGAGGCGGTGGCGCAGAGCCGCAGTAGCCATTACCTTTGCTTGGTGAAAACTCAGCTCGCACTCATTGAAGACCAGCCCGCTATCCGGCAGGTACTCAGCACCTACCTCAGTGCGCAGCCTGAGTTTGAATGCAGCCTGGTGGTGAGTTCTGTGGAGGAGCTGCTGGCCGAGCTAGCCGCCGGGGCCACCCCGCCCCGCCTGGTGCTTTCCGACATTGGCCTGCCCGGTGGGCTGTCGGGCATCGAGGGCATTGCCCACGTGCGGGCGCGGGTGCCCGAGGCCGAGGTGGTGCTCATCACGGTGTACCAGGAGCCGGAGCGCATTTTTCAGGCGCTGTGCGCGGGGGCCGTGGGCTACCTGGTAAAAACCACGTCGCTGCCCGATATCAAGAAGGCGCTGCTTGAGGTGCTGGCGGGCGGCTCGCCCATGTCTGCGGCCGTGGCCCGGCACGTGGTGCGCTATTTCCGGCCCGTGGCGCTGCCCTCGCCACTTACGCAGCGCGAGCAGCAGGTGGTCGAGGGCATCGAGCAGGGCCTCAGCTACAAGCTGGTGGCCGACCGCCTGGGCATGTCGCTCAACACCGTGCGTTCGCACATCCGCACCGTATATGAAAAGCTGCAAGTCAACTCCAAAGCCGAGCTGATAAAGCGGGTGCGCCAGCCAGGGTAAGGCTCGGCCACTGGGGCAGCCATCGGCAGCTACTGAGCGTAGGGCGGTTTTAGCCAGCTTTTCAGCACCGCGCACCAAGGCCGTAGGGGCAGCGCGCACGCTCGGCCGCAGCCGTTGAGTGGCGGCTACCTTTAAAAATCCGTTTTGGGAGTAAGCCGGTGCTTGCCCCATGAGTTGGAACGCTTGTAATGACATACCTTTCCTGGCGCACCGTGGTACTAAGCGGGCTAGCTGCTTTGTTTACTGCCGGTTGTGCCAACAACTCCATTCACCACCACGGCGACGAGGTGTTGTTCAGGCGGTTTGCCCGCGCCTTGCAGCCCCCACCGGGCACCAAATCCAGCGGTACGTATCGCCTCAATCTGGCCGAAGTGACGCCTTTTGCCTGGGATAGCGTCTACTTTTTTACCGGCAACCCGACCCCCGCCTCAGACTACGGGCAGTACACCCTGGGGCCGAGGGCCTGGTTTGGGCCCCAAGCGCCCGCTCACTGCAATCGGCTCTTTTTTGTGCGGCAGGGCAAGGTCATTTCCTTCATCGACTGCCCCAAGCGCGATAACCTTGCCGCAGGGGAGAAATCGCTGAACATCACGTTGGTTGCCAATTGCCACGGCAACTACCCGGTGCTCGCTTACGCCCAAGCCCAGCTTTTGGCTGCGCGTAGTGTGCACGGCGCCGTGACGGATTACATACTCGTGCCGGCCGATTCGGCGGCCGGGCCGGCCCCAGGTGCCTCGGCACCCAACTAGCCGCAGCTGCCTGGCCCCGCCCTCAGGCGGGTTGGCTTGCCCTACGCCGCCATTAGGTGCTGGGGAAAGTGCTGCCGCAGCAGATGCTGGATTTTCTCCTGGGTCAGGGGCTTAGTAATCCAGTCGGCCACGGGCAGCGTGGCGAGCCGCGACTGGTCGTGCGGGTGCTCGGAGGTGGAGAGGATGATGATGACGGGCGGCGCGCTAGGCGGCTGCACAAAGGCTTCGAGAAAATCGACGCCGCCCATTACGGGCATGTGCACATCGAGCAGCACCAAGGCCGGGGCGGGCGCGTCGCCTAGCTCGGCAAGCTGGGCGAGCGCCTCGACCCCGTTTTCGGCTATCAGGCAGTGGTCCGTCACGCCCAGGCTCACGAGGAGCTGCTCGTGCAGAAAATTGGTAATGGGGTCGTCGTCGATGAGCAAAACGCTGGCGAGCTTGTACATAGGAAAAGAGGGTAGGGCCCCAGCAAGGGGTAGATTATGAATATATAAAATTAAGCAGATAAATAGACGCTAAAGGTGGAGCCCACGCTCAGCTCGCTGTGCACAATGATGGTGCCCCCCGCGTTTTCCACGATGCGCTTGACCATGTACAGGCCCACGCCCGAGCCTTCGACGTGGTTGTGCAGCCGCTGAAATAGCTTGAAGAGCTTGCCTTGCTGCTCCTCGCTCAAGCCCAGGCCATTGTCTTGCACCTCCAGCACGGCCTGCTCGGCCACGCGCCGGCAGCGCAGCTGCACCTGGGGCACGCGGTCGGGGTGGCGGTATTTCATGGCGTTGCTGAGCAGGTTGTAGAGGATGGAGCGCAGGTGCTGCGGGGCAAACCGGAGCGTCTCGCACGCGCTGATGTCCACCACCAGCTGGGTGCCGGTGGCTTCCAGCATGGGGGCCAGGTCGAGGCGCACAGCCTCGATAACGGTGGCCAGGTCCACGGCCTGGCCCGGCTCGGTGCGCACCTGTTGCAGCCGCGAGAGGTCGGTGAGCTGGGCGATGGTGAGGCGAAAGCGCTCGACCGACTCCTGCATCATGCCCAGCACCCGCGGCACCAGCCCCGCCTCTTGAGCCTCGGCGGGCAGCTGCTTGCGCAGTAAAAGCAAGAGGCTTTCGATGTTGGCAATGGGCGCCTTCAGGTCGTGCGAGGCCGTGTAAATGAAGTTATCCAGGTCGGTGTTGGTGTGGGTGAGCTGGGCATTGGTGGTGCGCAGCTCCTCATTGGCCTGGGCTAATTGTTGGCGCTGCACCACCCGCGCAGTCACGTCGGTGGCCACAATGACGACGGCCGTAACCTGCCCCTGGGCATCGGTCAGCGGCTGGTACACAAATTTGAAATACACCGTTTCTGGCTGGCCATAGCGCAATAGATGCACGGGCCACTCCTCGGTCACAAAAGGCTGGCCGCTACGGCGCACCTCATCTAGTAGCGCCGGAAAATCCTGGTCTACCACTTCCGCCAGCACCGTGAAGAGAGGCTTGCCCAGCAGGTCTGCTTGCGCGCGGCCCCACAGCTGGCAAATGGCCGGGTTGGCTACTTCGACCACGTAATCAGGCTCTTGCAGCAAGGCCATCGCCACTGGGGCTTGCTCGAAAATGGTGTGCAACTGGTGGAGCCCCGCCTCGCGCTGCTGGCGCGCGCGCACCTGCTCCGTTACATCGGTAGCAAAAACCGAGACGCCCACAATGGCCCCGTTTTCGCGGTAGGCCTGGTACGTAAAGTTCATGCGCTTGTCCAGCGGCGGCTCGCCCTGAGCGCGCGGGATAGTAAGCGGCACCTCCGTGCCCACAAAGGTTTCGCCCGTCTGGTACACGTGGTCGAGCAGGCCCATAAAGCCTTGCGGCCCGGCCTCGGGCATTGCCGCCAGCACGGGCAAGCCCCGCAGCGGCCGGCCCGAAAACAGGGCCTGATAAGCCGGGTTGGCATATTCGAAGTGGTGGGTGGGGCCACGCAGCAGGGCAATGACGGCGGGCGTCTGCTCAAATACCTGGTAGAAGGCCTCGCGCTCCTGCACCCGGCGCTGCGCGACGGCGAGCACTTCTTCCTGCAGCCGCTCGGCCCGCTGCTGCACCCGCACCTGGGCCGTGAGGTCGAGGGCAAATACGAGGAGGCCGTCGATGCGGCCCTGCTCATCGTAGCGGGCCTGCTGCACGTAGTGAAAGTAGAAATCGGCGAGGGGGCCGCCCACGTAGGGGGCCAGCGGAATTAGGCCGTTGGTTTCTTCGTGGGTTTCGCCCGTGGCATACACCCGTTGCATCTGCTGGTAAACGGGCAGATTCCGAAATTCGGGCAGGGCCGCCAGCACCGGCAGCCCCAGCAGCGCCCGGCCCGGAAACAAGGTCTGGAAGCTGGGGTTGACCAGTTCAAAAACCAGCGCGGGCCCGTCGAGCACGCACACGGCGGCCGGGGCTTGCGCAAAAAACCGTTCGAGCCGTTCGCGCTGCCGCTCGGCTTCGACGCGGGCGAGGTGGGCCGCCGCGATACCCGCGGCCACCCGGGCTTCCAGCTCGGTATTGAGCTGCTGCACCTGCTGGCGGGCCCGCACCTGCTCACTCACGTCGGTGGCCACGGTCAGCACCCCCAGCACCTCGTTGTGCTCGTTGCGCAGAGGCTGGTGCACGAAGTTGAACCAGGTGGGCACGAGCTGGCCGGCCCGCTGCACCGGGGCCTGGATTTCCTGCCCAATAAATGGCTCGCCGGTTTGCTGCACGTTCCGCAGCAAGTCGTCGAAGCCCTGGCCCTTGAGCTGCGGAAAGGCCTCTAGCATGGGTAGGCCGGCCAGCGCCCCCGGCGTGCTGCCCCAGATGCGGCAGGCGGCCGAGTTGATGGCGTCGATGCGCAGCTCGGGCCCACTGGTGTAGGACATAGCCACGGGCGCTTGCTCTATCATGGCGTTCAGCTGCTGGCGCTGGGTTTCCGCTTCGGCGCGGGCCGCTTCTACCGCCTGGCTTAGCTGCTGCAGGCGGAGGCGCGCCTCCACCTCCTCCGTCACATCGTAGGCAAAGACGGAGAGGCGCTCGGCGTGCCCGTCGAGCAGGTGGGCCTGGTAGGTAAAGTTGAAGTAGTGCTCTTTCGGCGGCTGGCCGTCGGGCTGGGTAATGGTCAGCGAAACCTCCGTGCCAAAGAAGGTTTCGCCCGTGGTATACACGCGGTCGAGCAGGGCAATGAAGCCCTGGTCGATGGCCTCGGGCAAGCCCACCGCGGCGGGTAGCCCCTCCAGGGGGCGGTTTGCAAACAGCTGGGCAAAGGCGGGGTTGACGTACTCGAACCGGTACTCCGGGCCCCGCAGGATGCAGATGGCGGCCGGCGTTTGGGCAAATACCTGGCGAAATACGGCTAGCTCCTGGGCAAGCTGCTGGTCGGCGGCCTGTTGGGCCCGCGCCAAGGATTCGGCGGGCACGGTGGGGGCGCGCACTTCAGTAAAGCTCACTACAAGCTGCGTGTCGTGGCGCTGGGCGATTACTTGCCAGCGGGCCCCATCGGGCGCGACGTAGCCAGGGGCAAAGTAGGCGGCTTCGCCCGACCAGAAGGTGTCGCGGCAAAAAGCAAACAGGGCCGTTTCCTGGGGCTCCGCAGTACCAAACAAATCGGGCAGCGGGTCTGGCAGGTCCAGCAGGCGCTTCGCCACGGAGTTGGCTCCCACGCAGCGCAGGCGCACAAGCACCGCGGGGTCATGAGCCGCGTAGACGGGGTCCAGCTGCATAAGACCGGTTCCCAGTGCATCAAGCACAGCATCAGGCAAAAATAGGCCAGCTGGCGCTGGATGGACAGAGTACGTCATAGACCAGCACAAAGATTCTATTGGATAATACGAAGCTAACGCCTACTGCTGAGATTGGCTTAGTACCGGGGGGCGAGACTACGATATGGGGGGCACGAAGCAGCCCCGCAAGCAGCAGTCCTCTTCCAAGCCCGGCTAGGGCTGCCCTAAGCTGGTGGTTATAATTCAACTACCTCTTCTGGCCGCTCGCTCGCCACCGACACGGCCGCGGCCCAGCTAGCCCCTGCGGCCCCCACCAGGTTCTATTCCCCCTTATACGACGGACAGCCCCGGCCTTCGTCAGAAGGCCGGGGCTGTCCGGTTTAGTGCTAGTAAATATTTTGTCCCAAGAAAGGCCCTTCGCAGCTGCTGGCGCGCACGGTCCAAGCGAGCCGCCGGGCCGACAGACTGGTGCTCTTCCACCTGCCCGCCAGGGTGTGTCAACCGCTCACCAGCCGCTGAAGACTGATTCTTATACTCGCCTCTGGCCTGGTTGGCTTACGGGTTCGGCGGTGCTAGCTGGAAGCCCTGCTGCGGCAGTCTAGCCTGGACTGGACCATTGCCCGGCCCGTGGCCCTGAATAACGAGGAGTTGGGCGAGCTGGTCATCAGCTACACCACCACGCCCTCGCCTTTCAAAATGAGCCGCTGGCAACTGGCCAAGTTCCTGGTCGATGGCCTGGCCAGCAACGACTTGGTGCATAAAGCGCCGCTGCTGTCGGAGCGATAAGGCGCTAGGTGGGTTAGGCAGCCCAAATAGCACTCGGGAAAGCAGCCTTGCTACGGACCATACAGACTGGCGCATTGCCCGTAGCAACAGCTACGCTAGCTGGCAGCCGGGCGCAGAAAAGCCAGCACGGCGTCCAACACCTGGGCCGGCTTTTCCTCGAACAGGTAGTGCCCGCTGTCCAGGATGCCGACAACTTGCACGTTCTCGGCCATATAGGGCAAGCTCATTTGCAGATAGCTGTACGATACCTTACTGCCAATGCCCAGCACCGGCATCGGGAGGCGCGCATAGGTATTGGCATCCGCGATATCCTGGTCTATGGCCTGGTACCAGGCGGTGGCCGCCCGAATATTCTCGGGCTCGTTGTAGACGGCCGCGTACACCGCCCGGTCGAAGGCCGTCATCCGGCGCTCGTCTAGCATTACGTAGTGAAAAAGGTAATCGAGCAGGTACTGGAACCGCCCGGCCAGCAGCTGCTCGGGCAGGCCCTTCACCTGGTTAAAGGCCATCCACCAGATATAGGGCTGCTGTTCGTTCATCTTGTCGGTAAAGGTGCCGGGGGCCGGCAGCATCGGCATTTGCCGCATGCCTTCGCTGGGGTGCGCCCCGTCGGCCAGAATGAGCTTCTCCGTGGCCTCGGGGTAATTGAAGGCGAAGCTGCTGGCCACCATTCCCCCAATGTCGTGCCCTAGCAGCACCGCTTTGGCAATGCCCAGGTGGCGCAGCAGCTCGTAGATATCCTGGGCCATGGTCTTTTTGTCGTAGCCCGCGGCGGGCTTGTCGGAGCTGCCCATGCCGCGAATATCCACAATTAGAACCCGGAAGTACTGAGCCAGCTCGGCGGCGATGGGATGGTACGAGTACCACGTTTGCGGCCAGCCCGGCAGGCACACCAGCACGGGGCCGCTGCCGCCTGCTACATAGTGCAGCCGGATGCCGTTGACGGAAGCGTACTGGTTGGTAAAGCCAGGCAGGTGCTGAATAAGGGCCTCGTCGGAGTAGTCACCTGGGGTAGTGGAAGAAGCAGGTTGCATAAAATTATACCGTTAAGAATGCGAGGGCAGTGGTCCAGGTGAGGTTCGCGTAGCGGGCGTTGTCGAGGCGGGTATTCTGCACACTGAACATGCTGAGCAGGTATTGCATCTGCTGCCAGTTGGCGTAGAGCTGCTGCTCGCCGGCGGGGTTGGCCGCCCGGGCGTGCCCAATTGCGGCGGCCAGGTCGGCGCGGGCGCCGAGCCGGACGAGCGCAAACTCCCCTCGGCCCGCTTGCTGCGCGAGGGCGACCAGCTCGCGCGGGCTGGGCTGAAAGCTGGCGATGCGCAGCAAGCGGGGCGTGGCCGCATCCAGTGCGGCCGCCGCCGTAAAAGCGGCCGTGTCGTCCTTGGTTGTGAAGTCAATCCGCCAGTCGGCATCTTCCCAATAACCTACCTGTCGCTGCTTGAAATCGAGCAGCGGGATGTTGTAGGTCAGCACTTCCGCAAAAGCCCCGTTAAGGATGGACGTCGCGGCGAGGGGGGCCTGGTCGAGGCGGGCCTGAAACTCGCGCCGCAGGTCAAAGTTGCGGTTTGCGCCGGGGGCCTGCTGGGTGTAATCGCTGGCGAAGTCGGACGGAATAAAGCGCGGCACACCGGCCGCCACGGCCGCGTTGAGCAGCTGCGTTTGGGTGTCCACGATGACTTCATGCAGGCCCGCCAGGGCTGACACCACGCAGCTTGCGCCGGTGCAGGCCTGGGTCAGCGCGGCATGGTCGGTGAATGCCACGCGCCGCACATCAACGCCCTGCTGGCTTAAGTGAGCAACCTTTTCGGGGTCGGTTTCGGGCCGCACTACGGCCCGCACGGTAGCCCCGCGCTGCTGCAAGGCGTTGACGATGCGGCCGCCCAGGTCGCCGGTAGCACCGGTTACTACTATAAGAGGGGTCATGGAAGGGGAGTAGAAGGAGGAAATAGCCGCCTGATAGCAGCTGCTTTAACTACCCCAAAGGTCCCCCGGCTCTTTCCGGCCCTCCGCCTGGTTTTTGCGCTTTACTTACAGATTCTTGCGCTCTTGGCGGGCGGCCTAGCTTTGCTGAAAAGCCCGCGGGCTCTGGCCCACGGCCCGCTTGAAGGCGGCCGCAAAATGCGCCGGCGAGGCAAATCCCAGCGCATCGCCGATGGCGGCTACCGGCAGCTCGCCGGCCCGTAGCAGGGTGCGGGCCCGCCGGATTTTCCAGTCCAGCACGTACTGGTAGGGCGAGCGCCCGGTAGTGTGCTTAAAACGCCGCGCGAAGTGGAACACGCTCAGATTGGCCAGCCCCGCCAGTACCTCCAGCGTGACGGGCCCCTCGGCGTGAGCCTCCAGATAATCCTCTACACGGGCCAGCACCGCCGCAGGCAGGCAGCCCCCGGTTGCGCCCGGCAGGCGGCGCTCGAAGGTGGCGTGGTGCTCAATAAGATGGTAGCAAAGCGCCGTGACCAGCGCCTCGGTGTAGAGCTGCCCGAGGGTATGCGCCCGGCCGGCCGCCGCCAGCAGCTGCTGGCCCAGGTTGGCGAGCAGCCCGTCCTCGCACCGAAACCGCTCGCGCAGCGCGAAGTAGCGCAGGTCGAGGTCGCGGCGGGCCCGGTTTTCCAGCGCCTGCGCATCCAAATGCACCTGAATGATATCCACCGGGCCATCCCAGCCAAATGGGCCGTACTCCCCGCCGGGGTACAAGCCCACATCCCCGCGCCGAAACTGGTCTACTTCCACGCGCGACCCAGTGCGGCGGCTGGCCACCACGGGCTGGGCCCCTTGGTGCACCAGCAGCAGGTGCTGCGCGTGGCTGTGCGCGGGCAGGGCCATCGCCTCCAGTTGGTAGCGCTCGAGCCGCACCCCCGGCCAGTTCAGCGCGGCACTGCTCGTCAGGGCCGGGCGCTCGTACAGTTCAGAGGTGTAGGTATAGGAGGGAGAGGCCGGCATAAGTGGCAAGTAACACAGCGCGGCGCTGAATAGTTGGCCATGAGGCGGGCGTGTCGTCGGCTACTGGCCGCCCGCTGCCCACCAGCCCGGCACCAAGAGCAAGGGCTTTACGCTAGTCGGGGCCGGGGTAGGTAGGCCGGTAGTTCAGGCTGCCTGCCAAGCGCACTCATTCATACCATAGCACAGCCCCGGCCTTCGGGTAACCGCATCCAGCGCGGCTTTCGAGGCCGAATACACGGCCCCCGTGGGCAGCGGCGTTTTGCTGGCTTCGGAGCTGATGTTGATGCTGTTGCCGCCGCCCGCGCCAAACAGCTTTACCGCCGCCTGGATGGTGCGTAGCGCGCCCCACACATTGAGGTTGACATGCCGGTGAAAGGCTTCGGCCGAAACTTCTTCAACCGGGGCATATTGGTAAAACTAGTCGTTGCCAACCGAGCGGTCAAGTACCTTATCAAGCACTTAGGCGGCATGTAGCAGCTTAGTCAGGCAGATGTGGTAGGCCTCGGAGCCCTCTGCCAGGCGCTGGGTCATGGTAGCCACGGCATAGGCTCCGGCCAGGTAGCGCGGTTGGTTTTTACCGTTGGTGGCAGCCTCGTGCACCACTTCGGCAATGAGTTCGGGCTCGGTGAGGGTCATCAACGTGCTGCCAGCAAACAGCCCGGTGAGCCCAGCCAGCAGCGCATCGTACGCCGGGTCCTGCACCACCCCAGTATGGCTGTGGTAAGCGAAGACTTAATGCTGCCCGGAGCCACAGTTTTGATACAGATATTGAACTGAGCCAGGTCGTAGGATATGCTCTCGCTCCAGCCTTTTAGAGCCCATTTGCCCATGTTTTAGACCGAGGAAAGCGAATATGACGCCAAGCCGCATAGAAAGATGGTGGTGATAAACAAGCCAGCTTACACGGCGGCCGTTATTTGGTCGGGGTTGGTCACGTCCAGCGTCAATAGAATCACGTTGTCGAGTTGCCCCAGCTCAGTTTCCTTTTCTGGCGTGTGCATGGAAGCTCCATTATAACCTTTTCTCAAAAAAACCACATGGCTTTTTGGATTGCTTCTTCCTCGTTGAAAACGACAGTGCGGGCCATGGCGGGGCAGTGGATAACAGAACAATTATACAGTATCTAAGGCAAACGTTTCAGATTGAGGTTCTTTTTCCGGTGTCCGCTCAAGGGTTAGGTGCTCCCGCCCGGCTTCCTCTTCGAATAGAATAGAAGCTAATTGACTTTCAGTGCTACTGGCACCGACCGACTATTGAATATCACAATCAGGCACACCTAACAGGTGCCGTCCTTGCGCGCCAACTGGCGCAGCATCACCATAAATGGTCAGTAGGGATAGGCCTAGAATAGGAAAACCCCCTTTTCAGCAAGGCTGAAAAGGGGGTTTTTAATAGTTGGAAGCTATTTTAACACTTCCTAGTACCCAGAGCCGGAGTCGAACCGGCACACCTTGCGGTAATGGTGTTTGAGACCATCGCGTCTACCGGTTCCGCCATCTGGGCATTTCAACGACCGTTTGTGACCGGTAATTCACGAACGGGCTGCAAAGGTAGCCAATTGCTGCCGAAGGCGCAAGAGGTAGCGCTTTTTTAGGTAATAGGTCTTAACCTGGCCTAGGGCGGCGGGCCGGTGGTCGGCGGGTAGGCCAGCGTAGCCGGCCAGTACGGGCTGAATACCAGCGTCGAGCGTATCGGCTAAGGCAGTTACTTCCGCTTCTACTTTGGCGGTGGCTGCCGCGTCGGGCTCAAACTCCAGCTCCATCAGCTGCTCGTTTAGCTCCATTACCTCCATCAAAAAATCGGCGGGTAGCTGGTTTTGGGCGCTTCCTTCTTCCAATAAACCGTGCTGGCTTAGCAGGTAGGCCATGCGGCGGTCGGGGTCTTGCAGGGTGCGGTAGGCGTCGGTATTGAGGGTGCTTAGGCGCAGGGCCTCGGCTTGCTCGGCGGGGGTGTCCTGGGCGTGGAAATCGGGGTGCAACTCGCGGCTGAGTTGGTAATACTTGGTTTTGAGAGCTGCTTCATCGAGCAAAAAAGCTTCGGGCAAACCGTAAAACGCGAAATAGTCAGAAGAATCGGGCATAGAATAGTAGCTGGGCACAAATCCCAGGCGGCTGCTAGCAGTACAGCTGAAAGCCACACTAGGTTGGCGAGCCGGGCAAAATCGCGTTGGTTATTCTACCCGAAGCACCGAAAAGGCCTCGGCTGGCGCGGCAAATAGCCGCTAGGTGGCCGGCCACACCTCCCCAAACAAGGCCGAACGCCGGTAGGCATCGAGCGCGGCGGCATCGTCCCAGTGGCTGTAGGTGCAGTATATGTACGGCTGGTCGGCGTCTTGCCACAGTTCGAGGTGGCGGCAGCCAGGCTGCTGCCGAATGCGCACCGCCGACTGCCGAAATAGAGCTAAAAAGGCCGGCACCTGGGCCGGGACAAAAGTGAGGCGAACAACACGAAGGAGCATCGGGGCAACAGAAGGTTGCGGGCAAAGTTGCGCCGCCGCCGATTGAAATACGCCGGCTGGTGGCTGTCAGGGCACGAGCTAAGCCAAGCTAATTTAGGTGCTAGGCTAACCTCTGGTCTTCAGGCGCGTAAAATTTCGCTCACCATCCTCTTGCTTATGAACCCGCTTTCCTGCCGCCCACTGTGGCTCGCTGGCCCAGCCTTAGTGCTGGGTGCGCTGCTGGCCTCCTGTTCTAGCGAACCTAAAGCTACCGACCCCAGCAAAACCGCCGAAGTCGTATCCGACACGAAAACCGTGGATGTCACGGCCGATTCCACTAAAGCTGATACTACGCAGCAAAGATAAACTAGATGAACAGCTAGCCAGCTTATTGATTAGCTAGTAGTTATGTCTGGTGTATGTACTGAAAAATGGGCGGCCACAGGTAAGCCAATGAATTGCCTGCGGCCGGCCATTTTAGCAGTCAGCCCGAGCTGCGAAGCAGCTACAGGGAAAGCAGTGGCGCAAGGGTCGCCTTATCCAATTCCAGTGCTTCTGGCTCAAACCATACATCCACCTGCGAGTCGAAGTACATGCCCAGTAGCTCGCTGGCGTGGCCCTGGTTGATGGCAATGCACAGGCAGTTCTGCGGATTGAACGTGCAAACAATCTCGCCGGGCGGGGCGGCCGCGAAGTGCGGCCGCAACTCGCGCACCGTTTCGCGGCTGAACTTGACCGTGGCCGGACGGCCACGGCCCACCACTTCCACGGCTGTGCGCGAAATGTTGGTAATCAGGTTGCCGTAGTGGTCCACGTGCACCACGTGGCCGGTCACGCGGTTGTCTTGCAGGCGCAGCTGGCGGTTGGTAAGTGAGTAGAGCTCAGTAGTGGGTAGGCCCAGGCTATCAATAGATTGGCCCAGGGCCAGGCGCACGGCGGCCGGGGCCAGCACATCGTGTGTGGGGTTGATGGGGGCTGCCTGCGCGGTGCCTAGCGCCCCCACGGTGCCGGCCGCAGGCGGCGCGCTGGGCGGGGCCACTGCACTCAGGCGAATGAGGCGCTCGGGCAGGCCATCGCAGAGCAGCGCCAGCAGGCCGTTGTCGGCTGCCACAAAGTAGTGGCCCTCGTGCTGGGCAGCGTGCCAGGCGGGCGTGGCCACGGCCCCGGCGGGGTTGGCCCCATAATCGCTCACCGTGATGAGGTGCGTAGTGCCGAGCGGAAAATCCCGATACACGGCCCGCAGAACGTGCACGGCGTGCGCGATGTTATAGGGTTCGACACCGTGGGTGATATCCATTACCGGCAGGGTAGGGCCCAATTGCAGCAAACGGGCTTTGAGCGCAGCCACGTAGTGGTCGCGGTAGCCAAAATCCGTTAGTAGCGTGAGTACCCCCATGGCTGCGGTTGCCCGGTTTTTTCGTAGTATTGTTTAAGCGGCCAGCAGCCCCGGCTGGAACGGCTGCAAAAGTACTTCCGTTGTAGTGGTTATCCGGCCCCAAGCCGGCGTCTTTGGGGCCACTACTTAAAAATGGTGCCAATTGGGTGCCGCTCGCTCACTCGCCGCCAAAATATTCGCTTTCCCACTTCCCATTCCCCTGCTTTACGCGCTTGGTCGAAAAAGTCATCACCCTCGAAAACGTCTCCCTGGTTGAGTTCCTGGGGGCCGATAACCAGAATATCCGCCGCATCGCGGCAGCTTTTCCGGGTTCTAAAATTGTGTCACGGGGCAACGAAATCAAGATACAAGGCCCCACCGAAGCCATCGCGCGGGTCAATGATATTCTGAGCTCCCTCATCGAGCACTACCACCAATACGGCGTGGTCACGGACCGCGACGTGAACCTGCACCTCTCAGCCACTTCCGAGGAGGCCGAAGGCCGCGTGCTCGCGGCTTCACCCGACGTTATCCTGTTCGGGGCCAAAGGCGGCATCATCAAGGCCAAAACCCCCAACCAGCAAAAGCTGGTGGACACCGTGATGAAGCACGACCTCACCTTCACGTTGGGCCCGGCCGGCACCGGCAAAACCTATATTTCGGTGGCGCTGGCCGTGCGAGCGCTTAAGAATAAGGAGGTTAAGAAAATAATTATCTCGCGCCCCGTAGTGGAGGCCGGCGAAAGCCTCGGCTTCCTGCCCGGCGATATGAAGGAAAAGGTAGACCCCTACCTGCGCCCGATTTATGACGCGCTGGAAGACATGATTCCGCCCGAAAAGCTGAAATTCTACCAAGAAAACAAGATTATCGAAATCGCCCCGCTCGCCTACATGCGCGGCCGGACCCTGAACAACGCCTTCGTGCTGCTCGACGAAGCCCAAAACACCACGCCCTCGCAAATCAAGATGTTCCTGACCCGCATGGGGCCATCGGCCAAGGTGATGGTGAACGGCGACCGCAGCCAGATTGACTTGCCCACCCGCCAGAAATCGGGCCTGATGCAGGCGCTTGATATTCTGAAAGATATCCCTGGTATCGGCTACGTCGAAATGACCGCCGAAGACGTGGTGCGCCACCGCTTGGTAAAAGAAATCGTGCTGGCCTACGACAAGCACGATGTGGCCGAGCAGCGCCGCGAAATCGAATTCAAGCAGCGCCGCCGCGAGGGCAACGACCGCTCGTTCAACCGCGACGACCGCAACGGAAATGGCTACCGCGACCGCCGCCACCCCGACGACCGCAGCTACGACCTGCCTGATACCGAGCTGCCCGTAAACCACGAGCAGGCGTTGTAAAAAGAAACGCCCCGGCCAAGTTTGGTTGGGGCGTTTCTTTTTAATTCGGGTTGCGCTGAATCACAGTAAAGTATAACAGGATAGCTTTGCGAATTATCTAAGCAGCTTCTCATGAAAAATGCGCCTGTAGCCAATCCGTGGCTTATATTGCCCAAGCTGCCGCCCTTTGTATTACCTCAAGACGAGCCTGTAGTAGATGTATACAGCGCGGCGCGCAATCCGAGTCTTACGGCTTACCGCCTGCATCTCCCACCCCTCCCGTTTCAGGGTAACTCCGAAGCGCCTATTGTGCTGCTGGGATTAAATCCAGGCTACAAAAAAGCGGATGAAGACAACCATAGCACTTCAGAGTTTCGGGAAACTAACTTCCGCAATTACCGCCACGACCCGACGCTGGAGTATCCACTGTTCTTTTTAGACCCAAAGCTGGACGGAGATGCTGGGCAGAAATGGTGGCATAAGCGGCTCAAACCCCTGCGGCAGTTTTATAATGACGACAAGCTACTGGCGCGGGCAATCCTGAGTGTACAGTACGTGCCCTACCGCTCTACCGCGTATAAGCACAGCCGCAGGCTGCTAGAATCACAGAAATATGGGTTTGAGTTAGTACGCCAAGCGGTTGAGCGAGGAGCGCTGATTATTGCGCTGCGCTCTGTGAAGCTATGGCAAGATGCTGTGAGTGAATTGAAAGACTATCCTAGATTTTATCAGCTTTCCAGCCCGCTCAACCCGGTGCTCAGTGAGCAGCAACTTGGTGAAGAAGGCTATCAAGAATTAATTACTGAATTAGAAAAAGTACGGCAGCAAAAGCCATGACCACCGTCAGCAAAATATCCGACATCCGCGACCTCGACGCGGCTTTCACCATCCGCGAAATAGTGTTTGTGCAGGGGCAAGGCGTGCCCGCCGACGACGAGTACGACCAGCACGACCGCGCCGCCACCACCCGCCACTACCTGGCCCGCGTAGATGGCCAGCCCGCCGGCGCCGCACGCTGGCGCCCCACCGCCAATGGCGTGAAGCTCGAGCGCTTTGCCGTGCTTGACAGCTTCCGGGGCCACGGCGTGGGCACTGCCTTGGTGCGCCAAGTGTTGGCCGATGTGGCCATCGAAGCGCCCGATGCCGCCCAGGTGTACCTGCACGCTCAACTACAAGCTATTCCACTTTACGAGCGCACTGGCTTTCAGAAGGTAGGGGAGCTGTTTGAGGAGTGCGATATTCAGCACTACAAGATGGTGTTGGGATAACCTAGCTGCTATATTGCGGGGCTTATTTATCGATTAAGCCTTATGCTCACCTGGTCGTCGGCTCCCTTTCTACGCGTAGCGCTGGCCTTTATTGCGGGCATTGCGGCCTACCTCTACTTGGGCCAAAACTGGGCTGGTAGCGCCGCGCCGTGGGCAGCCGGGCTGGTGCTGGCCTACCTATTGCTGTGGGGCTGGAGCCAGCAGCGACCCAACCCCGCTACCACTGATGCGGCGGGCCTCGTGGCGCTGCTGGCGGTAGCAGTGGTAGGCTTCGCCCGCATCCAAGACTATACCGAAAACCGCCGGGCCGACCATCTCGGTCGCTTCGCACCGCGCATAGAATACTACCGCGCCGTGGTAGACGAAGCGCCCGTGGTGCGGGCCAACACCTTTGCCACCACCGTGCGGGTGCAGGCCGTGCGAGTAGCCGGGCGCTGGCAAGCCGCCACCGGCGGCATCCGCGTGAGCTTGCCGCGCCACGAAACCAATATTGCCGTAGCCGCGCCGCGCTACGGTGAAGTGTGGCTGGTGCAAGGCACCCCCGAACTCAGCAAAGGCCCCGCCAACTTGGGCGAGTTCGACTACCGGCGCTACCTCCAGTACCACCAGGTATTGCAATAGGTCTTAATAGATGTTATAGAAGCTATTTTCTGCGATATGCCCCCGGTTTTGTGCCCGAATTAGTATCTTTTTCACTAAAGCGTGCTACTTTTCTTGTACTTCTTCAGCTCTCTTTTCCACCCACATCATGATTCAGAAGATTACCCTTACGCGATTTAAAAAGTTTAAGAATGTAGAGGTGCATCTAGGGCCATTTTCTATATTGATGGGAGAGAATAGTTCAGGCAAAACTACTGTGATGCAAGCCATGAACCTTGCGCTCAATTCCCTTAGCCAGTATCCTTATATCACAGTTAATACGGCAGGTGCTTACAAAATAAGAACCAAGGGTGTTAGTATGAATAGGCTTCCTGGATTGAGTTTATCTGATAATAGAGAGTTGTTTTATGCAAAAAAGAAGGGGCAAGTTATAAAAGGCTCTAAATCAATAATTGACCCAGGAGCGATTATAGAAGTAATCGACGACATGAGTAATATTTATAAGCTAACAATAATAGAAAACTTTGGCTCCTTTAATATTAAATGCAACTCAACAACAACAGATATTAGTAATAATCCGCAATTGCATTTAAAAGCACCGCTATTTATTTCTGGTTTTATTGGATTAAAATCGGTTGAGGAAAGAGTGTTTCCAATGGTTATACAGGATAGAATGCGCTCTGGTGATGTTAGCACCGTAATCAGAAACCTTGTTTTAGATACCAAGAATAATGCTGAAGATGCTTACAATAGATTGAAAAATAGATTAAAAAATGATTTCAACTTTCAAATTGAAAAAGTTGAATTTAATGACCAGCACGACTTAAATGTCGCAGCATATTATTCCGAAATGTTTGATAAAAAATCGGTTTCACTAGACTTTATGTCATCTGGTAGCGGATTTATGCAAATTTTACAGATTCTTACCCCCATATACCGATTTTGTCCTGACGTTTGCAGTATTGTTTTGCTTGATGAGCCAGATGCTCATTTGCATCCTAATTTACAAACGGCATTAGCTAGAACATTGCGCGATATACAAAAGGAACTTGATATACAAATAATCATTTCAACTCATTCAACTTCAATTATCCGGGCCGCTGAGCCAAGTGAAGTTATTCCTATATCATCAATCAGTCCCATAAATAAACCTCTCGTGACTTCGGCAGAGGTTGAGAGTAAAATACTTGAAAGTATTGATGCTTATGAATTAGGAAAGTCAGTAATAAGTGGTCAGCTAGCATTTACAGAAGATGCCAACAGCTCAGTAATAGAAAGATTTGACCAAGTTTTAGGCATTGGTGCTTTAACTGGTGCAAACACTATACCTATTATAAGGGGCCGAGGAAAAGATGACAAATCTCCCTTCCTTCTTCATGAGGTTCTTGAGGAATTTTTAAGTAAAGATATAAAAATATCTGTTATAAGAGATAGGGATGGTTTAACACAAGATTGGGTAGATGCGCTTAAGGCATATGCTGATAAGAAAAAGGTTGCACTGCATATATTCGATAGATATGAGATTGAAAATTATTTATTGTCTCCTGAATTAATTTTTCGCGCCATCAATAAACGAAAGGATTATAGTCATTTAGTCTCTGTAGAATCGATTAGGGAAAAGCTTAGTAAATTCTTGGATGAAACTATAAAGCTTAGTAAGTATGATTACAATGGAGTTTTAGAGGATAATATCTCCAAATCCGGTGTCCTCATAGGAAAAGATGAGTACAGAAGCCGTGATACAAGTAAAGGAGCAGCAAAAACTATTACCAAGGCGTATGAGGGTGAATTACCTTTTGAACAATTAGTTGTAGTTGGTATGGGCAAAGAGGCTCTGAAAGCATTGATGAAATGGCTCAACGAAGACAGAAAGATTTCTTTCTCAAATTCAGATATTTTGAGTGTGATAGAACCAGCTGACATTCCTGAAGAGATTTCTCTACTACTACAAAGCCTACGGTCTAAAGAGTCGAAAACTGTTGCTTAATTATGGGGCTTGATGCTACGTTAGCAGAAGAGCGGCCTTATTCAATAATTCACCTCCCGCTCCATCACCCGCAACGCCCGGTACCACGGTGCTCACGTCCACCTTGCAGCCCTTAACTGTGGCTAGGGCCGCCTTCTCGGCCGGTCGACGTAGCGCGGGCTGCTGAGCAGCACCCAGTAGTGGTTATTCCTACCCTGGCAGCCGCACTCCCTGCGCATAATCCGCCAGCGCCTCCGAGTCACTAAAGCTGCGCAGCACCACGGCCTGCCCGCGGCCGTCATCAATGCCCACCTCGACAAAGAAGCCGCGGCCGTCGCCGGCGCAGTGGTAGAGGTTGACGGCGCCCTCCTGCTCCCAGCGGTTGGCTAGGAAGGTGCCGTGGTGGATTACCCAGTATAGCTGCATAACGGGCGAAAGCAGCTGGAAGGCGTGCAGTGACATAGCTATTAAGTTATACTGGTAAGAAAGCGTAGCTGATTTATGGAGCAGATGTCACATTACGTAGTAGAGTTATCTAGTTGTGCAATATGGATAGTCTACCACAAGCGATATAGCTGTCAGGATTGTATAATAACAAGCCAAGTTCTCACTGCGTGATGTTGTTGAATAGTCAATATATTACGAGGTATATATAAGATATGTAATGTCCTAAAAAAAGCAACTCTATCCTTTTAATCAAGCGCTTAGGGAGATACTTTTGGCTTAGTACTCTGCTGCTAAAGCTGACAGGCCCAGGCTGGTAGGGATACCTTTTCCTCTCACTCTTTTTTTTAGCCCACCCCATGAAAAAAAAGTTTTGCACCCTAGTCTGTGCTGCTGTCGCGACCCTACTAGGCTCTAGCCAATTGTTCGCCAATAACGCTGCCACTCCCTCGTTATCAGCAACTGGCACCTCCTCGCCGTTGGCCGCTGTTTGGATGCCCGACCATTTTCTGCGGACCCTAGATGCAGTAGAGGTAAGTCTTCACGTACCAGAGGGCGGCGGGGACAGTGCGTGGAATATTACCTTCGCCAGCACCTCTGGTGGACAGAACGTATACTTCACTACTGACTCCTTTATATCTCCCAATAGCGTGCTAGGCTACGTTCCGGAAGGTGTCTATGATGTCTACTTCGACCAGGATTTTGGCTCGCATGACTACTTTGAATACACGGTAGGATGCGACCAGACCAGTACGTCAATGACTAATCATCACGGCAACGTCTATAATGCCCACATAAATAGTGGTTGCCAGGATATTTATATCTCAATTTATTAAGGCATTCCCCTTTTCTACCCAAGAGCCCCAGAAGAAATTCTGGGGCTCTTATTATTTAACAAGTAGCAAGCAGCCTATACACTAAGCAGCCACACCACCAGCCGCAGCCACTCGGGTGGCCAGTTGAGCCTAGCCGCCAGCCAGTACAGGTCCTGGTCGGTGCGGGCCGTGCTACTGAGCAACCCTAGCTTTGTAGTCTAGCTTCTACCAATGAAACACTTGCTACTGCGCCCTGCGGCCCTTGCCGCGCTCGTTCTGCTGGCCACGGCCTGCTCGAAAACTGAGGATGCTACGCCCGCCACCAACACTAGCAATGACAACATGTTGATGGGCAACCCGAGCGGGGCTGTGAGCAACACTTCGTCGCCAACCAACTACCTACTTGTGCGGCCACAGTATGCTGTGGGCTACAACCGCGACCAAGGCAAGCCGATTTGGGTAAGCTGGCACCTGGGCACGGCCGACTTGGGCAGCGCGGCCCGTCAAGATGACTTCCGGGCCGATACCGACCTACCCAGCGGCTGGTATCAGGTGAAAACGTCGGACTATACCGGCTACGGCTTCGACCGGGGCCACAACTGCCCCAGCGCTGACCGCACGGCCACGGTAGCCGACAACTCGGCCACGTTCCTGATGAGCAACATGATGCCGCAGGCTCCTAACAACAACCAACAGACTTGGGGCAACCTCGAAGACTACTGCCGCAAACTGGTGGGCCAGGGCAACGAGTTGTACATCGTGTGTGGCTCCTACGGCCGGGGCGGCACTGGCAGCTCAGGCTACCAGACTACTATTGCTAGCGGCAAAATCACGGTGCCCTCGAACTGCTGGAAGGTCGTGATGCTGCTGCCGGTGGGCAACAATGACGTGAGCCGGGTAAGTAGCAGCACCCGCATTATTGCCATTAACACGCCCAACGACAACGGCCTGAACTCGGCCTGGGGCGGCTACCGGACGAGTGTGGATGCGATTGAGGCGGCTTCGGGGTTGGACATACTTTCGGCCCTGCCGTTAAGTGTGCAGAACGTGGTGGAGGCCCGCATTGATACGGGGCCCACTAATTAGCTGTTAAGCTACTCGGCTAGGGCGTTCGAAGCACTCGTGACCATAGAAGCCCCCATTTTCAGATTGAAAATGGGGGCTTCTTTTTGAATGGAACGGTTTAGGAAATACTGAGAATAATTACGGCATGAATAAGCGTTGAGCCTATTGGGCTAACATACGTTAGCCCAACTTTTGCTACAACACAGCTAGTCGGCAAGCTGGTTGTTTGTAGCAAAAGTTGGGCTAACGTATGGCTATCGGCCAGCTTATCAGTTTCCCTTAGCCTGGGAAAGCAGCTGCTGCCAGGAGGCCTTAGTGCTCAATGAAGATGTGCTCTACGTGCCGTTCGTGGTTCGGGCTTTCAATGACTAGATTATACAGGCCGTTGGGAAGATTAGACGTATCCACGGCCTTGCTCACGCTGCTTTTATCTAGCTGGATAGTGCGTATAGCTGTCCCTTGGCTATTGTACAGGTATCCTACTGAGCCATCATTTTGGGCTTTGATTGTGAGCGATTCATTTGTCGGATTAGGATAAGCTTTGATGTATTCCTCTACCGGAGTTTCATCACAGGGCCGCAAACTCTCTGCATCCTGTTGCCGCAAATTCAAATCCTGCGCCGGCACATCATAGGCAACTGACCTACCGCAAGGACCAACTGCAAAAATTTGCGCGGATATATTATACTGTCGGCCAGGAATAATGAAGAAGGATATCTCGCCTGTATTCGGGTTAAGTTGGCCTTGTGCCCACGCACCAGTACTAAGCGTAGCCTCGTAAGAGGTCGCGCCACTAACCGGGCTGGTACGCAGATTATAGCGTGGCGCGCAAGAGGTTGACCCTCCAGCTAAGGTAAAGTAGCCATTCGTTGGAGCACTGGTGCCACTATAATCAATAGTTACGGTTAGTTGGGCATCTGCTGATTTGTCGCCGCATTCACCATTGGCACTAAAGGAAATTACATAATTTCCGGGTGCTGCGTTGCTTGGTGGATAAATAACGATACCAGCGTTTCGGCTCGTTATAAAGCTGCCGTTGTTATAGAAGGTAGAAAAAGGGGCCTGCGTACCATCGCTGATGGTCCACCCAGCATAAGGCACCCACCAGTTATAGGAACTGATACCTAGATGGGTATTGGCGCTAACCGTAACACTACCGCCACAAGATTTGACGTTGGACTGGTTAGTAGTTGGCACTGGGGCAGTCGGCGTAATTCTTACTACGTTAGAGTCATACCACCCCTCCTGAGAATTGCCGGTCCACCAGTTTCTCTCGAGGTGCGAGGATAGGCGCCGGTAATAAGTGGTGCGTGTACAGGCGGGCGGCTGAAAAGAGGAAGAATATTTATAGTTATTGTAGTTGTCTACGTTAGACCAGTTACTGTTATCGTAACTATACTGCCAAATAACCTCTTCATTCTCACTCTGACTAGCCCAAGTTGAGATGCCTTTTTGAGCGCAGATTGCGGCGTAATCCTCGTACCGGCTGTGCCAGCTACCATCTTGAAAAACTAACTCGTTATAGGATGCCAATACCCGACCTTTGATAACCGCTGGTTTGGCACCATAGGGAACACACTGGTCATCACATATGACATTGTTAGAGCAACGTATGTAGAACAACAATGGATTTTTGATGGGGTCAGGCGGCAAGACGCGCAGTAAAACGGGGTGGCTGACGACTGGAGATGCGCCATTATTGCTATAATAGACGGCATAAAATCCAGTATTATTGCCTGCCACGCTCCCCGAAATGGTAAAAGTACCGGTCACTACGAGTTGCTCAGTTGGGGTTGAACCTGTGTTCTGAACTGCGGTCCAGAGCGAGTTATCCACGGTGGGATGAGCAGCAGCAGTGAGTTCGGGCGTCACTAAATTACTAGGAGAAGTACCTAGCTGAACTGCCACGAAACCTTGGGTGCTGGTGCCGGCCGGGCGAAACAGCGTGGCAGAAAAGTTGACGGTTAAGTCTCCATCACCTGGTGCTTGGACTTTCACTGCGTTGTTACCGTCATCTACTGGCGAGTTGTATACGGTAAACTCACTGGCCGCACCAACGCCGGGATAGGCGGGACTAGTAAAACTCACCTGAGCCTGCGCTTGCACAAAGCTGCCTAAGAGGAAGAAGAGGAACAGTAGCGCTTTTCCTGTTGGTAAACAGCGCTTCGAGAAATAAAGGGATTTCATAGTCGATTGGCTTTATAAGAGGAAAACAACTGTTCTAATTCGTGTTATTCAGGCAAATGTTGAAGATGGTACCGCTGGCATTGAAAAGCACCTCCGTCCCGTTATTGAGAATTGTATCGCCACTTTTGAGACCGGCGAGCGCAATGGCGCTATAGGGTAGATTGCGGGATGTGCCAGAAGAGGTTTCCACAGTTAGCCCATGGAAGCTGGTAGTAGCACCTCCTAAGCTGCCGCCAACTCGGTAGGAGTTAGCATAATTGTTTCCAACTGCGATGGTAGGGTCGATAATATCATAGGCAGTCAAGCCATCCGCATTAAAATAGAGCTTGCTGTTGCCGTACGTCCACACATCCAGTGTAATATCCTGCATTTCGGAGTAGTAAGTACCCTGTTGCGAGGGATTACCAAGCACAGCTAGAGCTGCTTTTTTACTATTTCCGAGGTAGAGCACCGCGCGGTGGTCATAATCAGCTTTCATGAGGCCTACCTGCGTGTAGTCCACCAAATCCTGCGCCTGGCAAATACCTAGGCCAAATAGATTGATGAGCAGCAGTAGTAAAGTCTTAAGGAACATCGTTTTCATGCGAGAAAGAAAATAAAAGACAGTAATAAATTAGCAGGGACGACGGCCCTTGCCGGTTTTGGGGTCAAATGAGGTCCCCACGTGCGGTTGGGGGTCAATGGGCCTGTGAGAGGAATCAAACATTTGCAGATGCACGTGTTTGTTAAATACGTCCTTCGAGGCTGCGTTACCGGTACTGCCCGAAATTCCAATTTGCGCACCGCGGTTTATTTGCGAGCCTATATGAAGGCCTGCCGCAAGCCCATCTAAATGATTGTATTTGGAGTAAGTGCCATCCACATTTCTGATATAAACGTAGTTACCATACGAGTCCGGCTTGTACTGCCCCGGCGTAAAGCTGGATTCGGTACCAATAACCTCGCCAGCAATACCAGCATACACTGGGGTGCCAGGGTCAGCTGCTAAATCGAGGCCTTCGTGCTTTTTAGGTCGGCCATCCGGGAACGACCGGACAGCAGGTCCGAATGTCCCCCCCCGAACGTTGCCACCCGTTTTTCCGGAAGCCGCGATATTCATAACCACTAACGGGTCGCCTGGGCACGGCCGATTAGCCGGGACGGGCCCAGGGCCCCAGTCAGGATTTTGGTCAGGAGTATCGTAGGTGCATTCCTGCTGAGATTCTGACCCAGTTAAATACCAGGTGCCGAAAGAACATGGGCCAGCCGGGGCAGAAGGCGACACACAACCTGCAGTACCAGTAGTGATAGTGCCGTAGACTACATTGTCTTGGTAGCACTGGCCAGACCAATAGCAGGTATATACATCCGTGCAGGTTACTCCGCCATTCGTCGCATTTCCAACAGACGAAGTAGCGCCAACAGATGAAGCAGCTCCAACAGACGAAGCAGTCTTGCTTACGCTTGCTGAGTTCTGAGGAGCCTGACGTTGGCCGTTAACGTACATGCTAAGGGCCACATATTTATTACCCATCCCTTGGTATAGGATAGTGCCACTGAAGGCGGCTAGTGATTTTGCGTTCGGCTGCACCGCCTGGTTTTTCTTATCATCATAAACAAGCGTCACGAAGCGATAAGTGGCCGCAGAACCCTCACCGACTATGGCCAGGTATCTAGTGGCTCCTACAAAATTGAAGGCTACTCCCTTATGGGTATCCTTCGTTTGCAGAGTAGCCAGTAGCGGGACTAGTTGAGTGGCGGTCCCATTTAGCTGCGTGGTGAAGCTGGCAGTCCACTGAGGTACCCACACCAGTTCGTTGCCCTGGGTCCAGGGAGCAATTAAATAACGCTCATAACCCTGGTTTAGAAAACCCGCTTTGCCCCCGTCAGGATGCAATGGGGAAAGACGGTCCTGTGCCTTGGCCGCTGAGAATAACCCCAAAGTACATGTGAGGACGCAAATTGCTCTCGATAGAAAAGTTTTTTTCATGTGTGGACGAGCGATGAAGAAATATAAATTTCTGATGAAATTCGCAAATGGAGAAACTAGAATTTTGAATGATTAGGCGCCGCAATCGGGATGAAAAAATGGGTGAGCATCGCATGCTACGGGTAGATGCAGCACCAGCGCTGCTCAATACTGTTTCGTGCTACGATACAATGCGATTTACTTTTTCCCCTATTGGACTATCAGAGATTAAAGCAGTAGACTTATCCTTAAATAATTTTCCAGATACCAGTTCCCGGTACCGTAAGTCGAGGCCATCAGTAGGCAGGATGGGCGCACCCTACCAGGTAAAAAAAGTTGCTTCATGTTGGAAAAAGAAAGTGAGGGTGAAAGTGGACCTGCAACTAGCAGGTATACTGACAAAAGTAGATTGTTCCGTATTTCGCAAAAAGGACAAACTGCGTTTTTGCAAGACTTGGATTTAACTATGTATTTTTATGGATTTATACTGCTATAAAATTTAATAATGCAATCTTTAGTGCTTACCCTCTTCTTAATAGGAAATTCATCTTTTAATTAGTCAATCAGAAAACTACGTTGGTCGCTGCTTTCTCCTTCATTTTGTGACATTGATACCACGTAATAGAAAAGCCTCGGCCGGTGAGGCTTGTCCTTACCCAAAACTCTAAAAAGCGCCGGCCTGCAGGGCGGCGCTTTTTTTGCGAGCGGTTAGTAGCCCTAGCTGTGCTCGACGGGCACCTGGGGCGCAAGGCGACGGCCCACCCGGCTGGCAAACGCTCTGGCACGGCCGCCGCACCCTGCGCTTGCTTTTCAAAGGGGCACAGTTAGCCGCCCAACTACTTGATGGATAAGCCACAAAAAAAGCGCCGCCTGCCTGTCGGCGCTTTTTAGAGTTTTGGGTAAGGACAAGGCCGTTGAGCGACCGGGGCTTTTTTAGTGAACATCTGTTGGAGAGCGGCCGCCCGTTCTTCGGGTATTGGTGCCCGGTTGCTTAGTTCAGCGTAGGGCCCGGCGGGCAGCCTACGATGTTAGCCCCGACACGAGCGCGCTACTAGCCTGGAATTGCTAAATAACGGCCCGCTGTTCAGGGCCAGGCACGAAGCGCATACCCGCCAGGCCCTACGGCCAGCTGGCACGTAGGTGAAGTCGTGCTGGCGTAGAGTACGGTGACATGATTAGCTGTGCAGCGTAGTTCGTGGCTGGTGGCTGGTGGCTGGTGGCGGCTGACAGGTGAAGCAGGTGGACCGGGCGCTTGCGGGCAACGGCAAGGCGACGAGGCATGGTGCAAAGTGAAAAGCCCCGCCGATACGTCGACGGGGCTTCCGGATAGTGTTGCAGGCCGCAAGGCCTATCCGCACCAGTCCACATGATAAGTGGGACGCAGTAAAGCTACTCTACCAGCAGCTTACGGTACTCCGCGACCCCGTTGTGCAGCAGCCGCACGAGGTAGAGCCCAGCGGGCAGCGCCGGTACGGCCAACGTGTGTGGCCCCACGGCTTGGTGCTCGTTGGTTGTCACCGTAGCCACGCGGCGGCCCAGCATATCCGATACGTCGGCGCTGATGCCGGCGGCGGTGGGTAGGTAATACGAAAGGGTTGCGGTCCCCGCCGTGGGATTGGGGTAGACGGTCAGCGCCAGTGGGTCGGCGACGGCCTTCGTGCCCAGCACGGCCTGCCGGGTGTACCAAATGGGCGAAGTCACGATACTATCTCCGTCGGCCTGGCGGATGATGCCGTAGTAATAGGCCGTGGCGTTGAGGGCCAGCGCGTCGCTCACGCTCAGTGTCGTCACGCCGGGGGCCGTAGTGGTCAGGGCCGTGGCCCGGGTGCCGCTGCCGGGTACGCCGCGCATCAGCGTAATGGTGGTGCCGGCTACCTCGTTGTCGGGGTCGCTGGCGCTGAGCTGGATGGTGGCCGCGCTGGAGCCGGCGAAGATGGACCCCATCGGCTGGCTATTAATTGTGAAGCTGGCCTCGGCATTCCAGTCATCGGAGGCGTAGAAGTGGCGCTGGCGCAGCGCGTCGAGCAGGTCGGCCCGAGTCAGGGCCGGGGCTAGTACCACCAGGCGGCCGGGCGTGGTGCGCAGGAACGTCGTGTTGTGGTTGTCGTGGTCGAGCGTGATACCCGTGTGGTAGCCCCGGGCCAGCAGCACGGCAAACGTGGAGGTGTAGCTGCCGGTCGAAGGGTTGCTGTAGGTCAGGTTGGTCGAGGTGGCAGGGCCCGAGCGGAGCACCGTGCCCACGATGGCTGAGTCGGCGCGGCTGCTGAAGGCCGCCGTCGCCAGGTTACCGTAGTCGCCGCGCTGAGGGTGGGCCAATGTAGCGAAGGCTCCGGGCCGGCGGTTGATTTCCTTGAACAAGCTCTGGTAGTCGTTCTTGGCCACGAATACGTCGTAGTTGCCCGGCTCCCAGCCTAGCAGCTGGTTGACACCGTACACCACCACGTGGCCCCCGCCCGAGATAACGCCCCACTCCATGCCGTAGAGGGCGACGAACGTCGAGGTCGTAGCCTGGGTGGCTTGGCTTAGGCCCACGGCGTAGTTGGGCAGGCTCATGCCGGCCTGGCTGTGGTTATGCTCGCTGATACCCAGGAAGTCCGAGTGCAGCGAGGCGGCGGCAAACTGGAAGTCCTGTAGGGGCGTGGCCGCGGCATCCTGGTTGCCATCGGAGTAGCTGCTGTGAGCGTGGATGTTGCCGCGGAAGGGCAGCAGCGTGCCGGCCGCCGGCACGGGCACGGTGTAGGCGACGGTGGTGGTTAGCGTGGTCTGGTAGGCCGTGGCGCAGCCCGTGCCGTTGTACTCGAAGACGGTAGCTGTGTAGTTCTGGCCCGGCGTGAGGTTGCTGACCGTGACGCTGGTGCCGGTGCCGGCATATACTACGTAGTTGGCGTTGCCCAGCGCGCTGCCCGCCCCGTAGCCGGCATTGGCCACGTAGCTCGTGCCGCTCGCGGGCGCGGCGGGGGCCGAGGCAGTGGGCCGCAGCAGCACGAGGCGTCCGGCCCCGCTGCCCGCAAACCAGGTGAAGGTGGCCGAGGTTCGGCCGGCGCTCGTCGCCGTGGCCCCGTAGGAAGCCGTCGCGGGCGCGGCCGCAAGCACGCAGGCCGGGGTGGTGAAGGTGCCGCTAGCGGGGCTGGCCTGCAAGTAGTTGGTGGTGCAGCCCGTACCCAGCAATTCGTACACCTGGTAGGCGTAGGCGGTGTTGGGATTCAGGTTGGTGAGGTTGACGCTGGTGCTCGTGCCGGCGGACACGACGTAGCCCGCGCCCAGGGCGCTGCCCGCCCCGTAGCTGGCGTTGCCGTTATAAATCAGCCCGTCGGCGGGGACGGTGGCCGCCGCGCTCGTCGGGCGCACCACCACGAGTTGGCCAGCCCCGTTGCCGGCGCTCCAGCTCAGGGTTGCCCCGCCGCTGGTGATGGCCGTTGCCGTGGGGGTGCTCGGGCCCTGGGTGGGCTCGGCCCCGAGCACGCAGGGGGCTGTGGCGTAGATGTTATCGAACACCGCGTACTCGCTGGCCGTGGCGGCGTGGTTCCAGAAGCAGCCCAGATAGGGCAGCGCCGTTTTGACGAAGGCCGAGTCCTTGCGGATGCCAATGCGGGTGTAAGTGGTGGTCAGCGGGGCGGTGAAGGCCGTGCTGCTGCTGCCCACTTCCAGCGTCCAATTATCCTCGTCCGGGGCATAGAGCACGCGCACGGTCGAGGCCGGGCCGGGGGCCGCCGAGGGCACGGGCAGGCTCACGCTGGCTAGGGTCTTGAGGTTGGCTGGCCCGTTTAGGCCCCCCGTGAAGCGCACCAGCTTCAGGCTGTCAGGCGTGCCCGAATTGCCGTATACCACGGCGTAACCGTTGGTGGTGCCAGCCGTGAAGTCGGCGGCGCTGGCGGCCAGCACGAAGGCCACGCCGTAGTTGTTGCTGGCGAAGCCTGAAGGGTTGGGCCGGCTCTGCTGCATGTTGAAGAGCCAACTCAACTGGTTGGCGTTCTGGCGCAGCACGGGGCTGTAGCGGGCCGACATGTCGCGCGAAACGAAATCCTTGCCGATAACACCGCTCGAAAGCCTAAGCTGGTTGCTGACGATGGCCGCGCCGGTGCCGGTGGTGGACTCGGTTTCCAGCCAGCCGGTGCCCACGATAGGGTTATCTGCCCGGTTGAAGTCGTCAAGCAGCGTGGGCGGGGGCGCCGTGGTCTGGGCGTGGGCCGCAGTAGCGAGCACAGAAAAGCCGCTGAGGAGCCAGCGGCGCAGAGTAACGGATAATGGCATACAAGAAAGCGAGGGGTAAAAGGGGGCTGCAAGGTACGCACCTTGGTCTCGACTAAGGTATTGCAAATCAATTACGTCTTATGATGAATGGGTACTAGCCGCCGGAAAGAAAAAAAAGCCTCAACCGGTAAGGCTGAGGCTTTTTATAGCTCGCTAGGTAGCAAGTGCTAGTGCTTGATAAGCTTGAGCAACTGGGTGCCAGTGGCCGTAGTCAGGCGCACCAGGTAGAGGCCCGCAGCGTAGCCCTGGGTGGGCACGGCCACCTGGCTAGCAGGTGGGCTACTGCTGCAAGTCCAGTATTCCCACCATGTGAGCCGGCAACGTGGGCACGCCCAGGCGCGCTACCGTCACTACCTCATCCACCAGCTCGAAGTAGCTGCCCGCGGCCTGGCTGCCGTACTGTACGCGCCAGCGGTTAGGGTGCCCAGCCAGCTGCTGCATCGCCCCCGCGGGTGGCGGCCCGTAGCAAACCACGACGTGCTCCCAGCGCATGCCCACCGCTACCTCGTGCTGGCCCAGCTTGGCGCCGAGTTCGGGGCCATAGCGCTGCATGAGCGATTGGTGCCACATGCGCAGATTCGTTTCGGCTTCTACTAGTTGCAATTCCAAGTGCAGGTGCAGCTCATCAATCACCCAGCCCATGCCTTGGGCTTCTACTATATCAGCCTGTAGATACTTTCGTTCCATGTCGAGGCGGTAAATCGCTGGGTGTAGGTTAACGAGAATCCCGCGCGCCTGCGCTTGGGCCTGTGAGTCGGCTACTGCTGCCAGAATATGCGGTTCACGGGCCTTAGCACGGGCTTCGCGTTGAGCTGGGCTTAGGCGTGGGATGGGCACGAGCGGCCCGGAGTGACTAACCTGTTTCGCAGGGGCTGGTAGCTGCTGAGTAGAGGGGCCGGCGGCCGGGGTAGGACTAGGTAGCAGGGCACGCAGCCAGGCAAAAAGCTTCATAGGGTTAAGATACATGGTTTACCGCCCGCTAGTGGGCCAGCAGCAGCCCGCGTGCGTAGTTTGGTGGCATGAAATTATTGCTCGCTGCCCTGCTCTGCCTGCTCACCTTCACCTCAGCCCACGCGCAGGCCTGGCCGCGCAACCCGAAGACGGGAAAAGTTGAGTTTCGGGGAGCGCTGCCGTGGCCGGCCAGTGCAAAAACGGAAGCCCAGCGGCGGGCGCTTGTGAGGCGGTGGTATTTGGCGAAGCTGACTGACTTTACCCCAGCCGGCGTAGAAGAGAGGGCGGCCTCTGATAGAAATAGCAGGTTTCTCATTACCTACGCAGGCCTACCCAAGGTCACAAGCTTAAAAGAAGGTGAAGGAGTAGATGCTTACTTGTTAGGCTATCATGTAGAGCTTACCCCTACCACTTCTAGATTGAAATACGCTCTCACTGGCTTTGAGCTTGAACGCTTGGGTGATGTGGAGAGTACATCAAATGTGCCGCCCCTAGACCAACTATTACCCAAGGCCAACCCCAACGAACAAGCCGCCCTCGCTGCATTGCGAAAGCGGCTTGCCGTGGCGCTGGCTGGGTGGTAGGAAGGCGGCTAGCCCTTTTTGTTTAATGAGCTGCCATAAAACGGGTCGGCCCAGTTTTTCGCTTGCTCGGCGGCTGCCTCTTCTTCCCGCATTTGCTGAATTTCTTGGTGACCAATAGCTAGGCGAGCTGGGCCGTAAGCTACTAGCGCTTGGTTACTCACGGCTGTCTGCTCAGCGTGAGTCTGCGTAGCAGCGCCACTCTCGGCAATGCTATCGAGGCGAGCAATAGCCTGCACAAGTAACCCGTTTTGTTGGCCGATGAGAGCAGCTACTGCTTTTAAGTCGCCTGAGGACGCCTGCCCGCTGGGTGTGCCGCCCTTGTTCAAAATGCCACCCGGTTCGGAGTAGGTTTTCGGCGTGGGCACAATCGAGCGGGCTATGCTGCCCGCATCACCGGCTAGCGCGTTCATGTAATCCGCGGGCGTGAGCCGGCGCGAGCGGCCCTTGGTGCGGATAAGTTCTAGCACGGCCGCGTTGTTGTTGGTGGCATCAACGGGCGTAATGGCTTCGCCCCCTTCTGCCTCCCCAAAGAAGTGCCCGTAGCGGTTGAACAATCCCACACCGCCGCCCGCGTGGCGCGGGCCGCGTAGTACGCCATCGCTGCCCAGTGCCCCGGTGCCGTCCTCGAAACTTTTGCCAAGTTGCTGGGCTGAAAGCACGGCGCTGCCCACGGTGGCCGCCGCTACCAGGATAGCCGGAATGTTGGCCGGGAACGGAATAGCTGCTGCTGAGGCAATCGCGTTCACGGCGGCGGCTATCGCGCTGGCGGCGGCCGTGGCCAGGCTCACGGCCTGCAATTCTTTTTGCTGCTTCTCTTTCTCCTTCGCGAGCTTGGCCTCTTCGACGGAAGCTTTTTTCTTGTCCGCCAGCAGCTTCGCCTCAGCCGCCCGCTCGGCGTTTATCTTACCGATGAGGTAATCACGACGTGCGCCAGAACTGGCAGCAAGCTGACTTTCTGCGTCCTGTGCGGCCTGATTGTGCGCCTGCGCCTGTTGGTCAAGCAAGCTGATTTTCTCCTGAATAGCTGAGATTTGGCCATCCAGCGCACTAATATTTTCGCTCAGTACCGTCGTGGCAATGTTGGTAACGGTCTCGACTATCGCAGCGGAAGCCTCGGCAATATCCTTCTTGACCTTTTCCAGGTTTTCGGGCTTCACGCCGAAAACCTTAGTCAGGATACTCTCGCCCAAAGTAAGCTTGGCTAAGCTCTTATTGTAGGCCTCGTAGGTGTATTCACCGGCTGCGTCGATAAAGCCCTTATCCGTTTCCCGGCCCTGCTGCTCAATATCCTGCCGCTGCTCCAGGTTGGCTTTCAGCCCCTCGCGCACCTTCGTGTTGTACTGCTCCTCAAGTAGCAACAGGCTTTGCTTATCGGCCCGCTTCTGCGCCAGCTCCTGCTCGCCCGTGCCGGTGTCGAGGTCGAGCAGGTCCCGCGCATTTTGAATCCGCTTCTGCAAGGTGTCTTTGCCCTGCTCATCCAACAAAGCCACCTCGTTTTGCTGGGTTTCGATGAGCAGCGCCCGGCGCTTAGCCGCTGTCTCGCGCTGGTGTTGCACCTCAAAGGCGGCGAGCTCGCCTCGCTTGGCTTTGATGAGGGCTAAACTAACCTCCTCGCCCCGTTTGCTAGCATCTTCCAAGCTTCTTAGCTCGGCCCGTTTAGCTGATAGCCGCTCCTTGTACGATTCCTTGCCTTGCGCATCCTCCAACGCAATCACCGCATTGATGCGGGCCATCGTATAGGCCAGCGCCTCCGTGCGCTGCTTCTTGGCCTCGCCCGCGTCAAACGCCGCCAGCTCGGTAGCGGCATCAGCGTGGGCTTTTTTCTCTTCTTCTGTGCCCTGTTTTAACACCGCTAACTTATCGGCCAGAATCTGCCGCTGGAGCTTGGCCGTGTTGAGCCCGCCGGCCTGCTGCACTTTCAACAACCGCTCCTGCGCCTCAATCTGCTTTTGCAGTAGCTGGCGGTTGGTGTCGTCGACTACTTCCTGCACGCCCTTAGCATAGCCGGCCGCAATATCCTTGCCCACGTTCTTGGCTTTGGCCACGGCCCCCGAAAAGTCCCCGTCCCAAATCTTCATCACTATCTCGCCCACACTTTTGAGCGAGGCAATCAAGCCTGAGAATACCCCGCTGGCTACCTCCTTGATTTTGGTGAAAAGCTTTTCCGAACCGCCGAACTTGGCTTTGAAGCTATCAAAATTTGCCACCAAAAGCCCGACCAAAATTACCAGCGCGCCCACGCCCGTCGCAATTAAGGCACCTCTAATAATCTTAGAGGGTATAGGATAATTCAAGCGCTATGTTTGAGAGGAGCCTCTTTGGCTAGTCGGCGCAATATCAGATGACAAAAACAGGCTTTGATAATCGCTTCACTGACACGAGGATTGGTTTCGTAA
>JBPBQK010000074.1:0-71050 GCA_050954845.1 Janthinobacterium lividum
GATAATGCGGCCCGACTGAATGCGGCGGTTGGGCGCGCCCACGGCCAGCGCGGGGGCGACCGTGGTAGTGCTTTCTGAGCGAGGAGTGCCTAGCGGGGCACCTGGGCGAGGTGCTCGCTGTCGCCAACGGGTGCGACGTGGGCAGTGCCGACCATAATAGCGCTGGGATGGTGAGTAGCTACCTCGCTGGTAACCCCGCACCCCAGCAGGCCGGCCGTTAGTAGCCCGTGGGCCAGTTGTTTTACCTGGTTTATCATTGCTACACCTGCTGGGCCGGGGCTAAGCTACGGGTTTGTGGCGTAGCACTATTCAACTAATAAGCTGCAAATTACGCCCTAAAAGGCTATTTACCCAAATGGCCGCGCCGGCTCTACCTGGTAGAGCCAACGCGGCCATTTAACTTAGCAATCACTTGCTTGTAAACTAGTTACTACCTTCGTCCTGGGTGCGCTGCACCGAGCCACTGGTGTGGTCGTCGCCCAGCTTCTGCTCGTGCATCCGAATGCCCTCGCCTTGCTCATCCAGCTCGTAGCTGCCTTCTTCGGTAAAGCCGGGGCCCTGGGCCTGCTCGCCGGCCGTGGTGTGGTTGTTGCCGCCCTGGGGCTCGGTTTCCGAGCCCCCGATGTGCAGGTTGCTTAGCTGGTCTTTCTGGTCGTCGCGCTGGGTGTAGCCATTGGCCCCCATGTTGCGGTGGGCGCTGGCGTCGTCGCTGTTCTTGTTGTTGCTTTGGTCGCGCTGGTAGTCGCGCTGCGCTTCCAGCTCCTCGTTGCCGGGGCCCACCTTATTGGTAGGGTTCTGGTTGGCGGGCTCTTTTTTCTGGCCGTCGGCCTTTTGGTCTTTGTCGTCTTCGAATAGCTCGTCGCTGAGTATCATGGCTGAGTGGCAGGGTTTTAAGTAAATACGGAGATGCGCCCTGGCAACCGGGCCGGCCCCGCCGAAGTACACAGCAGGCGGCCCTGCCGGGCGGCCAGGTGTGTACGCGCCGCTTGCCCCGAAGTTGGTGCGGGACCTCGCTAGCAGCCGTTTCTTTGTCTTTATTTTTCTTCTGCTCCAGCTTATGGATTTCGGCAAGCTCTACCGCCCTACTCTTTTCAACTCCTGGCAGTTTATCGCTTTCACCGGCCTGATAATGAGCGGTGGGGCCGAGCTGCTAATGCGGCTGATTCATTACCCGCGCCCGGCTGGCTACGGCTGGCTCTACGTGTGCTGGGCAGCCCTGTTTGTGGTGGGGGCGCTGGCCAACTTGTTTGGCAAGCCCGCCGCGCCGGGGCACCACCATCATTAAGCAGTTTGTGCTTTTTTGGTCGTAATTTTTTTGGGCGCTAAGCGGTTCGGGATTTTACCAGCTTCGGGTTTGCAAGGGCCCCACGAAAAGCCGAACGCACGACTACCTAAATGGCCGTGAAGCATGCGTGCTCGCTATTTCACGGCTCAGCTTTTCGCCCAAAAACGGAGCATCCTTAACTCGCAAGTCAACTGGACGTATAGCGGCTTCTGTCGGCAAGATTGGGGGCGTGGTCTTTTTTAGGGAGCCCACCCCGACCTAAGAGCGGCAACTTCACGTTTCAGCCATAATGAGCACTCGATTACCAGCCCTCGCGGTGGGGCTATTGGCCTTGCTAAGCGTAGCCGCCTGCGGCTCCAAAAAGAAAGATGGTGCCACCGGCAAAGACGGCAAGCCAGCCGGCCCGGCCCCCATCAAAGAATACCCCGTGCTAGTAGTGCGCCCCGACTCCGTGACGCTCTACCAGGACTACCCGGCTACCATCCAGGGCCAGCAGAATGTCGAAATTCGCCCCAAGGTAGATGGCTATGTAGAAGCCATTTACGTGGATGAAGGCGCGAACGTAAAGAAAGGCCAGCGTCTGTTTCACATCTCGGCCCCGCAGTACGAGCAGGATGTGCGCACGGCCCGCGCCGGCATTCTCACGGCCCAGGCCGACGTGAACACTGCCCGCATGGGCGTGGCCAAAGTAGAGCCGCTGGTGGCTCGCGGCATCATCAGTAAGTACGAGCTGGAGGGCGCGCAGTACACGCTGCAATCCAAGCAAGCGGCCCTGGCGCAGGCCCGCGCTACGCTCGCCAACGCCCTTACCAACCTGGGCTATACCGATATAGTGAGCCCGCTGGACGGCATTATGGGCTCGATTCCGAATAAAATCGGGAGCCTGGTTAGCAGCACGTCTACCGACCCGCTCACCACTATTTCGAGCACGGCCAGCGTGTATGCCTACTTCTCGCTCAGCGAGAAGGCGCTGCTCAACTTCACGCGCCGCCGCGCTGGCAACACCTTGCAGGAGAAGCTAGCCAAGGGCCCCGACGTACGCCTGGTGCTGGCCGATGGCAGCGTGTACCAGTACCCTGGCCGCGTCGAAACCGCTATTGGTCAGATAAATACCGAAACCGGGGCCAGCAGCTTCCGGGCCGCTTTCCCCAACTCGCACGGTATTTTGCGCAGCGGCAGCAGCGGCTCGGTGCGCACCTTCCAGCCCATGAACAATGTACTCATCGTGCCGCAGGCCGCTACGTATGAGCTTCAGGGCAAACGCTTTGTGTACGTAGTGGGCAAGGATACGGCCGCCCATGCCGTGGCCATCACCGCCACCCCTACGCCCGACGGACAGTCGTTTGTGGTCAACCAAGGGCTGAAATCGGGGCAGCGGGTGATAGTGGAGGGCGTTGGAGCGCTGAAGGAGAACACCAAGATTCGGCCCAAGGTGGTGAAAAGCGCAAAGACCGAAATGGCAGGTTAACAAGCAACTGTCATTGCGAGGAGGAACGACGAAGCAACCCTTCCTTTTCGCCCACATGCGCTAACACCAATCAAGCGAGGCGGCTTCAACGGCAAGGAAGAGTTGCTTCGTCGTTCCTCCTCGCAATGACAACTTTAGATAAGTAAGCTACATGCTAAAAATATTCATTGAGCGCCCGGTGCTCTCCACCGTTATCTCGGTTATCCTGGTGCTGCTGGGGGTGCTGGGCCTCACCACGCTGCCCATTGCGCAGTACCCCGACATCTCGCCGCCCACGGTGCAGGTGTCGGCCAGCTACGCGGGAGCCAATGCCGACGTGGTGCTCAAAAGCGTACTCACGCCGCTGGAAGAGCAGATAAACGGCGTGGAGGGCATGACCTACATGACCTCGACGGCCACTAATGCGGGCGCAGCCACCATTCAGGTGTACTTCAACGTGGGGCGCGACCCCGACCAAGCGGCCGTGGACGTGCAAAACCGCGTGGCCAGCGCCACCAGCCTGCTGCCGCAGGAAGTGACCCTGGCCGGCGTGACGGTACGCAAGCAGCAGAGCAGCAACCTGTTGATTTTTGCGCTGTATAGCGACAACCCGGCCTACGACCAGACATTTCTCCAGAACTACGCCCAGATTAACATTACCCCACAAATCCGGCGGGTAACGGGCGTGGGCGCATCCAACGCCTTTGGCTCGCGCGACTATTCGATGCGCATCTGGCTCAAGCCCGACGTGATGGCCATTTACGGCCTCACGCCGGCCGATATTTCGGCCGCCCTGGCCGACCAGAACGTGGAGGCCGCGCCGGGTGCGTTTGGCCAAAATTCCGACCAAAGCTTTCAGTACGTTATCAAGTACACGGGCAAGCTGATTTCGGCCGAGCAGTTTGGAAATGTGGTGCTGAAAGGCACGGCCCAGGGCCAGCTGCTGCGCCTCAAAGACGTGGCCCGCATCGAGCTGGGCGCGCAGGATTATAGCAGCAATAGCGCCACGTTTGGCAAGCCTTCAGTGGGCATTTCGGTAAACCAGACGCCGGGCTCTAATGCCCGCGAGGTTATCAAAAACTCCATTGCGGTGCTGGCCGAGGCCGAAAAAAGCTTCCCAGCGGGCATTCACTACGTGCCGCTGGTGAACATCAACGACTTCCTCGACGCCTCGATTGACAAGGTAATTCACACCCTGCTCGAAGCCTTCGCGCTGGTGTTTTTGGTGATTTTCATCTTCCTACAAGATTTCCGGTCCACCATTATTCACGGGGTGTCGGTGCCGGTGTCGATTATCGGCACGTTCTTCTTCCTAAAGGTCTTCGGCTTCAGTATTAACCTTCTGACGCTCTTTGCCTTGGTGCTGGCCATCGGCATCGTGGTCGATGATGCCATTGTGGTGGTAGAAGCCGTGCACGCCAAGCTCGAAAGCGGCTACACCTCGCCGCGGCGCGCGGCTATCGACGCCATGAGCGAGATAACCGGGGCCATTGTGAGCATCACGCTGGTGATGGCGGCGGTGTTTTTGCCGGTGACGTTTCTGGACGGCTCGACAGGCGTGTTTTACAAGCAGTTCGGCATCACGCTGGCCATCGCCATTATGATTTCGGCGGTGAATGCCCTGACCTTGTGCCCAGCGCTGGCGGCGCTATTTTTGCGCCCGCCCACCGAGGAGCATAAGGAAGAGCAGGCGGAAGCTGAAGGCCAAAATGACGGTAAAAAAGAAGAAAAGAAAGACGCGCCGCCCAAGGGTTTCATGGCCCGTTTTCGGGTGGCCTTCAATGCCGCCTACGATGCCCTAGTGGGCAAGTACACGCGGGCGGTCGAGTTCCTGGCCGGGCACAAGTGGCTTTCGTTGGCGGGGGTCGCGGGCTTTGGCGCGGGGCTTTACCTACTAATGACGAGCACGCCGAGCAGCTTCGTGCCCAGCGAGGATATGGGCACCATTTTCGTGAACGTGAGCTTGCCGCCGGCCTCTACGTTGGAGCGCAGCACGGCCGTGAACACGGAGGTCGATAGCCTGATTCGGAGCATACCGGCGGTGCGAGGCACGCTGCGCATTACGGGGCAAAATATTTTGGCGGGCGCGGGCAGCGCCTACGGCATGGTTATCGTGCGCCTCAAGCCCTGGGACGAGCGCAAGGACATGGATAACACCAAGGTTATCGACAAGATAACGCAGCTGACCAGCCATATTCGGGCGGCCGATATCCGCAGTATTTCGCAGCCTACCATCACGGGTTTTGGCCAAACGAGCGGCTTCACGTTCCAGCTGCAAGACCGGGGCGGGCACACCACGGCCGAGTTTTACAAGGTGGCGCAAGACTACCTGGCCGCCCTCAGCCAGCGCCCCGAAATTCAGTTTGCGACCACGTCCTTCAACCCCGGCTTCCCGCAATACCAGCTGAATGTGAACGTGGCCAAGGTGAAAGAATCCGGCCTGACGGAAGCTAACATCTTGAATGCCATGCAGGTGTACTACGGCGGGCTGTACGCCACCAACTTCAACGAGTTTGGCAAGCAGTTCCGGGTGATGGTGCAGGCTGATACCAGCTACCGGGCCAGCCCCGAGGGCCTGAGCAAAATATTTGTGCGCAACGCTACCGGGGCGATGGCCCCGATTACCGAGTTTGTGACGCTGACGCGCATTTACGGCCCCGAAAGCTTGAGCCGGTTCAACCTGTTCACGGCCATTTCGGTCAACGGCTCGCCCAAGGAGGGCGTTAGCTCGGGCCAGGCGCTGGTGGCCATTGCGGAGGTGGCGGCCCAGAAGTTGCCGGCCGGCTACGGCTTCGAGTTTTCGGGCATCAGCCGCGAGGAGCAGAAGGTGGGCGGGCAGTCGCTGTACGTGTTTGCGCTGTCGCTGGTGTTTGTGTATTTGCTGCTGAGCGCGCAGTACGAGAGTTACATATTGCCCTTTGCGGTGCTGCTTTCCATCCCGATTGGCTTGTGCGGCACCTACTTGTTTGCCAAGCTGATGGGGGTCGACAATAATATTTACCTCCAGGTTTCGGTGATTATGCTCATCGGCCTGCTGGCTAAGAATGCCATTCTTATTGTAGAGTTTTCGACGCAGCGCCGCCTGCACGGGCTGGGTATTGCGGAGGCGGCTTTGGAAGGGGCCAAGGCCCGCCTGCGGCCGATTTTGATGACCTCGCTGGCCTTTGTGTTCGGGCTGCTGCCACTACTGTTTGCCAGCGGCGCGGGGGCCAATGGCAACCGCAGCATTGGGGCCGGCGCGGTGGGCGGCATGCTGTTTGGCACGTTCGTGGGCGTGTTTTTTATCCCGGTGCTTTACATCATCTTCGAAGGCTTGCAGGAGCGCATCAGCGGGCCGCCCAAGACGCAGGAGCAGATTGAGAAAGAAAATGAGGCAGGTGGCCCGCAAGGCGAAAAGAAGCCCGACGAGCCCAAGGAAGGCCAAGCCGAGCCAGCAGTGGAGCTAGCCAATGCGCCCGCGTGAGGCCCGTGGCCCCCGAGCAACTCGCCAGGCAGCACACCAGGCAAATCTTCCGTATAAGCAACAAATTCAGCGTGATGAATACCGCTAAACTACCGAAACTCTTCCTTCCGCTACTGTTGCTGGCCGGCAGCAGCTGCGGCATTCTGCACCCCTATGGCCGTCCCGACACGGCTACCTCGGGCCTTTATCGCGACGTAAACACGACCGACTCGACTAGCCTGGCCAGCCGCCCCTGGCAGCAGCTTTTCACCGACCCACTGCTGCAAAAGCTTATCACCGAAGGCCTCGCCAACAACCGCAACCTGCAAGTGGCCGACGCCCGCATTGCCCAGGCCCAGGCCCTGCTGGCACAAAGCCGGGCCGCCTTTTTACCTAGCCTCACCGGGCGGGCCACCACCACCCTTTCGCGCACGGGCGGCGCTTTTGTAAGCACCGGCACCGGCGGCGGCACCACTACGGTGGGCGGCACTACCGGCGGCACTGGTACTGGTACGGGCGGAACTGGCACGGGTGGCACGGGCACTGGTGGTACCGGCACGGGCACGGGCGGCACTGGTACAGGAACGGGCGGCACGGGAACGGGAACCGGCACCGGCACGGGCAGCACCGGCACAACCACTACCACCGACCAATCGACCATCGTGACGGGCGGTGCTTCGCACCAATACCTGCTGGGCTTAAGCAGCAGCTGGGAGGCCGACGTGTGGGGCAAGCTGCGCAGCACGCGCCGCTCCTACGCGGCCAGCGTGCTCCAGAGCGAGGCCTACCGGCGGGTGGTGCAAACCCAGCTCATCGCCGACATTGCCGACAATTATTACTCGCTGCTGGCCCTCGATGCCCAACTCGAAATAACCCGCCAAACGGTGCTAAACCGCATCCAGGACGTGGAAACCATGAAGCTGCTGCTCGAAGGCGACGTGGTGACCGGGGCCGCCGTGGTGCAGAGCGAGGCCCAGCGCTACGCCGCCGAAGTCACGATTCCAGATTTGGAGCGCAGCATTCGGGAGGCCGAAAACCTGCTGGCTACGCTGCTGGGCCGCGTGCCTGGACCCATCGAGCGGGGCACGCTGGCGGGGCAGGCCCCCGCCCCGCCCCTGCTCACGGGTGTGCCCAGCCAATTGCTCCGCAATCGGCCCGATGTATTGCAGGCCGAGTACACCTTCGAGTCGAGCTTTGAGCTGACCAACGCGGCGCGCACGTATTTCTACCCCGCCTTCACTATTACCGCCAACGGGGGCCTTACCAGCACCACCATCAGCAGCCTGTTTTCGCCCGATGCCATCTTTGCCAGTATCGTAGGCGGCCTGGCCCAACCCATTTTCAACCAAGGTCTTAACCGCGCCCGCCTGCGCCGCGCCCAGGGCTTGCAGCAAGAATACTTCTACACCTACCAGCAAACGATGTTCGTAGCCGGCCAGGAGGTAAGCAATGCGCTGTTCTCCTACCAAAGCGCGGCCGATAAGAAGCGCATCCGCGCCCAGCAGCTCGATGCCCTCAATAAGTCGGTAGACTACACCCACGAGCTGCTGCGCGCTGGCTTTGCCAATTACACTGAGGTGCTCACGGCCCAGCAAAGCCTGCTGCAAGCTCAGCTCAACGGCGTGAACGACGACTTGCAGCAGCGCCAGGCCGTGACGGACTTGTACCACGCGCTGGGCGGCGGCTGGCAGTAGGTTTGAAAGGGGCTAGTGGCTTTCTTTCCAGCCATTTAGAAATCGCCTAAAATTAGGTGCTAAGACGAAAGCAAATCATCGGGATTGCGCCGCGAATCTACCACACCAACAATTTCTATAGAACCAGGCTTAATCCGATAGTACAGCGTAACTGTTTGCGATACTATACACCGACGTAAAGGCGCGTACTGGAGTGATACTGGATACATTTCCGGCTGCTACTCTATATGCTGCACTTTATCAGTAATGGCGGCCAATAAGTTGGTACGTGCATTGGCTGAGAATTGGCCTGCCCAGTTAGCAAGTTTTTCAATGTGGGCTATCGCCTTGGGTGAAAAGCTGACGGGTAAGCTCATGCAGCAGTGCTCTGGCGCAAACGAGCGAAGGCTTCAGCAGCCGGAATCCCTTTGCCTTCGTCTAATTCTTTTATCCCAGCAGCTAGCTCTTTTTGCCAAGCTGGGCTTAATTCCGGTTCTACTTCCTGCTGCACCACCTGCGGAGCCAGCAGCAGCAGCGACGCCCGCAGCACGGCCTCATCCTGAATCTGGTCGATAAGCTGGTGTAATTCAGCCCGAAAATCTGTTTGCGTGGCAGCGGTAGGTGCGAGCGTAGTTTCCATATCTTATTAAAAAAACAGGTTCAGTACGTCAAGTTACGCGCCCGGCGCAGGTGGTGGCGTGGCCGGCTCGCCCAGCTGCCGGAAGTGGTGTTTGAAGTACACCAGCAGCAGGGTGAAAACCAGGTTTATCGCGTTGCCGAACAGGATGGGCACGTTGTGCTCGTGCAGACCATACACCAGCCACAGCACCATGCTACTGGCCCCGATGGCCAGCATCGGTCCGCTCAGGCCGTTGGCCGAGCGGGTTTGCCAGGTGTGCAGCACCTGCGGGAAAAATGTGAGGGCCGATAGCGCCGCCGCTACCAACCCAATGTCGCTAAAAACAATTGGCGTAAAAGTCATAGCAGACTCTTACGCCAAAAGTTCAAGTGGGGGTAGCCGCCGCCTATTTCGCCAGTCCCCGCAGTACCTCTTTTGTCTTGCTAACGTGGTCGGTGGCCCCACTCATCGAGTTGAATACGTAGGCAATTTTGCCCGCCGCATCAATTACGAACGTGACGCGGCCCGGCAGCAAACCCAAAAATGCGCGGGGCACCTCGTACTGCTTGCGCAGCTGCCCGCTAGTGTCGGCCAGCAGCGGGAAAGGCAGCCGGTGCTTTTGGGCAAATTTCTGGTGCGAGGCCTCGCTATCGGAGCTCACGCCCACTACCACCGCGCCCAGGTCCTGAAAATCTTCGTACTGGTCGCGGAAGGCGCAGGCCTCAGCCGTGCAGCCGGGCGTGTCGTCTTTGGGGTAGAAATACAGGACAACTGCCTTGCCGCGCTGGTCGGCAAGGTGAAAAGTATCGCCAGTGCCGGTGGGCAAAGAAAAATCGGGGGCTTGGTCGCCGAGCTGAAGCACAAGTTTAATTGTTAAGGGTTAGTTGTTAATGGTCAATGAAACAGATATTAACTATTAACGACTAACCCTTAACAGTTAATCACTCATTTTGTCAGCCAGCCGTTGGCGTCCAGCCAGTTTTGCAGGCGCTCTACCCACTGGTCTTTGGTGGTTTTGTTGTTCATGCCAAAGCCGTGGCCACCTTGGGGGTACAGGTGCATTTCGGCGGGCACGTTGTGGCGGCGCAAAGCCTGGTAGAAGGCGATGCTATTCTGCACGGGCACAGTCTTGTCGTCTTCGGCATGCACTAGGAAAGTGGGCGGCGTTTGGGCCGTTACTTGCAGCTCATTAGAATAAAGCTTCACTTGGTCGGAGCTAGCCGAAGCGCCTAGCAGGTTATCCCGCGAGCCAGTGTGCTTGAGGCTGTCGCTGAAGCTGATAACCGGGTAAAGCAGCACCAGAAAGGCCGGCCGCACCGACGCCGGGCCGGGGTTAGTGCCTACCGGCTTGGCAAAGTGCGTGCCCGCCGTGGAAGCCAGGTGGCCGCCCGCCGAAAAGCCCATCAGGCCTATGCGCTCGGGGTTGAGGTTGTACTTGGCAGCTTGCTCGCGCACCAGGCGCAGGGCCTGCTGGGCATCGAGCAGCGGGGCCATGCTAGGGTCGGGCTGGCTCTGGCCGTTGGGCAGGCGGTATTTGAGCACGAAGGCCGCTACGCCCATCTCATTCAGGCGCTTAGCTACGTCGTAGCCCTCGTGGTCCATAGCCAGGCGGGTGTAGCCGCCGCCGGGGCAAATAATAACCGACGTGCCATTGGCTTTTTCTCGCGAGGGCAAATACACCGTGAGCGTGGGCTGCACCACGTTAGAAATCCGCACACCGCCGTCGGTGGTGGTGGTTTCCTGCACGCGGCTGGGCTTCGAATCGGGGATGGAGCCACTGTAAAGCGGCAATACCGGATGGGGAACTTCTTCGAGGGGCGCGGCGGCCACCTGCGCACCAGCTGCTTTATCGTCTACTTGGTTCATCGGGGCGGCTGGGGCCGCAGATTTAACTGGTTTGGCGGATTTCGTGGGTTGGGCTAGCAGCGAGCCGGCAGTGCCGAGGCCTAAGGCCAGTACTAAAAGCGTTTTTTTCATGGGTACTAAGTGCCTGAACCCGCAGCCGGGCGGCTCCTAACTTTACGCGCCCCGGCCCCCGCCGTTGCCAGCCGACCCACGAAAATACCTACTTTTAGCGTAGCCAATTGACCCTTAACCTCTAAGCGCCAGGCTACGCTTGTCCTGCGGCAGCGCTTAGTCAGCCTTTTTCGCCATGCTTCCTACTACCATTGATGAAGTAATTGCCGAGCTGGAGCAGATACTGGACACCTGCGCCCGCACCAATAACCGGCTGGGCTACTTTGCGGCGCTGTACTACAAGGTAACGTGCCGCGTGCGCGAAGGCATTAAAAACCAGGAGTTTGAAGATGGCCCGCGCATGGAGCGGCTCGATGTCACGTTTGCCAACCGCTACCTGCAAGCCTGGCGGACGTGGCAGGCCGGGCAGCCGCCCACAGCTTCCTGGCAACTAGCGTTTCAGGCGGGCACCAGCCGGCAAGTGCTGGTGCTTCAGCACTTGCTGCTGGGCATGAATGCCCACATCAACCTCGACCTGGGCATTGCCGCGGCCGAAGTGGCCGCGGCGAGCGGCCTGCCCGCCACCCGCAAGGATTTTCTGGCTATCAACGGTATTCTGGCTTTGCTCACGGGCGATGTGATGGCCAGTTTGCGCCGCGTGTCGCCGCTGCTGTCGCTACTGGGGCTGCACGCCACGCGCTACAATTCCATTCTCATTCAGTTTAGCTTATCCAACGCCCGCGATGGCGCCTGGTGCTTTGCCGAAGAGCTGGCCGACCAGGCAGCGCCTACTTATACGCCTGTTTTGCAGGCGCGTGATAAAAGCATTGCGGAGCTGGCCACCAGCCTCACGAGGGCTACCGGGCTCATGCGCCTCACGCTGTGGGCCATTCACGTGGTGGAGTGGCGCAGTCCGGCGCGCATTATGCAGGTGCTACGCGATGAAGGGCCGCGCGCCGTGAAAGCAGCTTCGGTGCAATAGCAGCTTGGGTATGCGCTGCCTCATCGCCTTACTTTTGAAGTGCTGCTTCGGCTGCGTTCTGCTGTAATTCCATTCCCACTCCTAACCGCTCTTTTCTCTTTTGAAATCCTATTCGCTGCTGCCCCTGGCGCTACTCGCCGCCTGTGCGCCCACCGCCAACCAACGGTCGGCATCAGTCAAAACGCCCGTAGCTACCACCACGCCCGTGGCCGACGCCGCCCCGGCCACGCCACCCAACTACCAAGCGCAGGCCGAGGCTTTCTTGGCGAGCTACAACGCTGACTACGTGCGTCTCTACACGCAGTCGAGCGAGGCCGAGTGGCAGAGCAACACCCACATTGTGCCCGGCGACACCACCAATGCCGGCCGCACCACCCGCGCCAATGAGCGCATGGCGGCCTTCAGCGGCAGCACCGCCAACATCACCAAGCTGCGCGAGCTACTGGCCCATAAAGACCAGCTGACCCCGCTGCAAGTAAAGCAGCTCGAAACGGCCCTCTACAACGCCGCCAACTCGCCCCAAACCGTGGCCGCGCTGGTCAAGCGCCGCATTAAGGCCGAGGCCGACCAGACCGAAAAGCTCTACGGCTTCGACTACAAATACGCGGGCAAGAGCGTCACCACCAACGACATCGACGAACTGCTGCGCACCGAAACCAACCCGCAAAAGCGTCAGCAAATCTGGGAAGCCAGCAAAACCATCGGCCCCACCCTCAAAACGGGCCTGCTGAATTTGCGCGACCTGCGCAACCAAACCGTGCAGGCCCTCGGCTACCCCGATTTCTTTACTTACCAAGCCAGCGACTACGGCCTCACGCGCCAGGAAATGATGGCCCTCGTGCGCCAGCTCAACACCGAGCTGCGCCCCCTCTACCGCGAGCTGCACACCTACGCCCGCTACGAATTGGCCAAAAAATACCATGCCCAGCAGGTGCCCGACTACCTACCCGCCCAGTGGCTACCCAACCGCTGGGGCCAGGACTGGGGCAGCCTAGTCACGGTAAAAGGCATTAACCTGGACGCCGCCCTGGCCAAAAAAGGCCCCGAATGGCCCGTGAAGCAGGCCGAGCGCTTCTACCAAAGCCTGGGCTTCCCGGCACTGCCAGCCAGCTTTTATGAGAAAAGCAGCCTCTACCCCCTGCCCGCCGGCACCACCTATAAGAAGAACAACCACGCCTCGGCCTGGCACATGAACCTGAGCCAGGACGTGCGTAGCCTGATGAGCGTGGAGCCCAACACCGAGTGGTACGAAACCACCCACCACGAGCTGGGCCACATCTACTACTACCTCACCTACAGCAACCCCGAGGTGCCGCCGCTGCTGCGCCAGGGGGCCAACCGCGCCTACCACGAGGCCTTAGGCAGCATGATGGGCTTGGCCGCCCAGCAAAAGCCTTTCCTGGTAGGGCTGGGCTTGGTCGATGCGAAAACTCAAACCAACCAGACCCAAACGCTACTCAAGGAGGCGCTGCAATACGTGCCGTTTATCCCCTTCGCCTCGGGCGTGATGAGCGAGTGGGAAAACGCGTTTTATGCCGAAAACCTGCCCGCCGACCAGCTCAATGCCAAGTGGTGGGCCTTATGTAAGCAGTACCAGGGCATGGTGCCGCCCACCGAGCGCGGCGAAAACTACCTCGACCCAGCCACCAAAACCCACATCAACGACGACCCCGCCCAGTACTACGACTACGCGCTGAGCTACATCATTTTATTTCAGCTGCACGACCACATTGCCCGCAAAATCCTGCACCAGGACCCCCACGCCACCAACTACTACGGCAGCCGCGAAGCCGGCCAATTTATCCAGGATATCATGCGCCCTGGCAGCAGCCGCGACTGGCGCACCGTGCTCAAAGAAAAAACCGGCGAAGACCTCTCGGCCCGCGCCATGGTCGATTACTTCCAGCCGCTGATGGTGTATTTGAAAGAGCAAAACAAGGGCCGGAAGTACACGATGTAAACTACTTATTTATCGAGCTTTACTGTGCAATGACAGGAAACTTTTGTGCAAGTTCTAACAGCTTTAAGGACTACGTGATTGCTTAAATTGAGAATGGATTCCTTGCTGGCTCACTTTCGGCGCTTGCCGCTCGCGCTTTTGGCGCTTTGCTGCTTGCTTACGCGGCTGCCCGCCCACGCGCAAAGCCAGCCCACGCCGCTCTGCATCGGCCAAACGTTCACACTGGCCTCGGCAGTATTAAGTGAAACTCGCCGCATTAATATTTACCTACCAGCCGGCTACGCCGAGAATCCAGCCTTGCAATTGCCCGTGCTGTATATGCCCGATGGCGGCTTAGCCGAGGATTTTTTGCACGTGGCCGGGCTGGTGCAGGTATCGGTGGGCAACGGCACGATGCGGCCCTTTATAGTAGTCGGCATCGAGAACACCGAGCGGCGGCGTGACCTTACCGGCCCCACCACCAGCGCGGAAGACCGCAAAATCGCGCCCCGCATGGGGGGCTCGGCCGCTTTCCGCCAGTTTATCCGCACCGAGCTGATGCCGGCCATCCGGCAGCGCTACCGCACCAACGCCGAAACGGCAATTGTCGGCGAGTCGCTGGCCGGCTTGTTCGTAGTCGAAACGTTTTTGCAGGAGCCCGATTTATTCGACACGTACTTGGCCTTTGACCCAAGCTTGTGGTGGAACAGCAGCTACCTGCTCGGCCAAGCCGATAAACGGCTCCCAACCTATGCCGGGCCAGCCAAAACGCTGTACCTGGCCGCCAGCAGCCAGCCAGACATTGCGGCGGCTACTCGCCAGCTAGCCACCACCCTACGCACCGTAGCCAACCCGCGCATTACCTGGCACTACCAGCCGCTGCCCCAGGAAACGCACGCTACCATTTACCAACCGGCCGCGCTCCAAGCTTTCCGCACGGTATTCAAGCCAGCCGCGGGCTCCTCTGGCCAATAGATTTATTCACACTAAAAAAGCCAGGCTACTTAGCCTGGCTTTTTTAGTGTATCGATAGCCACACAAGTAGCTAATCCAGCGGGTTTTAAACAAGCAATTTCTTATCTCATGCGGCGCGCCAGCACCTTCGCCACGCTATCGAGCCGGCGGCTGATGAGCTGGGCCACTTCGGCATCGGCCAGGTCGATGCGCTGGTTGCGCGAAATGAGGTAGCGGGCCAGGGCCGAGTTTTCGTCCAGCGCGTGGGTAAGCTCGCGCTGGGCATCTTCCCACTCAACGGCTTGGTCGGTAGCGAGGTAATGGTAGCGTAGCTCGATAGTCTGCGTCACCAGTTCCGAGAGGCGGGTGAGCACCTGCACCTCGGCCGCCGAGGGCTCGCGGTATTCTTTGCCAATTACGGCCAGCATACCCAGCCGGGCCCCATCCTGGGCAATGAGCACCGCGCCCACGTAAAAATTCAGGCCAATGGCCTGCGCTACGTCGGGCTTGATAAGGGTGCAGCTTTCGGGCTTATAATCAGAAACAATAACGCGCTCATCGGTCAGAATCGCGGCCGAACACATGCTTTCGTTACGTACCAATCCTTCTATTTCGGGGCCACCCGTGCGCGACTTAAACCACACGAAATCTGCATCGACCAGCGAGATAAGCGCGATGGGCACGTTGAACAGCTGCGCGGCCCAAGCCGTGTAGCTGTCAAAAACCAGTTCGGGCGTGGTATTAACAATCTGAAACTGGTGCAGCGTGCGCAGCCGGGTGGCTTCGTTAGCCGGTATCAGCGAATCGGGGTAGATGGTGTGCATTAAGATGGTGCGGGCCTAGTAGTTGGCCTCGCTGCCCGGTAGGTCAATTAAAATAAATTCGGCGTCTTTGGTGGCCTTAATCTCCACCACTTCTTCGGCCGTCAGGCGAGCCTGGTCGTTGGGGGCCAGCGCCACGCCGTTCACCAGCAGGCTGCCTTGCTTCACATAGATAAAGGTGAGGCGGATGGCAAAGGTTTTAAACACAATCTGCTCGTCGCAGTCGAGGCGCGCCCAATAGATGGTGCTGTTCGAGTTCATGTACACCACGTCTTCGAGCACCTTCTGGCCCGTTACGAGGGGCACCAGCTGGTTTTTCTTGCTGCTCAAAAAGCTCAGGTCCTTTTGCTCATAGCTGGGAGCCAGGCCCTTCTGGCTCGGAATAAACCAGAGCTGGTAGAGGTGCAGCTGGCCATCCTGGCGATTCATCTCGCTGTGGGCTAGGCCCGTGCCGGCCGTCATGCGCTGCACCTCGCCCGCCGTGATGCTGGTGCGGTTGCCCATTGTGTCCTCGTGGCTTACTTCGCCTTCGAGCACCAGCGTCACGATTTCCATCTCGGAGTGCGGGTGCTGTGGAAAGCCGTTTTGGGGCGCTACCGTGTCGTCGTTAAACACCCGCAGCGGGCCAAAATGCATGTTGTTCTTGTCGAAATAATCGGCAAACGAAAACAGGAAATACGAGCTGAGCCAGGTGGCGGGCGCGGCGTGGTGGCGCTGGGCGGCAGTGATGAGAGCGAGCATAAGGCAAGGTAGTTTGCCCAGCTTTACGCGAGGCAACCGGCGAAGTTAGCCTACAAAAGCTTTCTGACTGATAATCAGTGACTGTGCTGTATAATGCTAGCGCATTCTTTCGCAACTAGCGTCGTTTGGCATCAAATATGCTTTTTATTTCCCGACAGTGAAAGCCGGTTTTCGACCGGCTTTTTTGTGCCCTGCCCTATTGCACAATCGTGGGGTTTTCAATCTCCCGCTCTAGCTCGGCATACCATTCGGGGCCATATTTGCGCTCCAGCGGCTCCTTCAAAAATTTATAAACCGGCACGCCCAGCTTGACTCCAAACGAGCAGGCCGGTGAGCAGATATCCCAGCGGTCGTAGTTGAGCGCCTCAAAGCCCTCGTATTTGGTAACGCGAATAGGATATAAATGGCAGCTAATCGGCTTCTTAAACGTCGTTTCGCCCGCTAAGTAAGCCTGCTCAATACCGCATTTCAGGATGCCGCGCTCGTCGTAGAGCGCATAGGCGCACTCCCGGTCGTTGATGGTGGTGGTGCTATAGTCGCCCTCCCAGTCCTCTATATACAGGCCCTGCTCGGCAATGGCCGCCTTGCCGGCTTCGGTGAGGAAAGGCGCAATTTTAGCGTACTCGTTCTTAAGGATATCCAGCTCTTCTAGCTCTAGCGGCGCGCCAAGGTCGCCCTCTACGCAGCAGGCCCCTTTGCAGGCATCGAGGTTGCAGACGAAGAAATTATCGGCTACGTCGTCGGAGATAACGGTGTTTTGAATAACAATCATGGCGATACTAACGAAACTATCAGCAGGTATAATTCCTTATTTTAGCTATTGGCAACTTGCCAAAAACGGTAGCACAAAGATACCGCCCACTCGCCCCCCAACTTATCTTTGTCAGCTAGCCGCCTTCTGGCGGCCTCCTCGTATGGCTTTAGATTATCACGCGCTCTTAAACCCCTCGCAGGCCGCCGCCGTGCTCCAAACGGAAGGCCCTTGCATGATTATTGCCGGTGCTGGCTCGGGCAAAACCCGGGTGCTCACCTACCGCATCGCCCACCTGCTCGAGCAGAAAGTTGACCCGTTCAACATCCTGGCCCTCACCTTCACCAACAAGGCCGCCAAGGAGATGCGCGCCCGCATCGAGAAAGTAGTCGGCCCCAACGCCAAGAACCTGTGGATGGGCACCTTCCACTCGGTTTTTGCCAAAATCCTGCGCACCGAGGCCGAGCGCATCGGCTTCCCGCGCTCGTTCACCATCTACGACACCCAGGATAGCAAAACCCTCATCGGGCAGATTGTGAAGGAGCTGGAGCTGGATGACAAGCTCTACAAAGCCAGCACGGTGCTGGGCCGCATTTCGGCGGCTAAGAACAAGCTGATTTCGCACACGCAGTACGTCAACGACCCCGTAATCCGGCAGGACGACGAGGCGGCGCTGCGGCCCAAAATAGGCGTCATTTACCAGCAGTACCAGCAGCGCTGCTTCAAGGCCGGCGCGATGGACTTCGACGACCTGCTGTTTCAAACCAATGTGCTGTTCCGCGACCACCCCGATATCCTGAATAAGTACCAGAATAAATTTCGGTACGTGATGGTGGACGAGTACCAGGACACCAACTATTCGCAGTACCTCATCACCCGCAAGCTGGCGGCTAAAGAGCGGAATATCTGCGTAGTAGGCGACGATGCGCAGAGTATCTATGCCTTCCGCGGCGCGGATATTTCCAACATTCTCAACTTTGAGAAGGACTATCCCGAGCTGAACGTTTTCAAGCTGGAGCAGAACTACCGCTCGACCAAAAACATCGTGTGGGCGGCCAATTCGGTTATTAAAAACAACCAGGAACAGCTGCGCAAAAATGTGTTTTCGGACAATGAAGACGGCAACTTAATCGAGCTGATTAAGGCCGCGTCCGACAACGAAGAAGGCAAGCTCATCGCGCAGTCCATCTACGAAGACAAGATGAACCAGCGCTTGTCCTACGATAGTTTTGCCATCCTCTACCGCACCAACGCCCAGAGCCGGGCCATGGAAGAGGCCCTGCGCAAGCTCAACATCAAGTACAAGATTGTGGGCGGCCTGAGCTTCTACCAGCGCAAGGAAATCAAGGACTTAGTGGCGTATTTGCGCCTCACGGTAAACCCCAATGACGAGCAGGCGTTGCGCCGCGTTATTAACTACCCCAAGCGCGGCATCGGCGACACGACCATCAGCAAGCTGATAAATTCGGCCGAGGAAGCCAACCACACGATTTGGGAAGTGGTGAGCAACGCCGACCAGTTTTTGCCGGCCCGCGTGAGCAATCCGGTAGTGGGCTTCGCCGAAAAAATCAAGAGCTACACCGTAGTGGCGGCCAAGGAAGACGCTTTTGAAGCGGCTAAATTCATTGCCAAAAACTCGGGCATGATTGAGGAATTGTACGCCGACAAGAGCATCGAAGGCTTGTCGCGCTACGAGAACATTCAGGAATTGCTCAACGGCATCAAGGAATACGTGGACGACCACGAGCGGGAAGACAAGTCGCTCGGCGCGTTTTTGCAGGATATCGCCCTCGTCACCGACTCCGATTTGAAGGACGCCGCGCAGGAAGGCGAAGCCGTGACGCTGATGACTATTCACTCGGCTAAAGGCCTGGAATTCCGCAACGTATACATTGTGGGCATGGAGGAAAACCTCTTTCCGAGCCAGATGATGATAACCTCGCGGGCCGACCTCGAAGAAGAGCGCCGCCTGTTTTACGTGGCCATCACGCGGGCCGAGAAGAAGCTGACGCTCAGCTACGCTACCTCGCGCTACCAGTGGGGCAACCTGCGGAGCTGCGAAAAATCGCGCTTCCTCGATGAAATCGACCCGCAGTATCTGAATATTAAATTTGCGGCCGGCCCGGCCATCGGCGAGTCGCCGGTGCAGCACGTTTTTGAGCGCCGCTCGAACCTAGTGGCCGCCCCAGTACGTAAGCAGACGCCGACCAAGTACGTGGCTCCGGCCGATTTCAAACCCTCCGACACCAGTAACTTGCAGGCCGGCCAGCGCGTCGAGCACCCCAAGTTCGGTTATGGCCAGGTCACGACGCTGGAAAAACAGCAAGGCACCGTGAAGGCGATTATTCAGTTTGACGAGGTGGGCGAGAAAACCTTGCTGCTGAGCTTTGCTAAGCTGCGCGTACTGTAAACTGCCACTGCCCTTGGCACTGTCATGCTTATCTAGCGTCCACGCAGTGAAGCAGCTCTACCGCTCCGTTGAACGGTTTGGAGGAAGCGGTAGAGCTGCTTCACTGCGTTTAGCATGACAGTCGTTCAGCTAGCGCAAATTGAACAACTAAATTATAATGCAAGAAATACCCACTCAACTGCCCTTCCACCTGCAACTGCTGGTGCGCGAATACGGGCAAAGCACCTACGCACTCATTCAGGGCCTGGCCCAGATTGAGGACGTGGCCGAGCGCACGCGCCGCGCCGCCGGCATCGTGCAAATGATGCTGCGCCTGCGCCCCAGCCTGCGCGACCAGCCCGAAATCCAAACCCGCCTCTGGAACCACCTGCACGCCCTGGCGGGCACCGACGTGGCCCTTGATGCCCCCGTGCCGCTGTCGCCCCCGCGCCTGCACATGGAGAAGCCCAGGCGCGTAGAATATCCGCGCCAGGCCCCAAAGCTAAAAGCGTATGGCCGTGGCGTAGAAGCCTTGGTAGCCAAAGCCTTGACTATTGCCGATGCTACCGAGCGCGAGCAGGCTGCCGTGCAAATCGGGCGCACCATGAAGTTCCTGTACCGCCAGCACAACAAGGAAAACGCCAAGGACGTGACCATCATCCGGCACCTCACCGAGCTGTCGGGCGGGCAGTTGAAGCTCGATGTGCAGGCCGTGGCCGACCAGGGCTTGTTTGAAATTGCCAACCTGCCGACGGCGGCCACGCCCGGCACGCAGCGCCCCGCCAGCAGCCAGCCTAGCAGCCGCCCCGAAGGCCGCGACAACCGCGAGCGCCGCCCCGAGCGCACCGACCGCCCCGAAAACCAGGCCTTCGGCAACAACAAAAAGCGCGATAAAAAGCGCAACAAGAAATTTCGCTCCGAGCCTCAGCAGCCGCCGCAGTAGCTTTGCGGCTTGATTGGTCGGGCTTTTCCGAGGCTCGACCAATTGCTAATTGCTCATTGTTAATTGATAATTGAATAGAAATGGCTGCATTTGAAGTGCGCGGCGGACAGAAGCTGCACGGGGAAATCATTCCCCAAGGGGCTAAAAATGAGGCGCTCCAGATTCTGTGCGCGGTGCTGCTTAGCCCCGAGCCCATCACCATCAGCAACGTGCCCAATATCCGGGACGTGAATAAGCTCATCGAGCTGCTGCGCGATTTGGGCGTGAAAGTGGGTCAGCTCTCACCCGACACTTACATTTTTCAGGCCGAGGACGTCCGCATTGATTACCTCGATACGCCGCAGTTTGTAGCCCAGGCCCGCGAGCTGCGCGGCTCCGTGATGCTGCTCGGGCCGTTGCTGGCCCGCTACGGCCGCGCCCAGCTGCCCAAACCAGGCGGCGACAAAATCGGCCGTCGACCGCTCGACACGCACTTTGTAGGCCTCGAAAAACTTGGGGCCCAACTCACGATGGAGGGCACCGACTTCTACCGCCTCCACGTCGATGGCAAATTGCGCGGGGCCTCCATGCTGCTCGATGAAGCCAGCGTAACCGGCACCGCCAACATCGTGATGGCGGCCGTGCTAGCCGAGGGCACCACTACCATTTACAACGCCGCCTGCGAGCCTTACTTGCAGCAGCTGTGCCGAATGCTGGTGCGCATGGGCGCTAACATTCAGGGCATTGGCTCAAATTTGCTGACTATCGAAGGCGTAGAGAGCCTTGGCGGCACTGAACACCGCATGCTGCCCGATATGATTGAAATCGGCTCCTTCATCGGCCTCGCGGCCATGACGGGTTCGGAAATCACCATCAAGGACTGCCAGATTCCTGAGTTAGGCATCATCCCCGACACCTTCCGCAAACTGGGTATTCAACTCGAATTCCGGGGCGATGATATCTACATTCCGGCGCAGGAGCGCTACGAGATTAATACGTACCTCGACGGTTCCATTCTGACCGTGAGCGACCACACGTGGCCGGGCTTTACGCCTGATTTGCTGAGTATTATCCTCGTGGTAGCTACGCAGGCCAAGGGCACGGTACTCATTCACCAGAAGATGTTTGAGTCGCGCCTGTTCTTCGTGGATAAGCTCATCGACATGGGCGCGCAAATTATCCTCTGCGACCCGCACCGCGCCACCGTTATCGGCCTCGACCGCCAGAAAGACCTGCACGGCATCACCATGTCGTCGCCCGATATTCGGGCCGGCGTGGCCTTGCTCATCGCCGCGCTGAGTGCCGATGGCAAGAGCACCATCCTCAACGTGGAGCAGATTGACCGCGGCTACCAGAATATTGATGAGCGCCTGAACGCAATCGGCGCAGATATTAAGCGGGTATAATTTACTTCTATAACTCGCTAATTTACTTGCGCTTAGGAATCGTTAAGTATTTCCTGAATTGAAGAGCCCGGTCCGCCAAGGTCGGGCTTTTTTATTTCTCGCTGGGTTACCCACTCGGGGAAGTTGGATAAAGAGACAGCTGCGCGGCTGTTTTCCCTCACATCCAGCTTTCCCCCTTCTCTTACTGATGAAACGCCTGATTTATCCGGCCCTGCTTGGGCTGGCATTGGCTGGGTGCAGCCAAGCCCAAACCGAATACGCCGCAGAAAAAGAAACCCAACCTGCTGCTACTGAGAACACAAGCAATGCGCTCCCGCCCATGCCGGCTACGGAAAGCAGCACGCCCCCAGCTGTGGCAGCAACTGCGACTACGCCCGCTAGCCCGCCGCCGCGCAACATCATCTACCAGGGCGAGCTAGACCTGGCCGTGGATGATTTCAACCAAACCACAACGACCATCAACCGCCTGCTAGAGCAAAACGGCGCGTACCTGGGCACTGCCCACGAAACCCGCGCCGATGGCCAGCACCGCCAGGAAATGACCATAAAAGTGCCGCCCGCCCGCTTTGTGGCGCTGGTAACGGCGCTGGGCCAGCTTGGCCACGTCGAAAACAAAGACGTAGCCTCGGCCGACGTAACCGCCGACGTGCTGCAAACCGCCCAAAGCCTCGCCGCCAAGCAAGCCACCGCCGCCAAATACCAGCAACAGCTAGCCCAAACCACTAACAAAGACGCTATTAGCCGCCTCCAGGAGCAGGCCCGCCAGCTTCAACTCGACGTGGCGGCCGACCAAGCACACCTCCAGCAGTTCGGGGCCCGCAGTGCCTGGGCCACGTTGCGGCTGCGCTACTACCAGTCTCTCTCGGCCACCGATACCGATGAGCCGCTGCCCGCTTTTGCCCCGCAGTTTCAGGCTGCTTTCAACCGGGGCTGGTCGGTGATAGTAGAGTTTGCCGTGGTGCTGACCAACATCTGGCCACTGTTGCTGCTGGGTGGCCTGGGCACTTGGGGCTGGCGGCGCTGGCGGCTACGGCACCCCGAGCAGGCATAAGCTGTGTGCATTTCTAGGCTTGGCGGCATCTACCAGAGGTAGCGAAGCCGCAGCCTATGGTCTTGTTGCTACCTCTACACCACTCCGTATCCTATTTTTTTCAGCATGAAACGGTATCAATGGTTGGCTATTGGGCTAGCTGCGAGTATGCAGTTGAGTTGTAGCAAAGCAGCAGAGCAGCAAATGAATCTTAAGGAAAACGTGCTGATGGAGGCTCCACCGCTAGCAAATGCTTCCTCACAAGCAGCAGCGGTACCGATAGAGTCAATCGCCCAAGACTCTACGGCCGTAGCAGCCCCAGCCGCCCCACTGGCTGCTCCGGCCGCCCGCCTGCTCATCTACCACGCCGATGTACAACTAAAAACCACGGCCATGCCCCGTGCCACAACTCGCCTCGATAGCCTGGTGCGCCGCAGCCGCGGCTACCTCAGCGCCGCCACCGAAACCCACGCCGATGGCGAGTGGCGACAGGAAACGACCATTCGGGTGCCCCCAGCCAACTTTCAGGCGCTGCTAAACGGCCTGGCGGGCCTGGGCACCGTGGAGAAAAAAGAGCTGAGCACCTCTGACGTTACGGCCGAGCACGCCGACGTAGCCGCCCGCCTGCAAGCCAAGCGCGCCATCGAAAAGCAATACACCAATCTGCTCAGCAAAGCCCAGAAAATCAAGGACATTCTGGATATTGAGGAGAAGTTGGGCGAGGTACGAGAAGAGATTGAAGCCACCGAAAGCCGCCTCAAAACCCTGAATAGCGAGGTGGCTTACTCCACCATCACCCTCACGCTGTATCAGCCCATTGCCCAGGCTGTGCCCGATGCGCCGGTAGTGTCGCTGGGCAGCCGCACTGTCGAGGCTTTTTATGGGGGTTGGCAATTGCTAACGGCTTTGTTTATCGGCGCTATCAGTCTCTGGCCATTGCTGCTGCTAAGCGCGGGCGGCTGGTGGCTGTGGCAGCGCCGACGCACGCGGCACGCGGCGCCGGCGGCGCCAACCACCGATGCGTCTGCTTAACAAAAAAGCGGCCGTTGAACCTGCGTTCAACGGCCGCTTTTGCCTTTAGGTGGCAGCGCAACTTAGTCCACTACCATGTCTACCACACTCGTTACCAGCGACAAGGCGATGCTGAAAATGAGCGCATTGATAAATCCTGCAATTGAGAAACTATCCATTAGGTAATCGGCCAGCTTCACGATAATAACGTTGATAACCAGTAGGAAAATACCCAGCGTCAGCACCGTAATCGGGAAGCCTATCAGCTTGAGCACCGGCTTGACGGTGGCATTGAGCAGGCCCATCACAATGACCAGAATGGCAGCACTACCCACCCCACTCAAATGCACGGCCGGCGACAGCACCTTGGCCAAGCCATAAGTCAGAACGGCGGTGAGGATAAACTTAATAAGAATTTTGACCATGACTTCGGCGCATGTTTTAAGTGAAACTTACTCGGCACCTACCCCTTTGGCCGCCAGGCGGCCCTGCGATACGGCCATCCAGTTGCAGAGCTGGTAGAGCAGGCGAGCGCCCACGATGCCATTCCACTCGGTATCACCGGGCGCTACTTCGTTGAGGTCGAGGCCGATAATGGTGCGACCCGAGCGCACTACCTGGCGCAGCAGGTAGGTAGCTTCCTCATACTCTAGGCCGCCGGGCACGGGCGTGCCGGTGCCGGGGCATAGCTTGGGGTCGAGCCCATCGATGTCGAAGCTGATGTACACTTTCTGCGGCAGCTGGGCAATGATTTTGCCACACACCTTCTTCCACGATTTCTTAGCGAATTTCTCATCGCTCATAAACCGCTGGCCAAACAAGGCCACCCGGCCCACCGAATGCTCAATGAGGTCGGCCTCCTGCTGGCACATATCCCGGATGCCCACCTGCACCAGTTTCTTCACTTGCGGCAGTTGCAGGGCATTGTACATGATGCTGGCGTGCGAGTACTGGAAGCCCTCATAAGCGGGGCGGAGGTCGCAGTGCGCATCAAATTGCAGGATGCCGAAGCCATCGGGGTTGCGCTCGGCCAGGGCTTGTAGAAAGCCCAGCGGCGTGCTGTGGTCGCCGCCGAGTACAGCTACGGTTTTGCCCGCGTCGAGTAGTGCCCCAGTTTTCTGTTTCAGCCACTGAATCAGCTTCGCGCCTTCGGCATTGACGCGGGCTGGAGCACCGTTATGCAGAGCTGCGTCCTCAGCCGGCTGGCCATTTTCGAGCCAACCAATGTAGTCGGCGGCTTGGGGGCGCAGGTCGCGGCTTAGCTGGGCGATGGCTTCGTCTTCGTCCTCCATAGCCAGGCCAAGCTTCCAGGCGTCGGGCAGGTCGGGGTCGTAGAGGTCTACTTGCAGTGAGGCTTCGCGAATGGCTTCGGGGCCTTGAGCGGTGCCGGCGCGGTAGCTCACGGTCACTTCCCAGGGCACGGGCACGATTACAACCTGGGCTTCGTCGGGGGTGAAGGGCAGGCCGAAAATGCCGCCCGCGACGTCGCCGGGGGCATTGGGGTCAAAGTTGGCGATTTTTTGCGCGCGAGAATCTGCTGACACGGGTAAAAAATAACACCAAGCGCCGGGCGCTTGGTGGCGTGAAAAAGTGAGTGTTTAAGAAGAAGCGGCGAAGACTATTAAAACCTTATTCAAACTGCTAAACTAGTACTAAGCAGCCGATTGTGTTTTGCCCAAGAAGTCGTACGTGCGAATAATCTCCAAAATTTTCTCGAACGTAGCCCGGTCGAAGAACAACATGAGCGGCAGTTCTACCGAATTATCCTTGTCAGAAAACTGCGTAATGACGGAGAAAATTAGCGGCTGCAATGCTTGGGGGTCTGGCATGAGGTTATGCAGCGCGGCACCCAGGTCGCCAGTCGGGGCCAGGGGCGGTGCACCGTAGATATTGGCTTTCAAGATGTTAGCCAACTGCGTCACCAAGGCCCCCGTGATGATGTTGCTGATTTCCAGCAGCAGCGACTCCTGCAACTCGCTGAGCAGCAAAGAATCAGTAACCTGCATGCGCAGGCACACCCGCGACAGGCGCTGGATGTGCTGGCCCGAGAAAAACATGAATGTCGAGCCGTTGAAATCGCCCCGAATGTCGCTCTGAATAGCTACGTAGCGCGTCTGGTACTCGCGCACCCGCTCAATGATGTTGTGGCTGGGCAACAGGTCAAGGTTAGGCACTTCCAGCATCACCCTTTCCTTCGCGATTATCGCAAAGCTATCGGCCGCTCGCGCTAGGCCAATGTTAAGGATTTCGCGGATAATGTCGCGCTCTAATTCATTCATTAATACACTCATAACATTTCCAGGCGTAGAGGCGACGGCAGAGCCAGCGCGTTACTTACGAAAGCGGGCAGAAAGAGGCTAAAGTCAGGGACGTTTGGTCAGGAACAGCCGAGTCAGGGCGGGCACATCGAGCACCAGGCAGAGTTGCCCACTGCCCAGCAGCGTCACGCCGCCAAATAAATCAATCGTGTCCAGGGGCTTACTCAGCGGCTTTACCACGATACTCTGCTGGCGCAGAAAGCGGTCGACCACCAGCCCAAGGCGGCGGTTGTTGTAGCTCACCACCAGCACTTGCTGAAGCGAGTTGTCGGTCGGTAAATCAGCGCGGGTGGCGCGCGGTAGTGGCTCATCACCCTCGCTATACAGCAGTTGGCGCAGGGGCACCAGCGGCACGTTTTCTTCCTGCACCCGCGTCATCAGCAAGCCGCCCACGGCAAATATTTCGTCGGCGGGCAGCGCCAGCACCGTATCGGTGTGCAGCAGCGGCACAGCATAGGCACGGGCATCGAGCTCGACCAGCAGCGCGCCCTTCACGGCAATAGACGTAGGCAGTACCAGCGTAAACGTGGTGCCTTTGCCCAATTCCGAGTTCACGCGCAGCCGGCCCCCGAGCGAATCAATAGCCAGCTTCACCACGTCGAGGCCCACGCCCCGGCCCGAGATATCGGTAATCTTTTCAGCCATCGAAAAGCCGGCTTCGAACAGCAGCAGCCACACGCCTTCCTCATCGAGCAGAGCAGCGGCCTCGGCCGTCACCACGCCCTTGCGAATAGCTTTTTTGCGCACCGCTTCGGTGTCGATGCCCCGGCCATCGTCCTGCACTTGAATAAGCACATCGTCGCGCTCGGTGAGGGCCGAAATACGCAGTTGGCCCACGGCCGGCTTGCCGGCCGCCACGCGGGTGGCGGCGTCTTCGAGGCCGTGACTAACACCATTTCGCACCACGTGCAGCAGCGCATCGGTAATGAGCTGCAACACGTTACGGTCAATTTGCACGTCCTGCCCGGCCAGAGTCAACTCCACTTGCTTGTTTTCGGCAGCGGCCACGTCGCGCACCACGCGGGGAAACTTGTTCAGCAATACCCCCGCACCAACCAACCGCACGTCCATTACGGAGTACTGCAAATCGTCGGAAATACGGAACAAATGCTGGGCCGTGGTTTGCAGCGCCGCGTTGCCAAGCTCGGCGGCCAGCGTCAGAATCCGGTCGCGGTCAATAACCAGCTCACCTACTAGGTTGAGCAGGTTATCGAGCTTTTTGACGGGGATATACACCAAGTCCGACAGCTCCAGCTTGCGGGTGGCATCGGCATCCGCTTCTTCGCTGGTTTGCTCAGGAGCGGCCTGCGCCGGTTCCTCGCCTTTAATGAGCAGGTCGAGGTTGTCGAGCAGCGTGTGGGCGTCATTCGTTTCCTGGCCCGCGCCCACGGCCCGAATCATATTGCCCAGCACGTCGACCGCCGCAAACGTCATGGGCACCAGCGAGCCGGTGAAGCTGCGCTCCTGCCCCCGAATCTGCCCAAACAGCGTTTCCATTTTGTGGGCCACCTCCCCCATGTCCACAAAGCCCATGGCGCGGGCATTGGCCTTGAGGTTGTGCATGAGCCGGAACAGCTCATTGAGCGCCGCCGTGTCTTGCGGGTTGCGCTCTAGCTCGCTGAGGTGGCGCGACATGGCGTCGTAGTATTCCAACGCCTCGGCCATGAACAGCTCCCGGTATTCCTGGTCGCGTGATTTCATAGGCCGCTGGTATCTAATACATTGCTGCTTACCAAAACTGCCTGTTCGCGTAGCGCAGTCATGCCCAAGCCAGCCACTTGGCGATGCCAAGTAAACCAACAGGCCGCCAACGAAGCTACAGAATCAGACATTAGGAATAAAAGCAAAGCAAGGAGGAATTAACAGAGATATAAGCTGGCCAAAGGCGCTGCACTAACGCGCAACGCCCGGCGGCAAACTAAGCGCGGGGGCCGTCGCCGTCCAGCGCGCCACCCACGATTTCGAGCACCCGCTCTTCCGAGAACGGCTTCACGATGTAAGCCAGCGCGCCATTTTCAATGGCCTCGTTTACAATGGTTTCCTGCCCTACGGCCGAGCACATAACCACCTTGGCATCGGGCTGCTGCTGGCGAATGCCTTTGAGCACGTCGAGGCCGGTGTTGTCGGGCAAGATTACGTCGAGGGTAATGAGGTCGGGGTTAGTAGCCACGGCCATTTCCAGCGCCTGCTGGCCGTTGGCAGCTTCGCCCACCACGTCGTAGCCGGCGTCGGTGAGCATATTTTTTAGCATCGTCCGCATATAGAACGAGTCGTCGACGATGAGAATGCGCTTATTCATGAAAGCAAATCTAGAGTATGAGGGAAACAGCAAGTAAAGCGCAAGCCTAGCGGCCACGCGGCCTCTCTACGGCTTTTCGGGCGGCGTGGGTGTATCGAGGGCAGAATCAGCGGCAGCCGGAGTTGGCTCAACATGACCTGGTAGGCGCATTATCTCGCTTGGGGTAAGTAATTTAGCCATATCCAGCACGATAATAACTCCGTCGCTATCAGGCAGGCGGGCAATGCCTTCGAGGTATTTTTCGCGCTGGCCGCTGTCCTGCACAAACTCGGGTGCGGCCTCAATCAGGCTAACCGGCAGCGTGACCGGGCGCGGCACCTCACGCACCATCAGCCCGAGGGTGTAGTCGGCGGCCTCCACGGCCAGGGTGTACGAAAAATCGGGCACCGGACGGCCCGCCGGCCGCAATTGAAACCGCTCTTCGAGGTCCACGATGGCGATAATATCGCCGCGCAGGTTGGCAATGCCTTTGATGAAGGGGGGCGTTTTAGGCATTTTCACCACCTCGGGCGTTACCGTCACCTCCTTCACTTGCTCGATGCGGATACCATAATCCTCATCGCCCAGGCGAAAAACAATTAGCTGCACTACCGCCTCGGGGGCGGCCGGCGCAGCCCGCCGGGAAGCCGGCGCAGCGGCAGAAGTATCGGCCATATAACTTATTAATTAACAGCGGGTACTACCCGCCCACCCGGCAAGGGCAGGCGGGTAGCCACTTATTCTTTCGAACGGGTTTTAGTTTTGGCGCGCCGCAGGGGCTTAGTAGCGGCTGGCTCGGGTGAGGCAGCCTCGGGAGCGGGCGCGGCGGTTGGTTTCACCCGGCGGCGCGGGGCTGGTGCAGTAGCCTCGGGCGCAGGCGTGGCGACGGGCGGCGCGGTCCGCCCCCGCATTGGGCGGCTGGTAGCAGCGGCAGCTGGGGCAGCGGCCGGGGCGCTTTGGCCATTGGCACTGCCATTGGGCGTGCTATGGTTGGTGGCAGCCCGCATGGGCCGGGTCCGGTTGCTGGCGGCTGGCGCAGGGGTGGCAACCGGCGTGGGGGCCGGGGCCGGCACAATGGAGCGGCGCAGCATGCCCATGCGGCGCGGCGCGGGTTCGGGTTCCGGCTCGGGTTCGGGCTCGTAGTATTCGAAGAGCTGGAAGGTTTCGAGGCCGCCTTGCAGGTCGTCGGCAATGTCGGAGAGGCGCTGCGACGAGCTGGTGAGTTCCTGCATCGAGGTCGAAAGCTGGCGGGCCGTGCCAGCCACTTGCTGCGTGCCAGTGGCCGTTTGCTCGGCAATGGCTACCACTTCCTCCACGTACTTCACCACGTCGCCAATCGAGGTTTGCTGCTGGGCCGTGGCCGTGAGAATATCCCGCGAGCTACGTAGCGTTTCGCCGCTGCTGGTGGCAATGTTCTTAAAGGCCGCGCTGGCCTCGAAGGTGGCATTTTTGCCCTTGAGCACCCGGCTTTCCATTGCGCTGATAGCGGCAGCGGCGCTGGTTGTGTCCTTGCGCACATCCTCTACTAGCGTGGCAATTTCGTTGGCCGATTTGCGCGAGCCTTCGGCCAGCTTGCGAATTTCTTCGGCTACTACCGCAAAGCCGCGGCCGGCTTCGCCGGCGCGAGCGGCTTCGATAGCCGCGTTGAGAGCCAGCAAGTTGGTTTGCGAGGCAATGTCGGTAATCACGCCCAGCGACTTGCTGATTTCGCCCGAACGGGTTGAAAGCACTTCGATGGTGCGCGAAGTCTGGGTGGCGGCACCGGAGATTTCCTCCATGTTTTTCACCACTTCAGCCACCGTTTTCAGGCCCTGCTGCGAGGTTTGCTCACCCATGATGGCCGATTTGTTTACCACGTCGGCCTTGTTGGCCGTTTCGCGGGTCACCGTCATAATGTCTTCGATAAGCTTGAAGGCCTGGTCAGTTTTGAGGGCTTGGTTCTGCGCGCCTTCGGCCATTTGCTGCATAGCCAGGGCCACGTCAACCGTTACCCGGCTCATTTCCTGGCCTTTGTCCACCATTTCTTCGGAAGAAGTACCTACTACCTGCGCCGAGTCGTTGATTTCACCGAGCAGGGCATTCAAGTTTTCCACGGCTAGGTTCAGCGAGTTCGACATCGATAATATATCGCCAGTCGTCTGAATCTCTACCATTTGCGTCAGGTCGCCTTCCGAAATGGCCTGCACCACGCGGCTTACTTCGAGCACCGGTAGGGCAATACTCTCAATCAGCGCGTTCAGCGTATCGACCAGCTCTTTCCACGAGCCCGATACGCCGCCCACGGTGGCGCGCTCGGTCAGTTTGCCCTCGGCACCGGCTACGCGGGCCACACGGCTCACTTCCGAGGCCAGGCGGTTGAGGTCGTCCACCATCCGGTTGATGGTCTGGGCGAGGTCGGCTACTTCGCCAGCCGCTTCCAGGGTCAGCTTCTGGGTTAGGTCGCCTTGCGATACGGCGGTTACTACTTTCACAATGCCCCGCACCTGGGTGGTGAGGTTGGTAGCCATCGTGTTCACATTGTCGGTCAGGTCTTTCCACACGCCACTCACGTTGGGCACTTCGGCCTGGCCGCCGAGCTGGCCCTCGGTGCCCACTTCCACGGCCACGCGGGTTACCTCGCCAGCGAAGATATTGAGCGAGTCCACCATCTGGTTGATGTTGTCCTTGAGGTCGAGCAGCTCACCGCGCACGTCTACTGATACCTTCTGGCTCAGGTCGCCGCGGGCTACGGCGGTGGTCACGTTGGCAATGTCGCGCACCTGGCTCGTGAGCGACGCGGCCATCGTGTTCACGTTGTCGGTCAGGTCTTTCCAGGTGCCTTTCACGCCCGGCACGTTGGCTTGGCCGCCGAGCTTGCCTTCCGTGCCTACCTCGCGAGCCACGCGGGTTACCTCGTCGCCGAACACGTTCAGCGAGTCCACCATCTGGTTGAGGTTTTCCTTGAGTTGCAACAGCTCGCCGCGCACGTTCACGGTGATTTTCTGGCTCAAGTCGCCGCGGGCTACGGCCGTGGCCACGTTGGCAATGTCGCGCACCTGAGAGGTCAAGTTCGAGGCCATCGTGTTCACGTTATCCGTCAGCTCTTTCCAGGTGCCGCTTACGCGGGGCACGTTGGCCTGGCCACCCAGGATGCCCTCGGTGCCCACTTCGCGGGCCACGCGGGTTACCTCGCCGGCGAAGATGTTGAGCGAGTCCACCATCTGGTTGAGAATGTTTTTCAGGTCGAGAATCTCGCCCTGCACATCCACCGTCATTTTCTGGCTGAGGTCACCGCGGGCCACGGCGGTGGCCACGTTGGCGATGTCGCGCACCTGGCTCGTGAGCGAGCCGGCCATCGTGTTCACGTTGTCCGTCAGCTCTTTCCAGGTGCCCGCGATGCGGGGCACGTTGGCCTGGCCGCCGAGCTTGCCCTCGGTGCCTACCTCGCGAGCCACGCGGGTTACTTCGTCCGAGAAGATGTTGAGCGAGTCCACCATCTGGTTTAGAATGTTCTTCAGCTCCAGAATCTCGCCCTTCACGTTCACCGTCATCTTCTGGCTGAGGTCGCCGCGGGCCACGGCGGTGGCCACGTTGGCGATGTCGCGCACCTGACTGGTCAGGTTAGCGGCCATGTTGTTCACGTTATCAGTCAGGTCTTTCCAAGTGCCCGATACGCCGGGCACGTTGGCTTGGCCGCCCAGTTTGCCTTCGGTGCCTACGTCGAGGGCCACGCGGGTTACCTCACCAGCAAAGAGGTTGAGCGAGTCCACCATCTGGTTGAGGTTCTGCTTGAGCTGCAACAGCTCGCCTTTTAGCTCAACGGTTACTTTCTGGCTGAGGTCGCCGCGGGCCACGGCCGTGGCCACGTTGGCAATGTCGCGCACCTGACTGGTCAGGTTCGAGGCCATCGTGTTCACGTTGTCCGTCAGCTCTTTCCACACGCCGCCCACGTTGGGCACCACGGCCTGGCCGCCTAGCCGGCCCTCGGTGCCCACTTCCTGCGCCACGCGGCTTACCTCGCCAGCAAAGACGTTGAGGTTGTCGATGGTGCGGTTGATAGTTTCGGCCATCAGCTTGAAATCGCCCGATACCGGAATCTGAAAGCTCTCGTCGAGATTGCCCCGGCTGATGTTTTTCAACACCTTGCCCACTTCCAGCACCGGCACGGCAATACTGTCCACGAGGCCGTTGATGTTGTTGAGCATGTCGCGCCAGAAACCGGCCGCCCCGTCGGCCGAGGCGCGGGCCTTGAGGTTGCCCTCCACACCGGCCACTTTCGAGATGCGCGACACCTCGCCCCCTACCCCACCAATCATCTCCACCATGGAGTTGTAGGCTTCGGCGATTTCCGAAAAGATGTCGTCGTTTTGCTTGGTGAGACGCACCGACACGTCACCTTTTTTAAAGGCATCGAGGGCAAACAGCACGCGATTAAGCTGCTCATTCACATAATCGGTGTCCTGAGTCAATTCGGCTTCGACGCGGCGTGAGCCGCGCTTGCGAGTGCTGTCGGGGCGAACAGGATTGCTAGCCGATGAGGCCAAACCGACCTCGGCGGCACCATCAACCTCGAAATGCTCAGGTTTTTTTTTGGCAGTAGCCATATAATAAGGACAACGAGAAAGCCCGGCGAACCACGCCAGGCAGGTGGGTAACGGCAAAAGTATAACAACGGCGCGGGTTGCCAAGCCACATCGCGCAAGTGCTATTTTTAAATTGGTAGCCGCAGGGGGTGCATCTTTGCGCCCCTTTTCAACTTTTCGGTCGGGGGCAACGTTCTTCGCACCGAGAACAAACTCGCTACTCGCCTTTTTCCCGCCTACATGGTTAAGAATTTAGTTATCGTCGAATCGCCCGCTAAGGCCAAGACCATCGAGGGCTACCTCGGGGCGGACTTTGTCGTGCGCTCCAGCTACGGGCACGTCCGTGACCTGCCTAAGGATAATAACGCCGTCGACGTCGCCAATGGTTTCAAACCGACCTACGTGGTCGATGCTGATAAACGGGAACTGATTTCGCAGCTGAAAAAGCTGGCCAAGGAAGCCGAAATGGTATGGCTGGCGAGTGACGATGACCGCGAGGGTGAAGCCATTTCGTGGCACTTGTCCGAGACACTTAACCTCAAGGCCGAGAAGACGAAGCGCATCGTGTTTCGCGAGATTACCAAGCCCGCTATTCTAGCTGCCATCCAGAACCCGCGCCAGATAAACCTCGACCTGGTGAATGCCCAGCAGGCCCGCCGCGTGCTCGACCGCCTGGTGGGTTTTGAGCTGAGCCCGGTGCTGTGGCGCAAGGTGAAAGCTGGCCTCTCGGCAGGCCGCGTGCAGAGCGTGGCCGTGCGCCTGGTGGTAGACCGCGAGCGCGAAATCAACAAGCACACTAGCAGCAGTGCTTACCGCGTGGTGGCCCGTTTCGACGCTGGCCAGGGCACCACCCTGGAGGCCGAGTTGCCCACCCGCTACAAAACCCGCGAGGAGGCCGAAGCCTTTCTGACGCGCTGCATTGGCGCGGCATACAGTATTAATAGCCTCGATAAAAAACCGGGTAAGCGCACGCCCGCCGCGCCGTTCACCACATCTACGTTGCAGCAGGAGGCCTCGCGCAAGCTGGGCTTTTCGGTGGCGCAGACCATGACGGTGGCCCAAAAGCTATACGAAGCTGGTAACATCAGCTACATGCGAACCGACTCGGTGAACCTCTCGGAGGAAGCCCGCAAGGGTGCCCGCGAGGCCATCGAGGCCGCTTACGGCGCTGAATACGCCCTGGAGCGGCAGTTCAAAACTAAGTCGGCCTCGGCCCAGGAGGCGCACGAAGCCATTCGCCCTACCGATTTTAAAAAGGTAAAAGCCGGGGCCGATGCCTCGGAGCAGCGCCTCTACGACCTCATCCGCAAGCGGGCCATGGGCTCGCAGATGGCCGATGCGCTTATCGAGCGCACTACCGCCGTTATCAGCATCAGCACGCAGCCGGGCACCACGTTTTCGGCTACTGGTGAGGTGATTACCTTCGAAGGCTTTTTGAAAGCCTATGCCGAAAGCAAGGATGATGAAGACCAGCCCGCCGATGGCGAAAGCTCGTTCTCACGCGGCCTGCCGCCGCTGAGCGTGGGCCAGAATTTGCCTTTGCAAACCCTCACGGCTACCGAGCGTTTTTCTAGCCCGCCGGCCCGCTACACCGAGGCTTCGCTGGTAAAGAAATTGGAGGAAATGGGCATTGGCCGCCCCAGCACCTACGCGCCTACCATCAGCATCGTGCAGAAGCGCGGCTATGTAGAAAAAGACTCGCGTGATGGCAAAGAGCGCAAGATTTATGCGCTGGCGCTGGTAGACGGGGAAGTAAAAACCGAGCAGCGCCCCGAAACCTACGGCGCGGACAAGGCCAAGCTTTTCCCAACTGATACGGCTTTAGTGGTCAACGACTTCCTAGTTGAGCACTTCCCCAATATCGTGGACTTCCAGTTCACGGCGAAGGTAGAAGACGAGTTCGACCAGATTGCCAACGGGCACGAAGAATGGGGCAATATGCTGGCTAGCTTCTACGAGCCTTTTCATAAGAGCGTAGAGCGTGGCCAGGACATCGAGCGCAGTACGCTCAGCAGCACCCGCGAAATCGGCCTGCACCCCGAAACGGGCGAAAAAATTACGGCTCGCCTTGGCAAATACGGCCCCTACGTGGCCCTGGGCGACACCGAAGGTGAAACCAAGCCTGCCTATGCCAACCTGCGCAAAGGCCAGTTTATCGAAACGATAACGCTGGAAGAAGCCCTGGACCTGTTTAAGCTGCCCCGCGTGGTGGGCGAGTTTGAGGACAAGGCCATGACGGCCGCGCTCGGCCGCTTTGGCCCTTACATCAGGCACGACAGCAAGTTTTATTCCTTGACTAAGGAGCAGGACCCGCACACCATCACCGGCGACGAGGCCGTGGTGCTTATTGAGGCCAAGCGCAAATCCGACGCGGAACGCCTTATTAAGGATTTTCCCGAAAACCCGGATATCCAGGTGCTGAATGGCCGCTTTGGCCCCTACATCGTGGCGGGCAAGAAAAACGTGAAGATTCCGAAAGGCGAAGAACCCACCGAACTGACCCTGGAGCGCTGCCTGGAACTAGCCGCCGCTACTCCCGACAAGCCCGCCAAAGGTGGCCGCTTCGGCAAGAAAACGGCCGCTGCTGCGCCAGAAAAAGAAGCCGACGCCCCCGCCAAGAAAGCGGCCAAAGCGCCTGCTGCCAAAAAAGCTACGGCTAAGAAACCAGCCGCCGCCAAAGCCAAGGCAGCGGCTAAAAAGCCAGCCGCTGCAAAGAAAACGGCCGCTAGCAAATAGGTTTCAGCTTGCTTGTAACGAAAGCCTCGCCCAACGGCGGGGCTTTTTTTATATGAAAACTGATGGGCAAACGTTCGGCTGTTTTGCAACTGGCATGAAGCAGAGTTTTCTATTTTTCAGCAGCACCATCATCGTGGCGCTAGGTATGGCGCTCGCCGCAGCGGGCACAAAGCAGCCCACTATGCGGCCCCAACTCGCTCCAACTTACCCTTGGCTGATGACTGCACCGCTGCCGCAGGCTAGCTTGGCGCAGCGCTTCGCGGTGCCGCCTGGCTGCCAGCGCGTGGCAGTGGCGGCCGGCTCGTGGGGTGCGTGGCTGCGCGGGCTGCCCTTGCGCCCGGCTGGTACCCCGGCCCGGCTGTACAATGGGCAATTAAAAAACAATCAAGCCGTAGTGGCGGCCGTGCTAGACATCGACCCCGGCACCAAGGACTTGCAGCAGTGCGCCGATGCCGTCATTCGGCTGCGGGCAGAGTATTTATTCAGCCAGAATTTCAATAAAATCCATTTCCATCTCACTACCGGCTACGATGCCTGGTTTTCGGACTACGTAGCGGGCCGCACCTTTCAGGTGAAGGGTGAAGAGGTGACGCCCGCGCCTAAGCCGGCCGAGGCGCCCACGCACGCAGCGCTAGGGCGCTACCTACTGCCGGTGTTTGGCTACGCAGGCACGCTTTCGCTGAGCCGCGAGCTGCTGCGCACGCCACTGGCCGAGGTGCGGCCCGGTGACGTATTCATTCATGGCGGGCGGCCCGGCCATGCCGTGCTGGTGGCCGACGTGGCCGAAAACCCACGCACCGGCCAGCGCTATTTGTTGCTGGCGCAGAGCTACATGCCGGCCCAGAACATCCACATTTTGCGCAATGTGGCGCACCCGGCGCTGGGCGCGTGGTTTGCAGTGCCGGGCCCAGGCGAGCCGCTGGTAGAAACGCCAGAGTGGACGTTTGCCCGCGAGGAGCTAGGGCGTTTTGAGCAGTAGCACACCGTAGCGCGCACTTTCCACTGTGCGGCCGAACGCAGCGAGTAGTTGTATTAGCAGACGTTCGCTTACCAATGGCTCGCGGTGCTCGCTCGCGCGGCCGGCGCTTCGCGTTACAGCTCAAACGCCGTAATTTGCGCCTTCCGGCCATTTTTTGATGAATCTGTTTTCCTACGCTACCCTGGCCAGCTACGAGTGGCAGCACCCCAAGCTGCTGCTGCTGCTCGGGCTGGTGCCTTTGTTGCCGCTGCTGCGCTGGCTACTGGCCCGCCGGCGCCGGCAGGTGGTGGTGGCCTTCGGGCCGGGCGGCCTGCGGGCCGACTGGCGGGCCCTGCTGCGCTTCGTACCCGATGTGGTGCTCAGCCTGAGTTTGGCACTGCTGGTGCTGGCCGCTGCCCGCCCCCAGCACCCCAGCGAGCACCTCACCCAAACGGGCCGGGGCATTGACATCGTGCTGGCCATCGACGTATCGGCCAGCATGGAGCTCGAAGACCTCAAGCCCACCCGCCTGGAAGCTGCTAAGCGCCTGGCCCGCACCTTTGTGCAGCAGCGGGCCGGCGACCGCCTGGGCCTTGTGGCCTTTGCGGGCGAAGCTTATTCGCTGGTACCGCTCAGCACCGATTACGACCTGCTGCTCGACAACCTGAGCAACCTAAAGCCCGGCCTGATTGAGGAAGATGGCACGGCCATCGGCACGGCGCTGGGCGTGGCCATCAACCGCCTGCGCGAGTCTACGGCTCGCTCCAAAGTATGCTTGCTGCTCTCGGATGGGGAGAATACGGCCGGTAATCTCGACCCGCTGCTGGCCGCGCAGCTGGCCCACGCCTATGGCATTCGGCTCTACACCATCGGGCTGGGTGAAGATGGTTTTGTGCCCTACGGCCGCGACTCGACCAGCGGTAAGCCCCGCTACGTGCAAACCCGCCTCGACGAAACCACCATGCGCCAGTTGGCGCAAGCAGCCGACGGCCGCTTTTTCCGCGCCACCGACAACGCCGCGCTGGGGCAAGTTTTCAGCGAAGTCAACAAGCTGGAGAAATCAGACATTCGCACCCAGCGCTACCGTAGCGTAAAAGATTTTTATCGCCCCTACCTGGGCTGGGGCCTGGTATTATGGCTGCTGTGGGTGGGGCTGAAAAGCACGTTTATGAGTAATGTGCTGGAAGACTGATTTTCAATGGTTAATGGTTAGTTGTTAATGGTTAATGACTGGCAGGGAAAAATTAACCATTAACCATTAACCATTAACCATTAACCATTAACCATTAACCATTAACCATTAAGATAAATGTCTATTGCTGAGAATATTGCTTCGATAGAGCAAACGCTGGCTGGCACCGCCGCCCGGCTGGTCGTCGTTACAAAAACCCACCCCGTCGAGCGCCTGCGCGAGGCCTACGCAGCTGGGGCCCGCATTTTTGGCGAAAACCGGGTGCAGGAAATGGCCGCCAAGCAGCCCGAGCTGCCGGCCGATGTAGAGTGGCACCAGATAGGGCAGCTGCAAACCAATAAGGTAAAGTATCTGGCGGCCTTTGTACACACTGTGCAAAGCGTAGATAGCCTGCGCCTATTGCTGGAGCTGGATAAGCACGCCGCTCGCCACCAGCGAGTTATCAACGGCTTGCTGCAATTTCACATCGCCCAGGAAGAAACTAAAACCGGCCTCAGCTTGGCCGAAGCCGAGGAAATTCTGCAATCGGGCGAGTTTCAAAACCTGCAACACGTGCGCCTTACGGGGGTGATGGGCATTGCCACGCACTCGCCCGACGAGGCCGTAGTGCGGGGCGAGTTTCGGCAATTGCGGGAATACTTCGGGCTGTTGAAAGCGAACTATTTTGCGCACGATGAGGATTTCCGCGAAATCTCGATGGGCATGAGCGCCGATTACCCGCTGGCCGTAGCCGAGGGTAGCACGCTGGTGCGAGTAGGCAGCGCCATTTTTGGCAGCCGAGGCTAAGCCGCTTTATTTCACACTTTACTATGGAACAACATCTTACGGTTTCGCGCACGGCCCGCTACCAGCAGCTAGGCGAGCCGTCGGCTGCCACGCGCCAGTTGTGGCTAGTAGCGCACGGCTACGGACAGCTGGCCGAGTATTTTATTCGGCACTTCAACTCCATGCACGCGCTGGACCCAGCGGACACGGTCATCGTAGCGCCCGAGGCGCTGTCGCGCTTCTACCTCAGCGGCACCGGCGGCCGCGTAGGCGCCTCATGGATGACCGCCGCTGACCGCCTCGCCGAAATAGCCGACCAAACCGCCTACCTAGATGCACTGCTGGCGCGCCTGCGCGCCGCCTGCCCGCCCGAGGTGCGCATCACGGTGCTGGGCTTTTCGCAAGGCACCGCCACCGTCAGCCGCTGGCTGGCCGGCCGGGCCGATGGCTGGCGGCCACAGCGCCTGGTGCTGTGGGCCGGCGACTTTCCGGCCGATATCGAGGCAAGCGCCGCGCAACAACTCCTGCACGAGCTGCCTGTGGTGCTGGTCAGCGGCGAGCAGGATGGCTATATGGGCGAAGAAAAAACGCTAGCGCAGGCCGAAGCCCTACGCCCGCACGGGCCCCAGCTAAGCACGATGTTTTTTGAGGGCACCCACACGATGCACCCGGCCACGCTGCGGCGGCTGCACGCGGCGCTGCCGTAGCGCGGGCCTCTAGTTTACGAACACCAAGCGAATAACTCGCGGGCTAAAAGCCCACGCTACTTACCCAGAGGCTACGACTGGCGGCGCACAGTAGCTGCGGCCGCCTGGGCCGCCGGGAAGATGATGGCCTCCGCAATTTGCACGTGCGGCGGGCGCGTTACGATGAATTGTATCAGGTCAGCAATGTCTTCGGGGCGTAGGGGCTGCACGCCTTCGTACACTTTGGCTGCCCGCGCCTCGTCACCTTTGAAGCGCACTTCTGAAAACTCGGTTTCGACCATACCGGGCGCTACCTCGGCTACGCGGATGCCCTTGGGCAGCAAATCCAGCCGCATGGTGCGCGTAAGCATATTTACGGCCGCTTTTGAAGCGCAGTATACATTGCCGTTGGCGTAGGCTTCGTGCCCGGCTATCGAGCCGAGGTTCACAATAAAGCCGCCTTCGCCCATGCGCGGCAGCACGGCGCGACTCACGTAGAGCAAGCCCTTTACGTTGCCGTCCAGCATGGCATCCCAGTCGGCGGGGTCGCCCTCCTGGATTGGGCTCATGCCGTGAGCATTGCCAGCGTTATTGATGAGCACGTCGATGTGCTGAAACTCGGCGGGCAGCTCGGCGGTGGCCGCCTCTACGGCTACCCGGTCGCGCACATCAAACGTCAGGATATGTACTGGTGTGGGGGCCAACTCATGGGCCAGCTCCTCCAGCCGCTCGCGCCGCCGCCCGGTTACTATTAGTTGAAAACCAGCCTGTGCCAAAGCTACTGCCGTGGCGCGCCCAATACCCGACGAAGCGCCGGTGATGAATGCAGTTTTAGTCATTTACCAGGTATTACTTAATAGTTAGCAGCCCTGCCGATAGTGCAGGGCCAGCCGCTAGGCTCTCCTACTCTACCGACAGGGCTGCTAAATGTTAAATAATACCCGTTAAATACGCTTACTCGATATTCAAGTACAGCGTCACCGTATTAGTACGCAGGCTCTGCAAGGCATTGCTGTACCGGTCGGTGCCCGGCACCAAAAGGTTGCGCAGCCCGTGCGAGAAGCGCAGCTCGGGGCCAAACTTGAAGTAAGGATAAAACAAGTCTAGTCCAAACCCATACTCGAGCAGTAAATCGTTCTTGCTGACCGTCAAGCTGTTCGTGTCGGGCGTATTCTTGCGTTGCGTTACGGCAATGCTGGGCTTGATGCCCGCAATCATGTACACCCGCGTATTGCGGCGGCGGTTCGACTGATACTTGAGCAGCAGCGGCAGCTCGAGCTGCGTGGTGGCTACCTCCTGCGTGCGGATAGAATCGGGCGTGACGGCCCCGCGCGACGCAAACTCCACCTGGCGCGTCATAAAGCTCAGGCCCGGCACGAAGCGCAGGTGAAACGGCGTGCGCGGGCTCCCCAGCCGGATGTCATTGGTGAAATAAACCCCCAGCCCTGGGCTGATAATAGAATTGGCGGACACGCCCCGCCCCTGCTGAATAGCCAGCAGGTAGGCATCGGACTGCTCAATGAAAAACCGCGAAAAACTGGGCGCAATACTCAGCCCCGGCCGGTAAAACCGCTGGTTGTAGTTGGACAGGTTTTCGACGGTAATGCCTTTGATGTGGCCTTTCTTAGTGCGGTCGATGGCATCGCTCCGCTTGCGCTGGGCCAGGGCCGGGCCCGCCGCCAGCAGCAACGCCAGCAGCGCCAGCAGGCCCCAGGTGCCTACTTGCGGGCGGTGTAGATGGAGCTGATACCGAACGTGAGTGGTTGCCATGCAGGAGAAATAAAGCCAACGCGGCGCAGAATGTCCACAAAGTTGGCACCATCGGGGAAGGCCTGCACCGACTCGGGCAGGTAGGTGTACGCGGACTGGTCTTTGGAAATAACCTTGCCAAAAACCGGCAGCACCCGGCTGAAATAAAAATTATAGGCTTGCTTGAGCGGGAACGCGGTAGGCTTGCTAAACTCCAGAATAACCAGCTGGCCGCCGGGCCGCAGTACGCGGAGCATCTCGGCTAGCCCGCGCTCGAGGTGCGCAAAATTGCGCACGCCAAACGAAGCCGTTACCGCGTCGAATGAGTTATCCTCAAACGGCAGGTTTTCCGAGTCGGCCTGCTCCAGCCGGATGCGGTGGCTGAGTTTCTTAGCCTCCAGCTTCTGGCGACCAACTTCCAGCATACCCGCCGAAATATCGACGCCCGTTACTTGGGCATCGGGCGCGGCGGCGCGCAGCGTTTCGATGGCAAAGTCGGCAGTGCCAGTGGCAATATCCAGAATGCGGGCCGGGCGCAGCGCTTTCAACTCATCCACCGCCTTGCGGCGCCAGTAGATATCGGTGCCCACGCTCAGGAAATGGTTCAGGAAATCATATTTCCCGGCGATGCTGTCGAACATCCGCGCCACCTGCGTTTTCTTGTCGGAGGCGTCTTCTTTGTAAGGTACTACGGCCATAATTTTCTGGATGCAAAGAACGGCAAGCAACTGCAAAAATTGTGCGCTGCTTCAGCTTTCGCTTGTGTATGGGTGGGATAACCTACGCTAACTCAGGCAGTCGTCTAAGCTACCAACAGGACAAAAAAACGGCCGGACTGTTCGTCCGGCCGTCTCTTTTCTTAGCAAAGCTAGCCTAAGTGACTAGTTCTTAGCTTTCACCTTAGCTTTCTCACCCGAAGCGTCTTTGGCTTTCGAGTCAAGCTCGCCGTCTTTGGCTACCGTCTTCGATTTCTCGCCAGCAGCACCTTTGGTTTTCACTTTCACCTTGTCGCTGTTGTCGTCTACCTTGGTTTTCACCTTGGTGCCATCAGCCAGCTTCACCTTGCTCTTGCCGGGCTGCGGACGGGCAGGCGTCACGGGCACGGCGATGATGGTGGTTTCCACCTCCTTAATTACCGGCATCGTTTCGCCTTCCTTCAGCACCGCGCGGAACTCGTCGCGACGGTTGAGCTGCATGTTCTCGGGCGTATCGTTAGGCGCAGCCGGGCGGCGCTCGCCGTAGCTAACCGTAGTGAGACGGGTATCGGCGATGCCCTGCTTCACGAGGTAGTTTTTGGCGGCGTCAGCACGGTTCTGACCAAGTACCATGTTGTACTCATCCGTATTGCGCGAGTCGCAATGGCCCTCAATCGAGATATTCAATCCGGGGTTAGCTTTCAGGAAAGCTGCCGAGTTGTTGAGGGTTTTGATTGACTCCGGCCGCAAGGTGTACTTGTCGGTGTCGAAGTAAATCTTCTTGATGTTGGCCAGGATACCGGTGTCGGTATTGATGTAGTTGGCGTAGATGTTCTTGGTAATCGCCGTCGAGTCATTCGTCGAAATCGGCACCGCAAACTCCTGCGTCTCAATGTTCTTACCGTCTTTGTTCACAGCTACCTGGTAGGTGCGGCCCGACAGTAGGTTTACGCTGTAGCTGCCATCCGGCTTGGTGATGTCACGGAAGCTGATAGCCTGGCCGTCAGCCGTTTTGCCGCTGAACACCAGCTCTACGCCCGGAATGGTCATCATGCTATCCTGCTTCGAGAACACCATGCCTTTGATGGTAACGTTCTTGATGTAGTTGATAGTGTAGATGTCCTTCTCGCCGTAGCCACCAATGCGGTACGAGCTGAGGTAAGCGTACGAGCCATCGGGGGCGAGGCGGTAATAAGAGTCTGCATCCGGCGTGTTAACGGGGTAGCCCAGGTTTTCGGGGCGGCCCCACTTGCGGCCAACGCTGTCCCACTGCGACTTGAAGATGTCGTAGTTACCCATCGTGTTGTGGCCACGTGAGCTGAAGTAAAACGTCTTGCCGTCGCGGCTCATGTACGGGCTATCCTCGTCGTACTTGGTGTTGATAACACCGCCTAGCGACTTAGCCGGGCCCCAGTCGCCACCGGCGCTACGGGTGCTATAGTACAGGTCGAGCGAGCCGTCTTCCGAGTACTTACCGGTCGAGAAGTACAGCGTCATGCCGTCCGGCGTGATGTAGGCGTCGCCTTCGTAGTACTTCGAGTTGATGTTGCTATTCAGCTTCTTAGGAGCCGTCCAGTCGCCGCCGGTTTTCTCCGACATAAACAAGTCACCATCCTCGTCGCTGCGATACATCAGCAGCTTGGTATCATTGTCGAACAGCTGAATAGAGGCGTCGTGGCCTTTGCCATTGAGCACGCCCGACAGCGAGCGGGGCTTCTCCCAGTTGTCGGCATCAACGCGGTGAGTTTCGAAGATATCTTCGAAGTACTCCCCGTCGGCAGCAATGCCTTTTTTCTTCACATCCGAGCCGGTTACCTGCTCACCACGCGAGGTGAAAATCAGGGTCTTGTCGTCGGACGAGATAACCGGGCTGTGCTCCGAATACTGGGTATTAACCGTCGGGCCCAGATTTTTCACGAAGATATCCTTGGGCTGGTTAAACAGCACCTTGGCATTCTTGCTGTGCTGAATCAGCTGGGCTACTTCTTCGCGGCGGCTGTCGTTTTTCTTTTTCAGCGTGGCATTGTACGCCTGGTAGTGCGTAATGGCCTCGTCGAAGTTGTAGTTGAGGTGGTCTACCTGACCCAACCAGTACTCAATATCGCGCGAAACTTTCGGCTTTACTTTCTGAGCCTTATAGATGTAGTCGCTAGCTTTCTCTTTGTCGAAGGACAAATACGCCACGCCGGCCCGGAACAACGCCGTAGCATTGTTAGGGTCTTTGGCTAGCACCCGCTCGTAGTAAGGGATGGAGGCGCGGTAGTTTTCCAGGTCGAAAAGCTTGTTGCCGGTTTTTAAGTCCTTGCGTGTGCTCTGCGCCAAGGCGGGGCTGCTCGCGGCCGCCGTCAGGGCCAGCGCGCACGAGGCGTGCAGCAGCTTTCTGGATAGGTTGTCCATTGAAAAGAGGTGTTTGGGGTAATTAAAGAAGTGCATATAAACGGGGCGGGCCAGGGCCAATCCCGTGGCATTTCGGCGTGTTATACTAGTTTTTAGCGTCAGGGTTGGTTTTTGTTGGCCCTTACCGCCGGAGAATTGCCGGGACAATTGGCAGCAAATATAGGCGGCCATTCGGAGCCAGACAGACAAAGCAGACCAGCCCGACGAATAAACTGTTGGCTTTTCAGCGCGTTACTATATCCATTCGGGCAAAAGGTAACCCTTGCAAAGATAGGTGCCTTGAAAAAAAAGATGCCAACGCGCCGCATAATTTTGCTAAACGCTTGTTTGGCACCACCGACGCCGGCCCGCCGCCAAGCTTTAGCAAGGCATCTTTGCAGTGGGGTTAGCCCTGCCGCCCACTCCTTTCTACGTCACCCCCTACCCTATGCTTATCCGCGATGCTCGCTTTGTGAGCAGCAATACTCAGCTGGCCGCGTGCCCGCCGCCCACCTACCCCGAGTACGCCTTCATTGGCCGCTCTAACGTGGGCAAATCGTCGCTGCTCAATATGCTGACGGGGCGCAATGGCTTGGCCAAAATCTCGAGCACTCCCGGCAAGACGCAAGTTATCAATCATTTCATTATCAATGATGAGTGGTACTTGGTCGACTTGCCGGGCTATGGCTATGCCCGCGTGAGCAAAAGCTCGCGGGCTGACTGGAGCAAGATGATAAACGCCTACCTCACGCGTCGCGAAAACCTGACTTGCGTGTGCGTGCTACTCGACTCGCGCCACCCGCCGCAGGCCGCCGACCTCGAATTTATGGAGAAGCTCGGCGAGGATGGCGTGCCCTTCGTGATGGTTTTTACGAAGATTGACAAGCAGTCGTACACGCGCACCAACGAGCTGGTGGCCAGCTACCTGGCCAAGATGGGCGAAACCTGGGACGAGCTGCCCCGGCACTTTCTGACCTCAGCCGAAACGGGGGCAGGCCGCGACGAGCTGCTGGATTTTATTACTGAAATAAACCGCCAAGTGGCGGCCGATGCGGCCGAGACGAAGTAATTTGGCCCGCCAATTGCCCCTGATGCGGGCTTTTCACTTGCATTTGCTTTTTACATGAAAAAAATTCTGCTTCCCTCATTGGCATTGGCCCTGCTGGCTGTGGGCTCGGCCCAGGCTCAAAATACCAAGCCTGCTCCCAATACTGCCGCCCCCGACCAAACCCGCCCGCAGACCGAGCAAGGCACGGGCATTAACAAAGTCGGCAACAGCATTCCGGTGGCCGCGTACTACGACGGTGGCCAGGAGGCGATGTATGCTTTCATTGCCAAGGAACTGAAGTACCCGCTCATGGCTAAGCGCAACCGTATGCAGGGGCGCTGCATCGTGAGCTTTACCCTGAACCCCGACGGTACCATGCAGGGCATTAAGCTGGTGCACGGCGTGGGCGGCGGCACTGGCGAAGAGGCGCTGCGCGTAGTACGCCTGCTCAAGTTTAAGAAACCCGAATACCCCATTCTCACCAGCCTGCCCATCGACTTCAAGCTCGGCGTAACGGGTGCCAACGCGCTGGAAAACTAGTTTTTTAATGGTTAATTGTTAGTGGTTAAGGGTTAATTTTTCATTGCCCATTCTCTGCTGAGTCATTAACAATTCACCATTAATCATTAACAATTAAAAATAATGCCTTACGATTTGAAAGAATTGGCTGCCATCAGCGGCCAGAGCGGTTTGTTTCGCCTGCTAAAGCCCGCCCGCCACGGGGTGCTGGTTGAGAGCCTCGATGCCAAGGCCGCCCGCTCGCTGGCCCCAGCCAGCAATAAAGTGTCTCTACTGAGCGAAATTGGTATCTACACCCAAGACTCGGACGAGACGGCCCCGCTCACGGAAGTGTTCGAGAACATTTACCAGAAGTACGGCGCGAGCCTGCCCGTGACGAGCAAGTCGAGCGAGGTTGAGCTGCGCGATTTCCTGGCCGAGGTGCTGCCCAGCTACGACCGCGAGCGCGTGTACACGTCTGACATTAAGAAGCTGGTGACTTGGTACAGCGTTGTGAGTCAGCATATTCCTTACGAAGAAGCAACCGCCGAGGCTGCAGCACCTGAAACTGAAGAACCCGCGTAACTCGCTGCTACGCTCGTCTAAGCTGCTAAAACGGCTGCTCCCTCCTGTGGGGAGCAGCCGTTTTTTGTGGGGCTAAACGCACCGAATCTACTGCGCCAGAGCATTAATAAATATAGATACTATTGTAAGAGTTGGACCGTTGTGAAGCCTCATCTCTTTCTGGCGCATGCAGTTTACTTCCTTCCTGATTTGGCTGCTGGTAGTGGCGCGGGTGGCCACCGCCACTACCGGGCCCGCCGTAGACCTGGTGGCCGCAACCACCCAGCAGCTGGTAACGGTATCGGCCCGCAGCAATGGGCTAGGGCCCAGCAACCTGCGCTGCACCCTGACCAACCAAACCGCTAAAGAGCTGCGAGTGCGAGTGCCGCCAGGGCTGCACTTTGCCGCCGATGAGGAGAAGGCACAGGACATTTTTACGTTTCAGGAGCAGCTACTGGTGCTGGCCCCGGGGGCCAGCGGCACGGTGCTGCTGTGGGCGCTGTGCATGGAGCAGCACGACCACTCACCGGCCTTCGATTCGGAGTACACCTTCCGGGGGATGGCCGGGCGCGGCTTGCAACCGCTGGGCGACTCGCTCCAGAAATATCCCCTGCTGAGCGAAGACTATGGGCAAATGTTCGTGTGGGCGCTCACCGACCACGGGCAGCTGCACGAGGTGAGCGTGCCGGCCAAACTGCGGCGCGCCGCCACCAACGTGCTGCGCTACCTCAGCAGCGTGACCGGGCAGCCGGCCCCAAAGGTTATTGTCTCGACCGATGGGCGGGCTTCGATACGCACGTTTTCTAAGCAGGTATTTTTGGTGTACCATAACCCCACGGCCCAGGTGGGTGCGGTGAAAGTGTACGGGGCCAATGGCCGGCTACTATACGAGGTGCTGCACAACTGGAAAATAAGCGCGGGTGTGGTGCGCTACCAGCTGGGCGTCAATGCCATAGTGGGCATTAAGGAAGTGCCGACCTTTACGGTGCGGCTGCTGAGCGCAACGGGCCAGGTACTCAAGGAGTTGAATGTGACCGACGCGACCTCCGAGCTGGATACGCCGCCCACCCGCCAGGACTTCACCTTTGCTTTCACCCTGGCCAAGCCGGTGCGCGACGCCCGCATGCGGGTGCGCCTGCCCGACGGCACGTTGGTGGAAGAACTCAAGCAGATGCCTTACCTGCCAGCGGGTCACTTCAACTACAAGTGGGCGTTCTACCACTTGCAGCCCGTGGGCACGCCCTTCGTGGTGCGCCTGGAAACGGCCGGCGGCACTTTGCTAAGCGAGCAGGCATTGGCTACCGCCCCGCACTAATGGCCCGGCAGCGCCTTTTGCAATTAGCTAACTCAGAAGGCTTATTCCTGAATTAAAAAACAAAAAAACGAGTCATGCTCATCTGACGGCCACGCAGTGAAGCATCTCTACCGCTTCATCTAGGCCGTCCAACGAAGCGGTAGAGATGCTTCACTGCGTTCAGCATGACAAACACTTATAAGACCTTTAAGGCAGTCTAAAAAACCGCTAGCAAACAGGCCGCGCCGTGGTGCCAGAAACTAGTCTGACACCACGGCGCGGCCTGTTTGCAATTAATTAGCTACTGATTGAGCCCGGCTATACCGCGGCTTCGGCGGGTGCAGCCTCCGCTTCCTGGGCAATAAAGGCCTCGGCCTGCTCGACCAGCTCCTTGCTGCCGATGAAGACAGGGCAGCGCTCGTGGGCCGTTTTAGGCTCGATTTCGAGGGTGCGGCGCTGGCCGTCGGAACTGCGGCCGCCGGCTTGCTCTACGATGAAAGCCAAGGGGTTACACTCGTACATGAGGCGCAGCTTGCCGCCGGGCGTCTTGGCGGTGGCGGGGTAAATGTAGATGCCGCCTTTCAGCAAATTGCGGTGAAAATCGGCCACTAGGGAGCCGATGTAGCGCGCCGAAAAACCGGTGTCTTTGCAGTGTTTGATATAGGCCTTCACACCCGGCGAAAACGACTCGGACGCGCCCTCATTGATAGAATAGACAGTGCCGCTTTTGGGCGTCTGAATGTCGGGGTGCGAGAGGAAAAACTCGCCCAGGCTGGGCTCGTAGGTGAAGCCATTGACGCCGTTGCCGGTGGTGTACACCAGCATGGTGCTGGAGCCATAGATGACGTAGCCGGCCGCCACCTGGTGGGTGCCGCGCTGGAGGCAGTCGGCCTCGGTGCCCTCGCGGCCGGTGGGCGAAATGCGGCGGTAGATGCTGAAAATAGTGCCAATGCTGACGTTGACATCAATATTGCTGGAGCCGTCGAGCGGGTCGATGGCCACCACATACTTGCCCTGGTTGTTGCCGGTCTGAATCATGTCCTCATCTTCTTCGGAGATGATGGTGCAGACTTCGCCGCCGTTGCGCAGAGCGCGGATGAAGCGGATGTTGGCGATTACGTCGAGCTTTTGCTGGTCTTCACCCTGCACGTTGCGGTTGCCGTAGGCCCCGGCAATATCGATGAGGCCCGAGCGGTTGATTTCGCGGTTCACGATTTTGGCCGCCAGCGCAATGTCGCGCAGCAGCTGCGAAAGCTCCCCGGTGGCGTAGGGGAAGTCTTCCTGCTTGCGCATGATGAAACGGTCGAGGGTGGTGCCGACGGGCAGAGCGAGTTTGTTATGGTCCATAATAAGGGCGAGAGCTTGCGCAAAGCTACCGGCTGCGGCGGAATCAACCTACCTGCTCTCTCCTTCTTGCAATTGGCGGTAGTAGCTGTCTGCTAAATACCTCGCTGGCTTGGTGTCCAGTTGAGGGAGACAGCACACCAGTTCAGCAGCTAAATACGCGGGCACTAGGGGCCGAGCAGCAGCTTTATGCCCCTACAGTAGCCGCCTGTTTCGGTTTGGCTTTCAACACATTTCCCAGTACTTTCCTTCCCAGCCAGGCTCTCACCGGCTCGTCATAAAACTTCAGACAGGCATAAGCCAGTGCGACCATAAATAAAAAGGTGAGCACTGCCACGGGCAAGCCCGTGCGCAGGGGCACTTTACTCTCATGCACCCAAGCAGTGTAGATATAAATGAACGGATAATGCGTGATATACACCGGGTAAGAAAGCTCGCCCAGCACGGTGCACCAGCGCCGCGAAGCGCGGGTAGTAAGCTCGCCGCTAATGCTGAGCCAAATAATAAGCGGAAACAGAAAAATGATGCTCAGCGACTCGTAGAGGCCATTTTGCCACACGTGCGCGCTGCTGCCGATGCGCGGCATAGCCAGTGTGAGCACCACCAGCAGCGTGCACCAACCAAAGGCGTGGCGCACCTGCCCCGGCCGCCCCACCCGAAACAGCAGCAGTCCGGCAAAAAACGGGTACATCACTCGCGTAAGGCCGATGCGCAGCTGCTTGCCATATAACGCCCAGCCGCCGGCCACGTCGCCTTCGGGACTCGTGACGGCCAGGTGCACTAGGGCTACCGCCGAGGCTACTACCAGCAGGGCCAGCGCCCAGTTGGCAAAGCGCCGCACCACGAAGGCATACAGCAGGTTGGCAAAATACTCGAAGGCGAGCGACCAGCCCGGCCCGTTGAGCGGGTACATTTCGGTCCAGCCCCGAATATCCATGGCGAGCGGCATAGGCACCATCAGGCAGCCTAATACCATAACCAACAACATCTTCCACCCTGGCGTAATTGCGATAACCGTCCATAGGCTGCCGGCCTGAAAGTAGTAGCAGGCCCCGCCAATGAGCATGCCCAGCACCACCAGCGGCTGCAGCCGCACCAGCCGCCGCTTCACAAAATTGCCCAGCGTCATGCGACTCCACCAGTCGTCGTAGGCATAGCCCACCACGAACCCGGACAGCAGAAAGAAGAAATCGACCGCCAAGTAGCCGTGGTTGATAAGCTGGTCGCGGTGGCTGGTGGCGTGGGCCTCCATGAGGTGGAAAGCGACCACCAGCAAGGCGGCCACGCCGCGCAGGCCATCCAGGATGGGATAATGCGGCTTGGTGGGTAGTAGGGTGGGCTGCATAGAAGCTCGTTTATGCTCGCAGGTAGGAAGAGTGGCTGGCAGGCCGCGCACCAGGGCTGGCTGCCGAAGAACAAAGGTATTAAATAAGTATTTGCTTATATTTAATAAGGATGCGCGCGCCTCCCGGTGGGCAGTTAGTAAGGCAGTTTTAGGGTACTTGCTGCCTAGTTTTGGGGCCTCATGGAAAAAGAACTAACGGGCCTGCTGGTCTATAAATTTGGCGGAGCTTCGGTGAAAGACGCCGCCGCCATCCGCAACCTGCGGCACGTAGTAGAAACCACCGCCCAGGGCCGGCCGCTGCTTATTGTGGTGTCGGCCATGGGCAAAACGACCAACGCGCTGGAGGAGATTTTTGGGCTGGCCTACACCGGCGGCGACTACACTGCCCCGCTCGCCCGCCTTGAAGCCTACCACCAGGAAGCCGCCCAGCAGCTGGCTACCTACCTGAAACCCAACACCCAAGCCGATATTCAGGAGATGCTGGGCGAGGTGTTTGGGGAGCTGCACGAGCAGCTGGCCAGCGTGAGCAGCCAGCGCGGCCACGACGAGCAATACGACCAGGTCGTGAGCTACGGCGAGCTGCTGGCCTCGCAGCTGGTGGCCCTGGTGCTGGCCGACGGCCGCCCCAGTCGCTGGCTCGACTGCCGCGCCCTGCTGCGCACCGACACCAGCTGGCGCGAGGGCCGCATAAACTGGACGCTCACCGAAAACAACCTGCGCGCCGCCGTGCCGCCGCTGCTGCGCGAGCCCAATGCGGTAGTGGTGTCGCAGGGCTTTGTGGGCGGCACTACTAAGGGGCGCACCACCACGCTTGGCCGCGAGGGCTCCGACTATTCGGCCGCCATTTTTGCCTACTGCCTGCGGGCCGACAGCGTGACCATCTGGAAGGACGTGGCCGGCCTGCTCAACGCTGACCCTAAGCTGTTTAGCGACACGGTGCGCTACCCCGAAATCAGCTACCAGGAAACCATCGAGATGGCCTACTACGGGGCCAGCGTCATCCATCCTAAGACGCTGAAGCCGCTGGCCGACCGCCAGATTCCGCTGCGCGTGAAGTCGTTTCTGGACCCCACGGCCGAGGGCACGCTTATCCACGACTGCCAGCACCCGCCGCTGGCCCCAGCCTTTATTCGCAAGGTGGGGCAGTGCCTGATGTCGCTCGAAAGCAAAGATTTTGCATTTATTTCCGAAGAAAACCTAGAGGTGATTTTTGGCGCGCTAGCCCAGGCGCGGCTGAAAATCAACGTGATGCAAAACTCGGCCCTTAGTTTTTCGGTGTGCCTCGATGGCGAGCCAGCCCGGCTGGCGCAGGCCGTGGCGGCCCTGCGCACGCAGTTTCGGGTGCAGTATAATGAGGGGCTGACGCTGTTTACCATCAAAAACTACACGCCCGGTAGCGTAACTCAATTGCTGGAGGGCCGCACGGTGCTGCTGGAGCAGCGCACGCGCAGCACCTTCCAGGTGGTGGTGCGCGAGGCATAACCACCACGGGCTGTTTGGAGTATGGGAGGCAATTGCTGTCATGCAGCGCGCAGCGAAGCATCTCGCTCGCTTCATTGCTTGCGTAATTAAACGATTGTCATGCTGAACGCAGTGAAGCATCTCGCGTGGTGCAGTAATTAATTACGCAAGCAACGAAGTGAGCGAGATGCTTCACTACGTTCAGCATGACAATCGCCAACTATTAACTTATATCCCCCCAAATGGCTGTTCTCGTGGGCAAGCGCGCCCCTTCCTTCAAAGCCTTCGCCGCCATCGGCACCCAAGTCGAAGAAGAATTTTCGCTCGACCGCTACCTCGGCAAGCGCTACGTGCTGTTTTTCTTCTACCCAGCCGACTTTTCGGGCCTCTGCCCTACCGAGCTGGTGGCTTTCCAGGAAATGCTGCCCGAGTTTGAGCGCCGGGGCGTGGCCGTAGTGGGGTGCAGCACCGACTCGCACCAGGTGCATAAGGCCTGGCTGCGCACGCCGCGCGCCGAGGGTGGCATTGAGGGTATTACCTACCCGCTGGTGGCCGACACTTCGCACACCATCTCGGCCAACTATGACGTGCTGGCTGGCCACTACGACTACACCGAAGGCGGCGAAATGACATTTATTGGTACGGCGCAGGCTTACCGGGGCTTATTTCTCATTGACCGCGACGGTATTGTGCGCCACCAGCTCGTGAACGACCGGTTTTTGGCCCGCCGCATTTCCGATGCCCTGCGCACGGTCGATGCCCTGCAATACTTCGAGGAGCACGGCGAAACCTGCCCCGCCAACTGGGAAGCGGATAAGTAGGGTAGAATTTTGTTTTTGCGAGCGACGCGCAGCAATCACACTTGTTCAGCGTAGCCGTTCTGGTGCGATTGCTGCGCGGCGCTCGCAATGACAAGTGTAATTTTGCAGCCGCGCCCGGCCTGATGCTGGGCGCGGCGTTGTTTTTTGCGTTTTCTATATTCTTTGGGCCTTGCCCTGTACGCGCTGCTGCTTAAGCTAGCGGCCCCCTTCAATCCGAAAGCGGCGGCCTGGGTAGCGGGTCGCCGCGATTTGTTGCCCCAGATTCAGCAGGCTTTGGCCGCCGACCTTGCCCCGCGCCTGTGGGTGCACTGCGCTTCGCTGGGCGAGTTTGAGCAGGGCCGGCCGCTCATTGAAGGGCTGCGGCAGCAGTACCCGGGGCACAAGGTGGTGCTCACGTTTTTCTCGCCCTCGGGCTACGAGGTGCGCAAAAACTGGGCGGGGGCCGACTATGTGTTTTACCTGCCCCTCGACTCGGCCGATAATGCCCGCGATTTTGTGCAGTACGTGCAGCCCAAGCTGGCCATTTTTGTGAAGTACGAGTTTTGGTACTACTACCTGCGGGAGCTGCGCGAGCGCAGCATTCCGGCGGTAGTGGTGGCCGCCATCTTTCGGCCCGACCAGATTTTTTTCAAGCCCTGGGGTGGTTTTTTCCGCAAAATCCTGGGCCAGCTCCAGCACATTTTCACTCAGAATGAAGCCTCGGCCGAGCTGCTGCGCGGCATCGGCTTGCGGCGCGTGAGTGTGGCGGGCGACACGCGCTTCGACACGGTGGCGGCTACCGCCTCGGTGCCGCCGCGCTCGCTGCCGCTGGTCGAGGCCTTTGTGGCCGATGGCGCCCCCGTGCTGGTAGCCGGCAGCACCTGGCCCGAAGACCTGCCCGCCCTGGCCCCGCTGCTGCGCAAGCACGCCCGCGCCATGCGCTTTATCGTGGCCCCGCACGAGGTGAGCGAGGCGCATTTGCAGGAGGTTGAGGCCGCCATGCCGGGCCTCACGGTGCGCTACTCGCAAGCCACGCCCGCCACCGTGGCCCAGGCCCGCCTGCTGCTCATCGACAATGTGGGGCTGCTGAGCCAGCTCTACCGTTTTGGGCGCTTTGCCTACGTGGGTGGGGCGTTTGGCGCGGGCCTGCACAACACGCTGGAGGCCGCGGCCTTCGGGCTGCCGGTGTTTTTTGGGCCGCGCTACGCGAAGTTTCAGGAGGCCGTGGCGCTGGTAGAGCTGAACTGCGCCTTTCCGGCGCAGTCGGCCCACGAGCTGGAAGCGGCTTTCGACCGGCTGTATTATAATGAGGAAGCCCGCCTCAAAGTGCAGGATGTCAGCCTCGACTACGTGCACACCCACGCCGGGGCTACGGGCCGAATTTTGAAGGAGCTAGGCCCGTTAGGGTAATACTATAAAACGTCTGTCATTGCGAGGAGGCACGACGAAGCAATCGCACCCGAACGGCTCGTCCTGATGCGATTGCTTCGTCGTGCCTCCTCGCAATGACAACTGACTTTTAACGCATTGACACAATCTATGACTGGCATAGTCGTAAAATCAACCGGCTCGTGGTACGTGGTGCGCAACCAGCAAACCGGCGAACTGTACCGCTGCCGCCTGCGGGGCAAGTTCAAAAACCAGGGCCTAAAAGTGAGCAACCCGCTGGCCGTGGGCGACGGGGTGGAGTTTGACCTACCCGAGCAGTCGGAGGGCGCGGGCGTGATTCATACCATCGCGCCGCGCCGCAACTACATCATCCGGCGCTCGGTGCACAAGAGCGAGCACGCCCACATCGTGGCGGCCAATCTCGACCAGGCGCTGCTGGTGGTTACGCTGGTGTCGCCGGTCACGTCGTTCGGGTTTATCGACCGGTTTTTGGTCACGGCCGAGGCCTACCACCTGCCGGCGCTGCTCATTTTCAATAAAGCCGACCTGTATGACGAAGACACGCTCGACTACCAGCGCCAGATAGCCGGCATGTATGCAAGCGTGGGCTACCCGAGCGTGCTGTGCTCGGCCGAAACCGGCGAAAATGTGGCCGCCGTGGCCGCGCTGCTGCCCAATAAGGTATCGCTGCTTTCGGGCCATTCGGGCGTGGGCAAGAGCACGCTCATCAATGAGCTGGTGCCCGACCTGGATTTGAAAACGGCCGAAATCAGCGCCTTTTCCGACAAGGGAAAACATACGACGACCTTCGCCGAAATGCTGGAAATTGTACCCGGCACCTACCTCATCGACACGCCCGGCATCAAAGAATTGGGTTTGGTGGATGTGCCCGCCGCCGAGCTAGCCGGCTATTTCCCCGAGATGCGCGCCCTGCTCAACCAGTGCCGCTACCACAATTGCCGCCACGTGCACGAGCCCGGCTGCGCCGTAATCGAAGCCGTAGATAAGGGCAAGTTGGCGGTGCCGCGCTACGAAAGCTACCTCAGTATGCTGGCCGACGAGGACAACCGGCATTAGGATGGAATTAAAAATGATAAATTAAAAATTCTAAATGCTGTCATTGAGTGGTCGTTGTCATGCTGAGCTTGTCGAAGCATCTCGCGTGGTGCAGTAATCAACTTACGCTTAGCAACGAAGCGAGTGAGATGCTTCGACAAGCTCAGCATGACAATGCAAGCTCTGCTTCCTTCGAAAGGGAAAAAACTAACAATTTTTAATTCATCATTTTTAATTTTTAATTCAAAAAATGCTGGTCAGCGTTTTACCCGTGCCGTTTGCCGATGCCGCCCGCCAGCGGCAGTACGACGCCGTGCTGACCGCGCTGCACATGGATACCGATGCGCCAGCCACCGTGCTGCTGGGCAACCTGGGGGCCTTCACCACCATTGAGGCCGATATGCTGTTCGTGCGGCCCGATGCCCTGGCACTGGTGGTCCTCACGCCCCGCGCCGGGCAGCTCACGATACCGACGCTAACCTACGGCACTTGGCTGCTGAGCGGGCAGCCGCTGCCCGGCCGCGAGGGGGCCGATAATCCGTTTGCGCAGTACCAGCAGCAGTTGCCGGCCGTGCTGGCCTGGCTCGATGAGCAGCTGGTGCGCCCAGTGGGTGGGCTGCTGCCGTGCGTGGGCATGGCGCTGTTTGAGGCCCCGCTCACGTTTGGGGCGGGCGTGGAGGCGCAGCTGCACCGCCACGCGGCGGCCCACGATTTTCAGCTGGTGGGCGATGCAGCGCAGGTGCCTACTCGCTTGCAGCAACAGACTGACGGCAAGGCAAATATCCTGGCCGAATTTGAGCTACTAGACTGGGCCTATTCGCTGCTCGGCGAGCCAACTACCGCCGGCGGGCAGGGTGTTGAACCCAACCTGGGAGCTATTCTGGAGCAGAAGCTGCGGCAGCTTTGGCGCTGGCTGGGGGCCGAAGACATCCCCGCCGACCCGCCCTACGGCGGCCCGCCACCCGACCAGCACCTGCGCGACCAGCAAGAGCAGGCCCGCCTCCAACAGCTGCGCCAGGAGCTGCAAGCCGAGCTGCACCAACAGCGCCAGGAGGCCGCCACCCGCGAGGCCGCCCGCAACCAGGAACTGGCGCTGCTGCGGCAGCAACTGGCGCAAGCCGGCCCCTCGGCCACCGAGCGCCAAGCCGAGCAGCACGCTAAAGAAACCTTGGAAGAATCGCTCCGCACGGCCCGCGCCGAGCTAGCCGCCCGCAACCAGGAATTGGATACCAAGATTCAGCATCTGGGGCAATTAATAAACCAGTTGCAAGCTGCCCCAGCCGCCACTACGCCCTCAGCTACGCGGGTTTCCAGTGGGCAAAAACGGGCCGCCACTGCGCCAACTTGGTCATTTCGCCGCCTGCGGCAGGTCGAGCGTTGGGGCGTAGTGCTAGTAGCGTGGGTTGGCGTAGGAGTCGGCACCTGGGGGCTGGTGCGCTGGGTGCAACACACTGCCTCACACCCCACTACTACCATAACACGTAGCTCTTCTCCAAGAAACAGGTCTGAAGCAGACAACTCAGACGACCAAGAACCTACGGCTGATAGCCTGGCTCGCATGCAGGCTGAAGCAGTGGATACGGCTGCTAATTCATCCGCGCAGCCCGAACCAACGTCTTCGGAGGCAGCTACTTCCTCAGAGCCCATTGCGCCACCAGTCGAGCTGCACGTCGATAGCTCGGCCGCAGTCGTCAAGCCCACGCCACTTATTCACGGGGCCGACTCGGCGGCGACTAGTCCTAGCCCCGCGCCCTGATTCTTGCGTACAGCGGGAGAGTTTTATTCTTTTTTTCTCCCTTATGGCTGATAAAATCGCCTTTTTGGGCTTGGGCAGCATGGGGGCCGCCATGGCCGCCAACCTGCTCAAAGCTGGTTTTCCCCTCACCGTCTATAACCGCACCGCCGCCAAGGCCGAGCCCCTGCGCCAGCAGGGCGCTACCGTGGCCGCTACCCCCGCCGATGCCGTGCGCGAGGCCACCATTGTCTTCACGATGCTGACCGACGACAAAGCCCTCGAAGAGCTTACCACCGGCCCCGACGGCATCCTCAGTGCCTTGCCGAAAGGTGCTATTCATGCCTCGTGCAGCACCGTGGCCCCCGATACCAACCGCCGCCTGGCCCAAGCGCACGCCGCCCACGGCTCGGCGCTGGTAGCCTCGCCCGTCTTCGGCAAGCCCGATGTGGCGGCTGCCGGTAAGCTCTGGGTGGGCTCCTCTGGCCCGGCCGAAGCCCGCGAGCGGCTAAAAGCCGCGCAGGCGGCCATCGGCCAGGGCACCCACGATTTTGGCGACGACCCCGGCGCGGCAAGCGTGGCCAAGCTCTGCGGCAATTTCCTGCTCGGCACCGTGATTGAAGGCATGGCCGAAGCCCTGACGCTGGCCGAAAAATGTGGCCTCGACCGCGTAGGCTTCTACGAAATGCTGACCTCTACCCTCTTCAACAACCCGATTTACAAGAGCTACGGCAAGCTCATTGCCGAGCAGCACTACCAGCCGGTGGGCGCGCCGCCCGCCATCATCCGCAAGGATATGAACCTGGTGGTGCAGGAGGCTTATAAAAACGACATGCCCATGCCGTTTGCCAACATCATCCGCGACCGCCTCACCGCCACCGTGGCACTGAATGAGCCGGATGTGGACTGGGCCAGCTTTGCCAAGCGCGTGTCGGAAGACGCGGGGTTGTAAGTAGGCGGGTAATTGATAGCTAGGCTTCTGAAAACGTCTGTCATTGCGAGGAGGCACGACGAAGCAATCGCATCAGGACGAGGGGGTTGCAATCCGTTCGGGTTCCATTCGGGTGCGATTGCTTCGTCGTGCCTCCTCGCAATGACAGACGTTTTTTGCATAAATACTATAATCACCCCTGCGCCGTAGGCCGAATAACTATTTCGCCCACCTCTACATCGGCGGGCTGCTCGATGGCAAAAGCAATGGCGCGGGCAATGGCCTCCGGCGAAATGGCCATCTTATCGCGAGCGGCTTCGATTTGAGCCTTCACCTCGGGGTTGGTCATAGAGTCGGCAAAGTCGGTATGCACGAAGCCCGGCGAAATGATGGTCACGCGCAGCTTCGCGCCCGCCTCCTGTCGCAAGCCCTCGGAGATGGTGCGCACGGCGTTTTTCGTGCCGGCATATACTGCCTGGAGCGGCACAATTTTCAGGCCCGCCGTCGAAAGAACGTTGACAAACTGCCCAAATTCCTGCTGGCGAAAAACCGGCAGCGCAGCCGCAATCCCGTACAGCGTGCCCTTGAGGTTGATGTCAATCATCGCCTCCCAATCTTCCACACGCAGTTCGTCGAGCAGCGAAATCGGCCCAATGCCGGCGTTATTGATGAGTACGTCGAGCTTGCCGTACCGCTCCTGGGCCAGCTGCACGAGGCCGGCTACGTCTTCGCGCCGGCTCACATCGGTTTGAATATAAGCCGCTTCGCCACCGCTCGCTACAATCTGGCCTGCGAGTGCCGCCAAGCGGTCGGCGCGGCGCGCCCCGAGTACCACTTTTGCCCCTCGCCCGGCCAGCAGCAGCGCCGTAGCCCGCCCAATACCACTGCTAGCCCCCGTGATGGCGATAACCTTACCGGCAATTCCGTCTTCCATATTGCTTCGTTTTGTGCGTTCGCTTTACCTTAAAGCGAATGATACAAAGGTCGCGGGAGACAGCTAGGCATACTTATGCTAATCAATCCAAAACTTATGAAAGCACCCTCGGCTCTCGGCGGTAGCGACTCGGGGCTTGGCCGGTGTATTTTTTAAAGAACAGGTTGAAATTGGAGGCGTGCTCGAAGCCCAGGCAGTAGCCGATTTCGGCCAGGCTCCAGTCGGTGTGTTGCAGCAGTGCCTGGGCTTCGGCCAGCACTTTGGCGGCGATGTGCGCGGTGGTGGTTTGGCCCGTCACTTCCCGCAGTGCCTTGTTGAGGTGGTTGGTATGCACGGCCAACTGCCGGGCAAACTCATTGGCATTGCGGAGCGGCAGCGTGTGCTGCGGCGAGGCTATCGGAAACTGCCGGTCTAGCAGCTCCAGAAACAACGCACTGAGCCGGGCCGCCGAGGTGCCCGCCTGGTAATTCAGCGGAGCTGGCGCGAGCTTAAGCGACTCGTGGATAATTGTTTGAATATACGTGCGCAGCAGGTCATACTTATGAATGTACGACGACTGCATTTCTGCCAGTATCAGCTCAAAAAGGCTACTCAGCCGGCCTACTACCTCCGGCGGCGGAAACAAGACCGGCGAGCCGCCAACCCGAAACAACGGCGAGCCGGCCACGCTGGCCGTCTTCAACTGCTGAGCCATAAACTCTTCCGTAAACAAGCAGGCGTAGCCGGTAGGCTGGCCGCCGAGCCGCTCCCAAGCGTGCGGAATGAGCGGGTTGGCAAAAATCAGGGCCGGCTGCTGCACTGCCACCGTCTTGTCGGCGTAGGTAATGATGCCCTGCGCGTTGCACAGCAGCTTTAGCTTATAAAAATCGCGCCGCAGGTGCGGAAACGAGTTGGTGGGCGCAAAGTCCTCAATCCGGTAGGCGCTGACCTGCCCGGCATCGGGCGTGCCCTGCCCATAGCGCTGGTAATACTCCGCGATACTTTCTTTTGACGGCATTCGGTAAAGTTATGCCATTCAAATATATGCTACGCAGCGCAATCACCAAAAAGCCCTCCTGACTATGGTAGTCAGGAGGGCTTTATAGCTTGGATAAATCAGTTGGGGCTTTTTATTGGAGCTCGAGTTATACCTGCTCGATGTCCATCTGCTTAAACAGCTTATCCTGAATGGTGTAAATATGCTTCACCGGGCCATCAACTAAAAGCTGCCCCTGTTTATCCTTTACTACCTGGTGAACAGCTACTTCCAGCCTGCCATCGGCTCGCTCCGTAAAGCCCGTCGGCTCTACGTGCGGGTTTAACTCCTGCCACTGCCGCAGCCAGTACTCTTGTACCTCATCGTGGCCCGTGGCATAATCCCCCTCCCACGCTTTCGACCAGCGCACCTGAAGGTGAAAAGTGGAGAGGACAGTAGGAATATCGCGGGCGTTGAAAGCTGCGTACGCTTTCCGAATCAGGTCGTGATAATATTCCATGCTAAAAAGGCTGAGTGAGTCTGCTTGGCGAGCAAGCGAAATTTGGGCAAGGATAAAGGCAAATGCCTCGGCGGGATTCTCCTAGCACCTTGGCCAAAGAAGGACAGCAAGCGCAGCTACTACTGGCCCGACGGCGTTGGCAGCACCACGCCGTCGATAACGTGCGTGACGCCGTTTTTAGAAATCACGTCGGCAATCTGCACCGTGGCGGGCGCATCTTTACCGTTGCTCACCATTACTTTGCCATCCTTCACGGTGAAGTGCAGCTTTTCGCCGTTGACGGTGGTAATCTCCTGACCATCCTTAATATCCACGGCCAGCAGGCGGCCCGGAATAACGTGGTACGTCAGCACGCCCTTCAGCTTTTCCTTGCTGGCGGGGTCTTGCAGGGCGGCTAGCGCGGCCTTGGGCAGCTTGTCGAAAGCCGCGTTGGTGGGCGCAAATACCGTGAAGGGACCGGTGCCTTTCAGGGTTTCAGCGAGGCCAGCCTCGCCCACCAGCTTCACCAGCGTGCTCACGCTTTTGGCTTGGCTGGCGTTGTCAACGATGTCTTTGTCGGCGGTCATGGCTACGCCATCGACCAGCACGCCGCCCGGCTTGGCCATGCGAACAGAGTCGGTGGGCATGGCGGCCGAGTCGGACACGGCTTTGGCAGCGGCGGCTTCCTCAACGGTGGGGGCTTCTTTTTGGTCGGCGCCGCCGCACGAGGTCAGCAGCAGAGCGGCCAGCGCCGTGGCGGGCAAGTGGCGGAATAAGTTGGTCATAAAAAGGGTTTTGGAGATAAATGAGGTGTGTCCTTAAATAAGGTCGGCCGCAATTTGTTTGCCTTACGCAAGGGCTGGCCCCCAAGGTTTTTTTGAACCCTGCGGCCAAGGCGCTGTTTTCTACCTTTGCCGGGCCAGCGCGGAGCTGGCTCTTTTCAGAAACATCCCCCACCCGCATGAAAACTGCCGAAATCCACACGCCCAAGGGCGTGATGAAAGTTGAGTTTTACGAGCAAGACGCTCCCAACACCGTTAAAAACTTCACCGACCTGGCCAGCAAAGGCTTCTACGACGGCACCAAGTTTCACCGCGTCATCCCGAATTTCATGATTCAGGGCGGCGACCCCAACACCAAGCCCGGTGCCAAAGGCCAGCCCGGTACCGGCGGCCCCGGCTACAAAATCAAGTGCGAAACCAGTGGCAATAACCAGCACCACGAGCGCGGCGTGCTCAGCATGGCCCACGCCGGCAAAGACACCGGTGGCTCGCAGTTTTTCATCGTCCACGACCGCCAAAACACCGCCCACCTCGACCGCGTGCACACGGTATTCGGCAAAGTAGTGGAAGGCCTAGACGTAATTGACCAGATTCGCGGTAACGACGAGATTACCAAGATTGTGGTGAAGGACGAGGAGTAAGCCTTGTTGCTAACTATTTAATAAAAAGCCTCTTCAGAGCATCTGAAGAGGCTTTTTTGTTTATAGCAACTCCGTAACGGTCCAGCCGCAGCGGTCGGGCAATTCACCTAAACCGGCTAAGTCGCTCTTTATACCTAAAGGCTTTAATCCTTCCTGCATTCGCTTTAGAATACCTTGCCGCTGCTTACGTCGATTCTCTTTTTTAATTCGGGTATCCCGTTCATTTGGCGATTGACGAATAGGCAATTGAGCCAAAAAGAATACTACGCGCAGCCGCTGGGGCGGGCGCAGAATAGCGGTGCGTAGATTATCTGGCAACAACGCATCGTCAGCGCGGGCACCCAGACATAAAGCACCCCAAGTATGCAGCGCCTTATGAATGATTTCAATTGGAATTTCTCCCGTGCTTACTTTCTCACGCAGCCCCGGCTCATCTTCTCGAAAGTCCTTTATCTCCAGCAGGGTTAGGTCATAAAAGTCGGGCTTAATGCCCGCGACTATGTCCACTCCTTTGATGCCTTCCATGCCTTTAACCTGTAGCACGCCAATGCGCTCACGGTAAAAACCGGGTTTGGTTAAGTCGGTATCATCGTATTTGAACGCGTGCCAGTTGTCAGCATCGGGAAAGTCGAACACTAGATTACCTTCAGGAATCGCCGGCATAATCTTGGTCTAGAGCGGCTTCAAAATCAAATGTTTGCGCCAGTTCCGCATCTAGTGCCGTAATGTGCTGCAACTGCATAAAATCATCTTGCTTTTCTACCTGCACATCGCCCTTTTCACCGGCGTAGAGGCCAAAGTAGCGTACTGGCTGCTTGCGCTGTTGAGAAAGAATATGGAGTTCTTTCATCAAGAATAAGCTATGCGTAGCCAGAATAATCTGAAAGCCTGCTTGGGATAAATCCGTTAGCACGGCAGCCAATTCCTTGAGCAACGCCGGGTTCAAATTGGCCTCTGGCTCATCCCAAAACAGAGTAGTTTCCGGCGTTAAGGTACCGTTAGCGAGTAGCTTGTAGAGCGTAGCAAACTTGCGCATTCCCTCGGCTACGAGGTTCATTTCTAGGCGCGGCTGGTCGGGCGCGGCGAGGTAGAAATGGCCACCTTCCTCTTCGACTTTTCCGCCGATAAGTTGGGCTAATTTTTCTACAATGTAAGCCGGTTCGGGCTGGCGTAAAGGCGGGCCAAATAGAAGGCGAAGGAGGTCGGGGTATGTTTCATCAATAGGAATTTCCCGGCGGTCATATAGTGGCAACAACCAGCCTAAAGTCAGGACTTCTTTGGCAGGAATGAATGTGGAAACTATAAAATTGTCTTTGTACCTAACCGTATTTAAGAAATCTAAACTACTTGCCACAGGTATTAGTGCTCTGGCATCAGTCAATTTCATTCTAACATTCAACTCCTTCTCAAACAGACTGATGTCAAATGAAATTTCCGCTTCGTTAATCTCACTTTTCCGCCTTATCAGTTCCTTACTGAAAAAGGGCTGTGGCTGAAATACACTTTTTATTTTAAAATCTACAGGGCCTTGGAAAGAAGGAATTTCCACCATTGCATCCCAAGATTCTTTATTATTTATCCAAGAGTTATTTAGTATGCCATCTATCAATCCATACCCCGCCTTCAGCACATGCGTCTTCCCCGTGCCATTCGTTCCCACGAGCACATTCAGCCCGTCGCCAAACTCAAATTCGGCATCGGCGAAGACGGTAAAATTGCGGAGGTGCAGGCGTTTTAGCATACCGCGAAGCTACGGAGCGGCGGCCGTTGCAAGAGGCTCTGCCGGCCGCGCCGTAGCTTGCCGCCCATGATACTCGCCCTCGACGTAGCCTATACCGGCGATGCGCAAGGCTACGCCGTAGCTATCGCTTTTGCCGAGTGGACGGCCGCCACGCCCGCTGCCACCTATGCGGCCACCGTGGCCCCGGTGCCGCCCTACGAGCCGGGCGCTTTCTACAAGCGCGAACTGCCGTGCCTGCTGGCCGTGCTGGCGCAGGTAGAGTTGGCGGAAGTAAGCTGCGTGGTAGTGGATGGCTACGTCACGCTTGGGGCCGAGGGGCGGCCCGGTTTGGGCCAGCATTTGTATGAGGCGCTGAGCAGCCGGGTGCCGGTGGTGGGCGTGGCTAAGACGAAGTTTGCGGGCGTGGCTCCGCAGGTAGTGGCCGTGCTGCGCGGGCAGAGCCAGAACCCGCTGTATGTTACGAGCGTGGGGGTGCCCGTTAGGGAGGCGGCTGAGTGGGTGACGAGCATGCACGGGGAGTATCGTTTTCCAACGCTGCTTAAATGGCTGGATGATTTGACGCGAAAAGTGACGGGTTAATGCACACGAAAAAGCCCCACGCACCTTTCGGTACGCGGGGCTTTTTTGCTATTTACTCGCGGACTGAGAGTCCGCGCTACAGCCTAGCGGCGGCGGCGGGGCTTTTCTTCTTCCTCGTCATCGTCGTCATCGCCGAAGCTCGGCATGGTGAACATTGATGAGAGCAGGTCTTTGAACTGCGCACCGGCGGTGAGGCGGTTGCGCGAGATGAGCGAGTGCTCGGCCAGGCCGTGCAGCAGGAACTCCATGAGGAAATACGTAGTGTCGGCGTCCTCCTTAGGGTGCAGCTCCTTCACGATATCGCGCAGGCCGGGCACCTTGTCGAGGGCAGCGCGGTAGTCGTTTACGTGGGCATCGTGCAGAATGTCGAGCGTGTTGCCGTTGCCAAACCACTCCTGCACTGTTTTATAGGGCGAGGGGCGGTTTTTGAGCTTCTTCGACTTGTCGGGGTCGGGGAAGTAGTTCAGGAACAGCGTGCGGATGGCTTTGCCCATCAGCTTTTCGGCCACGATGCCCGCGCCTTCCTGCTCGCCTTCGTACACCAGCTCGACCTTGCCCGTGATGGCAGGCACAGCCGAAATGAAGTCGGCCACGCGCACGTAGGTGTTCTTTTCGCCGTTGATAAGGGCGCGGCGCTCGGCACCGGCAATCACCTGCTCGTAGGCCGAGATAGTGAGGCGGGCCGACACGCCCGACTTGGCATCCACAAACTCGGAGCCGCGGGCCTCAATGGCCACCTGCTCCACTAGGTCGCTAATGATTTCGTTGGTCGTTACCATGCCCTTCTGCACCTCCTTGATGCGGGCTTCCTGCTTGGTAATGCGCTTGCCGATTTCAATCGACTTGGGGTAGTGCGTGATAATCTGCGCGTCAATCCGGTCCTTGAGGGGCGTTACGATGCTGCCGCGGTTGGTGTAGTCCTCAGGGTTGGCCGTGAACACGAACTGAATATCGAGCGGCAGACGCACCTTAAAACCGCGAATCTGAATATCGCCTTCCTGCAAGATGTTGAACAGCGACACCTGGATACGGGCCTGCAAGTCGGGCAATTCGTTGATAACGAAAATACCGCGGTGGGCCCTGGGAATCAGACCAAAGTGAATTACGCGCTCGTCCGAATACGGCAGCTTGAGCGTAGCGGCTTTGATGGGGTCGGCGTCGCCGATGAGGTCTGCTACCGATACGTCGGGCGTGGCCAGCTTCTCGGTGTAGCGGTCGAGGCGGGGCCACCAGGCCACGGGCGTGTCGTCGCCTTTTTCGGCAATGAGGTTGCGGGCGAATACCGACAGCGGCTGCAAGGGGTCGTCGTTCAGCTCCGAGCCTTCGACTACCGGCACGTACTCATCGAGCAGATTGATGAGCAGGCGCGCAATGCGGGTTTTGGCCTGCCCGCGCAAGCCCAGCAAGTTGATGTGGTGCCCGGCCAAAATGGCGCGCTGCAACTCGGGTATCACGGTTTCCTCGTAGCCGAAGATGCCCGGAAAAACGTCCTCTTTGTTTTTGAGTTTTTTAATGAGATTGTCCCGAAGTTCCTCCTTCACGGAGCGGGGTTTGTAGCCACTGGCGCGCAGTTGGCCCAGGGTGCGAATAGCGTCGTGTGTCATCAATCCTTTAACCCGGTAAGGCGGCCTGAGGTTCAGCTCGCCGCTGCTGAGTTTTGCAGGGGCGCAACGAGCAAACCGGGTAGCACCCGCAATGAGCATAAAAACGAAGCTATTTGCAACGGCTGCGAATAGCAGCTCGCCGGCTTGGCCGCGTGCTTTGCAGCTCACTTCAACCGTTCTGCTGTTCGCTATGTCACACGCTTACCGCCTGCTCGCGAGCTTGCTACTACTAGCTGCCACGAGTCGCGCCCAGGCTCCCCTGCCCCAGTGGCACCACCTCGACAGTACCGCCCCATGAGCGGCACCAGCATGGCCACGCCCGTAGTGGCCGGCATCGCCGCCGTGCTCAAAACGTATTTTCCGCACCTCACGCCGGCCGACCTCAAGCGCATTATTCTGGCCTCGGCCAGGCCCTGCCACACCCAGGTGCTCAAGCCGGGCACCAAGGCGCTGGTCGATTTTGCCACGCTCTCACGCACGGGCGGGGTCGTCAATCTGTACGAGGCCGTGCGGCTGGCAAGTGCCCTACCGGCTGCGCCGGCTACTGCGAAGCACCACGCGACGGTTCAGCGGCGGCTATAAATTAGTTGAAAACGCAAGGTCATGCAGCGCGCAGCGAAGTATCTCGCGTGGTGCAGTAACCTCCAACGTCCGCTAACGTCAGCACGCGAGATGCTTTGCTGCGCGCTGCATGGCCTAACATCCAATAAGAAAGCCCCGTCAGGTAGCTACCTGACGGGGCTTTCTTATTAATTAACCCGTCTCCTACTCGCGCACCAGGCGCTGGGTAGCTACGCCAGTGGCCGAAGCCACGCGCACCAGGTACACCCCGGCGGGCAGGGCTTGCAGGTCGAGGGTTTGCTCCTGGGTGGTGGCGGCGCGCAATGGCTGCTGGTGCACTTGGCGGCCCAGTGCATCAAATACTTGCAGGGTAGCAACCTGGGCGTTGGCCTGCACCAGTTGCACCGTTACGCGGCCGGTGGTGGGGTTGGGCGCCAGCGTCAAAAGTGGCGCGGTGGCCTGGGTGGCGAGCTGCACCGTGGCCACTGGCGAGTAGTGGGCCGAGTTATCCAGGTCAACTTGGCGCAGGCGGTAGTAGCTCACGCCAGCCAGCGGGGCGCGGTCGAGCAGTTGGTATTGCTGGCCCTGGGCAGTGGTGCCAGCGGCAGCCACCTGGCCGATTTTTGTGAATACGACCCCATCAATCGAGCGCTCTACCTCAAACCAGGCGCTATTTTGCTCCGAAGCCGTGGCCCAGCTCACGGCCACTACCTGGCCGGCGGCCTGGGCTCCAAAGCGCGTGAGCACCACGGGCAGCGGCTGCGCGGCGCGGCTAGCCGAGCAAAATGCCGTGGCCGGAATAGCCTGCCGGCTAACATTGCTGCCCGTGGGACCAGCATACTCCAGCTTCAGGTAGCTATCGCCAGTATCTTGGCCATAAAGCATTTGCAGGTCATGCAGGCCCGAGGTCAGGTACACAATGGCCGTCTTAGTTACCATCACGTGCTCGCCCCCGTTGTTGATGGTGGCATTGGCAATGCGGAGTGGAGTGGTGGTGGCCGGCGCATCCAGAAACAGGTACGAGGCATCGTCGCTGCTTAGGTAAAACGTGTAGTTGCCCGCCGTGCCAATATAGAGCTTGCCCCGGTAGCGCGCCGAAAAATTGGTTGGCTGCGCGTTGTTGTTGAGCGCAATGTTGATGGTAACCAGGTTGAGGGCGTTAATCGACCACGAATTGTTGGCCACAAAATTCACCACCGGAGTCAACAAGCTGGTCTTGGGGGTATTGGCAGTAAAGAACGAGAGGTTTGTATCGGTATCGGCTCCCGTGGCATTCCCAAAATAGCTCGCATAGTACTCGCTATACAAGCCCGCCTGCGCCGGGCTGCCACCCGCATCGGTACCCTGGCAGTTGGGCGCCAGCACCTGAAACGTGTACACCCCCACAAACGTGGCCGTACCATTCGCGTTGGTCGCACTCACATCGATGGCATAAGGGCCGGGCACTACCGTGGCATCGGCCGTCAGCACGCCGGTAGTGGCATTAAGTGTGATGCCCGTCGGCAGGCTGCTGGCATTGGTCAGGGCAAACGTCACCGCCCCAGTGGCGTTGCCACTATACACCGTCGGCACGCCCGAAACGCCGCTAGTACCGGCGGCAAACGTGGTAGTGGCCGGCGCGTAGGCCAGGCCCGTGGGCACCGACCCAATGCCCGTGCACAGCACATTGCTGGGGATAACCTGCCGGGCAATACCGGCCCCGGCGGTGCTGGCATATTCCAGCTTCAAGTAACTAGTGGCAGGGTTGTTACCATAAAGCAGCACCAGGTTGTGCCAGCCCACCGTCAGGCCCGTGACCGTAGCGGCCACGGTCACCAGCGAGTGCCCGCCCCCGTTGCTCACCGCATAGGGCGCGCTCAGCGTCTGCGCAGTGGCGCTGCCATCAATGGCCAGAAACGAGGCATCATCGCTGCTCAGGTAAAAGGTGTAGTCGCCGGCGGCGGCAATGTAGAGCCGGCCCCGGTAGCGGGCCGAAAAGGTAGCGGGCTGGGCATCGGAGCCACTGGCCACGCCGGCCGTGTAGAGGTTGAGGCCGCTGGTGCTCCAGTCGGTGCTCAGCACATAGTTGGGCGCGCCCTCTACCCGCTGAATGCGGGCGGGGTTGCCGGTGCTATTGAGCGGCTGCGCGGCATTGTTGGTAAAATACGTTGGCCCATCGGCAAAGTAGCCGGCATAGTACTCGGCCAGTAAGCCCGGCTGCGAAGCATTACCATAGGGGTCGATGCCGGTGCAGCCCGGCGCAAACACACTGAAGGTGTAGGCATTGGCAAACGTAGCCGTGCCCGCATCGTTGGTAGCCGACACGCTAATGGCATACGTGCCCGGCGTGGTATTGGGGGCCGCCGTGAGCACGCCGGTAGCAGCATTAATGGTGATGCCGGCCGGTAGGCTGCTGGCATTGGCAATAGCATAGCTGGTCACCGCCGAGTTGCCGTTGCTCACGGTGGGCGCTACGGAGCTGGTGCTCGCCGAGGGCGAAACCTGCTGCGCCGCCGGCGAGTAGGACAGGGCCGTCGGCACCGAGCGGATGCCTGTGCAAAACCACGAGCTGGGCACCACCGTCTTGGTCGCGGTACCGGGGCCGGTATACTTCAGCACCAGGTAGTTGTCGCCGGCGTTTTCGCCGTACATAATGGCCAGGTTGTGAAAGCCCGCCGTCAAAGTCATCGCCGCAGAAGCTACGTCAACGCCCACGCCCGTTACCTTGATGGTGGCATTGGCCAGGGCCGGGTTTTGCAGCTTGGCATCGCCATCCAGCCAGAGGTAGCTGGCATCATCGGTGGTCAGGTAAAAGGTGTAGGTGCCGGCCGTCGGCAGGGTAAGGCCGCCCCGGTAGCGGGCCGAAAAGTAGTCGGGGTTGGCTGCTGTGCCGCCGGCTGGGCCCGCGCCGCCGTTGTAGAGGTCGCCCCACGAGGCCGCAGCGGCAAAATTGACCGCCAGGCTGGTTTCTACCCGCCGCAGGGAGGGCGTTTTGGTGGTGAAGAAGGCACTACGGTCGGCATCGGTGCTGGCACTGCCGTACCAGTAGCCCGCATAGTACTCGGCATAAAGCCCAGGCTGCGAGGCACTGCCGGCCGGGTCGATGTTGCCGCAGGTGGTTTGCGCCGCCACCGTCAGCCGCCCACTTAGCCCTACCAGCAAGAGCAACAGCACCTTCAAATTGTTTAATTTTCCAGAGAAGAGGTGTTTCATAAAAAGGTGTAGGAATAGAATAAAAGAAACAATATAAGCAACCGCATATTTTGGCAAATATAGCCATAACATCCAAAAAACGCACTATAAATTGTATTATACCTAAACACACCTCATTTTTAGATATAGCTTAAACAAGTAAGCACAAATGACACTCGTCAAACCTCCTCAATATTTAATACAATTAATTTTTATAATCCTAAATTGCTCACCTCCTTCGGTATGGGCTCGGCTAACTCAGTCCAGTTAGGCTGGCTACGCACGCATCAGACAATAAAAAAGGCGGCCTCCCATACCGGGAGGCCGCCTTTTTTAGGCAGCAATACTATAGCTGCGCTGGGCTTTTCGCCTTACAGCGACTTACGCCGGTTCTTCTTATAATCTTCAAACACCAAGTGGCCCAGGCCCTTAAGCCCTGAGTAGTAGGCCTTGCCCTGGTTCACCTCCGTAAATTCCTCCACGAACTTCTGCAAATACGGGTCGGAGGTAATCATGAAGGTGGTAATCGGAATCTTGACGCGGCGGGCGGCGGCGGCTAGGTTCAGCGTTTTATTCACGACTTTGCGGTCGAGGCCAAACGAGTTTTTGTAGTAGCCGCCGGCCTCTTTTAGGCAAGTGGGCTTGCCGTCGGTTATCATAAATATCTGCTTGTTAGGCGTTTTGCGCTTGCGAAGCAGGTCCATGGCCAACTCTAGGCCGGCTACAGTGTTGGTGTGGTAGGGACCTACTTGCAGGTAGGGCAAGTCCTTGACCTCAATCTGCCAGGCGTCGTTGCCGAACACAATCACGTCGAGCGTGTCCTTTGGGTACTTCTGCTTCACGAGCTCGGCCAGGGCCATGGCCACCTTTTTGGCGGGCGTGATGCGGTCCTCGCCATAGAGTATCATCGAGTGCGAAATGTCAATCATCAGCACCGTACTGGTCTGCGACTTGTGCTCGTTTTCGCGCACTTCGAGGTCGCCCTCGGTCAGCATGAAGTTGTCGCCTTCCATGCCGTGGTTGAGCTGGGCATTGCGGATGGACTCGGTCATCTGAATCGACTCGAGCGAGTCGCCGAAGCGAAACTCGCGCAGGTCGGTGCTTTGCTCGTCACCCTGCCCGGTTTGGGGCGTGCGGTGGTTGCCGGTGCTGCTCTTTTTGAGCTTGCCGAAAATCTCTTCGAGGGCCGACTTGCGGATTTTCTGCTCGGTTTTGGGGGTTATTTTCAACTCGCCCCGCTCCTGCTCGTTTTCATCGATATACCCTTTTTTCTTAAGGTCTTCGATGAAATTGCCCATGCCGTAGTCGTTGTCGGTGAGGCTGTACTGCTTATCTAGCTCATTGAGCCATTGCAGGGCCTCGCCCACATCACCGCTGGTGATGGTAATCAATTGCATAAACAGCTTGAGCAGCTGCTCAAAGCCTTTATCGCCCGAGTTTTCATCGGGCACAAAATCACGAAAGCGGACGCCAAGAGCCATAAAATTTACGTAACGTATAGGCCAGGAAAACAAGCCCGGCGGCGGCAATGTTCAATAAGGTACGGTAAGCTTTGGCTTGCCTGCGTAAGGCCTTTGCCGAACCCTCTTTACCTCTATCAGCGGCAAGCCAAGGCTACCGCCAACTTGTATGAAAGCCATTTGGAACAACACCGTCGTGGCCGAAAGCAACGACACCGTAGTGGTCGAGAACAACCACTATTTTCCCGCTGATTCACTCAAAAAAGAGTTTTTCGAGGACAGCATCGCCCACACTACCTGCCCCTGGAAGGGCCGCGCCAACTACTATTCGCTGCGCGTAGCCGGCGAACTGAATAAAGACGCCGCTTGGTATTACCCCGAGGCCAGCCCCAAAGCTGCGAATATTCAAGGCCGGGTAGCGTTTTGGAAGGGCGTAAAAATCGAGAAATAACCAGTCTTAATGGCGAACGTCATGCTGAGTGGAGCGACACTTAATGACTGTCATGCTGAGCGGAGCGCAGCGTAGTCGAAGCATCTTGGCTGGTGGACTAACTTCTACCGTTAGCAATGAAGCGACCAAGATGCTTCGACTCCGCTGCGCTGCGCTCAGCATGACAGTCGTTAAGACTCGTTTTTTTCTACGGCACAATCACCACTTTGCCAGTCGTGTGCTTGGTTTCAATTTGCTCGAAGGCTTTTTTGACATCGGCTAGCGCAAACGTCTGGGCGACGGGCACCTTCAGCTTGCCGCTGTCGGCCAGCTCACGCAGGTAGTCGAGGTCGGGCACGCTGGGCTGAGCCATTACGTGCTGAAAATGCACGCCGGCCGGCAGGTCCAGATTTTTGCCATCGTTAGAGCGGTTTCGGAGTAAGTGTACGGGTTTTTAGTTTAGATTGCGCTATGCAAGCTTATTCAAATGATTTGCGCGAACGGGTGGCTGCCGCTTACGCAACGGGCCAGTTCACCATTGACCAGGT
>JBPBQK010000075.1:0-64816 GCA_050954845.1 Janthinobacterium lividum
ATTACGAAACCAATCCTCGTGTCAGTGAAGCGATTATCAAAGCCTGTTTTTGTCATCTGATATTGCGCCGACTAGCCAAAGAGGCTCCTCTCAAACATAGCGCTTGAATTATCCTATACCCTCTTAGTAGCGGCGGCGGTGGCTCCGCAGCAAGCCGCCGCCCAAAAAGCTGCGCCAGTGGTTTATATGCAGGTTTTTTATGAGGGTCCTAACTGGCTGGCGGGCCGGCGGGTGCTTTCGTACAGCCCGGCTTTTCGGGGTAAAACGCAGGAGTTGGTGCAGGAGTCCGATTCTACGCGTCAGCTGTCGCCCAGTGCCTTGCTGATGGGGCCCGATGAGCCGACCGTAACGACCGGCTACGCCACCACAACGACGGAGAAAGGCACGTTTATTCCTGACCGCACCGGCAAAATGCACCTGGAAACGCCGGCCGACCGCCAGAAAGCCCGGCAGCAAGAGCTAGCGGAATTTAACCGTCGGTTTAACCTACTGGAAACCCGCGCTGACCTAGGCAAAGCGGTGCTGGCTAAAGCGCTAAATGACGCCGCAGCCGACGGCTGGGAAGTGGTGCAGCTAACTGCCAACGGCACTACCGGCGGCCTGATATACTTGCTGCGCCACCGCTAGCTAGGCCAACTTACCAGGCTGGCGGCGGGCCACAGCGCCACGCCCACCGCCTCCCCAATGACCGCCACGGGCGTGCTGACTCGCGCCCGCACCACGTTTTCGGGCAGCTGGATTTCTACTTCGTAGTAGCTGCCCAGAAAGCGCACCGCCCGCACGGTGCCGGGCAGCCCCTCGCTAGCGGCGCTTAGTTGCAGCTGCTCGGGGCGCACCAGTAGCGTGGCGCCGGGAACTAGTGGCGTAGCAGTCAAGCGCTGGGCATCGGCCCCGCGCACTAGGTTATACTCGCCAAAAAGCGCCGCCACGTACTCATTTGCTGGCTGGTAGTACAGCTGCTGCGGTGAGCCACGCTGCACCAGTTGGCCCCGACGTAGCACCAGTATCTCATCGGCCCAGGGCAGCACGTCGGTGGCATCGTGCGACACCAGCAGGCAGGTGATGCCCAGCCGCGTGCCCACTTCCTCGATAATGGCTTGCATGGTGCGCTTATGCCCGCGGTCGAGGTTCGAAAACGGCTCATCGAGTAAGAGCAGCCGGGGCGCGCCCAGCAGCAGGCGGGCCAGGGCCACGCGCTGCTGCTCGCCGCCCGAAAGCTGGTCGGTGCGGCGCGGCAGCAACTGGTTTATGCGGCACAACTCGTATAGGGCTTGAGCCTCGGCGGCGGGGCGCTGGCTGGCGTAGCGCAGCACCTGCTCTACGCGCAGCGAGTGCGGCAAATCTGACTTTTGCGACAAATACGCCACGCCGGGGTGGCCCGGCACCAGCGCAATGTGCGGCCCGCGCACCCGCTCGCCTGCAATGCGGATTTCGCCGGTGCTGGGCTGCACTAGGCCCGCAATTATTTGCAAGAGGGTGCTTTTGCCCGCCCCGCTTTCGCCGGCCAGGGCCAGCCGCTGGCCGGCCCGCTGACTGAAACTGATGGGGGCTACAACGGTGGCAGCGCCCTCAACTAAGCTAATGTTGGTAACAGTTACTAAATCCATGCTAAAGCCGCTCCGCAATCAATGCCCAGGCATTGGTGAGACGCTTTGGTATGCGCTATTGTTTAGGCCATCTACTTGCCGGAAGGCGCAAAATGCTTTGCTTACGGCGTTGCTAGGTGGGCTTTATTGCCCGCCACCGGCGCGGCGCAGCTCTTCGTCGGCCCCGGCGGCGCGCTTGCGGGCGGCGGCCACCTTGCTATTGCCAAAGCGGTAGGTGAGCGCGGCCGTGGCTACGCGCAAATCCTGGCGCTGGTAGAAGGTTTCGGTGAAGTTATCGTAGGTTGAAGTCGCGCGGATGGGCGTGGTGTAAAACACGTCGGCCACGTTCAGGCGCAGGGTGGCCTGTTTTTTCCAGAAGCTTTTTTGAAAGCCGATGGCTACCTGGCCTCGGTCTTGCGTGAGCTGATAGCCCACCACCTCGCGCGACTCGTAGAGGCTCGTGAGCTCGGCCGTCCAGCCACCGGGCAGGGTAAAGCTGCTGTTGGCCGTAAGGTTGAAGGCGACGCGGCCCCGGTCGAGGGCCGTGTTATTCAGGTCGCCCTGGTACTGGTTGTAGTACAGTATCACGTTGGCATACAGCGTCCACCACTTGGTTAGCTCCAGCGGGGCCGTGAGGTTCAGGGTGTAGAAATTCTGGCGGCTCAGGTTCCGGTACTGGTTTACTATCACCCGGCCGCCGTCAGTCGGCAGCGACACTTGCAGATAGGGCTGCTCGGTGCGGGCATACGCCAGCGCCGTACTGAATTTGCCCAGGAAAGTATGCGTCAACTCAAAATTGTAGCTGGTTTGGGGTTGTAGCTTGTAATTGCCCGCCGAGTACGAAGTGGGGTCGAGGTACGAGCGCAGCGGGTTTACCAGGCCGTAGCTGGGGCGGTCGATGCGGCGGGCCACGCTCAGGGCCAGCGAGTGGTTTTTGGAGAGGGTGTGCTGCACCAGCAGGCTCGGAAACAGCTTGAAATAGTTTTGCTCGCGCACGCTCTGGCTCAAGGAATCGGCCCGCGTATTGGTTTGCTCGGCGCGCAAGCCGGCTTGCAGCGTGGTGCGGGGCGTGGCCCCGCGCAGGTTTACGTAGGCCGCGTTCACGTTTTCGCGGTAGCGAAACGGATACGACAGGTTGGAAAGCGGCATACTCGTGCCCCCGGTGCTGTATTCAAATAGCGCGTCGTTGCTCGATACTACCTGGGTCACTTTTGCGCCGGCTTCGAGGCGCGCCCGGTGGGGCAGCGGCTGGCTGTAATCGAACTTGGCCGTGCCGATAGACAGGTTATTGCGCTGGTCACCGGTGAGCAGGCTCGTCGATTGGCTCGGCATCGCATAAAAAGCGTAGAGGTCGAGCAGGCGCGTGGTGTGGTAGCGGGCGTAGTCGACATCGGCGCTGATAAACCGGGCCGTGGCCGAGTCGGCAAACGCGTGGCGCAGGTTTAGATTCAGCGAGCCATTGGGCCGGTTTACATCTTGGGGTGCGGCCGAGGTGTAGCGACTGCTGGGCTGGCCCTTTTCATCGAAAAACTGCGCCGTGCTGCTCGTGTTATTATCGCTTTGGCTCAGCAGCCCGGTGGCCGAAATGCCCAGCAGCGTGCGCTTCGACAGGTTTAGGTCGAGGCCCACTTTGGCGCTGTGCGTGCGCAGGTACGTTAGCTGCTCGGTAAACTGCTCGCTGCTGCCGGCGGCCATACTCTTGGTGGCCCCAAACTGCCGGTCGAAGTTGAACCGCGTGAAGCCCCGGCGGTCGGTGTAGGCGTAGGTGCCGTAGAGGTTCAGGTTTTTGCGGCGGTAGTTGAGCGAGCCGCCGCCCACAAACTTGCCATATACGCCGCGGCCGTAGCTGGCATTCACGCTGCCATTCAAACCCAGGCGCTGGTCTTTCTTGAGCGTGATGGCGATGACGCCGGCTCCGCCCTGGGCATCGTAGCTAGCGGGCGGGTTGGTAATCAGCTCGATATCCTGAATCTGCTCGGCCGGCAGGGCGCGCAGGTAGTCGGCCAGGTCCTGGCCCGTGAGGGGCACGCGCTTGCCATCGAGGTACACCAGCAGGCCCTCGCGGCCGCGCAGGCGCAGGTCGCCATTGCTGGTCAAGGTCACATTAGGGGCGCGGCCCAGCACGTCGAGCGTGGTCGAGCCGGCAGCCAGCGGGCTTTCGGCCACGTGCACCACGGTGCGGTCGGCCAGGCGCTCGTATAGGGGTTTGCGGCCGGTTACGGTCACGGGCCCCAGCGTGGTGGCGGGGCTGGCTACCAGCCGGATGGCCGGCAACGCCAGCCCCGCCGCCGGCAGCCCAAATTCCGCACTCCAGTAGCGCTGAAAGCCCACCGGCGAGGCCGACACCAAGTAGCGCCCGCCAGCGGCAGCCTCCAGCTTGAAAGCCCCGTGCTGGTCGGTGAACTCGGTTTTTACCACCACCGAGTCGGCGGCCCGGTGCAGCGTTACCAGCACATATTCCTGCTGTGCGCCCGCCGCATTGCCTATGGTTCCGCTTATGGCTGCCCGCCCCTGGGCCTGGCCCGCCAGGGGCACTAAGGCCAGCCCGCTGCTTAGCAGTAGCCAACGCCGAAAAACCGTAAAATTTATATAAAACAGTGTAGAGTTGGGCATATAGGCAGGCGCAGCTTAGCACGGTAGCCAGCCCTTATGGCTAGCCAAGGGCTGCGCTAACCAAGATTATTCAGCCAAAGAAAGTCTTTTCTTGCTTAGCTAAATAGCTTAGTTGGTGCAGCAACATGTAAAGGTGCAGTGCCGACCGCAATAATTCAAGGCCTATTTAGCTCAATGCAATTATTCCGGCCAGCCTCTTACAGTATAAGCTGCAGGCTGCGCCAGCCCCACCAGCAAGCCGCTACCATGCTTAGCAACCAACCCGAGCTGCCCCAGCTACGAGCTAGCTGCCTGGCAAAGAGGCCGTACTACTACGCCACTGCGCCAGGTTGGGTGGGCCCGCTTTGCGCAGCGGGCCGCGCGCTAAGCAGCCTACTCCGCCGCAAATTTTGCTACCTGGGCTTTGGTGATTACGGGCGTAGCGCCCTGGTACGTGGCCACCAGCGAGCCCGCGGCGCAGGCAAAGCCCAAGCAGGCCTGCGGGGCCTCGCCGGCCAGCCAGCTCGTGAGCAGCGCGGCCAAGAAAGCGTCGCCGCTGCCAATGGTATCCTGCACCTCCACCGCGATGCCGGGGCTGCGGTACAGTTGGCCCTCTTTCCAAAGCAGGGCGCCGTCGGCCCCCAGCGTCACACACACGGCTTGCAGGTGAAAGCGCTGGGCCAGCCACGCCAGCGCATCTTCGTCGGCGGCATCTTGGTCATACCAGCCCAGGATTTCGGCCAACTCGTGGTGGTTCATCTTCACCAGGTTGCTGTGGCTCAGCAGGTGCTCTACCACCTCGCGGGTGTAGTGCGGGGGGCGCATGTTCACGTCGAACACCTTGAAGGACGCATCTTGCAGCAGGCGATACAGCGTAGCGCGGGTGGCCTCGGTGCGGGCGGCCAGGCTGCCAAATACCAGCATGGCCGAGTTGGCCACCAGCGTGTGCAGCCGGTCCTCAAACTGAATATAGTCCCAGGCCACAGGCTGCACTATTTTGTATACCACCTCATTGCGGTTGTCTACGTTGGCTTTTACCACGCCCGTGAGATGGGTGTGGCCGCGCTGCACGTAGGTGGTGGGCACGTGGCGCTCGGCCAGAAAGTCGAGCAGCTCGGTGCCGAGGTCATCGTCGCCCACGCGGCTAATAAGCTCTACGGGCTGGCCCAGCTGGTGCAGGTGCACGGCCACGTTGAACGGTGCGCCGCCCGGCTGCTTGCCGGTGGGGAGCACGTCCCAAAGGGTTTCGCCAAAGCAAACGACATTTTTCATACGGTAAGTGAATTATAGTGGTGGAATTAGTAAATGCCTGTCATTGCGAGGAGGCACGACGAAGCAATCGCATCAAAACGAGCCAGTAACGAACCGTTCAGGTGCGATTGCTTCGTCGTGCCTCCTCGCAAGGACAGACGCTTTTAGTGCAGCACTAAGGCCTGGTCGGCGGCTTCGAGGGTGGTGCCTTTGGTTTCGGGCATCATTTTCCACACGTATAGCAGTTGCAGCACCATCATGGCGCTGAAAATGGCGAAGGTGTGGCCGCCGCCCAGGCTTTTAGTGATGGGCGGGAAGGCAAACGTGACGAGCGCCGCCATAACCCAGTGCGTGCTGGAGCCCAGCGCCTGGCCCTTGGCCCGCACGGCATTGGGAAAAATCTCGGAAATGAACACCCAGATAACGGCCCCCTGCGAAAACGCGAAAAAGGCTATGTAAATGAACAGCAGCGCCGGCACCGGCCCAAACTGCTCGGTGTAAAACGCCCGCGCCACCAGCCCCAGCGTAATGATGAGCCCCACCGAGCCAATCAGCATCAACTTGCGCCGCCCAAACTTGTCGATGATATTGACAGCTAGCAGGGTGAAGGCAAAATTGACCAGCCCAATGCCCGCCGACGACAGCAGTGCTGCCGCGGGCCCGCGCCCCGTCATCTCAAAAATGCGTGGGGCGTAGTAAATAATGGCATTTATGCCCGCCAGTTGGTTGAACATGGCGAATAGCACCGCCAGCACCACCGGCCGCCGGTACTGCGCCGCCCACAGCGACTCGCCGGGGCCTTGCTCAGCTGCATTGGCAGTCTGGATGGTGGCTACGTTTTGGGCGGCGGTGGCGGGGTCGATGCGGTCGAAGATGGTCCGCGCCTCGTCGGCCCGGCCGCGGCGCAGCAGCCAGCGCGGGCTTTCGGGAATGCGGGACAGCAGCAGGAAAAACGCCAATGCCGGCACAGCCTGCACGCCCAGCATCCAGCGCCAAGCATCGGGCCCGATGTTTTTCAGCAGATAATTAGACAAATAAGCCAGCAAGATGCCGAACACGACATTGAACTGGAACATGCCCACCATACGCCCCCGCGACTCGGGCGGCGATACCTCGGAGATATACAGCGGGGCCGTGACCGACGACGCGCCTACGCCCAGCCCACCCAAAAAGCGAAACACCATAAACGGCACCCAGGCCGGCGACAGCGCCGCGCCCAGTGCCGACACCAGGTAGAGCACCGCAATCCAGCTGAGTGTGGTGCGGCGACCCAGCGCATCGGAAGGCACCCCGCCAAAAATGGCCCCGATAACGGTGCCCACTAGCGCAATGGAAATAGTGAGGCCCTGCTCGTAGTCGCTAAGGTGCCACACCTCCTGAATGGCCTTCTCGGCTCCCGAAATCACGGCCGTGTCGAAGCCGAACAGCAAGCCGCCCAGCGCCACGACAATGGACCAGAAAAAAACAGTACGCTTCATTAGTTGGGTGGGATAGATAGGAGTAGGCCGCCAGAGCGGGCCCGAAAGTACAGCTTTGCCACACAATAATAGTACGGTGCGCAGTCATGCGCCGGCCAGTCATCCTTTGCCCGCAGGGCGCCCCTTAATCCGGTGATTAATAGGCCCGAATAGCGCCCCATTAAGTAGCGCTACCGGCGACAGGCTGGGGCGGCAGCAAGCCCTTTGGCGTAGCCGGGTAGCGCCGGGCGGGCGGGCTGCGCCAGGGAACTGAAACTAGGACTTGCATAGCGCTTAGCAAACCCGAAAGAGGGCCCGTAGCGGCCTGCTGGCCACCCCAGCGAGTGCCAGGTTATATAGATAAGCTCAAGCAGTTTACTATGAAAATAGCGCTGGATAGCGCAAACAAAACAGGATAAAACCTTTATTGGCGTAGCTTAGCAACTTCATTACTAGTAGCAACGCTGCCTTAAGCGTCGAAAGGCAGTCCTAATTTTTTCCCAATTTATTCTTCATGAGGAAATCATTTACTCTTGCTGCGGGCCTGGCCGTCTGTAGTTTATTGCCGCTGGCTGCGCTGCATGCGCAGTCGCTCGCACCCCAAGCCGCGCTGGAAAAAGCGCTGGCCGCCAAGGCCCAGTGGGCCGGCGCGGGCTACCCCGCCGCCGATGTCCGCGTGAGCAGTGCCTACGCCGACCCCAGCGGTCTGGAGCACTTGTACATGCAGCAGCTGTACCTCGGCATTCCGGTATACAACCGCGTGCAGTCGCTCGCCTTTGTGGGCAACCGCCTGGCGGCGCACTCGGGCACGTTCTTGCCCGCCAAGCAGTTGATGCCACTTTCGGCCAAGCCAACTATCACGGCCGCTGCGGCTGTGGTGCGGGCCTTGCAACACCTGCACGTGGATGCCGCTACCCCGGCCCGCCTGAAAGCAGAAGAAGGCCCCGAAGCCAAGCAAACCTTTGACGGGGCCGGCGTGACCCGGCACGACATTGTGGCCAGCCTGACCTGGGCGCTCGACGATGCCCAGCACCCGCACCTGACCTGGAACGTGAACCTGGATTTGGTGAGCTCGCCCGACTGGTGGAACGTGCGCGTGGATGCCCAAACCGGCGCCATTGTGGGCAAAGACAACTGGACTACGCACGAGGCGGCCACCAAGCCGGCCGCTACGGCTGGCACCGCGCACCGCGCCGCTGCCGCCAGCCGCGTGGTAATGCCTTTCCAGGTAATGACGCCGCCCACCACTACCACGGCTTCGTTCCTGGTGGTGCCTTTCCCGCGTGAAAGCCCCGGTACCATTGGCTTGCAAACCGATACCGACCCGTGGCTGAAGGCCGGCGCTACCAACAACGCCGTGACCTACGGCTGGAACTACGACGGCACTACCAACTACGCCCTGACCCGCGGCAATAACGTGGCTGCCTACGACGACGCGGCCAACACCAACGCGCCGGGCAACTACGCCCCCTCGCTGACCGCCGCACCAGCGCTCAGCTTTGCCCACCAGGCCGACTTCACAATGTCGCCCAGCACCGTTACCAACCGCAACGCGGCTGTGACGAACCTGTTCTACTGGAACAATATCGTGCATGACGTCACCTACCAGTACGGCTTCACGGAGCCGGCCGGCAACTTCCAGGCCGATAACATCGGCCGCGGTGGCTTGGGTGGCGACTACGTGCGGGCCGAAGCCCAGGACGGCGGCGGCACCAACAATGCCAACTTCAGCACCCCGGCCGACGGCACCAGCGGCCGCATGCAGATGTACCTGTGGACCGGCATTACGCCCGCCTACTCGATAATTGTGACGGCCCCAACGGGCGTAGCCGGTAACTACACGGCTATAGAAAGCAGCTTCAGCACGGCTAACAAACTCGTTACCCTCGGCCCCATCTCGGGTCAGCTAGCCTTGTATGCCGATGCGGGCAGCAGCCCGACCACCTACCTGGCCTGCGGCACTTACGGCGGCGCTACGCCGCTCACCGGCAAAATCGCGCTGCTGTACCGCGGCACCTGCGACTTTGTGACGAAAGTGAAAAACGCCCAGCTGGCCGGCGCTACCTCAGCGGTTGTAATCAACAACGTGGCGGGTGCCCCCATCGCCATGGGCGGCACGGACAACACCATCACCATTCCGGCCGTGATGATATCGCAGGCTGATGGCGCAACCTTGGTGGCCCAGATAGCCAACAACGTGCAGGTGACCTTGCCCAAGCCAGCCGCCTCGGGCCCGCAGCTCGATGGCGACTACGACAACGGTGTAGTGGTGCACGAGTACGGCCACGGCGTATCGACGCGCCTCACTGGCGGCCCGGCCAACTCGAGCTGCCTCGGCAATGCTGAGCAAGGCGGCGAAGGCTGGAGCGACTACCTCGCCCTGATGCTGACCACCAACTGGGCCTCTGCCCAGCTCACCGACGGCCCCAATGCCCGCCCCGTAGGCACCTACGCCGCCGGCCAGGTGGCCACGGGCGTCGGCATTCGCCGCTACCCCTACTCGACCTCGCTCACTACCAACCCCCTCACCTACGCCAACGTGGCGACTAGCACGGAGGTGCACAACATCGGCGAAGTGTGGTGCGCCGCGCTGTGGGATATGACTTGGAGCATCATCCAGCAAAAAGGCACGATTAACACGAACATCTATAATGCTGCGGGCAATGGCGGCAATAGCATTGCCATGCAACTGATGTTGCAAGGGCTCAAGTTGCAGCCCTGCCAGCCGGGCTTCCTCGATGCGCGTGACGCCATTCTGGCGGCCGACTCGCTGCTCTACCAGGGCCAGTACCACTGCGCTATCTGGAATGCATTTGCCCGCCGTGGCATGGGCTTCAGCGCCGTGCAAGGCCTCTCGACCAGCGCCACCGACCAGGTAGCCGCCTTCGACACCCCGCCCAACGTAATTCTGCAAAAGCCGGAAGTACTCCAGATTGGCAACGTATTCAGCGTATCGTATAAGCTGAGCTGCGGCTGCGCACCGGCCACCAGCGCCGGCGTTCCCTACACCCTCACCGACGAGCTACCCACCGGTATGCAGTTTGTGAGCAGCAGCACGGGCGGCACGCTCGTTGGCAACAAGGTTACGTTCAGCAACCTCTCCTTTACCACGCCCGGCCAGACCCGGACGGTCGGCTTCCAGGCCCAGGCCTCTGCGGCGGCCACTTGCACGCCCGTTTTCCCGGTTAATGATAACCGGGAGACCAACCAAGTTGGGGGCTTCACCAGACAAACGCTCGTGGGCTCTGATGCCTGGGCTGTTAGCACGCTACACGCCTACAGTGGGGCCAATGCGTGGTTTGCCACCGCGCCCATTGTGCCCAGCGACTTCACGCTGATGTCCGCTCCGTTCACGCCCACGGGGGTGTCCATCCTGTCGTTCTACCACTACTACGATTTCGAGCCTAACTACGACGGCGGCATTGTGGAGCTTTCGAGCGACAACGGGGTAACTTGGCAGAGCGCTACGCCCTACTTCGTGCAGAATGGCCACAACAGCATTTTCGATGCTACGACCTCGGTTCCTGGCCAGCGCGGCTTCTCGGGCCGGAGCGTTTCGGGCACCGCACGCTTTATTCGCTCGATACTCGACCTGCGCACCTTTGCCGGCACGTCGCTGCGCATGCGCTTCCGCACCGTTACCGACACGGGTAGCCCCGGCACCTTCGAAGGCTGGTTTATCGACGACATCCAGGTAATGAACGGCTGCGGTGGCAACCAAACGGTAGAGCTGCGCACTAGCGCTAACGCCCTGCAAACCAACCAGACCGTTATCACCTACCTGGTGCCCGCCAGCTACCTAGGCACCCAGGCCCCTACGCTGGCTTCGGCCAGCCAGTTCCTGGCGCACCCCAACCCCTTCGGGGCTACGGGCCTGCAGCTGCAGCTGACGCTGCCGACCCAGCAGTCGGCGCTGAGCCTCACGCTGCATGATGTAACTGGCCGCGCCCTGCTGAACCGCACGGTAACCCAGGCCGCAGCCGGCACCACCACCGTGAGCTGGCCCGAAACGGCCAACCTGCCCGCAGGCCTGTACTTGCTGCAGATTAAGCTTGCCGACGGCAGCAGCACCACACTGCGCGTAGAGCACGAATAAGCTTCGCGCTTGCGCACAAAAAAAGCCCGCTGCAATGCAGTGGGCTTTTTTTGTGCGCAAGCGCGAAGCTTACTTATATCAATCAGGGTAGTGGATAAGCGGTTGTCCTTGCGAGCAGCGCGAAGCAATAGCAGCCGAATGGCGGCTGAACAGGTGCGATTGCTTCGCGTTGCTCGCAATGACAACTGTTTTTGGCAATTACTCACCTTGGGGCGTATCCTGTGGAATGCGCTAAGTTTACGCGCTGGTTCCGCCCCTTATTGCTACCTATTCGTGGTAAACAACTCTCCGAAACTACCGGTACTTTTTGACCACGATGGCGGCGTTGATGACTTCCTGTCGTTGTTGCTACTGCTCACTATGCCCGAAATTGAGCTGCTGGGAGTTTCGATTACGCCCGCCGACTGCTTTGCCGAGGCGGCCCTTGAAACCACCAGCAAGCTGCTGCGCCTGCTCGGCCAAGGCCAAGTGCCCGTGAGCGTGGGCCAATACCACGGCGTGAACGCCTTTCCTAGTGCCTGGCGCGCCCAGCCGCGCATGCTCAATGCCTTGCCCAGCCTGCTAGCAATGCCTCTCGCAGCCAGCCAGGTAGACCCGCGCCCCAGCCCGGAAATACTGCGCGCTCAGCTGGCAGCGGCCAGTGAGCCCGTCACGGTATTGCTGACCGGGCCGTGCAGCACGCTGGTGCAGGCACTGGCCCTGGAGCCGGGTTTAGCCCAGCATATCAAGCAGGTAGTATGGATGGGAGGGGCCGTGGATGTGCCCGGCAACGTGCGCACCTACAACCAGGATGGCAGCGCGGAGTGGAACGTCTTCTGGGACCCCTTGGCCGCCGCGCAACTGCTCACGTACGAGTTGCCGCTCACGCTCATTCCGCTCGACGTGACCAATCAGGTGCCCGTTAATCTGGCTTTTCTGCGGCAGTTGGCAGCGCAGGCTACCTACCCGCTTAGTCATCTGGCGGGACAGTTTTGGGCTACTACGGTGGCCACCATTCCCACCTACGAGTACACGTATTTTATGTGGGACGTGCTGGCTACCAGCTACCTGGCCATTCCAGAGGCTTTCGAGATAGAAACTCTGGAGCTAGCTGTCATTCCAACGGGGGCCGGCGCGGGCCGTACCCTACGCCAGCCGGGCTCGGGCCACTGGGTGCAGGTAGCCCGCCACGTCGATACCAGCACTTTTTACGCCTACCTACTCCAGCAATTCGGCACGATTGGGAGTGGGCTGATGGCATAGTAGAGCCGTTTCACAGCTAATGTATGGGAAGTCAGAAAAGGCTAGTTCGTCATGCAGAGCGCAGCGAAGCAACTCGCGTGGCGCAGTAACCTCTGGCGTTAACAACAATGCGAGCGAGATGCTTCCCTTCGGTCTGCATGACAAACTAGCCTTTCTTCAACTTTCTGAACAGCTTTTATTTAGCATGTTACGGCTGCACCACCGGAAACGAGGTAATTCGCAGCTTGGCTGAGCCATAAGGAATCAGCGTCAACGTTTCGGCAGCTGCACCGGCGGGCCGGGCCACCGGGCTCAGTGGCAGCGGCCCGGCCGAATTTTCGGCTAGCTGCCACTCGGGCAGGCGCACGCCCGCCACGTGCAGCTCGATGGGAGCCCCGGCCGATGAAAACAACACGCCGGTAGTGGGCCGCTCTTTTACAGTGAATGCCGTGGCGGCCGCCAGACCGGTGGGCAATAGCAGGCCGTAGTTCCAGGGCGTGGTGGCGCGCACCTGGTAGTCGTCGGCTGAGGTGGGGCGGTCGCGCACTTTGCGCCACTCTTCCCCCAACTGAAGGCTGTATACCAAGGGGCCGCGCTCTACCGATACCGACTGGTTGTAGCCCGGCACTACGCGCACGCTCATGGGCAGGCGCAGCTCGACCACATCGCCAGCCTGCCAGCGGCGGCTGAGGGTATAGAACGTGCCCGCCTGCGGAGCACTGGCTACGGCTTGCCCATTCACGGTCACTGCGCTGCTGGTGGCCCAGGCCGGAATCCGCAGCCGCAGCGGGAAAACTTCTTTAGCAGCCTTTTCTACCACAAACCGGATGGTTTCGCGGAACGGATAGTCGGTTTCTTCGCGAATAACCACTGGCTCTTTGCCGTGTACTGTGGTGGTTAGCCTATTGGGAGCGTAGGCAGCGGCTACCAAGCCGCCATCAGGCGAAGCCAGCCAGAGGCTGGCCGCAAACTTGGGCCAGCCCTGGTGCATATTGGCCGTGCAGCAGCCAAAGTGTGGCTCCAGGCCGAACAGGTTCGATTCGTCGCCATTGGTCGACCATTGGCGCTTGGCCTGGCTCACCAGCACTTGGTTAGGCTGCTGGTCGTATTGGTGGGCCCACATGGTGGGGTCGAAGGTGGCGGGCAGGGCGTTAAAGGTTATTTTTTCGAGCCGGTCGCCAAACAGCGGGTCGCCGAGCAGCGCCAGCAGCTCTTCATAAGAAAACTGGGCCTCGACCACCGTGCAAAGCTCCACGCCCTGCGAAGGGTTGCGGCCCGCCAAGTGCTCATCGCCACTAAACAGACCGTTGGGCAGGCCGTGGTACTGGTCTAGCATGGCCTGCTGGTGGTAAATGGCTTGGCGGTCGGCCTCGGTGCCCCCGGTCAGGCCCCAGAGTGCCGGCATTTTCAGGGCCATCGCGTTATTGACGCCGTGGGCTTGCAGCGCCAGGTCGTTGTTGCCCGCGGCCAAACCCAGGCTGGCTGTCGAGGTAGGCTGCGTGAAGCGGAAACGCTCGAACGACTGCTGCCAATTGTAGCCCTGCTGCGCCAGTTGGCTGGCCAGCTGCAATAGCTGCGGATTGTGCGTGCGCTGGTAAGTCCAGCGGATGGGGAGCAGCTCTTCGGCCCAGCGATACACGGCCCATTCCTTAAGCGGCAGCTGCGCCAGCTGGCGACTTTGATAAGCGAAATAGCGCTCCATAAATGGCACTACGCGCGCATCGTCGGTAGCTTCCTGGTATTGCATCAGGGCTTTGAGCACGAGCATATTGGGCCACCAATCCTGGTTTTTGGCGGGGCCAAAGCTGCCATCGGGGCGTTGGCTTTGCAAAGCCCAGTCTATCCATTTTTGCGCTTTTGCTTTTAGGGCAGCATCGTCGAGGCCGTAGGCTAGCGGCACCAAACCATCGAGGTAGTAGGGACCGCGCTCCCAGCCTTCGCCCGCGCCGCCGAGCCACGCACTCGTCGGGCCCAGGTCGGGCCAAAACTCCTCTAAGTGACCGCTCAAGCCATCGGCCTGAATGACGAGTTGGCGCCGCAGCCAGCCCTCGGGCCGAATGGCCCCCAGAGGCAGCGGCTGGAAGGCACCGGGTCGAAAAGCCGCTAACTTAACCGGGGCAGAGGCCGGTGCCTGGCATTCGCCGCGCACTGCCAGCAGCAGCATTACCAGCGACATTGTATAGCGCACAAACATCATGTAGAACTGGGTGGGAAAGGAGAAAGCGGCCACAAACGAGACGCTTGCCCGATGAGGCAGGCTACGCTGAAAGGCCCGCGCACTGGCGGGCTATTTCCAACTCTTCATTGGTCGGAATAACCAGAATTTTGGTTCGCGAATCGGGCTGGCTCAGGTCGCGCAGGCCAGGCTGGCGCACCTGGTTTTTAACTTCATCCAAGGCCAAGCCGAAGAACTCCATCTTTTGGCACACCAGTGAGCGCACCAGCGCATCATTCTCCCCTACCCCAGCCGTGAACACAATGGCATCCAGCCCGTTGAGCACGGCCGCGTAGGCCCCGATGTATTGGCGAATACGGTAAGCGTAAATATCGTAGGCCAGCCGGGCGCGGGCATCGCCGGCGGCCAGCGCCTGGCTGATGTCGCGCATGTCGTTGGCCCCAGCCAAACCCAGCATGCCGCTTTCTTTATTGAGTAAGGTGTTGACTTGCTCCACGGTGTAGCCCAGCGGCCCGAGCAAATGCAGCAGCACCGAGGGGTCGAGGTCGCCCGAGCGGGTGCCCATCACCAGGCCTGCGAGGGGGCTAAAGCCCATGCTGGTATCCAAGGACTTACCCTTGTGCACGGCCGCCATGCTGCACCCGTTGCCCAGGTGAATGGTGATAAGCCTGGCCTCAGGCTGGCCGAGGTAGGCCACGGCCTGCGCGGCCACATACTGGTGGCTGGTGCCGTGAAAACCATAGCGGCGAATGCGCTGCTCGGTGTACAGCGCTGTGGGAAGTGCGTAGCGAAACGCATATTCGGGCAACGTTTGGTGAAAAGCCGTGTCGAATACCGCTACCTGCTGCGCCTGCGGAAACACCCGCTCGGCTACCTCAATGCCCAGGTAATTGGCCGGATTGTGCAGCGGGGCCAGCCCAGACAACCGCTCAATTTCGGCCTTGACCTCGGCCGTAATGCTGGTGGCTGCCGCGAAGGCTTCGCCGCCGTGCACTACCCGGTGGCCCACTACATCAACCTCGGCTGGGTCCTGGATAACCGCGTTGGGGCCCGTGGTGAGCAGGCGCACCACTTCGAGCAGGCCGGCTTCGTGGTCGGGTAGCGGCAGGGTTAAGCGCTGCTCAACGGGCGCTACCTCCGGCAGTTGATTATCAAACACTTTGTGAATAAGAACGGCCTGCTCCGAACCGATGCGCTCGACTAAGCCGCTGCACGCGGGCTGCTCATTGGGCCAGCGAAAAAGCTGGTACTTGATAGAACTGCTGCCGGAATTGATGACGAAGATGTTCACTGTGTCAAGCTAAAATTGAAAATTAGAACGTCTGTCATTGCGAGGGGGCACGACGAAGCAATCACATCAAAACGGGCTCGTCAGGTGCGATTGCTTCGTCGTGCCTCCTCGCAATGACAGACGCGGCAAACCATCTTCTACGACATTGCATCTCTGTTATTGCTGGCTTTGAATGGCTGTAATCACCACGGTATTAAACACATCATCCACGGTGCAGCCCCGACTCAAGTCATTTACCGGCTTATTTAACCCCTGCAAAACCGGGCCGATGGCCAGCGCTCCAGTTTCGCGCTGCACGGCTTTGTAGGTGTTGTTGCCAGTGTTAAGGTCAGGGAAAATGAGCACGCTGGCCTGGCCGGCTACTTCGGAACCGGGCAGCTTTTGGCGACCCACCAGCGGGTCCACGGCGGCGTCGTATTGGATGGGGCCGTCCACTTTCAGGTCGGGGCGGCGCTGGCGCACTAGCTCGGTGGCCTGGCGCACCTTCTCGACATCAGCCCCCGCGCCGGAGGTGCCGGAGGAGTACGAAAGCATGGCCACGCGGGGCTCGATGCCGAAGGCGCGGCTGCTTTCGGCCGAGGAAATGGCGATTTCGGCCAGCTGCTCGGCCGTGGGATTGGGGTTCACGGCGCAGTCGCCGAACACGGCCACGCGGTCGGGCAAACACATGAAAAACACCGACGACACCACCGACACGCCGGGCTTGGTTTTGATGAACTGCAAGGCCGGCCGGATGGTGTGCTGCGTGGTGTGCACCGCCCCCGATACCATGCCGTCGGCGTGGCCCTTATAGACCATCATCGAGCCGAAGTACGACACGTCGCGCAGCAGGTCGCGGGCCATATCCTGGTTTACGCCCTTGTCTTTGCGCAGCTGGTAAAATGTCTCCACGTAGTCGGCATAATACGCCGAGTTCACCGGGTCAATTATTTGCACATGGCCGGCGGGTAGGTTCAGCCCCAGGCGCTTGGCCGAAGCAGCCACTTCGGCGGGGTCGCCGAGGATGGTGAGGTCCACGATATCCTGGTGCAAGAGCAGGGCCGCAGCGCGCAAAATACGGTCGTCGTTGCCCTCAGGCAGCACAATGTGGCGGCGCTGGCGCTTGGCCCATTGCAGCAACCGGTACTGAAACATGTGCGGCGTGAGGCCCTCGGGCTGAAAGCTGACCAGCTTTTCTTCCAAAGCCCGCACCTCCACGTAGCGCTCAAACGTGCTGATTGCCAGCTGTATTTTCTTCGGATTATCGGCCGTAATGCGCGAGCGAATGGCCCCCACCCGCGTGGCGCTCTCAAACGTGCCGGTGGGCACCGCCAGAATGGGCACCACGCTCGGCAGGCCCTCCAGCAGCCGCACAATGGGCGCATCGGGCTCGGAGCCGGCCGTGAGTACGATGCCCGCCACCTTGGGGTAGCTGGCCGACATGTTGGCCTGCAAGGCGCACACGATGATATCGCCCCGGTCACCGGGCGTCACAATTAAGACATTCTCCTTTAAGTAGTTAAGAAAGTTGGGCACCTGCATGGCCCCAATCACGTAGTTATCGACCTGGTTGCCCAAGCCAGCCTCGCCAAAGAGCAGCTTGCCGCCCAACCCGGCGTGGATTTCGCGCATGGTGGGGTGCAGCAGGTTGGGGTCATCGGGCAGCACGGCCAGCAGGATATCGGCGGGCAGCTGGCTGCGCAACAAGGCCTGCACATCGACGGCCTGGGCGGGCGCGATGCGGTTGGCTACCACCATCAACACGGGCACGTCACGACTTTCAAAGTTGCGCAGCAGCGTCAGCACCGCGCTGACAATCTGGGCAGTGCTTTTACTCTCGCCCGACACGACCAGGATAACCGGCACGCCGAGGTTCTTGGCAATCGATACGTTGGCATCGAACTCGAAGGGCGTGCCCGGCCCCGCGAAATCGCTGCCCTCGACCACCGTGAAATCGTAGGCTTCCTCCAGCTGCTTAAACTTGCGGATAACCGTATCAATCAGCTCGCCTTGCGCGCCGGTTTCGAGCAGGTGCAGGGCCTCGGCGCGGGTGTAGGCGTAGGCATCGGCGGGGGCCAGCGGCAGCTTGAAGTAGCTGGTGATGGCCGCCAGGTGCGGGTCTATTTCCTGGGCGGGGTCGTGGTTGATGAGGGGCTTAAAGTAGCCCACGCGGCGGGCCTGGCCCAGCAGCATATTCACCAACCCCAACACTACGAGCGACTTGCCGCTGTACGGCTCGGCGGTGGCAATAAAGACAGCTTTCGTCATAGGATAACCTAACGTGCAGGCGCGGGCCAACGTTGGCACGGCGAGTGGTGGGGTAAGCAAAAGTATTGGCTGGGCAGACGACGAAATTAGTTGTCATTGCGAGCGCAGCGAAGCAATCGCATCCGAACGGCTGCTGAATAGGTGCGATTGCTCCGCTGCGCTCGCAATGACAGCTGATTCGTTGCTCCTTACTGACACACTGTTAAACAAAACGGCCCCGAACTTCCGCAGAAGTCCGGGGCCATGTTAAGCAAGGAAAACTAAGCGCCTAACGGTGGCCGAAGGGGCGCGCCGGGCCGCGGTCGTTGCGGTGCTGGGCTTCCCAGCGAGCACGCTCGCGGGCTTGCTGGCGCGCTTGTTCGCGCTGGGCCTGCTCGTAGCGAGCCCGTTCGCGGGGCGACATGCGGCGCAGGTCGCGGTCATGGTCAAAAGGGGCGGCCGAAGCGGCAGTAGTAACGAGCAGGGCAGCGGCGGCAACGAAAGAAAAGAGGGAGGCTTTCATGGGAGAAGAAGATTAAAAGGAGAAAGAAAAGAAGATTGACGCGTCTGCCCTTTCAAAGGCAAGCGTTATGCCAGGCTCCTTTTCTCTCATTTACCCATTTTTACATAAAATATTACCAATCAATAATTTATGTATTATGCCTTGTCGACTAACCCGGCAATCATACCGCTCAACCCTGTGAATGGCCCCGGCGCCCGAACCCCAAAAAGTGGTTCTTCAAGACGCCGCACTCCTTAGCGGCGCGTGGCTAGCTCGGGCAGCAGCCGGTTGATGACGCTGTAGTTGAGGCCCGTCCAAAACTCGGAGCGGTTGAGGTCGATGAACGTGGCTTCGTCGGCCTCAATCGCCTGGTAATCGTCGGTGGCGAGGTAGTCTTCCACGTCATTCACGCTGGCGAAAGAGAGCACCGAAATGGCATCTATCGGGCTGCCTTCGGGGTCGGGCTGCTGGGTCGAGCCGATGTTATGCAGCTGGGCGTAGCGCCGCACATAGGTGTGGGTGGCCGGCTGCGCAACCACCAGTGCGGCATGGTGGTCAAGCAGGCGCTGCTGAAACTCCTCACGGCTTAGCTCGGGCCGGCGGTAGTGAATTTTGACCAGGCTCAGCGGGTCGCGGTGCTGGGGGCTGGGCAGCAGAATGTACTCGCGGGCAATCTCGCGGGTAACCAGGCGGAAGGCGGTTTGCTCATCGGCGATGATGCGCTTGTCGTACTGCGGCTGCTTGAGCACGCGGTTGATGTCGGCCTCGGCGGCGTAGGCGATGTAGGCGAAGCCATCGAAGCGTGGGCGCTGGTAGGGCGGCACCTGGGCGTAGGGGTCGCTAACCAGCTTTTTATCGGCATCGACCATGGCCTTGTAAGGCGGGCGGAAGAATGATGACGGCCCGCCCGCGAAGCGGTGCACCTGGTCGTAGCGCAGCACTGGCTCGTTGTCGGTGCCCGGCTCCTCGTAGGCGAATTTAGGGCCGTGTACTTTGCGCCAGTACTCGTCCCAGCGCTCGTAGGCGAGGTTGGGTTCGGCTTCGAGGGCGATTTCGGCGGGCTCAGCATCGGGGTTTTCGATGGCCTGACCGTGGCGGCCTTTGGTCGAGCCGGGGTCCATGGTGCGCGCGGCGCGGGGGGTGTCGTCGGCGCGCGTCAGGAAGGTGGGCGTCACGATGAGCGGCGCGTCGGTGGTGTGGTAGGTGCTGAGCGCTGGCGGGCGCTGGCGGTTGTCGGTCAGCTCGTTGTCAAGGGTGGCGCTGGGGTGTTGGGAGGGCATAAACAGGAAGTAAGGGAAAAGAAAAAGCGGGCGGCCGAATAGCCGCCCGCTTTGGGTTCAACGAAAGAACTTAGCGGCTGTTTGAGTTTAGTCCTCAAAAAGCAATTGTCCTTGCGAGCGTAGCGAAGCAATCGCATCAAGACGGGCCCGTGCGGGCACTCGTTAGGTGCGATTGCTTCGCTGCGTTCGCAAGGACAATCGCTTTTTACGGAATGAGCCGGTCGGTACGCAGCTGGGCGAAGAGGTCGAAGAATGAATCGTCGGTGGGTTGGTACTCAGTGAAACCTAGCTTGCGGCTCTTACTCATGTCGGTGTTCACTTCCAGCGGCCGGCCCAGGTCGAGGTCGGTGTGCCAGGGCGAGGCCAACTGGCTCAGCTCGGGCACGGCCAATTGGTAGCGGGCCGCCATGTCGTGCCAGGTGGCAGCATCATTGGCCATTTCTTCTTCGAGCGGGTGAATGGTACCATCGAAGCCCGCCGCCTCGATACCAAACCAGGCGGCCAAGCGCGGCCAGAGCCAGCTCCAGCGGAAGAAGTCGCCGTTCACGATGTTAAAGGCCTCGTTGCTTGCTGCTTCGGTGGTGGAAGCCCACACCAGCTGCTTGGCAATAATACGGGCGTCGGTGACGTCGGAGAGGCCGTTCCACTGCGCCTCAGAGCCGGGCCAACGGAAGGGCCGGCCGGTTTCCTTGCAGATGCTGGCGTACACGGCCAGCGTGGTGCCCATGTTCATGAGGTTGCCCACGGCCTGCCCAATGATGGTGTGCGGGCGGTGGATGCTCCAGGTGAAGCCGTCGCGGGCGGCGGCGGCGTACACCTCGTCTTCCTGAGCGTAGTAAAAGTTGTCAATGTCCAGGCGCGGCAGCTCTTCGCGGAAGGGCGTGGGCAGCGGCACGCCGCCTTTGGCATACGACTCAAACGGCCCGAGGTAGTGCTTGAGGCCCGTAACCAAGGCCACGTGCTGCACCGATTTTTTAGGCGAGAGCGCATCTAACACGTTGCGCACCAGCGCGCTATTGACGCGGATGTTTTCGACCTCGGTATCATTCCGCATCCAGCTGGTGATGAAGACGTGGGTAGGCGCCACGTCGACCAGGGCAGTTTCGAGGCTGGCCGGGTCGAGCAGGTTGGCGGCCACCGGGAGCAGGCCGGGCACGTCGTTTTTGGGGTTGCGCGAGAGGCCGTAGGTAGTCCAGCCGGTGGCGAGCAGCTCATGGGCCAGGTTGCTACCGATGATGCCACTGGCCCCGACGATTAAAGCGATTTTATCTGTCATAATGATTAGTCGAAAAGAAAGAAAATGCTGTCTGCGAATACTGCAGACAGGCAGAAAATGAAGCTATTGAAAAAGCTAAAAAACGCCTGTCATACAGCGCGCAGCGAAGCATTTCGCGTGGCGCAGTAAAATCTTACGCTAACAACGGTGCGAGCGAGATGCTTCGCTACGCGCTGCATGACAAGCGTTTTCTTTTCTTAGTAGCTGCAAAGCTACCGGCCCCGCCAGCCAGCCTCTTTGCACCGATTGCCTAATTATTTGTACCCCGTAAACTGCGCCCGGTAGGCCGAGGGCGACTGCCCTGCCTCCTGCTTAAACCAGCGCGAGAAATGCGCTACGTCGTAGAAGCCCAGCCGGTAGCCCAGCTCACTCACGGGCAGCGGGGTGCCCGTGAGCAGCACTTTGGCTTCGGTAGCTACTTTTTCCTTGAGCAGGTCGGTGGCGCTTTTGCCGGTGGCCTGGCGACACAAGGCACTCAGCTGCTTGGCCGTCAGGCACAAGGCCTCGGCGTAGGGCTCCAGGGCCAGGGCGGGCTGGGTGGCGGCCAGGCGCACTTCTACCAAGTGCAGAAACTGCTGCACCGGCGGCGGCAGGCTGCCCATGGGCGTGGTCGGTTGCCACTCGCGCAGGTCGGCCAGCAGCAGGCGCAGGTGGTGGCGGGCCTTTTCGAGGTGGTGCTGCTGGGCAAAAAGCTGCTCGCTGCTTTGGTGCAGCGCGGCGTACTCGGCGGGCGTGCAGGCGTGGTACACATAGGGTGCCGCGCCGGTTAGCACGGCGTGCAGCTGGTAGCCGGGCAGCAGGCCGGCGTTGTAAAAATCGGCCGAGAAAAAGCTGTACAAACCCGTTTGCGGGCCGGCGTGCAGGTGCCAGCTCAGGGCGGTGCCGGGCTTCACGAGCAGGATGGACTGCGGGGCCACCTCTATCACTTCATCATTTAGGAAGAACGTGCCGCCGCCCTCCCCCGTCAGCGAGAGCTTATAGAAGTGGCGGCGGTGCTGCTCCATGTGCTGGCGGCAGGTGGCAAACCGGTCTTCGCGCCGATACACCACCAGTTGCTCCAGCGCCTCGGTGGGCGCGGGGCTGGGCACGGAGGTGATAGCCGGGGGGTAGGCATCGAACCCGAACGTCGGAATAAGGGACTTTTCCATTCTTCTCTCAACCCTGGCAGGACCCAATAGTTGCCCCAGCCCCGGCGCGTGGGCGGCCTCGGATGAGGCGTTATATGGGCCGGCAAAACCATCTTTTTCGTTCTTTTTTCTATGCTAATATGCTATAAGAACATGCTAACGGCCGGTACGAAGCCTTGTACTTGAAATTCTACATTTGTACAGAGCCTTGTTGAAATTTCACCCTACGCAACCCAGAAATACCCCTGGCAGCTTACGAATAGCCCGGCTAGTATAACGTAATGGAAACCAGAATATCGCTGAGCATTTGTAGCAAATTAGCTAAAGCGCTTTTCGCCCTTGCCCTTACGCTTACTTACACCGATTTACTGGCCCAGCGCAGTACCACCACCCACCTGCAATGCGAGTACCAGCCCCGGCCGCTCGGCGTGCAGCAGCGCCACCCAGTGTTAAGCTGGCAGCTCACCTCCGACCAGCGCAACACCACCCAAACGGCTTACCAGATTCTGGTATCGCGCAGCCGGCAGGCCCTCGACCACGACCTCGGTGACTGCTGGGACTCGGGCAAGGTAGCCACCGGCCAGTCTATCCAGGTGCCCTACGCGGGCCAGCCGCTAGCACCCGCCACCACCTACTACTGGAAAGTAAAAACCTGGACCAATCAGGCCCAGCCCGCCCAGTGGTCGGAGGCGGCCGAATGGCAAATGGGCCTACTCGCCGCGCCCGACTGGCAGGGCGCCCAGTGGATAGCCTACGAGCAGCTGCCCGCCGAGCGCGTGGCCGTGCTGCCCGTCGATGGCAAGAAGGACACCTACAACGGCAACAACATCCTGCCCTTGCTACGCAAGCAGTTCACCGCCAAGAAGAACGTGCGGCAGGCCACGCTGTTCATCAGCGGCCTGGGGCAGTTTGAGGCCGTGCTGAATGGCCAGAAAATAGGTAGCCACTTCCTCGACCCCGGCTGGACGAAGTACGACCGGCAGGCGCAGTACGTTACCTTTGACGTAACCAGCCAGCTCCGCAGCGGCGGGGCCAATGCGCTGGGCGTCATGCTGGGCAACGGCTTTTACTACGTGCCGCCCGTGAAGGAGCGCTACCGCAAGCTGAAGGCAGCCTTCGGCTACCCCAAGCTGATTTGCCGGCTGGCGATTGAGTATAAGGACAACTCGCGGGAGGATATCGTCAGCGATAAGTCGTGGAAAACGGCAGCGGGGCCGATTACTTTTTCGAGCATCTACGGCGGCGAGGACTACAACGCCACGCTGGAGCAAGCTGGTTGGGCCATGCCGAAGTTTGACGACAAAAGCTGGCGGCCAGTAATCACCGTCGATGGCCCTCCCGAGCTGGTAGCCCAGCAGCAAGAGGCGCTGCAAACGTTCAATACCTTTAATGCCCAAGCTGTTACCGAGCCGCAGCCTCAAAAGTGGGTGTATGATTTTGGGCAGAATGCCTCGGGCATCGTGGAGCTGCAAGTGCGCGGCCACCGGGGCGATACCGTTCGAATAGCCCCGGCCGAATTGCTGGGGGCCGACAAAACCATTACCCAGAAGAACCTTGGGCGCGGCTATTATTTCACGTATATCCTGAAAGGTAATGGGCTGGAAACCTGGCGACCGCGCTTCAGCTACTACGGCTTTCGCTATGCACAAGTGGCGGGCGGCGTGCCGAGCGGCCAACCCAACCCCGGCGGCCGGCCCGAAATAGTGCGTCTCACGGCGCTGCATACCCGCAACGCGGCCACCCAGGTGGGCGAGTTTTCGTGCTCGAATAACTTGCTTAATCAGACTAATACCTTGATTGACTGGGCTATTAAAAGCAACCTGGCCAGTGTATTTACCGACTGCCCGCACCGCGAAAAGCTGGGCTGGCTGGAAGAAACACACCTCATGGGGGCCTCGGTGCGCTACGGCTACGACATTGCCACGCTCTGCCGCAAAACCATCGCCGACATGCAGGCTTCGCAGCTCGACAACGGGCTGGTACCCGAGATAGCGCCTGAGTACGTGAAGTTTGAGTGGGGCGGCGACATGTTCCGCGACTCGCCGGAGTGGGGCAGCGCCAGCATCATCCTGCCCTGGTACGTGTACCAATGGTACGGCGACCAGCAGGGGCTGCGCGACAGCTACCCCATGATGCAGCGCTACGTAGCCTACTTGGGCACCAAGGCCAACGGCCACATTCTCAGTCAGGGCCTGGGCGACTGGTACGACCTGGGCCCCAAGCCGCCGGGCACCTCGCAGCTCACGCCGATGGGCGTGACGGGCACTGCTACTTATTACTACGACCTTACAATTTTAACTAATGTCGCCCGCCTACTCGGCAAAAACGACGATGCGCTGACCTACGAGAAGCTAGGCACGGAGGTGAAAACCGCCTTCAACACCAAGTTTTTCAACCCCCAAACCAAGCAGTACGCCACCGGCAGCCAGGCCGCCAACGCGATGGCCGTGTATATGGGTCTGGTAGCGCCCCAGGATAAGGCGGCCGTGGTCGAAAACATTGTGCAGGACTTGCGCAGCCACGCTAATAGCCTGACGGCCGGCGATATTGGCTACCGCTACCTGCTGCGCGTGCTGGAAGACGCGGGCCGCTCCGACGTGATTTTTGCCATGAACAGCCGCACCGATGTGCCCGGCTACGGCTATCAGCTGGCCCACGGCGCTACGGCCCTCACCGAGTCGTGGGCGGCGCTGCCCTCGGTGTCGAACAACCACCTCATGCTGGGTCACCTCACGGAGTGGCTGTATGGCGGGCTGGCGGGCATCCGGCCGGCCGAGGGCGCGGTGGCCTTCGACAAAATCGACATTCGGCCCGAGCCGGTGGGCGACGTGACCAGCGCCCGCGCTAGCCACCAGTCGCCCTACGGGCTGATTGTGAGCGACTGGAAGAAGACGGGCACCACCTTCGAGTTGACCGCGACAATTCCGGCGAATACCACGGCCACCATTTATCTGCCGACTGCTCCTGCGGCCCGCATTATGGAGGGCAATCAGCTGCTGGCGCAGCACCCGGAGCTTCGGGTGCTGGGCGTGGAGCAGGGCAAAACCCGCATCAAAACTGGCTCAGGCACTTACCATTTCGTGGTCAGCTCAAACTAGCTTTTTATGAAACTGAAAACTGCGTTTTTTCTCTTGCTTAGCGGGCTTTGCCAGTCTTCGGCCTGGGCGCAAACCAAGCCCAAAGAAGTGCCGGCGGCCGAGATGCAGAAGGTCTACGACGAGGTAAAAACGCCCTACAAGTACGGCCTGGCCCTCGTGACCGACGACAACCGCAAGAAGATGGACTGCCCGAGCGTGTTCCGCAAAAACGGGCAGTGGTGGATGACCTATATCATCTACGACGGGCGCGGCTACGAAACCTGGCTGGCCCAGAGCAAGGACTTGCTGAAGTGGGAAACGAAGGGTAAAATCATGGCCTTCACCGATTCTACCGATTGGGACACCAACCAGAAAGCCGGCTACGTGGCTCTGCAAGACCCCAAGTGGGGCGGCAGCTACGAGTGGCAGCCCTACCAGGGCAAGTACTGGCTGTCGTATTTCGGCGGCAACTCGCGGGGGTATGAAAAAGGGCTGCTGTCCATCGGCATGGCTTATACCGACAAAGACCCTACCACCGTGCACCAGTGGCAGCGCCTGCCCAAGCCGGTGCTACGCCCCGACGACAAAGACGTGCGCTGGTGGGAAAACCACACCATCTACAAAAGCTCGGTGGTGTGGGACAAGGCCAAGCTCACCGGCCACCCCTTCGTGATGTACTACAACGCCAACGGTGACAGCCTCAACGCCAAGCGCGGGGCCGAGCGCATTGGTATGGCCGTGTCGGACGACATGACGCACTGGCAGCGCTACCTGCGCAACCCCGTGCTCAACCACCACACCGGCATTACGGGCGATGCTTACCTGCAAAAGATGGATAACGGCTTGTGGGTGATGTTCTACTTCGGGGCGTTTTACCCCGGCGTGAAGGGGGCCGTGAACCGCTTTGCCTGCTCCTACGACCTCACGCACTGGACCGACTGGACCGGGGCCAACCTCGTGGAGCCTTCGGAGCCTTATGATGAGCTATTCGCCCATAAGTCGTTCGTGGTGAAATACAAAGGCGTGGTGTACCACTACTACTGCGCCGTGAATAAGCCCGACCAGCGCGGTATCGCCATTGCCACTTCTAAGGACATGGGCAAGAGCACGCTGGCCTTCATCGCGCCGCCCGTCAAGAAGCCTAAAACTGACGCCAAAGCTGCGCCCAAAGCCACGACTAACTAAGGCAGTAGTCGCGCCGCTGCTCCTCATTCAACTGCTCTTTTGCCAACCTCCCACCCCATGACCCGCTGGCTTTTCTTACTCCTACTGCTGGGCGCGCACTGCGCCAAAGCTGGCCCGCAGCCGGCTCCGCGGGTAGTGGCGGATTTTAATAAAGGCTGGAAATTTTACCTCGGCGACGAGGCTACTGCCAAAAACGTTGATTTTAAAGACGCTGCCTGGCGCACCCTCACGCTGCCGCACGACTGGAGCATTGAGGGCAAATTCGACGAAAAGAACCCCGCCAAGCCCGAAGGCGGCGGCCTGCCCACCGGCATCGGCTGGTACCGCAAAACCTTTACCACGCCCACCACAGCAGCCGCCACCAACACCTTTATCGAGTTCGATGGCGTGTACCAAAACAGCGATGTATGGCTTAATAACCATTACCTGGGCAAGCGCCCGAATGGCTACATTTCCTTTCGCTACGAGCTGACGCGCTACCTCCAGCAACCGGGCAAACCCAATGTTATTGCCGTGCGCGTCGATAATTCGGCGCAGCCTAATTCGCGCTGGTACTCGGGCTCGGGCATCTACCGCAACGTGCGGCTCGTGACCACGCACCGAGTGGCTGTGCAGCAGTGGGGCACCTTCATCACCACGCCGCAAGTGAGCGCGGCCGCCGCTACCGTGGCCGTGCAAACCCAGTTGCGCAACACCACCGGCCAGCCGCAGCGGGTGAATTTGCAAACCGTGTTGGTTGATAAACAAGGCCACGAAGTGGCCCGGCAGCTGACTAAAGGTATGCTTTTGCGCGACTCGCTCACGACGCTACGCCAAGCCATCAGCCTGCCGCAGCCGCAGCTTTGGAGCGTCGGGCGGCCGTACTTGTATCAGGCTAAAACCTCGATTATCAAGGGCAATAACTTTGAAGATGAGTACGTAACATCGTTCGGCGTGCGCACCTTCGAGTTCGACAGCCAAAAAGGCTTTTCGCTGAATGGGCAGCCCCTGCGCATTCAGGGCGTGTGCCAGCACCACGACCTCGGGGCGCTGGGCGCCGCCGTGAACGTGCGCGCCATGCAGCGGCAACTCGAAATACTGCAGGCAATGGGTTGCAATGCCATCCGCACCGCCCACAACCCGCCCGCGCCAGAGTTACTGGACTTGTGCGATAAAATGGGCTTTCTGGTGCTGGACGAGGCCTTCGACATGTGGCAGAAAAAGAAGAACGGCCAGGACTACCACCTCGATTTCAAGCAGTGGCACCAGCGCGACTTGGAAGACCAAATCCGCCGCGACCGCAACCACCCGAGCGTAGTGATGTGGAGCATCGGCAACGAAATCCGCGAGCAATTTGACAGCACCGGCGTGCGCCTCACCAAGGAGCTAACCGCCACCGTGAAGCGCCTCGACCCGACGCGCCCCGTAACCTCGGCGCTGACAGAGCAGGAGCCCGCCAAAAATTTCATCGCCCAGGCCGGCGTGCTCGATGTGCTGAGCTTCAACTACAAGCACGCCGAATACCCCGAGCTACCCAAGCGCTTTCCCGGCCAAAAATTCCTGGCCACCGAAATCGCGGCCGCGTTCGAAACCCGGGGCCATTATGACCTGCCCTCGGACAGCCTGCGCATTTGGCCTAAGGATGGTAAAAGCAAACTGACCAATGGCAACCCTGATTTCACCGCCTCCAGCTACGACAACGCGGCTCCCTTCTGGGGTGCCACGCACGAAGCCGCCTGGCGCGCCGTCAAAAACAGCCCGTTTATCAGCGGGGCCTTCGTGTGGTCGGGCTTCGACTACTTGGGCGAGCCCCTGCCCTACCCCTGGCCGGCGCGCAGCTCCTACTTCGGCGTTATCGACCTCGCTGGCTTCCCCAAAGATGCCTACTACCTCTACCAAAGCGAGTGGGCCACCCAACCTGTGCTGCACCTGCTGCCCCACTGGAACTGGACGCCCGGCCAAACCGTGGATGTGTGGGCCTACTACAGCCAAGCCGATGAGGTAGAGCTATTTCTGAATGGCAAGTCACTAGGAATAAGGAAGAAAGGCGCCGACGACCTACACGTAATGTGGCGCGTGCCCTTCGCACCTGGCACGCTACAAGCCATCTCGCGCCGCGCCGGCCAAACGGTGCTCACCCGCACTGTGAAAACCGCCGGCCCCGCCGCTAAAATCGAATTGGTGGCTGACCGCAGTCAACTGCGCGCCGATGGCAAAGACCTGTCGTTCGTCACCGTACGCGTGCTGGATGCCGCCGGCAATCTGGTGCCCGACGCGGCCAATCTGGTGAAGTTTGCGGTGAGCGGACCAGGCTTCGTGGCGGGCGTGGACAATGGCTATCAGGCTAGTATGGAGCCGTTTAAAGCCAATTACCGCCAGGCGTACAATGGGTTGTGCCTAGCCATCATTCAGACCACTGAGAAAGGCGGGGCCATCACGGTGCGGGCCGAGGCGGCGGGGTTGGCGGGAGCTGCAGTTACGCTTCAAAGTAAACCCTAACGTGTCGCCTCACCCCCCGGCCCCCTCTCCGAAAAGGAGAGGGGGAGCCTGACGATTACAGAATCGAAACATCATAAAATGAGCAGTTTTCCACTTCAATTTTTCCTAACTAGTAGGAGTCGCCATGGCTCCCCCTCTCCTTTTCGGAGAGGGGGCCGGGGGGTGAGGCGACACGTTTGGACGGCTCTGCTGCTCTTGCTGCTGCCCTTCTTCGCAAGCGCCCAAGAAGCCAGCGTGTACTTCTTCCCCGGCGTGTCGCACGTGCCCACCATCTACACCGGGCCGGAAACCGACGCCTGGCAAATTCCCCAAATCACGGAGCTAAACCGCGAGCCCGCCCGGGCTACGGCCTACTCCTTCGCCACCGAGAAAGAAGCCCTGGCCGGCGACCGCAGCAAAACCGCCCGCCTGCTTTCGCTCAATGGCAACTGGGATTTCAGCTTTGCCAGCAAGCCAGCCGATGCGCCCAAAGACTTCTACAAAAGCCGCGTGCAGGGCTGGAAACAGCTAACCGTACCTTCAAACTGGGAAATGAACGGCTACGACAAGCCGATTTACAAAAGCGCGAAGTACCCCTTTCGGCCCGTCGACCCGCCTTATGTACCGCAAGACTACAACGGTGTGGGCTCGTACCAGCGCACGTTTACGGTGCCGGCCGGCTGGCAAAACCAGAACGTGACGCTGCACTTTGGCGGCGTCAGCTCAGCGTTTAAGGTGTGGGTAAATGGCAAGTTTCTGGGCTACGGCGAGGATAGCTGCCTGCCTTCGGAGTTCAATGTAACGCCGTATTTGCAGGCGGGCGAAAACGTGGTATCGGTGCAAGTAATGCGCTGGTCGGATGGCTCTTACCTCGAAGACCAGGACCACTGGCGACTGAGCGGCATCTACCGCGAAGTGCTGCTGCTGGCCGAGCCCAAGATGCGCCTCGCCGATTTTCACTGGCAGGCCAAGCTCGATAAAGATTATAAGGATGCGGTGCTCAGCATCCGCCCGCGCCTCGAAAACCTGACGGGCAGCAACGACCTGGCCGGCTACCAATTATCGGCCCAGCTCTATGACAAGCAAGGCGCGCCCGTGCTTGCCAAGCCGATGCAGCGCACCGCCGAGGCCATCATCAACGAGCCCTACCCACGCCTCGACAACGCCAAATTCGGCTTGCTCGAAACTACCGTACGCAACCCACTGAAGTGGAGCGACGAAGCGCCCAATCTTTACACGCTGGTGCTCACGCTGACCGATAAAACCGGCGCGGTACTAGAGGCCAAAAGCTGCAAAGTGGGCTTTCGTAGCATCGAGTTTTCGAAGGAAAATGGCAAGCTGCTTATCAACGGCAAGCTGACCTACCTCTACGGCGTGAACCGCCACGACCACCACCCCACCAAGGGCATGGCCGTGAGCCGCGACGATATTCGGCAGGATGTACAGACGCTCAAGCAGTTCAATTTCAACTGCATCCGCACCAGCCACTACCCCAACGACCCGTATTTCTACGACCTCTGCGACGAGTACGGCATCTTGGTTATCGACGAAGCCAACCTCGAAACCCACGGCCTGGGCTCGAAACTGAGCAACGACCCCAGCTGGACCTCGGCCTACGTGGCGCGCAGCACGCGCATGGCGTTGCGCGACAAAAACCACCCCAGCATCATCTTCTGGAGCCTCGGCAACGAGTCGGGCCGCGGCCCCAATCACGCCGCGATGGCCGCCTGGCTGCACGACTTCGATATCACGCGGCCCATCCACTACGAGCCCGCGCAGGGCGACCCGCACCTGCCCGGCTACATTGACCCCTCGGACCCGAACTACCCTAAAAACCACGCCTACCGCATCCAGGTGCCGCGCGACCAAGCCTACGTGGACATGGTGAGCCGCATGTACCCTGGCCTGTTTACGGGCGAGCTGCTGGCTAACCAGCAAAACGGTGACAACCGGCCGATTTTCTTCTGCGAGTACGCCCACTCCATGGGCAACGCCACCGGCAACATGAAGGAGTTTTGGGACGGCTGGCGCGCAACCAAGCGCGTGATTGGCGGCTGCATCTGGGAGTTTAAGGACCAGGGCTTATTGAAGCACGACTCCACGGGCACCGCGTATTACGCCTATGGCGGCGACTTTCAGGAGAAATACTACGACGACTTTACCATCAAAGGCATTGTGGAATCGGATGGTAAGCCCCGCGCTGCCATTTACGAGTGCAAGCGCGTGTACCAGCCCGCCGAATGCACGCTGGTGGATGCTAATAAAGGTTTGCTCAAAATCGAGAATCGCCACGCCAGTAAATCGCTGGCCGACTACGCGATAACGCTCGTGGTGCGGGCCGATGGCAAGGTGGTAGCCACCCGGCTACTGCCGCGCCTGGCGCTAGCGGCCGGGCGCGACACAGTTATCAGCCTGAAGCCGTATTTGCCAAGCCTAAAGCCTGGTGCGGAGTACTTGGCCGATATCCATTTTACGCTGCCGCAGGCAGCAAACTGGGCCCCGAGCGGCCACGAAGTAGCCGCCAACCAATTTGCCTTGACTGGCTTGGCCCAGCAGCCGCAACCGGCCAAGGCTTACCCGGCCGTGGCCGTGCGCGACGAGGCCGGTGCCTACGTGCTAGCTGGCAAAGACTTCCAGGTGAGCATAGATAAAGCTACTGGCGCGCTCACGTCCTACGTTTGGCGCGGTACCGAGCAGCTGGCGGCCCCGCTGCTGCCGCACTTCACGCGCCCGCTCACCGACAATGACCGGCGCGGCTGGAAAGCTGATAAAAAGCTTAAAGAATGGTTTACGGCCGAGCCCAAACTGCAAAGCCTGACACTCGACAAGGCTAACCCCAGCCGGCCCAGCCTCACAAGCACCTACTCGCTCATCGACGGCAAAACCACGGTGCGCGTGACCTACACGCTCAACGGCGATGGCGCGCTGCGCGTAGCCTACGCCCTGACGCCGGCCGCCGGCCTACCTAACATTCCGAAAGTGGGTATGCAGTGCGGCATCCGGCGCAGCTACGACCAGCTCAGCTACTACGGCCGCGGGCCTTGGGAGAACTACAACGACCGCCGCTATGGGGCCGATGCGGGCATTTACGCGCAGTCATTGAGTGAGTTTGCCGATTCGTACGTGGTGCCGCAGGAGTACGCCAACCGCACCGATGTGCGCTGGATGCAGCTGGCCGACAAGCAAAATGCTGGTCTGCTGGTAGTGGCCGATAGCCTGCTGAGCATGAGCGCCTGGCCCTATACTGAGCAAAACATTCAGCAGGCCCGCCACACCAATAAGCTCAAGGATGCGGGCTTCCTCACCCTCAACATCGACCTGGCGCAAATGGGTGTGGGTGGCAACACCAGTTGGGATGCCCAAGCCGCCCCGATTGAGAAATACCAATTGCCGGCCAAGCCCTACGCTTACAGCTTTTACCTGCTGCCCATCAGCGGCAAGAAAAATGCGGCAGCGTTGGCTAACAGCATTAAATTCGACAGTCATGCAGCGCGCAGCGAAGCATCTCGCGTGCTGAAGTAACCTCAAACGTCAGCAACGAAGCGAGCGATATGCTTCGCTACGCTCTGCATGACAGCTAAGCTTTATTATCAATGCCTACCGACATCATCCGTTTAAAAGGAATTACCTGGAACCATAGCCGCGGCTTTGTGCCGATGGCGGCCACGGCGCAGCGCTTTGCGGAGCTAAACCCCGGCGTGGAAATAACCTGGCAGAAGCGCTCGCTGCAACAGTTTGCCGACGAGTCGATTCAGCAGCTGGCCGAGCGGTTCGACCTACTGGTTATTGACCATCCGTGGGCGGGTTTTGCGGCCCGCACTGGCTCCATTTTACCGCTGGATGAGTATTTGCCGGCTGCGTTTCTGGCCGACCAGCAAGCCAATACCGTTGGGCATTCCTTTGAGAGCTACTCCTTCAACGGCCACCAGTGGGCGCTTCCCATTGATGCGGCCACGCCAGTAGCCGCCAGCCGGCCCGATTTGCTTGCCCAGCACGGTCTGGCATTGCCCGAAACCTTTACTGAGCTGCTAGCCCTGGCCGACCGCGGGCTGGTTGCTTTTTCGCTCATCCCCATCGACACCCTGATGAGCTTCTACATGTTTTGCTGCTCGCTGGGCGAAGACCCGTGCCAGCGCGAAGACGAAGTAGTGAGCAAAGCGGTGGGTGTGCAAGCCTTGCAGCTTTTCCGCGAGTTGGCCAGCAAGGTGGACCCGGCGTGCTTTCAGCGCAACCCTATCCAGGTGTATGAAGCCATGACCCAGACCGACGAGCTGGCCTACTGCCCCTTTGCCTACGGCTACTCCAACTACGCCCGCCGGGGCTACGCCCGCCGCCTACTGCACTTTCACGATATGGTGGCGCTCGCGCCTGGCGGCACGCGCCTGCGCAGCACGCTGGGCGGCACCGGGCTGGCCATTTCGGCCAAATGCACGGACGTAGCCACGGCCGTGCGCTACGCCGAATTTGTGGCGTCACCCGCCTGCCAACAAGCCCTGTACTTCGACAATGGCGGGCAGCCGGGCCACCTCAGCGCCTGGCAAGATGCCCACATCAACGCGCAGAGCAGCCAGTATTTCGCGTCCACGCTGCCGGCGTTGCAGCGGGCGTTTTTGCGGCCGCGCTACCACGGCCACATGTTTTTTCAGGACCACGCCGGCGAGCCGGTGCGCCAGTACCTGCTAAACGGCGGCAGCGAAACCGTGCTGCTCACCCAGCTTAACGACCTCTACCGCCAATCGCGCGCCATCTAGTAAGCTTATGACAAGGCCATTAGAAGGAGTGCTGGTCGTTGAGTTTTGCCAGTTTTTGGCGGGGCCGTCGGCGGGCTTGCGCCTGGCCGACCTCGGGGCGCGCGTCATCAAGATAGAGCGGCCGGGCACGGGCGAGGCGGGCCGGCAGATTGCCATCAAAAACCTGTTTGTGGAGGGCAGCAGCCTGGTTTTCCACACCATCAACCGCAACAAGGAATCGTACGCGGCTGACCTGAAAAACCCCGCCGACCTGGCCCAGGTGAAGCAGCTGCTAGCGCAGGCCGACATCATGACCCACAATTTCCGGCCGGGCATCATGGAGAAAATCGGCCTCGACTACGCAGCCGTGCGCGCCCTCAACCCGCGCATCGTGTACGGCGTGGTGACGGGCTACGGCCCCACCGGCCCGTGGGCCGCCAAGCCGGGGCAAGACTTGCTGATTCAGTCACTGTCGGGCCTGGCGTACCTGTCGGGCACGCAGTCCGACGGGCCGACGCCCTTCGGCATCGCGGTGGCCGACATTATCTGCGGCTCGCACTTCGCGCAGGGGCTGCTGGCGGCGCTGCTCAAGCGGAATAAAACCGGCCAGAGTGTATTGGTCGAAGTGAGCCTACTCGAATCGGTGCTCGACATGCAGTTTGAGCTGCTAACCACGCACTTGAACGACGGCGGCCAGCTGCCCCAGCGCGGCGCGGCACGCGGCACCGCCCACGCCTACCTGAGCGCGCCCTACGGCATTTACCAAACCCAGCATGGCTACTTGGCCCTGGCAATGGGCAACCTCGATAAGCTCGATGCCACGCTGCACTTAGATATCATAAAAGACTACCCGACGGCCAGCTCCTGGTTTGAAGGCCGCGATGACATAGCCGAGCGGCTGGCCACTGCCCTTCTCGAAAAGCCTACTGCCGACTGGCTGCAAGTGCTGGAGCCGCTGGGCATCTGGTGCGCCGAGGTGCTTAATTACCAGCAAGCTACCACCAGCCCCGGCTACCAAGTGCTGGGTATGCAGCAGCTGGTGGAGTTGACCGATGGCCAGCAATTGCCCACCACGCGCTGCCCCATTCGCATTGACGGCGAGAAGCTGTACTCTACCAAAGCTGCACCCAAGCCGGGGGCTGATACAGAGGCTATTCGAGCAGAGTTTGGGTTGGATTTGCAGGCGCTACCCACGCTCACCTCACCCCCTAGTCCACCCTCTTTTTTGAAGAGGGGGCTAGGGGGTGAGGTGAGCGTAGAAACCAAACCCCTCGCCGGCCTGCTAGTAGTCGATTTCAGCCAATTTCTCTCCGGCCCTTCGGCGGCCTTGCGCCTAGCCGACCTAGGCGCTCGCGTTATCAAAATAGAGCGGCCCGAGACGGGCGATATCTGTCGGCACCTGTACACGTCGAACGTCATTATGAACGGCGAGTCGTCGGTGTTTCACGCCATCAATCGCAACAAGGAAAGTTTTGCTGTTGACCTCAAAAACGAGGACGACAAAGCCCAGGTGCGCGAGCTACTCCGGCAGGCCGACGTGGTGATGCACAACTACCGCCCCGGCGTGATGGAGCGCCTCGGCTTCGACTACGCCAGCGTGCAGCAGCTGAACCCCAACGTAGTGTACGGCGAAATATCTGGCTACGGCCCCGAAGGCCCCTGGCGCGACAAGCCCGGCCAAGACTTACTGCTGCAATCAGTAGCGGGCCTGACCTGGCTGAGCGGCAACGCCGATGCCGGCCCCGTGCCGATGGGCCTGTCCATCGTGGATATGCTGGCGGGCGCGCACCTGGCGCAGGGGCTGCTGGCCTGCCTGGTGCGCCGCAGCACCAGCGGCGCGGGCGGGCTGGTGCAGGTGAGCATGCTCGAATCGGCGTTTGATTTTCAGTTTGAAACCATTACCACGTTCTTCAACGACGGGGGCGCGCTGCCCCAGCGCACCCGGCACAACAGCGCCCATGCCTACCTCGGCGCGCCCTACGGCATCTACCAGACTAGCAATGGGTTTCTGGCGCTGGCTATGGGCTCGATTCCGGTATTGGGCCGGCTGCTGGGGTGCCCGCCGCTGCTGGCTTACCCAGAGCCGGGCATGGCCTTCACGCAGCGCGATGAAATAAAGGCTACGCTGGCCGAGCATCTGAAAACCGACACTACCGAGGCGTGGCTGGCCATTCTGGAGCCGGCCGATATCTGGTGTGCCGACGTGTTGACCTGGGATAAATTGCTGGCGCATGAGGGCTTTAAAGTCCTGAATATGGTGCAGGAAGTGACCATGGCCGACGGCTACCAGTACCGCACCACACGCTGCCCCATCCGCCTGGATGGCGAGCTGCTGACTTCAGGCAAAGGCTCGCCTCAGCTGGGCCAGGACAACACCACTATTCTGCGCGAACTAACTGACCTTCAAACCGCTCGCCATGACGCCTGAGCCGCTTTCATTTCGCATTGCCGTGCGGCAGTTTGGCCCTTTCGAGAGCGCCATGGCGAAGCTCTGGGCCGGCTTTTGCCAGGAAACCGGCTGCCAAGTAGCCGTAGAAATGGTGCCGATGGACCTGCATGAGCTTTACGCCAGCCTCTTGACGGATAAGGGCTTGCTGAGTGGCAGTTGGGACGTAGCGCATATCAACACCGACTGGCTGCCCGAGGCGGCCAGCAGCGGCGCTCTTGAAAACCTGACGCCGTACATTCAGCAGAAGCCGCCGGCCGATTTCCCGCAGGGTTGGAGCCCGTCGCTGCTGGGTATGCAGCAACGCGGCGAAGCTATTTTGGGCCTGCCCTTTCACGACGGGCCGGAATGCCTGATTTACCGTAAAGACCTGTTTGACAGCGTCGAAGAGCAGGCGAATTTCCAACGCCAGCACGGCCGCCCCCTGCGCGTGCCCGAAACCTGGGAGGAGTTTCAGACCGTGGCGCGCTTCTTTCAGCGGCCCGCCGAAAACTTATTTGGCTTCGTGGCCGCCGGCTACCCCGACGGCCACAACACGGTCTTCGACTTCTGCCTGCACCTCTGGACGCGCGGCGGCCAACTGGTAGATGCGCAAGGCCGGGTTTGCATCGACAGCGAGGCAGCGGCAGCAGGCTTAGCATTTTACCGGCAGCTGCTGCGCGACCAGGCGGCGGTGCATCCGCACACGATGCAATACGAGTCGGTAGCCGCTGGCCAGGCGTTTGCGCGGGGCGAAGCCGCGCTGATGGTCAATTGGTTTGGCTTTGCGGCCGTGTGCGACGTGGATGCCGCCTGCCCGGTGCGGGGCCGCGTCGATATTGCCCGCATTCCGCACGGCGCGGGCGGGCAGTCGGCCTCGCTGAATGTGTACTGGCTCTACGCCATTGGGGCGGGCAGCCGGCAAAAGGCGCTGGCGTACGATTTTATCCGCTACGCTACTAGCACGGCCAACGACAAGCTGCTGACGCTGGAAGGTGGCATCGGCTGCCGCCTTTCGACCTGGCACGACGCCGAAATCAACGCCCTTGTGCCCTACTACCACAAGCTGGAAATGCTGCACCAGCAGGCCCAAAGCCTGCCACCCAAGGCCAACTGGGCGCAGCTGGCCAGCATTATCGACGAGGTTGTCTTGCAAGCTATTACGACCGATATGCCGGTAGCTAAGTTGCTTGCCGCCGGCCAACAACAGATTAACGCCCTCGACCATGTTTAAGCTAGAAAACAGCGAGATTCCCTACCTGCCGGTGCTGCCCGCCCGGCCCCTGCCGATTGTGCTCATCGGGGCGGGCGGCATCGTGGGCGACGCCCATTTGCCGGCCTACCGCAAGGCCGGCTTTGAAGTGGTCGGCATTACGAACCGCACTCGCGCCCGCGCCGAAAAACTGGCCGCCGAATGGGGCATCCCCCACGTGTACGACTCGGTGGCCGACGCCGTGGCCCACGCGCCCGCCGAGGCCGTGTACGACATCACCATCATGCCCGAGCAGTTTGTGGCCACGCTGGAGCAGCTGCCCGATGGCGCAGGCGTGCTGATTCAGAAGCCGATGGGCGATTATTTTTGGCAGAGTGAGGAAATCCTGGAGGTGTGCCGCCGCAAGAAGCTGGTGGCTGCCATCAACTGCCAGCTGCGCTTTGCGCCCTACGTGGCTGCCGCCCGCGAAATGCTGCGCCAGGGCCTCATCGGCGAGCTGTATGATATGGAAGTGCGCGTGACGCTGGAAACGCCCTGGGAGCTTTTTCCGCACGTGATGGTGCATCCGCGCCTCGAAATTCAGTACCATAGCATTCATTACATCGACCTCATTCGCTCGTTTTTGGGCGAGCCGCGCCGCGTGCTGGCCAAGACGCTGCGGCACCCAGCCAAGGCGCTGTCGTCGTCGCGCTCAACCATTCTTTTTGATTATGGCGATACTATGCACGCCGTTATCAACACCAACCACGACCATTCTTTCGGCCCCGAAAACCAGGAGAGCTTTATCAAATGGGAAGGCACGAAAGGGGCCATCAAAGCCCGCATGGGTTTGCTAATGAACTACCCCCACGGCGTGCCCGACAAGTTTGAGTACTGCCTGCTGCGCGATGGCGAAGCGCCTACCTGGCACACCGTGGCACTGGAAGGCTCGTGGTTTCCGGATGCTTTTATGGGCACCATGGGTAGCCTCATGCGCTTCAAAAACGGCGAGATTGATGTGCTGCCGACCAGCGTGGAAGACGTGATAAAAACCATGGCCGTGGTAGAAGCCGCCTATGCATCGAGCGATGGTAACGCCCTAACGTAGCGCCTCACCCCCCGGCCCCCTCTCCGAAAAGGAGCAGGGGGGCCTAATGACAACAACCTTTTGACAAACATAGAATTAGCCACCTTTGCGCCGCTCTGGCTCCCCCTCTCCTTTTCGGAGAGGGGGCCGGGGGGTGAGGCGCTACGTTAGCACAATTAGAAATATGTATTTCAAATCCACTTTTTTCGAAGACTACCAGCTTGGCGAAAAGCGCGTGACCCTCGGCCGTACCATCACCGAAACCGACTTCGTGGTGCACGCCGGGCACACTGGCGACTTCTTCCCGCACCACCTCGATGCGGAGTGGTGCAAAACCCAGCCCTTTGGCCAGCGCATCGCGCACGGCACCATGATTTTCAGCATCGGCATCGGCCTCACGGCTTCCGAAATAAACCCCGAAGCTTTCTCTAAAGGCTACGACCGGCTGCGGTTTGTGAAACCGGTTTTTATCGGCAACACCATCCACTCAGAAATTACGATTTCCAATAAAGAGGAAGGCAAAAAGCCGGGCTACGGCACCGTGACCGAGCACGTCGAAGTCCTCAACGAGCACGGTGAAGTAGTGCTGGCCTGCGACCACTTGCTGGTGGTAAAACTGCGCCCGGCTTAACGCTGGCTTTTTCCAATTTTCTTCTAAACCTCCCACCCGATGGCCCTTACCCCTACTACCGCCCCTGCTCCCCTTGCCACCAGCACTGGCAGTGGCCAGCGGTATTTGTTTCCGTTCATCCTGGTTACCTGCGTGTTCTTCTTGTGGGGCATGGCGCACAACCTGGATTCCATCCTGATACCGCACCTCAAGAAAGCCTGCCAGCTCGACAACCGTCAATCGACGCTGGTCGATACGGCCGTGTTTCTGGCCTATTTCCTGATGGCCATTCCGGCCGGGATGCTGCTGAAAAAATTTGGGTATAAGAACAGTATTATCATCGGGCTGGTGACGTTTGCGGCGGGCGCTTTCTTGTTTGTGCCGGCCGCCAGCGCCGCTTCCTACGGCTTGTTTCTGACGGCCTTGTTCATCATCGGCTGCGGCCTGACTACGCTGGAAACGGCCGCCAACCCCTACGCCACCGTGCTGGGCCCGCCCGAAGGTGCTACGAGCCGACTCAACCTGGCCGCCTCGTTTAATGGCCTGGCGGCGCTGGTGGCCCCGGTTATTGGCACGCGCCTCATTTTATCGGGCAAGGAATACAGCGCCGCGCAGCTCGCGGCCATGCCCGAGGCTACCCGGCTGGCCTACCTCGCCCACGAAGCCGCCGCCGTGAAGCTGCCCTACCTCACGCTGGGCGGCGTGCTGCTGGTGGTGGCGGTGCTGTTTTACTTCGCCGCCCTGCCCGAAGTGCGGGCCCAGGAAAACGAGCCTTCGGAGGGCGGCGGCTTCTTCGCCGTGCTAAAGCACAAGCACTTGGCCTGGGCCGTGGTGGCGCAATTTTTCTACGTGGGGGCGCAGGTATGCGTCACTAGCTTCTTCATCCGAATGGCTAAGCAGGGCGGCGGACTCGACGAAAAAACGGCTGGCTACTACCTGGGGGTGTACGGGCTGCTGTTCATGGCCGGGCGCTTCATTGGCACGGCGCTGCTGAAGTACGTGTCGTCGCAGCGGCTGCTCAGCATCTACGCGGTGGCGGCCATTGCCTTGTGCGCCGTGGCGGTGCTCGGCGATGGCGCTTATGTCATCTACGCGCTGGGCGGACTGGGCTTTTTCATGTCGATTATGTTTCCCACCATTTTTTCGCTGGGCATCGCCGGACTGGGCGACGACACCAAACCCGGCTCGTCGTGGCTGGTGATGTCGATTGTGGGCGGGGCCATCATGCCTTATGTCATGGGCACTATTATCGACATGCAGGGCGACGCCATTCAGGCGGGCTACGTGGTGCCGCTGGTGTGCTTTGTGGTGGTGCTGTTTTTTGGGATGTACGGGTATCGAATCAAGAATCGGCTGGTGTAAATGGCCACTAAGTTCTGTCATGCTGAACGCAGTGAAGCATCTTGCTCGCTTCGTTGCTAACAAGTGAATTACTATCGCAAGCCAGTTATTTTTCTACCTCTGCATAACAGGCCAAAAATCATCCATATATCCATGAAAAACCGCTTGCTATCCAAAGCATTTCTGCTGCTCGCGCTGCCGCTTCTCGGTGGGCTGCCGGCTTCGGTGTGCGCCCAGCAAGCAGCCACTCCCGACTTAAAACAGGTTTTCCAAAACCCACCCGAAGCCGCCAAGCCGTGGGTATTCTGGTACTGGATGAACGCCGCCGTGACGCCCGAAGGCATCACCGCCGACCTTGAAGCTATGCGCGAGGCGGGCATTGGCGGGGCTTATCTGATGCCGATTAAGGGCGTCGAAAACCCGCCCGCCATATCGCCGCCGGCCGAGCAATTGTCGCCGCAATGGTGGAAAATGGTGAAGCACGCAATGAGCGAAGCCGACCGCCTGGGCCTGAAGCTGGCCATGCACTACAGCGACGGCTTCGCGCTGGGCGGCGGCCCCTGGATAACGCCCGAGCTGTCGATGCAGCACGTGGTATCAGCCCAAACTCAGGTGGCAGGCGGCCAAAAAATGAGCTTGCTGTTGCCCCGGCCAGCAGCCGTGCAAGGCTACTACCGCGACATTGCGGTGTATGCCTACCTTGCCCCTACGGGCAACGGCAGCTCTACCGCTAGTACCAAGCCGCAGATAACCAGCAGCATGGCGGGTGAAAACCTAAACCTACTGGCCACGCCCGGCAACAAAAAAGGCTTTAAAACCAGTGAAGTCGGCTGGATTCAATACGCTTTCGACCAGCCGTTTACTTGCCGCAGCATCCGCATCCGCTCCAACGGCTATAATTACCAGGCCAACCGCCTGCAAGTGGAGGTGAGCGACGATGGCCGCACCTTCCGGCCCATTGGGCGCTTGCAGCCGCCGCGCAGCGGCTGGCAGGACAGCAGCGCCGTAACGCACGCCCTACCGGCCACTACGGCGCGGTTTTTCCGCTTCGCCTACGACCCGGCGGGCTCCGAGCCGGGCGCGGAAGACCTCGACGCGGCCAAGTGGAAGCAGTCGCTGAAAGTGTCGGAAATTCAGCTGTCCGGCGAGGCGCGCATCCACCAATTTGAGGGTAAAAATGGTGACGTGTGGCGCGTGAGCGAGCGCACCACCGCCGCCCAGCTGCCCGCTGCGCAGTGCGTGCCGCTGGGCAAACTCCTCAACCTCACCGACAAGCTCGACGCCACCGGCCGCCTGACCTGGACCGCGCCGCCCGGCCGCTGGATTATCCTGCGCATGGGCCACACCTCGACTGGCCAGGTCAATACCACCGGTGGCGGTGGCCGGGGCCTGGAGTGCGATAAATTCAATCTCGCAGCCATCACGTTGCAATTTGATAAGTGGTTTGGCGAAGCCGTGCGGCAGGGCGGCCCCGAGCTAGCGGCGCGGGTGCTCAAGGTGTTTCACGTCGATAGCTGGGAGTGCGGCTCGCAAAACTGGTCGGCCAATTTCGCGGCCGAGTTTCGGGCGCGGCGCGGCTACGATTTGCTGCCCTATTTGCCGGTACTGGCGGGCGTGCCGCTTGAAAGCGCCGACGTGTCGGAGCGCGTACTATTTGATGTGCGCCAGACCATTGCGGAGCTGATAAATGACAAGTTTTACGTGACGCTGAAAGAGCTGGCGCACGCCAAAGGCTGCACGTTTTCGGCCGAAAGCGTGGCCCCGACGATGGTGAGTGACGGGCTGCTGCACTACCAAAACGTGGATGTGCCGATGGGTGAATTCTGGCTCCGCAGCCCCACCCACGACAAGCCCAGCGACATGCTCGATGCTATTTCGGGGGCGCACATTTATGGCAAAAATATCGTGCAGGCCGAGGCTTTCACCGAGCTAAAGCTGGCTTGGGACGAGCATCCTGGCATGCTCAAAGCCTTGCAGGACCGCAACTACGCGCTGGGCGTCAACCGGATGGTGTACCACGTATTTGTACACAACCCCTGGCTCGACCGCAAGCCCGGCATGACGCTGAGCGGCATCGGCCTGTTTTTCCAGCGCGACCAAACCTGGTGGAAGCCCGGCCGCGCCTGGGTCGATTATGCCCGCCGCTGTCAGGCGTTGCTCCAGATGGGCCGCCCAGTGGTGGATGTGGCCGTATTTACCGGCGAGGAAACGCCGCGCCGCGCCATTCTGCCCAATCGCTTGGTGAATGACCTGCCCGGCATTGTGGGCCCGCAGGCCGTGGCCGCTGAGCACAAGCGCCTCGCCAATGTGGGCCTGCCCATGCGCGAGCAGCCCGAAAAGGTGTCGGCCTCGGCCAACATGGAAACCGCCGATATGCTCGTAGACCCGCTGCACGGCTACAAGTACGACTCCTTCAATAAGGATGCGCTGCTGCGCTTGGCTAAGGTGGAGAACGGCCGCATTGTGCTGCCGGGCGGAGCCAGCTACGGCCTGCTGGTGGTGCCGGGCGCGCTGAAAATGAGCCCCGATAGCAGCGCTATGTCGCCCGAAGTAGCGAAGCGGTTGGGCGAACTGGTGAAGGATGGGGCTACGGTGTTACTGCACTGGCGGCCAAACCACTCGCCGGGACTGGCGGGTTTTCCAGCTGCCGACAGAGAAGTTCAGGTACATAGCGCCCTGCTTCCCGCCATGCCTCGGGGCAGGTTACTACTAGGCCCTTTTGAAGTCAATTCTTTTGAGATGCTGGGTTTAGAGCGCGACGTAACCGCTAGCAACGCCAGCGGCCAGCGCGTCCGTGGTATTGCCTGGACGCACCGCACCGCGCCAGAATTTGATATCTATTTCATTTCCAATCAACTCGATTCGGCCCGTACCATCGAGCTAAGTCTGCGCGTGGCGGGGCGGCAGCCAGAGCTTTGGGATGCCGTGACCGGCGAAACCCGCTCGGCTACCGACTGGAAAACGGAGAACGGCCGGACTACGCTGCCGCTGCACCTTGACCGTAGCGGCTCCATTTTCGTGGTCTTCCAGAAGCCGGCGGCGCAGCCAAGCGCCCACGCTGGCCCCAACTGGCAGGAGGTGATGCCCGTGCAAACGCTAGGTGGCGCGTGGCAAGTCAGTTTTGACGCGAAGGCGGCTGGGCCGGCCCAGCCGGTGAATTTTGCTCAACTGACCGACTGGAGCAAAAACGCGGATGCGACAATCAGCCACTACTCGGGCACTGCCGACTATCGCCAAACGTTCAACTGGAAGCCGACGAAAGGCTCGCAGCAACGCATCTACCTCGACCTGGGGCAGGTGGCCAACCTCGCCGAAGTGCAGCTCAACGGCAAGCCCTGCGGCATTGCCTGGACGGCTCCTTACCGCGTCGATATCACCGATGCCCTTAAGAAAGGTGACAACCAGCTTCGCATTCTCGTCACCAACACCTGGGCCAACCGCCTCAGCGGCGACCAGGCGCTCCCCACCGACCAGCGCCGCACGTGGACGCCGGCCCCGTCGCCGACGGCCGGCAAGCCGCTGCTGCCAGCGGGGCTGCTGGGGCCGGTAACGCTCGGCAGCAGTATCTTATCCATTCCTATTCCCACCAACTAGCTTATGAACGTGTCTCTTAAACAACTCGGCCTGGGGCTACTAGCGGCGGCCTTCGCCAGCCCTGCTTTCGCGCAGCAAAAGGCCCTCGTCAATACCTCCGCCAGCACCTATGCCAAGCTGAGCAGCGTGGACATGGGCAGTGTGACCTGGACCACCGGCTTCTGGGCCGACCGCTTCGACATGTGCCAGAAGTCGATGCTGCCAACCATGTGGGCGCTCTATCATTCTGACCGCAACCACGCGTACAAGAACTTCGAGATTGCCGCCGGCCTGGAGAAAGGCGAGCACAAAGGCCCGCCCTTCCACGATGGCGACTTTTTCAAATTGGTGGAAGCCCTGTCGGCGTCCTACGCCGTCACCCACGACCCAAAACTGGATAAGCAACTCGACGAAGCCATTGCCTTGATTGTGAAGGTGCAGCGGCCCGATGGCTACCTCAGCACCCAGAGCACCATTGCGGAGCGGAATAATCCAAGCCAGAAGGCTGCTTTCAAGGACCGGCTGAATTTCGAGACCTATAATCTGGGGCATTTGATGACGGCCGGCTGCGTGCACTACCGCGCCACGGGCAAAAAAACACTGCTCAACGCGGCCATAAAAGCCACCGATTACCTGTATAATTTTTACAAAACGGCCTCGCCCGAGCTGGCGCGCAACGCCATTTGCCCGTCGCACTACATGGGCGTGGTGGAGATGTACCGCACCACCCGCGACCTGCGCTACCTGGAGCTGGCCAAGAGCCTGATTGACATCCGCGGGCTGGTGGCCGAGGTGGGCACCGACGACAACCAGGACCGCATCCCATTCCGCGACATGCAAAAGGCGGGCGGCCACGCCGTGCGGGCCAATTACCTCTTTGCGGGCGCGGCCGACGTGTACGCCGAAACCGGCGATAAGACCCTGCTCACGACCCTCGACCGCATGTGGGACGACGTGACCCAGCACAAAATGTACGTGACCGGCGCGTGCGGCGCGCTCTACGATGGCGTATCGCCCGACGGCACGGCCTACAAGCCCGACACAGTGCAGAAAATCCACCAGGCCTACGGCCGCGATTACCAGCTGCCCAATTTCACGGCCCACGGCGAAACCTGCGCCAACATTGGCAACGTGCTCTGGAACTGGCGCATGCTGCAAATAACCGGCGACGCCAAGTATACCGATGTGCTCGAAACCACTTTGTACAACAGCGTTTTGTCGGGCGTGAGCCTCGATGGCAAGCGTTTTTTGTACACCAACCCGATGGCGCAGAACGACGCGCTGCCCTTTCACCAGCGCTGGTCGAAAGACCGGGTCGATTACATAAGCCTCTCGAATTGCTGCCCGCCCAACGTGGCGCGCACCGTGGCCGAGGTGAATAACTACCTGTATAGCGTATCGGATAAGGGCTTGTGGCTGAATCTATACAGCGGCAATAACCTGAATACCAAGCTCAAGGATGGCTCAGCGCTGAAGCTGCGCGAGGAAACTGATTACCCCTGGGATGGCCGCATTGCCCTCACGCTCACCGAGGCTCCGAAGCAAGCATTTTCAATGTTTCTGCGTATTCCGGGCTGGTGCGAAGGTGCCCAACTGCTCGTGAATGGCAAAGCCGAAACGGCCACGCTCACCCCCGGCACCTACGCCGAGGTAAACCGCCGCTGGAAAACCGGCGACCGGGTAGAATTGCAGCTGCCCATGCCGGCCCAGCTGGTCGAGGCCAACCCGCTGGTTGAAGAAACCCGCAACCAAGTGGCCGTGAAGCGCGGCCCGGTGGTGTACTGCCTCGAATCGACGGACTACGCGCCCGGCCAAAAGCTCACCGGCCTCACCATTCCGGCCAACATTGCGCTGGCGCCCAAGCCGCTGGGCCTGGCCAGCACCAACGTAATGGAGCTGGAAGGCACCGGCAAGCTGATGCCCGAGGCGCAGTGGCAGCCGCAGCTCTACCGCAAGCTGCCGACCCAAGCGCCGGCTGCCGTGCCGCTGCGCCTGGTGCCCTATTACGCCTGGGGCAACCGCGGCCACGCCGATATGGAAGTCTGGATTCCGGTGAGCCGGTAGGCTGCGGACTGATTCTATAACTGTTTGCGCAGCTGTATTAAGCGCACGTCCGTCATGCTCATCTGGCGTCCGCTTGTCGAAGCATCTCACTCGCATCGTTGCTAACGCAAGAGATTACTGCGCCACGCGAGATGCTTCGACAAGCGAACGCCAGATGAGCATGACGGACGGTTTTAATCGTAGTTATCTATGAAACCAACGAGTATACATACCTTTTTCACCTTCGCGGCGCTTGTCCTAGCGCCGCTCCTGTCGCGCGCGCAGCTACGGCTACCCTCCCTTTTCACCGATAATATGGTGCTGCAACAGCGGGCCTCCTGCGCCGTGTGGGGCTGGGCCAAAGCGGGCAGTACCATCACGGTAAGCGGGACCTGGGACAAGCAGAAATACACCGCCCAAACCGACGCAACCGGCAAGTGGAAGCTGAAGGTGAATACGCCGGCCGCCAGCTACAGCCCTTACACGCTGAGTGTAAGCGGCGATGGGCCAGCAGTGCAGCTCAAAAACGTGCTTATCGGCGAGGTGTGGCTCTGCGGGGGGCAGTCGAATATGGAGATGCCGCTGAAGGGTTTCAAAGGCCAGCCCGTGCTAGGTTCGAACGAGGTAATTTTGCATTCCAAAAACGACCAACTGCGTTTATACACCGTGCCTCGCTCGTCGGTAACGGAGGTGCAGGATAATAGCAAGCCCTCGCCCTGGCGCGTGGCCGAGCCCGAAGCGGTGAGCAATTTCAGCGCCACCGCGTACTACTTCGGCCGGCTGCTGCAAGAGCAATTGCATGTGCCGGTGGGCCTGCTGCATTGCAGCTACAGCGGCTCCTTCATCGAAGCCTGGATGGACGCCGAGACACTCAAGCAGTTTGCCGGCGTGAAAATTCCAGCGAAGGGCGATACCATTAAGCTGGTAAGCCGCACGGCTACTACGCTATACAACGGCATGCTGCATCCTATTGAAGGCTACGGCATTAAGGGCACCATTTGGTACCAGGGCGAATCGAACTACGACAACCCGGATGAATATGCTACGCGGCTGGCCACGCTGGTGAAGCAGTGGCGCACGCAGTGGGGCGAGGGCGACTTTCCCTTTTACTACGCCCAGATTGCACCCTTTGACTACACCCGCACTTCTAAAAACAAAGGCGGCAAGTACAACTCGGCCTTCCTGCGCGATGCCCAGCGCAAGGCCCAGGACCAGATTCCGAACTCGGCCATGGCCGTGCTACTGGACATTGGCGAGGAAACCAGCATCCACCCCATGCGCAAGGAGCCGGGTGGCACCCGGCTGGCTTTGTTGGCCCTAGCCCAAACCTACGGCCTGAAAGGCTTCGGCGCGCTGAGCCCGACTTACGAGTCGATGACGGTGAAGGACAACACGGTAGCCGTGCGCTTCAAAAACTCGCCCAATGGCATGACGGCCTTCGGGCAGGAGCTAACCGGCTTCGAGGTGGCGGGGGCCGACCAGAAATTCTACCCCGCCAAGGCCACTATTGCGGGCAGCGTCATCAACGTTTCAGCCGATGCAGTGAAGACGCCGGTAGCGGTGCGCTACGCGTTTCAGGACTTCACCAAGGCCACGCTGTTCAGCAATGAAGGCCTGCCAGTATCGTCGTTTCGGACGGATGAGTGGGCGCAATGAGCAGGCTTCCCACTCGTGAACCTCACCCCCAGGCCCCCTCTCCAAAAAAGAGGGGGAGCCAGACGATAATAAACGTTTACAAGCGGTCGGCTTCCCCCTCTTTTTTGGAGAGGGGGGCCGGGGGGGTGAGGTTAATCGCCTGGGTCGTCGTACTCCTCCTATCATTCAGTAGCAAAGCCCAAACCGAACTCGCCACTAATAACATTACCTGGACCGCTCAAAGCAAAAATGCGGGCGAGTCGATGCCCTGCGGGGGCGGCGACATCGGCCTGAATGTGTGGGCGGAAAACGGCGATATTTTATTCTACATCGCCCGCAGTGGCACGTTTGACGAGAATAATTCGCTGCTAAAGCTGGGCCGCGTGCGCCTGCACCTCACGCCCAATCCGTTCGACAAAGGCACTTTCAACCAGCAGCTAGCGCTACCAACCGGTGATGTGACCTTGACCGGCACGGTGGGCAAAGCCACGGCGCAAGTCCACATTTGGGTTGAGGTTTTCAAGCCCGTGGTGCATGTTGAAATCAACAGCAGTGCGAAGCTGACTGCCGAGGCCACTTACGAAAGCTGGCGCTACGCCGACCGCCACCCTAAAGGCAAAGAAAACAACCAGAACTCTTACAAATGGGCCCCGCAGGGCGAGGTTATTACCCGGCACGACAGCATCAGCTTTCGCCGGCAGAGCGTGGAATTTTTCCACCAAAACCGCTCGCAAACGGTGTTTGATGTGGTGGTGCAGCAACAGGGGCTGGCCGCGGTGAAAGCGCAGTTGTATAACCCGCTGGCGGGGCTGATTTTTGGGGGAGCCATGCAGGGACGCAACATGCAGCCGGCCGGCACTACCACCGGCCAGTATCTTAACACGCCCTACACTGGCTGGAAGCTGAAAAGCCGCGCGCCGGCCCACGCTCATTCCATTGTGGTGGCGCTGCACACGGCCACCACCGAGGCGAAACAGTGGCAGCAAGCGCTACAGCAGACGCTGGCCGCCGCGCAGCAAAATCCTAAAGCTGCCCGCCAACGCACCCTAACCTGGTGGCGCGAGTACTGGAACCGCAGCTTCGTCTTCGTTCAGCCCGACCAGGCGGCGACCAATGCACCGGAGTGGCAGGCAGGCCGCAATTATCAACTCATGCGCTATATGCTGGGGTGCAATGCCTTCGGTACCTCCCCCACCAAATTCAACGGCGGCCTCTTCACCTACGACCCAGTGCTGACGGATTCCACCCTCAAGTTCACGCCCGACTTTCGCAATTGGGGCGGCGGCACCCACACTGCCCAAAACCAGCGCTTGGTATACTGGCCGATGTTGAAAAACGGCGACTTTGAGTTGATGAAGCCGCAGTTTGACTTCTATCTCGGTCTCTTAAAAAACGCCGAATTGCGTACCCAAACCTACTGGCACCACCCCGGCGCGTGCTTCACCGAGCAGCTCGAAAACTTTGGCCTGCCCAACCCGGCCGAGTACAACTGGAAGCGCCCCGCCGACTTCGACAAAGGTTTGGAATACAACGCCTGGCTCGAATACGAATGGGACACCGTACTGGAATTCTGCCTGATGATGCTCGAAACTGAGCGCTATGCCGGCCATGATGTGGCTACCTACTTGCCCTTCGTGGAAAGCTGCCTCACCTTCTTCGATGAGCACTACCAGTACCTCGCCCGGCAGCGCGGGGCCAAGGCACTCGACGGCGCAGGCCACTTGGTGCTCTACCCCAGTTCGGGGGCTGAGACCTATAAAATGGCTTATAATTCGACCTCAACTATTACCGGCCTACGCACCGTGCTTATGCACCTGTTGGCCCTGCCACCGCAATACGGTACTGCCGCCCAACACCAGAAGTGGGCCGCTATGCTGGGCCGCATTCCGGCCATCAGCTTCCGCGAAAGTCAGGGCCACCCCACCATCGCCCCGGCCAAGTCGTGGGAGCGGGTGAACAACGTGGAAAGTCCGCAACTCTACCCCGTTTTTCCGTGGGGCATTTATGGCATCGGTCGGCCCGGCCTCGACACGGCGCGCAATACGTATCAGTACGATGCTGACGTGCAGAAATTTCGCAGCCACATCGGCTGGAAGCAGCATAACATTTTCGCCGCTCGCCTGGGCTTAACCGACGAGGCGGCCGAATTAACGGTAAAGAAGCTACAGGACTCGGGCCGGCGCTTTCCCGCTTTTTGGGGGCCGGGCTACGACTGGGCACCCGACCACAATTGGGGCGGCTCGGGCATGATAGGCTTGCAGGAAATGCTGCTACAAACCGATGGGCGCAAAATCTATCTACTACCTGCCTGGCCGAAGCATTGGGACGCGCATTTTAAGCTGCACGCGCCGTACCAGACGACCGTCGAGGCGGTGGTGAAAGATGGAAAAATTCAGGTGCTAAAGGTGCTGCCAGAATCGCGGCGGCCGGATGTGGTGGTGCTGTTAGAATAACCCGCGAGTTGGGTCATGCTTCACTACATTCAGCAGGACGGCTAAGTATTTTTAATCAGTCCTCAATGCCCATTAAACACCAGGTACAGCCCCACCATTACCACGGCCAGGGCGGCCCATAGCACCCGCACGCGGCGCGTGGGCTGGGCTAGCACGCCATAGTCTACCGCCTGCCGGCTGGCCTGGCCCTGGGGGTCGGTGAGGGAGAGCAGCACGGCGACTACAAACAGCACCGCAAAAATGCAGAACGACAATACTAAGTAGTGCGGCCAGAAGCGGTATTTTGCCGCAGGCAGCACCCACAAATACACCACCCCCACGCCCAGGCTGAAGGCCGAGCCCACCGACAAAATCGCATTGACGGCGCGCTGCGTGGTGCGCCGCCAAAATACCGTGAGCAGAAACACTACCGCCAGCGGCGGCGCAATAAACCCGAGCACCGACTGAAACACGTCGAACAGATTTAGCCCCTTAATGCTGTCGATGGCCAGCGCCATGAGAATGGCAAACCCGCAGCCAACCAGAATGGTGAGCCGGCCCACCGACTTGATTTGCTGATTAGTAGCATTAGGATTGATGTTGCGGGCGTACACATCCATCGTGAACACGGTGCTCAACGAATTGAGCGACGAGCTGATGGTGCCCACCAGCACCGCAATGAGCACCACGATAACCAAGCCCTTCATGCCGGCCGGGAAGAGGCTGGTAACCATCGTCATGTAGGCCTCGCTAGGGTCTTTGAGGTGCGGAAATAATTCGCTGCACAAAATGCCCGTGCCGATAAATAGCGGCAGCGACAGGATTTTGAGCCAGCCAATAAAATTCACCCCCAGTTGGCCCTGCTCCAGGTTTTTGGCCCCTAGCACCGATTGCACCATGGCCTGGTCGGTACAGAAAAACGCCACTGCCGACACCGGGTAGCCCAGCAAAATGGCGTACCACGGGTACTTGGGGTCGGAGGCCGGGTGCAACAGGTTCCAGTAATTGCCCGGCACGCCGTGAAAGACTTTAGCCAGGCCGCCCACTTTCACCACGCCGATGATGGTGAGCGTGAGCGACACGCCAATCAGTAGCAGCATCTGAAAAACGTTGACTTTGGCAATGGCTTTTAACCCACCCGCAAAGGCAAACAGTCCCGCAAACAGCACCAGCACAATCACCGACTGCCACATAGGAATACCCAGAATCTGGCGCACCAAAAAACCGCCCGCAAACAAGCCCAGCGACAGCCACGAAATCAGAATTTTAATGAGTGCATACCAGGCCAGAATGTTCTGCGTGGAATCGCCAAACTGCCGCCCCATAAAGCCGGGCATGGTGCTGACATTGGCCGCCAGGTAGCGCGGGGCAAACACCACCGCCAGCAAATACAAAAACACGAAAGCGTACCACTCAAAATTCACCGCCACGATGCCCGTGCTGTACCCAATGCTGGCAAACGCCAGCAGCATCGACGGCCCCACGTTGGTACCCCACATATTGAAGCCGATGCTAGCCCAACCCAACGACTTATTGGCCAAGAATATAGATTCATCAGGCTGCTGGCGCTGCGAAGCGCTGGCCCGGTAGCCGATAACCCCGAGAATAACGACGTAGGCAGCGACGATGGCGTAGTCCCAGGCAGTAAGGTGGCCGAGTAGGTTATTGCCCATGCGAGCGAGAGGTAGTTTTGGGTGGGAGAAGATTGATTCAAGTAATCGTCATGCTGAGCGCAGCGCAGCGGAGTCGAAGCATCTCTACCGCTTCGTTGCAACGGCACTGATTAGTATTGAGGTAGAGATGCTTCGACTCCGCTGCGCTGCGCTCAGCATGACGGTCGTTTTACTGTCGCTCTAATCAAGCATCAAGCGAAACGCCATGCTCGGCTAGCAAATCGCGCACTTTCACTGGCTGCCCGGTGCTCAACGACCTATCCATCGCTTGTAGCAGCGCGATAGTGCCAATGCCTTCTTTCAAGTCCGGGTAAGCCGTAAAATCCTGCTCGATGGAATCGGCGAAATACTCCAGGTAGTTCTGGTATTCGCCGGCGTGGTGGCTCTTGCCCTCGAAGCGGAAATAGTGCTTCAGCTTGTGCTCCCAGGTGATGAGGCGCTCCTCGCCGGTTTTATCGGTGATGGCGTAGCGCAAATCCATGTAGTCGCCCTGGCTGGCGCCCTCGGTGCCGCGCAGGATGCAGCTCATTTCGCTGTCGCGCTGCACGGGCTGCACGGGGCCGGTGTACGCACCGCTCACGCGGGCCACGCGGCCGTCAGTGGCTTTAAAAATGAAGTGCATGGTATCCTGGTGCTTGAGGCCGCCTTTTGCGCCGTTGCTACTTAGCATACCGTAGCCCATTACCTCTTCAATATTAGGCAGATACCAACGGATAAAATCTACCGGGTGGCTGAGGCCACCATAAAGCCACTTAAAGGCGTTTTCCAGGGACCAACCTTTTTCCAAAAACCAGCGGTGGTCGGCGTGGTAGTAGGCTTCGATGGTAATCAGCTCGCCAATGAGGCCGGCTTCGTAATCGGCGCGCTGGCGTTTCATGGGCTCGAAAAACCGCGAGCTTTGGCCCACGAACAGCTTTTTGCCCGAAGTCCGGCTCAGTTCCAATAATTCATTAGCCTTCGACAAGTCGTCGATAAACGGCTTGGTGCAGACCACGTGCTTGCCGGCCCGCAACGCTTGCGCCACGTGCTCGGCGTGCAGGTGGTCGGGCGTATAAATGGCCACGGCGTCGATTTCTGGGTCATCGAGCAGGTCTTGGTACTGCGTGGTGTAGTGGTGGAAATTGAATTCCTCGGCGCGGTGGCGGCAGAGGTCTTCGTTGCGGTCGCAGATGGTTTTGAGTTTCCATTTCGGGCTGTTGAGGGCGGCCGACATGGTGCTGCGGCCTTCGCCGAGGCCCAGGATTCCGAGGGTTAACATTTAGTTGGCGGGGTGTAAAATGGCGGGTTTTGGTTTGGCAGCTACGGGTTTCAAAAACACCCACGTTTCGCCGGGCTTGGTACCGGGCAGGCCAGTTTGATACTGTTTCATGAGCGCGTTCCATTCATCCACGCGTGGATTATTCAGCGAAGTCTTCGGGTTCAATTTATCCAGATTAGCGCCGTGCGGAATGCTGATAATCAGCATTAACTGCCGCCCCTGCCGAAACACCAGCAACTGCTGAAAACTGGCGTTGCAGAATCCCTGGGCCACTTCGGGCCACTGTTGAAACTGCGTGGCGTGGTAGCGCAGGTATTCCTGTTGCTTCTTCGGGTCGCTGACCAGGTTAGCAGTCAGAATAATATTATCCCACTGCTTGGCTGCGGTTTTATCAGCACAATAATGCCGGTCGAATTTGTAGAATGGCGCGGCGTACAGCTTTACTTCATTGCCGGCATAAATAGCGGCCAAGTTCTTTTGCAGCGCTTGGATGCTGGCCGCTTTGCCGTAGGCCACCAAGTGGTTTTGCCAGCTATACATACCGGTGGTCGGCACTTGGTATTTCTGGCAAAGCGCCACTAGGTTGCGAGCCGGAACCGGCGCTTTTCCGGGGCCAATAATTTCCACTACCGACATCTTTTCACCGGTCTGCGCGTGGGCTAGCAGCGGTAATAGTAGCAACAGCAGCAAACCGCTCAAACTCATTTTACCGCAGATGAGCGTAGAAGTTCTCGCAGAAGAACGCAGAAGCTGTTCCATTATAAGGCCTGATAAGTCACCACGTATTCGCGGCCTTTCTCCAGCGTCAGCTCATACTGCCCGTTGCCTTTGGCCTGAATGGCAGCGCCTTTGCAGCTGGGTTTCGATTTGCTTTTGAAGCGTAGCGTGCCAGTGCCCACGGCTCCTTTTACCTTCAATTGCTTGGGGCTGGCCGCCACCGTGATGTCGCCCTGCGGTGTGGGCACGGTGCCTTCCATCCACTGCAAGCCGCCGAGGTTGGGCACTATTTCGTAGGTCGCGTAGCCCGGCGTGAGGGGTTTTACGCCTAGGTAGTACTTGCCGAGCAGGTAAATTGGGCTGGCCCCCCAGGCGTGGCAGAGGCTCTTGCCGAAGGGCCGGCCGTACATGGCCAAGTGCTCGGCACCCTTTTTAGTCGGGTCATATTCTTCCCAAAACGAGGTCGCGCCTTCATTCAGCATCCCGCCCCAATACGACTTCATTTCCTTGAGCACGTAGGGCTGCTCGCCCATCGCGCACAAGGCTTCCAGTTCGTAGAAACGCATGTATGGCGTCGTGATTTTCGGCACTTCCTTGTTGAGCAGCACGTAGTTTTTTACGTCCTGCGCCTGGCTGGGTGTGAAGTAGTTGAAGAATATACTGAACATGTTGGCGTAGCGCGTCACGTTGGTGGTGGGCTGGCCGTTTATTTGGCTGTGCACAAGCGCGTGCTTCTCAGGGTTCCAGTAAGTGGCGAAGATTTTCGCCTTAAGGTCGGCGGCCAGCTTTTGGTAGTTGGCCGCGCCGGCTGTGTCGCCTACCAGGTTAGCGCACAGCGCCATGGTCTCGAGACTGCGGCAAAACAGCAGCTGCTCGAAGCTGACCTCGCCCTTCTTGCTCAGGCCATCGGCCCAGTCGATAAATATCCAGTCGCCGGCCTGGCCCTCGACTAGGCCGTTGGGGTTGCGGCGGTTCAGTACGTACTGCATCAGGCTTTGCATGCGCGGGTAGAGCTGTTGCACCTGGGCTTTGTCGCCGGTGTACTGGTAGGCATCGTACACGCTGATGAACCAGTAAAAACTGTAGTCCATAATGGTGTTGATGTGGCTGGTAACCGGGTCTTTCCCGCGCAGCGCAAACTGCGTGCGGTTCACGGTCGGCGTGTCGAAATACAGGTAGTAATTCATCAAGTAACTCTGGTAAGCGTCGCCCGACCACACCCACCGGTCGCGCTTAATACCGTCAATGAAAAACTCCCGCGTATTGAGGTGCATGGTGTAGGCCGCCACGTCCCAGATTTTATTCAGCTGCGCGTCGGAGCAGCGAAATTTGCCCCGCTCTGCCACCGGCGCATACTCGTAGAGCAGCGACACCGAATCGAGGCTCACGCCCGCCTCGGGCCGGATGCTCACGTAGCGAAACGCCTTGGATAGCGTTGTAGTCTGGTCGCTTTTCTGTGGCTGGTCTACGGCCAAGTATTCCAGTGTTTCGCAGGTTTCGGTAGCCGCCGCCTCTTCCTTCGATTCACCAAAATACACTGCCACATGACCCTTGCCTTTCACCCCATGCAGCTTGATGTAGCCGAAGGTTTCGCGCCCAAAATCGACCAGCATACCCTGCCCCGTACGCTCGACGTGGGCCGCCCGGCGTTCCTCCGTCGGCAGCTTAAAAGCCGAAGGCCGCGCCTCGGGCGAGTCAAAATTCCAGGCGCCCGCCTGTAACCAGGTCGTGCCCGACTGGTCGGAGGTTTTGCCCGAAGCGTCAATCCATTCCTTATCCTCGTAGGTCACCAGCCACGACGCATCGGAGGCAATGGTTTTGCCGCGCACAAATACCGTGGGCGGCGTGGCCTGGTTATAGACTTTGATGTTAATGCGATGTTTTCCAGCCGGTACCGTTAGGCGCGTAGGTGCGCCAGTGAGGGACTTGCCATCGAGCTTCACGTTGTACTGGCCCTCGGCGCGCAGTTCCACTTCCTCGGGTTGCGCGATGTCAAAATCCTTGTGAAAGTCGATGAGCACGTAATGGCTGTCCATTCGCCAGAACACCGGGAAGAACGTGCCGCGCTCGGTGCGGCGGTTCTGCATCTGGTTGCTCAGCCAGATTTCGTAATCGCCAGGATACCAAATCCAGGTAGCTTTAGACGGGGTTTGCTGGGCATTAGCTGTAGCTGCCAGCAGCAGCAAAAGCAGCACAGCCGCAACTCGATTTAGAAAGAGCTTTATCATCAGGTGGGTTGATGGAGTTTTTCGTGACCGTCATGCTGAGCTTGTCGAAGCATCTTTACCGCCCCGTTGAACGGCTTGGATGAAGCGGTAGAGATGCTTCGACAAGCTCAGCATGATGCGACCTTATTTAATTGTTTTTGATATCACTTTCGTAAATTCTGGTAAGCCTGCTCTAATCCCGCCGCCTTCTTAATCGCCTCGCTTACCATCGGCCCGTTGTTTTTCCACACGTTCCCCGGCCCGTTGGCATTAGCCAAGAACTTCTCCGCCGGGCACCAGTTATCCTGCACCGTGATGTTGGACGAGCCTTCATCCAGATACAAGTAAAACCAGTGGTCGGGGTCGTGCACATACGGCGCACGGCCGATTTCATCGACCCGGTTTTCGCTGATGATAGTGCCCGGCTGCGCCGAGAGCGTGTACACGCCCGCCACGTCGTAGGTATGCTGGGCGTAGTGGTGGATATAATTGGCCAGCACCTTGTTGTCGCGCATGCAGTTAGCCGTTTTAGTCCAGCCCCAACCCACACTGATGCCCGTGTAAGGCACCTGCGACACTTCATTGTGCCGGATGGTGACGCCGCGCACAAAGCCTGCGCCAATGCCCACCGCGCCCCAGTCCTCGTTGCCGCAGTCGGTGACGAGGTTATTTTCCACCAGCTCATTGGCGCAAATTCCCCGCTCGTCTTTTGGGTTGTAGGGCAGGTGCGTCTCCACGCCTTCGTCAGAAAATTTGCCCATCTGAATACCGTTCACGGCCACATCGCGGAAAGTGCAGCCAGTAATTACGTCGTCGTGGGTACCGCTCTGATAGTCCAGCGCCGTCGCGCCCATGTGCAGAAACTGACACCGCTCGAAGCGCGTGTGGTACGCGCCTCGTAGCTCTACCCCCGCCGGCGGACGGCCAATCCAGGCTTGGTTTTCGAGGCCAGCTTTGTCGGGCGTGCCGGGCTTGGCCAGCGAGTAGCCATCTAGTAGATACATGCCCGCTTGCAAGGGCACATGGCCCTTCTCCGAGGGCCGCAGCCAAGTCGTATAGGCGAAAGTCAACCCCTTGAATTGTACGTAGCTCACTGGCTGGTCGAGGGTGCCGGCTACCCGCACCACCGTTTCCAGCGCCGGCACTACCACCTGGGCGGTGCTCAGGTTCTCGCCGGGGCGCGGCCAGTACAGCATTTGCCCGTGGGCGGCATCATAAAACCACTCGCCGGGCTGGTCGAGCAGCTCCACGGCGTTGGTCAGGTAGAAGGCTGAGCTGCCGTTTTTACCGTTGATGATGGGGCGTGGCCACGGATGCTCAAACTGCACATGGCTTTCAGGCTCCTGAAAGGTCACGCGGACTTTGTCGCCAGCCACGGTCAGGGTTTTCACTCGCAGCACGTTCACGGCCCACATCTGGTGCAGCACCATTTCCAGCTGGCCAGGCTGTTTCACGCCACCTAGCGCAGCAGCCGGAATGGTGGTTTCTCGCTTCTCAGTATCCCAAGTCAGCAGGCGCGGCAGGTTGTCATCATTAGGCGTGCGGGCACGGACGGCTTTGCGGCCATTTACCCACAACTGACGAAAATCCAGCTTCCGACCACCGAATAAAGGAGCATCGGCTACCCACACCTGGCCCTGCGCAGCCTTGGGCAAACCGGCTGGTATCGTGGTCGGCTTGCGCCATCCTTTCACTGAAACGCCGCCGCTTAGCACCGGCTGCTCGCCTGGCGCAGCTTCAATCAGCGTGGGACTGGTGGCGGTGCCAGCATCTTCGGGCCGCAGAAAAAGCGGCTCGTACAACTGGTATTCGCCCCCGCGCACCCAGATGTGCGCGCCGGTTTCTACACTAGGGTCGTGCAGGCGGCGCAGGTCACGCACCTGGCGCAGGGCGGCGGCGATGGTAGCCAGCGGCTTGTCGGCAGTGCCCGCGTTGCGGTCGGAACCGGTGGGTGCTACCCAGATATCAGCAGCATGGGCAGGAATGGCCGCTAGTAAGCCGAGAGTGAGAAGTAATAAAAGGCGATGAGCCATGCGGGTGGGAAGTAGCGTGGACTCTGCGAGTCCGCGAACGAGCGCAGCGAGTATGGTCGGCTGCCCTTGAATTATTTTTTTGAAATCAACCTGCGCAGACGCCAATACTCGCTACGCTCGTACGCGGACTCGCAGAGTCCACGCTACATCGTTCACGGCGTCGTTGACTTTGCAAAAACCGCCTGCAAATCATCGAAGCTATGCAGCGCGTTTGCTGGTAATCCCTCCCCTTTCGGTCCGAAAACAAGCTGGGCTTCCTCCTTTTCCACCGTCACTTTTGATTCATCCAGCTTGCCGGCTTTATCCTCGGCGGCGGCCAGATTCAGGCCCATGTTCTTGGCCATAAACTCGTACATAGCTTGCCGCTTAGAAGGGCCGTAGTCGTGGACTTCTTTGGGTAGATGCACGTTTTGCACGAGGTCGGTTTTGCCGTAGTAACCGTAGATTTTCTGTAAGTAAGGATAAGCGACTTCGGGCGTCTGGGCCGTCCAGTCGCCGCCATCGGTGATGGCGAGTTGGGGGCGGGGGGCGGCCATCGCGGCCAGCTCGGCGTTGTTTGTGCCGTTGCCGCATAGGTGCACGGGCTGGCCGCTTTCGCACGGACAACCACCACTGTGGTAGGTCGAGAGCATCACCACCGGCACGCTTACTTTGATGCGGTCGTCGAGGGCGGTGAGCAGCATGGTCTGGCTGCCGCCGCCCGAGCCGCCGGTGATGGCCACGCGGGTTTTGTCGGCCTCTTTCAGCGACAGTAGGTAGTCCAGCGCCCGCTCGCCGTTCAGGGCCTGCACCGTCATGGCGAGACTGCGGCGGTGGTCTTCGCCTTTGAATTGCAGCAGCGACTCGCCCCAGGCGAAGAGGTCGTAGCTGTACACCATCGCGCCCATACGGGCCAGCGTGGCGCAACGTAACTGGGCATCGGCCCGGTAGCGGCCGTCGCCAAAGTGGCCATCGGGACTGATGATGACGGGGACTTTACCCTTGGCTTTGAGCGGTTTGTAAATCGAGCCGGTCATGTAGTAGCCCGGCAGCGTTTCGATGGCCACATTCTCCACTGTATAGCCGTCGAACTGCCGCTTGTTGGTAATGATAGGCTTGCTGGTGGGCTTGGCTGGCATGGGCGACAGCCTCAGGGCCGACCACATGCAGCTGCGCAGCTCGGCCTTGCGCTTTTCCCAGGTGGCCGCGTCGTGGTATTGGGTAGCTAGTTGCGCCAGTTGGGCCGCGCCTTCTTCAGGCGTTTTGAGGTGGTACTGGAATGTCTTGAGCTTGTAGGTTTTGTCGCCGGTTTTCGACGCTTGGTAGTCGAACGGAGCCAGCACGCTGCGTAGTGTTTCGTCTACGTCGGGGCGGAAGCGCCACTCGGCGTAGGTCACATACTTGTCCTTCACCATTGCGGCGTCGGGGCGGATTTTCACGCCGTAGCGCTGCTGAATCTCATCGAGTACCGTTTGCAGCGGCAGGCGGTACTGGTCATCGGAATTTGGGGCTTGGGCCTGCGCGGCGGTGGTTAGCAGCAGCAAACCGAGCAGCAGGCAGAATAATCTGGACATGGGTGGGAATAGACCTTTTATTGAACGTCATGCAGAGCGCAGCGAAGCATCTCGCGTGCAGTAGTAATCTCAATCGTCAGCAACGAAGCGAGCGAGATGCTTCGCTACGCTCTGCATGACGTTCTTTTTCGTGCTGATGAATTCTTAATCTTTCGTAATCTCCGCCGTGCCTTCCGGCGCTTTATAGCCTTTCATAGCCGGCCACACGCCGTTTTCAATCTTCACTAGCTGTATCTTTTTCGGGTCTAGCACGGCGTGCTTGATGCGCTGGCGGCGCCAGGTGTACACGAAATGCACCAGCCCGTCCTTGGTCTGAATTACCGACGGGTACGAGTACTGGCTGATGGGCGAATCCTCCAAAATTGCCACCGCGTACCACTCTTTGCCATCCTTCGACACGGCCACGTTGAGCGGGGTGCGGGGGCCTTTGGCGAGGGTACCGGGCGGCAATACGTGGTTGTATACCAGCAGCTGGCGGCCGTCTTTCAGGGTCACGGCGTCGGTACCGGAGTTGTTGTTGGGCAGGGTGGTTTTGGTTAGCGGCGACCAGGTTTTGCCCTGGTCCGTCGACCAGGTTTCCAGAATGGCGCGGTCGCGGCTGCGGCAGAGGGCTTGCAGGCGGCCATCCTTGTGAAAGAGAATGCTGGGCTGAATCGCGCCCTGGGTCGCGCCGTTGGGCACAGGCGCGGTTTGGGTCCAGGTCTTACCAAAATCGGGCGACGCCTCGAAATGCACCAGCCAGCCACCGCTGCCCTCGGTGCTGGTGGGCGACAGCAGCGTGCCATTTTTCAGCAGCACCGGCTTGTTTTTCACCGGCCCGATAAAGCCCTCCGGCAGCGCCTGGGCCGCCGACCACGTCAGGCCGTTGTCCTTGGACGTGCGCATCCAGCCCTTCCACTCCGCTGGTTTCGGGCCGATTTTATAATACAGCTGCAACTCGCCGCCGGGCACCTGGTACAGCACCGGGTTCCAGGTGGGGTAGCGCAGGGTTTCGCTCTGCACGCCGTTGGCCACTTCCACGGGGGCGGTCCACTTGCCGTTTTCCTGCCGGCTCACCCAGATGCCCACGTCCGGGTTGCGCTCTTTGGTGCCGCCGAACCACGAGGCCACGAGGCCCTTCGGCGTCTCCACGATGGTGGCGGCGTGGCTCTCGGGAAAGGGCGCTTTTTCGAAGATGAATTCGTCGGTGATGATGCCTTGCTTCCAGGGCGCGGCGGCTTTTTGCGCTACGGCGCAGTTGGTGCTGAGGGCGGTTAGAAGCAGGATGGAGAGGGTTCGTTTCATCTAGGTTTTACTTCGGGAATTCTTTATGTCGTGTCATGCTGAGCGCAGCGGAGCGAAGTCGAAGCATCTCTACCGCTTCGTTGCAACTACATTGATTACTAATGCGGTAGAGATGCTTCGACTTCGCTCCGCTTCGCTCAGCATGACCGTTCTTTTTTGATTCGATTCATCATTCTACTGCTTCGCCACAAACGCATACTCGCCCGACCCCACCTCAAACACCGCCCTATCCCCTTCCATCCGCACGAACTTCACCCCAGCCGCGCCAGAAGCCTTTTTGCCGCCTTCCGTCACGTCCTTGGCATCCTTGGCGGGCAGGTACACCAGCGCCTTCACGTTGCCCGGTACCGTAATATTCCAGGTAAAGCGCTTGGCCTCGCGCTGCCAGCGGCTGCGGATTTCTCCGCGCACCGACTTATAAGACGCCTGCACCGACGTTAGCCCGTCAATTAGGGCTGGCTTCATTTCCAACTGCGCGAAGCCTGGCGCGGCGGCCTTGATGCCGGCCAAATCCTCGTAGTACCAAATCAGCAAATCGCCGAGCAGCATCACGTGGTTTTGGGAGTTCATGGCGGGGTCGGCGGTGTTGCCGTTCCAGAGCTCCCAGATGGTGGTGGCGCCGTTGGCGGCCATGTAGCCCCAACTGGGGTAGTCGCGGTTGGTGGCCAGTTTGTAGGCAATGTCGGGGCGGCCCTCGGCGGTGAGGCCGCGCATGAGCCACTGCGTGCCGATGACGCCGGTGCTGATGTGGCCCGTGTTTTCGACCAGGATTTTCTGGGTGATATTCTGAAAAACCTTGCCGCGTTCGGCGTCCGGCGTCAGGCCGTAGGCCAGGGGTAGCAGGTTGGCCGTCACGGTGTTGTTGCTGTACTGCGCGGTTTGGGCATTCAGGAATTTCTGGTTGAACGCGTCCTTGATTTTGGCCCCCAGGGCGGCGTATTCCTGCGCGTCAGCGGGCTTGCCGAGCACGGTGGCGAAGCGCTGCATCAGCGTGAGCATGTGGTAGTAGGTGCTGGTGGCGATGACCTCGCCGCTGGTGTTGCGGGCGGGGTCCTGCGAGTGAATGAGCTTGGCCGATTCGGGCGGCACGCACCAGTCGCCGTACTTATCCTTGGTCACGATGTTGCTGTCGGTCATGTAGTTGGCGCGCATGTAGGCGAGCCAGCGGCGCATCGAATCGTAGTGCCTAGCAATAGGCTGCGCGTCGCCATACTGCTGGTAGAGCATGTCGGCGATGGTGAGGTAGGTGCCGGGCCAGGTCACGTTGTCGCCGTAGTAGCGCCAGAAGGCGGGGGCCACGTCGGGGATGCTGCCATCGGCTTTTTGGGCTTGCGCAATGTCATCCAACCACTTGGCGTACAGGCGCGAATTGTCAAATACGAAGCTCTCGCCGTAGGCCCCGGTGGTGCGGTCGCCGAGCCAGGGCTGCCGCTCGTTGCGCTGCGGGCAGTCGATGGGCATGCCCTTGTAGTTGCTCCGAATGCCCCAGTAGGCGTTGCGGTAAATCTGGTTGATGGTGGCGTTGGAGGTCACGAACTCGCCGGTCGTGGCCATGTCGTCGTACACCACGCGCCCGTCGAAATCGGCCAGCGTGGGCGTGCCGGGGTAGCCGCTGATTTCGACGTACCGGAAGCCGTGGAAAACGAAGGCCGGCTCCCAGGTTTCGCGCCCGCCGCCGCGCAGCGTGTACACGTCGGTCACGCGGGCATCGCGCAGGTTGGCCACGTACAGCTCGCCGCTGGCTTGCAGGGTTTCGGCAAAGCGCAGCGTGATTTTGTCGCCCCGCCGGCCGGTGGCGCGCAGCCGCAGCCAGCCCGCCATATTCTGGCCCATGTCGAGGATGAGCTTGCCGCCGGCCAGGGGCTTGAGCGCCACCGGCTTCAGGGTTTCCATCACCCGCATGTTCTCGTTCATCTGGGCCTCGTAGGCGCCGCCGGGCTCCTGCACCAGCTCGGTTTTCAGCCAGCTTTTGGCGTCGAAGCCGGCCGTGGCCCAGCCGGGCATTTCCTTGGTGGCGTCGTATTCTTCGCCGTCGTACTCGTTGTTGGTGCGGATGGGGCCATCGGCGGTGGCCTGCCAGGTTTCGTCGGTTTTGATGACTTCGTGGCTGCCATCGGCGTAGGTCACGTCCAGCTGCATCAGCAGCTTGGGGTAGCCGAAAGTCTTGATTTTGTACGGCTTATAGTTTTGCCGCATGGCGTAGAAGCGGCCGTTGCCGAGCACCGCGCCCACGGCGTTGGCCCCCGGCCGCAGCAGGGCGGTCACGTCGAAGGTGTTGTACTTCACGCCCTGCGTGTAGTCGGTGGGGCCGGGCGCGAGCACCTGGTCGCCCACACGCTGCCCGTTCAGGTACAGCTCGTACAGCCCCAGCCCGATGATGGAGGCCGTGGCCTGCGTCACCACCTTGGCGGCGGTAAACTCCTTGCGGAAATACCGCGCCGACAGCCGCGCGTGCGACTCCTCCTTGTCCCAGGCAAAGGCGTGGTCGAGGCCAATCCAGCGGCCTTTCCAGTCGAGGTAGTTCAGCAGGCCCATGCTCCAGCGGGCCGGCGCGCTCCACCCCGATTCGCCCTGGTTGGTCCACGTCCGCACCTTCCAGTAGCAGCGGGTGCGGCTGCGCAGCGGCGCGCCCCCGTAGGCCACCAGCCCCGACTGCCCACCACCGACCTTGCCCGAATTCCACAAGTCGCCCTCGTCGGCGGCCAGCTTCTCGGGCGTCGAGGCCACCAGCAGCTGGTAGGCGGTTTGCTCCAGGCCGCGCCCGGCGCTGCTCAGCTCCCAGCTCAGGCGCGGGGCGGTAGCGTCGATGCCCTCGGGGTTGGTCAGCAATTCGCAGCGTAGGTGCGTCAGCTGCACGGCGGCCGGTGCCGCGGGCCGGCCCAAAGCCGTGCCTACCAACAGTAGCAGCAGAAAAAAAAGCAGGTGTTTTCGGTTCATAGTCAGGGCCTTCCCCCTCCGGCTCCCGCGCCGGCTGCGCGAGAAAACCCGCCGCTTGGCAGGCCTGGGCCGTGGGGGTTGCGCGGGGCGCATTTGGCACCCCAAAGTCCGACTTTTTTGCTGCTCTTTATTCTAGGATGTTAGCACGAATCTTCACGATTTGCGCAAGGTGGCGGGATGATGGTGGAATGGGATGTATGTTTGGCTGATGACGTTATACTTACAGCAGCGCGAGAAACCTCCTGTCACATACAGAAATAACCCTTCTCTAAAAGCATTGCTTTTATGTCATTGTCAAGTTTCGACTTTCCTGTGTAAAAGCCTAAATTCTTCACGTTGCTTGGCAGCTCTTGCTTCATAAAAGCGTCAAAATTTACGTCTCTTAATTCTCTCAACTTTGGAAAGTTAGAGATACAAGACAAATCGTTAAAACCTCGAACCCAAATAATATCAAGCCTCTCTATTTCATTCTCTTCGATTTCATTCAAATCACATCTGCCACCTAGTAGAAATTCTAACGACTTTAGAGCCTTTAGCTTATTAATGAACGTGACAGGCACTTTCTTCACCGAATTTAAGGACAATGATTCTAGTTCGGCTAGGTTTCCAATAGCCTCGATATTCTTCGTATGCCCACCTATTCTGAGTGACCTCAGTTTCTTAATCTGCTCAAGGTGACCAAGATTTAATGCTTGCGTTTTTGTTTCTGCAATTATCAATTCCGTTAAATTCCTGAAATTATTGGAGCCTAAAATTTCGGGGTCTGTTATTTCAAAAACTCCGATGCTCAGAATCTTAAGATTCTCAAGCTCTGTCAGTATGTGCAGGTTTTTAACGCTCGTCAAGCAGTCAGTATAAAGACACTTTACATTAGGAATCCTCCGCAATATTTTACAGTCAAACGTTTTTGAATAATGGCCATAAAATCTGATACAAAGGTTTTCGTCGCACTTTGAGCAAAGTGCATTTATCTCGCCTAGAATTTCGTTCGTGTAAGTAACATCAGCAAACTGAATTATCACCTCCTTACCAAGGCTCAGTTCGCTTTCAATCAATTCTGTATCTAGTTTGATAGGATTGTCTATTCGGACGAATGGTTTCATATTTCCTTAGTTGTGAAAGAAGCATCTTTCTGTATCGTTTGACTCTCAGCCCCCATCCGCCAACACCTTCTTCTTCAACCAAGCCCGTACCGGCTCGTCGTAAAGTTTCAAGCAAGCGTAGGCAATGGCTACGGCGGCCAGAAAGACCAGCGCCGCCACGGGCCAGCCGTCGCGCAAGGGCAC
>JBPBQK010000076.1:0-60667 GCA_050954845.1 Janthinobacterium lividum
GCTCGTGGAAGGCGTGCAACTGGCCGCCCAACTCCTGGACGACTAACGCCAAAAAAAGCGCCGGCCTACCGGCCGGCGCTTTTTAAGTTTTGGGTAAGGACAAGGCCTCTAGCCTGGGCCTTTTTTCTGCCCTTACGTGTCCTTTTTCCGGCAATTGCAGCAGGGGAGCTTTGTAGAGAACCTTATCCACTTCCTGATGCACAAGCTCACCAAACAACTCAAGAAAGGCCTGACCCTAGTGGCTGGCCAGCTGCCCTCAACCACCGAGCCGTTCCGCGAGAAGGTCACCGGCGAAACGATGCTGGCCGAGGGTAAAACCCACCTGCACACCGGCAAGGCAATCAAGAAAGGCTACCTCTACGGCCGCGAGGCCCAGCGCCCCGTCAACCACGCCCGGCGTCTGTGCGCCGCCTATGAGCAACGCGGCCGCGCCGGCGTGCTGGCTTACTGCACCCCCTACATCGAGCCGGAAAACCTGGCTGCATTCTCTGCCAAGCTGAGCGAGCTGGTGCCGGCCTAGTGGACGACCTCAGCGACGATTTCTACGACGGCCTGCTCGACGGGCTGTTCTGGTTTTTCTGGCCTAAGGGGCCCTGGCAGTGGCTGTTCTACATCGTGCTGTTTTGCCTATTCACCTACTTGAAAAGCAAGTAATGACAAGTCAGGACATTGCGGAAATGCTTGATAGCCTGCGAAGCACACAAAACGATGTGGTGAATCGGGCGCACTGGCTCATTAAGCAAACTGAGTCACAATATGACGGCACTAGGCTGGCCAAAATCATGCGCAAAGCGCTGAAGGCTACCAAATCTATTGAGAAAGCCCAGCGAGAAATTAAGCGCGGCTATTACAACAAGCATTAACATGAACCTGGTGCTCCAAAAGCCTGGCTCCTCTAACTGCGGCCAGTGCTGCGTGGCCATGATAGCCGGCCTCACGCGCAAGCAGTCCTGCAAGAAGTTCGGCACCAAGGGCGTGACCACCACCAAGTCGGTGAGCCGCGTGCTGAAGAAACTAGGCTACGTGGTCAATGAGCGGCTGGTCAGCTTCCGCAAGGAGTCGAGCCTACCCGACACGTGTATGCTACGGCTGCGCTTCCCTAAAGAGGTGCAGCGCACCGGGCATTGGGTGGTGTACCACAACGGCCTGATTTACTGCCCTTCGCTGGGCATTTATTCCTACACCGAATTAAGCACCCGCGACGGTGTGAAGTGCACCTCCTACTTAGGCTTTACTGCGAAATGAGTATTCAGGAATGGCTCGACGGGCCGCAAGACTATGCCGCTGGCCTGCTGCTCTACCAGCACCTGGGCAGCAACCCGCAGCTGAAGCGCACGCTCGGCCACGGGCCCAACGCCTACAACACGTCGTGCCTACGCGAGGAGCTGGTGCGGCTAGATAAGCAGGGCCAGGGCCAGGTCGTCGTGCAGCTGGTGCCGGTGGCCACCACTGCGGCCGTCGTGCAGCTGGTGCCCACTGCTCAACCAGCGCCGGCCGCAGCTGCTGCGGTCACGTCGGTAATGGAGCAGCTGCTGGCCGACCTCGATAAGCAGTGGAAACCGCTTTACAAGGAGGCCAGCTTTCTGCAAAGCCAGCTGGAGCACGCCAAAGACAACCAGGAGCGCGGCACCTGGTCGCACAAGATTCTGGATTTAATGGATGAGGTAGCGGTGCTGTGGGAGGCCTGCGCCCACGTGCAGGAGCACGGTGAGCTGCCCCCGGTGCCGGTTGTGACGCCCCCGGCTGCGCTCGACCTCACCGACCGCGACGCCGTCGAGCAGCACCGCAACAACCTGCGCAGCCAAATCAGCAAGCAGAAACGCAATGCCAAGCGCGCCGCTGAGGTCGAGGCCTGGCGGGCTGAAGTGCAGCAATTATCTGAGTTACTTAAAACCTTACCGTAATGACCATCATGGAATTACGCCACCGCATGATGGTGCACGTGCGCGCTGAGCGAATTGACCGCAAGCAGTACGATTCGCTATTCGAGGTGCTCTGTGAAACGCATAATCTATTGCCCTGGCATCGGGATGATGTTGTGCGTTCTATTCAGTTAATCAGCGACTTATTAGACCAAATAGAAGCGAAATAATTACTTAAAACCTATAACTATTATGCGGCGATTTATTCAAAAGTCTAATATTCTTGACCTGATTAAGTGGGAGGGAGTCGGCACCGAGTCAACAGTGGCAATTTACCTGGCTTTCGGTGCGAGCAACTTCAGCATAAACGAGCATTCAAACGTGCTTTATATCCATTCCGGCAGCGGCCATGTAGAGCCAGTAGTACCTGGTGACTACATATTTCAAGGCAGCTTGGGCTACGACTTCAGCGATAAAAAGCCGGTGCGGGTGCTGAGTGCTGAAGAAGTAGAAAAGCTTTTTGTAGAACTGACTGCTTCGTTTTTGTCCGATGAAAGCGCAGTTTAGCCCCGGCCAGCGCGTGCTGGTGGTAGGCAAGCACCCGCACGCCGGGCGGTTTGCCACGCTGCTCAGCTACGGCCCCTACGGGCTGAAGGAATTCAACTTTGAGGGCTGGCACGCCCGCAGTGACGACAGCCTGGAGTTTTATTGTCAGGACAAAAACCTGGCTGCGCTCGATGAGCAGCCGCCGTTCGAGGTCGATAAGAAGCCTAAGAAAGCCAAGCCGGTGCCGGCAGTCGAGGTAGTGGAGGTAGTGGAGGTAGTGGAGGCGGTCGAGGAGCCGGCCAGCACGGCCCTCACGCCTACTATTAGCCCCGGTCGTAGGGAAACCACGCTCGACAAACTGCGCGCCCACTTCAAGGCGGCCGACACCACCAAGCCGGTGGTGCTCAGCAAGCACCAGCAGGAAGTGCTCACGCGGTTGGATGCAGCCTGGAGCCTGCTGTTGGCCAAGAAGCCCGAGGAGAAAACCGTCACCAAACTGATGAGTCGATTCGGCATTAGCCGGGCCCAGGCCTACCGTGACCTGGGCGACAGCAAGAACCTATACGGCGACGTGGTGAAGTCGAACCGCGAGGCCGACCGCTACCTGCTCAAGGAGATGGCAATGGAAACCTATTCGCTGTCTAAGAAGGCCGGTGAATTTAAGGAGATGAACAAGGCAGTCGATAACCTCATCAAAATAACTGGTATTCAGAAAGATGATGCCAATATTCCCGACGCCGAGGCCTTCCTGCCCAGCAACTACGTGCTGGAGCTGAAAAACAACACCGGCAGGGAGTTGACCCTGAACCTCGAAACTATTGCCCAGCTGCCCGCCCATGAATTCGAGGAGGCAATGAACCTCATTCAGGAAACGGGGGGCGTGAGCGAATTTGAAATGCTACAAAAGATAATGGAAGCCGCCCGTGGAACAGTCGAATAAATACCCCGTTAAGCCCTTGACCCTGAACGTGCCGCAGATGCGTTTTGCGGCAATTCAGCCCAAAGAATCTGTGCAGATATGGGGCCGTGCCACCGGCAAGTCTACCATTATTGCCTGGCTCATGCACATGATTGTGCGCACCATGCCCAGGGCCGCGTGGACTATCACCGGCGCAACCTACCAGGCTATTCTCACGCGCACGCTGCCCTCGACCCGCGCCTCGCTGGAGCGCCTGGGCTACTACCACGGCGTGCACTACTTCATCGGCAAGAAGCCCAGCGCCGCCTACGGCTTCGCTGAGCCCTACCAGCCGCCGTTTAAGTACGACAACGCTATCATTTTTCGCAATGGCACGCTGTTCCACCTCGTAAGCCAGGACAAAGGCGGGGGTAGTGCCCGCGGATTGAATACGGACGGCGCAATCTGTGACGAGTCGCTGCTGCTCGACAAGAATAAGTTTGACCAGGAAGTGAGCACCACCATCCGGGGCAACTACCAGTATTTCGATAAGTGCAGGTTGCACGGGGGCGTGCACCACTTCACCAGTATGCCCTACGGGGCCAGCTGGCTGCTCAATGCCGGCGAGTACTATGAGCGCGACGGCAACGACATCAAGCTGGTGCGGGCCAAACTCATCGAGATGCAGCTGGCCTTTATTGACGAGAAAGACCCCCGCAAGCGCATGAAGCTGTGGCCGGACATCGACGCCCTCAACAAGCGAATCCGCTACTATCCTGATAAGAACGGCTTTTTGTATTCGGAGGCCAACGCCTTCGATAACCTCAAGGGCAACATTATCAAGCTCAACTATTTGGAGGCCGAGCGCCGCAAGCTCACCGACTACGTGTATCGGGTGGAGGTGCTCAACCAGCGCACCGATAAGGTCGAGGGCGGCTTTTACGCCAACCTCGACCCGGCCGTGCACACCTACACGTCGTTCGACAATGACTACCTGAAGACGCTGGCCCTCGATACCAACTACCAGGTGAAGCTGGAGGATGCCACTAGTCAGCAGGATTCGGACTGCAAGAGCAATATGCCCCTGCGCATTGCCGTGGACTGGGGCGCGAAAATTACCTGTATGACGGTAGCCCAGCAGGAGCTTCAGCAGCTTAACTTGCTGAAGGACTTGTATGTAAAGGCCCCGCTCATCCTCGACGACCTAGCTAAGGAGTTTTGCCGCTACTATGCCAACCACCTGTGCAAGGAGGTCTACTTTCACTACGACCACACCGGCAACAGCAGGCAGGCCAACAGTGACCAAACGTATGCCGAGCAGTTCGCCAAGATTCTGCGCAGCAAGGGCTGGCAGGTCTACCTGGTCAGCAAGGGCGCGGCTCCTGAGCACAAGGATAAATACCTACTTATTTCGCGCCTGCTGAAGGAGTTAGACCCCCGGCACCCGCGCCTGCGCTTCAACAAGCACAACTGCAAGCACCTGCTGCTCTCGATGTCGCTGGCCCCGGTCACCGAGGTGATGGGCGTAGTGAAGAAAAACAAGAACAGCGAGCGTAGCAGCACCGTGCCGGCCGAGCAGGCCACTCACCTCAGCGATACGTTCGACATTCTGGTATGGGGCCTCTACCAGCACCTGCTCAGCTCGATGCCGACGTTTACCGACAACCTCTATCGGAAATAATTGCCACGTGCTGCACGGCAACCCGAAAGCCCGGCCAACTCGGCCGGGCTTTTTTTGGCCCAAACGGGCAAAAAAACCGTCTCAAAAATGAGCCCGTTACGGGCGGGCAATCGGCCACAAACCAGCGATTTAGCTTGCGCCGGGGTTTTGAAACGTCTCTTTTTTCAACAGAACACCCTGTCACGCGCTGACGACGACCGGCAATCCGACCGGCAACTTTTCGGGATATATGCCAGGGGGGGTAGGCCACCCTGGGCAAGGTCGTAGAGCACGTTGTGAGCCCAGGCCAGGGGGGTAGGTGGGCCTGGTGGTGCTTGCCCCGGCCAGGCAATGGGTAGGCCAAGCCGTGCCCACCAGGGGGCTGTTTCGTGTCCTTTTTTAGGGTGCTTCAGCAAGGGAATTTTGAGCTACTACTACGCTCACCCTTATGCAACTCATTACCCTGGCCGAGGTGCTGCACCTGCTCAACACCACGGCCGACCCCTGCACCATCGTGTTCTCGACGGCCGACCGGCAGCGCCGCACGGGTGGCGAGCTGGTCACGCTGGAGGGCTGCGTGAAGACGGGCGTGGATAAGGAGCCCAGGGCCACGGCGCAGCCGCCCTCAATGGGGGCCCTGGTGACTACCAACTGGATTAAGCGCCGGCCCAACCACCGGGCCAATCAAACCATCAACCTCACCATCCTGAGCAGCGGCAAGGTGCGCACCGTGCACGTGCGGCTCATCACGGAATTCAACGGCCAAAAAGTACGCTGGTAATGTCTACTACTCCTTTCTTCAACGGCGCGGCCTCAGTGGCTTACCTACCTAAGCTGGGCGCTGCCGTGCGCCTGGGCACCCCGGCCGCTACCCCAGGGGCCACGCCCAGCACGCCCTACGTGCGCGACCTGACCCTGGGCACCGGGCCCGTGGCCCGGTGGGGGGCCGACAATCTATTCCCTCAGCGCGTGCTGGCCGACCTGCGTGAGAACACGGTGCTGCACCCTGGGCTGGAGTGGAAAGCCCGCGCCCTCTACGGTGGCGGGCTCATGTACGGCTCGCTGGTGTACGGCGACGATGGAGTCGAAACGTTCAAGCCGCTGCGCCTGGCCCCGGTCGAGGACTTCATTCGGCGCAACCAGCTGCACAAGTGGGCCCAGGGCACGGCCCGCGACATCGTGACCTTTTATAGTGCGTTCCCCGAGCTGATACTCAGCAAGGACAGGAGCCTGATTACCAACATCACGCGGCAGAAAGTGCCCTTCTGCCGCTGGTCGAGCCAGAACCCGCAAACCGGCTTTATCGAGTGGTGCTACCTCAACGCCAACTGGAGCAACTGGAGCGGCGAAGGTGACCAGTACACCATCAAGGTGCCGGCCATTGTGCCCGGCTACGACCTGCAAGAGAGCCTGCGCAACGACCGTCGGGGCCACAAGTTCATCTACCCGCTGAACTACCCCAGCATGGATGAAACCTTCTACCCGCTGGCCACCTGGGACGTGGCCCGGATGTCGGGCTGGCTGGCCGTGGCCAAATCCATCCCCGAATTCAAAAAGGCTCTGTTTGAGAATCAAATCAGCATCAAATACCTGATTGAGGTCAGTACCTGGTGGTGGAAGTGGAAATACGGCCAGAACTGGGACGGCTTGCCGTTGGAGGAGCGCCAGAAATACATGAATGAGGAGCTGGCCAAGTTTGAGGAGTTTATGACTGGCAATCAGGCTGCTGGCAACTCGCTCATGGTCACGTTCGACAGCGACCCTTTGCGGGGCACCGAGTACGCGGGCTGGAAAATCACGCCCATCGACAACAAAATCAAGGATGGCATTTACGTGGAGGACAGCCAGGAGGCCAGCCTGCACTTATACAGCGCCCTCGACATCGACCCGACCCTGCGCGGCATCACGCCCGGCAAGTCGATGGGTGGCGGCTCAGGCAGCGATAAGCGCGTGGCCTTCAACGTGTACTTGAGCTTGCAGCAGTCCTTTCAGGACATTCTGCTGGAGGTGCTGGGCTTTATCTGCGATTACAACGGCTGGACTGATGAAAAGGGCCTGCCGCTGGTGTGGCGCTGCCGCAATGCCCTCATTACCACCCTCGACCAGGGCAGCGAAATGAAAACGCCCACCCAAGCACCCACCCCCGGCTCATGAACACCTTAATCAGCACTATCGAGGAATTTCGCGCCGGCGTGCCGGTCAACGTCACCAGCGACATCGAGCTGCTGCTGCCCCCGGTGGCCGCGGCCGAGCGCAAGCATCTGGTGACGCTGCTCGGGCGGGCCCAGTACCGCGAATTGCTCGACGCCTACCAGGCCAGCACCCTGAGCACCGAGCAGGCCGAGCTGCTCAAGCTGGTGCAGGTGGCCACGGCCAACCTGGCCTACTCGGCTTACGTGACGGTGGCCCAGCTGCAAATGGATAATACGGGCATCCGTACCAGCAGCGACCCCAACAACCGCACGGCCTTTCAGTGGCAGATTGACGACCTGCGCGCCTACCTGACCGAAACCGGCTACTCGGCCCTGGATGAGGTACTCGACTACCTAGACGAGCACAAGGCAGACTTCCCGACCTGGGCCCAGTCGGCTGCCTACACCTACAACAAGGCCCTGCTGCTCAACAACGCGGCCGATTTCAGCCGTTACTACAACATCAACGGCTCGCGCCGCACCTTCCTGGCCCTGGTGGCCATTATCGGGCGGGAGGAAGTTTTCACACTGGAGCCGGTGCTCTCGCCGGCGTTCTGCGCCGCGCTGCGCGCCGAAATTCAGACCGGCACCGTGAGCGTGGCCACCGAGGCCGTGCTGCGGCTGCTGCACCCGGCCCTGGCCCACCTGACCATGAGCCAGGCCATTGGCGAGTTGAGTTTCAGCCTCAATGGTGGCGCGCTGGAGCTGCAAGTCTACCGAGCCGACAATTCCAACAGCAAGGAGAGCGACCCCGGCCTCACCGACCTGCTGAGTTTGAAGCGCACCCAGGCCCTGGAAAACGGCCGCGAATACCTGCGCAAGCTGGTCACTTTCCTTAACGCCAACGCTACGGCCACGGTCTACCCCGATTACTTCACCAGCGACCGCTACGTGGCCCCCGCCTCAGCTGCGCATCCCCTAAGCCAGCCCCTGCACCGTCGTCGCATCTATCCCGCCTGCTAACCATGCGCCTACTACTATCCATGAAGGTGCTGCTAAGTAAGCTGTTGCCCTTCAGCACCAAAACGCTGCTTTCGCTGCCGGTGGGCGTGGTGCTCACGCCGGTGCTGGTATTCATCGAGCGCTACCTGTTCGACGACTGGAATTTCCTCTCCAGCCTGGGCGTGCTAATCCTGGTCGATACGGTTTTTGGCGTGCAGCACCACTGGGTGAAGCACACTATCAGCAGCCGCGCCTTCAGTCGGCTTTTCACCAAGTGCGGCATCTACCTGGGCCTGTTGGTGCTCACCCACGTGCTGACTCACTACCAGGTGCAGGGCAAGCCCCAAATCCTGTTTGCGTGGTTCGACACCTTCATGTATTCGTGCATGATGGCCCGCGAAGGGCTTAGCATTCTGGAGCATATAGCCTATATCGAGCCGCGCCTGGTGCCTAAGGCCCTGCTCAAGCGCCTGGCTATTATTTCCGATGAGGGTATCGAGGCCGCAATGGTGGCCATGCCAGCCGCTCAGCACTCCGATGCCCCCCTCAACCTGAGCCCGGCCCCGGTGGCCACGCCCGACGTGCCGGTGCTCGACGTGGCCACCCCCGACATGGCCAGCCCCGAACCTGCTTCACTTACCCCCTCTATTTTATGAGAAAGCTACTCTGCTACGCCCTGCCCATCCTGCTGCTGGGCAGCTGTGCCACCACCCGCAACCTGCCGACCGCGCCGGTCCCGCCCAGCTTCGAGGCCACGCCCGACTCGCTGCCCTTCGTGCTGGTCACGCCCAAGGCCACGCTGTTCGACCAGCTGCGGCACCGCACGCCGGCCCCGGTGGCCTATCGAGGCCTACCCGCGAAGATTAAGAATTCAACCATCACGGTCAACTACGCGGCCGGCAACCAAACCAACAGCACCACCACCACGGCCAAAAACGGCCGCACGGTAGTCGGTGACGGGGCCAGCAACATCGAGGCCGGCAAAAAGGCCGGCCCCATCATCCGGGCCGACACCGGGGCCACGGTGGCCACCAGCCAAAAGGGGCCCGCCCAGGCTGGCGACGGCAACCACCAGGCCGCCACCAAAAAGGGGCCTGCCCAGGCCGGCGACGGCAACCGGGCCACCGAGCAGAAGGCCAGCGGCTGGCCCTGGTGGCTCTGGCTGCTCATCGTGGCTGTCGTAGGCACCGCCATTTATCGCATTTATAAACGCTTTACCCCTACTTAATTACCTATTTATCAATTATGTTACCTAAAGATTTCTTCGCTGCCTACGCCAAATCTGCCCAGGATACTTGCCGGGGCACGGGCCTGCTCGCATCCGTAGCCCTCGCTCAAGCTGCCATTGAGAGCGGTTGGGGCGAGTCGGGCCTCACTAAAAAGGCCAACAACTTTGGCGGCATCAAAGCCGGCTCGACCTGGAAAGGCAAGGTGCTGGTGCTGCCCACCCGTGAGGTGATTGGTGGCAAAAGCATCATCGTGCAGGCTGCTTTTCGGGCTTTCGACAGCCCAGCCGACTACTTCAAAAAGCGGGTGGAGTTTCTGCGTGGCCTGCCTCGCTACAAGCGGCTCTTTGCCGCCGATGATTTCGTGGCTGAGGCGCACCTGTTTCAGGCTTGCGGCTATGCCACCGACCCCAACTACGGCGCGACACTGGTGGCCGTGGTCAATAAATACGGCTTGACCAAATACGACGCCTAAGCTGCCCCTTGCTGATTTTTTAGTTAGTTATATCTTATTCAATTAGTTGTTATGTACGCTTTTATATCTCGGCTCCTGGCATTATTGCTCCTGGCCGTTACCGCCGTTACTGCCCAGCCCGTGGGCAGCCTCGGTACGCTCACCGTCGGCCCCTACCAAAGCGATGCTGGTGGCCACCTCACCGGCCGCTACGTGCCCGGCGCGAAGCTGGCCACCAGCATCGCCTACACCAATACCAGCACCGTGCGTCAGGATAGCCTGTGCTTCACGGCACAGGTGCTGGGCAACGGCTACGCACAGGGCCTGGAGGGTTTTTACGGTAAGCCCCGCGCCGTCGCGCAGTACACAGGCCAGGACACCTACGGCCTGGGCAACGCGGAACTGCCCGGCCCCGGCACCTACCTGGTGCAGGTGGCTTCGTTTGTCTACGACCGGCCGGGCCAGCGGTGGCTTAGCGGGCCAGTGCGCATCTACTGGCTGGTTCCGCTGGTGGAGCCGCTGCCGGTGCAGCTGGTGAGCTTTGCCGCTGCTGCTGCGGCCGATAGCGTCACGGTGGCCTGGGAAACGGCCAGCGAGCGCAATTGCCAGTATTTTGAGGTGCAGCGCTCGACCAATGGCAGCACGTGGCAACTGCGCACCAAGGTGGCCGGCCACGGCACCAGCAGCGCCGCCCACCGTTACCGCTACACCGAGGCCCAGCTGCTCATGCGCGTCTACTACCGCCTGCGACAGGTAGACGTGGACGGCAGCGAGCACTTCAGCCCAGTGGTATCCCTGGCTGCCCGGCCGGTGGCCGTTGCCGTGGCTGCCTACCCAAACCCGGCTCACGACCAGGTGCAGCTGACCGCGCCGGCCGGCGTAGTCGTGCGGTTTTACGATGAGGGAGGCCGACAACGCCGGCAGCAGGTGCTCGACGCCACCAGCACCCTCGACCTGCACGGGCTGCCCCCCGGCTCCTACCATTTACTAGTAGGTGAGGGCTCCAGCGCGACCCGCACCCGCTTAGTCGTTTTGTAGGGCCGTTACAAGCCAATAAAAAGCCCTCGACCGCCCCGGTCGAGGGCTTTTTCGTGTCCTTTTTTCGGGTGCACGTGAAAAGGAGCTTTGGGTATGAATAAGGTCAAAATCGGCCACGTCTACCGAGAAACGCCCGGCACCTGGAGCGAACTCACGCGCCGGCAGCTGCTGCACCTGGTGCCGCTGCTATTTAAACCGGCCAGCAGCGAGGTCGAGGTGCACGTGCTGTTGCTGCACCAGCTGCTCGGCCTGCCTTACGTGCTGTGGCGGGGGCTAAGCCATTTTCAGATTGCCGACCTGCTGCGCCTGGTGCGCTGGCTCACCGCGCCCAGCCGCCTCACCAAGCAGCTGCTGCCGGTGCTCGGCCCCTGGTATGCCCGGCTGGCCGGCCCCGGCGACTGGCTGGGCGGCGTGCAGGTGTGGGAATTCGCCAATGCCGAAACCCAGCTGCGCAAGTGGGTGGCCAGCCAGGCCGAGGCCGACCTCAACCGCCTGGTGGCCGTGCTCTACCGCCCCCGGCGCTGGTTCTGGTGGCTGCTCAAGTTTAGCCCGAGCTACACCGGCGACGCCCGGCAAGTCTTCAATGAGAAGTCGGTGGCCCGCCGTGCGCAGCGCGTGGCCCGGCTGCCGCTGGCCCACCGCCAGGCCGTGCTGCTCTACTACCTGGGCTGCCGGGCCCAGCTGGAGCAGGCCTACCCGCACCTGTTCAGCGGGGACGAGGGCAACGGCAAAGACCCCAACCCCTGGCTCACGCTCATCGGCCGGCTGCCTAACGAGAAGTTCGGCCGCCTCGACCAAATCAGCGTGCGGCCCCTGCACACGGTGCTGCACTTCACTAATCAATTCATTCGGGACGCTCCCAAAGACGAAAAATGAGCCAAAACCTAGCCCTCGAAACCGAAATCGGCCGCCTGCCCCAACTCGACCAACACCTGGTGCGCGACTGCGCCCACCAGGTGCAGCAACTGCTCGACCGCTACAACAACCCGCACCTGGTAAGCCTGGCCACCGAGCTGGTAAGTGCCCAGCTGCAAGACTCCCTCAAATACTAATGCGTCACCTCGACTACACCACCCTATTCCGCACTGCGGCCGAGCAGCACGTGGACTTGCGGCACTCGGCCACCGAGATGCACTTCGGCCGGCTGGTGCTCAGCGGCTGGCCCATCACGCAGCTCGACATTGCGGAGTTGCTCGATGCGCAGAAATCGAAAATTCGCCTGCCCATCCTGCTGCTGGAAAGCTACGAGGCCCGCTACGTCAACAACGGGGCCGACAATACCCGCAAGCAGGCCAAGGGTGGGCTCATCGTGCTCGACAAGGTAGCGGCGTCGGGTAGTGACTTCGACAACCGCGACGAGGTGCTCGACCGCTGCGAGCAGATTGGGGAGGACGTGCTGAGCTATGCCATTGAGCACTACCGCAAACAGAAGCTCAAGCTCGACGCCAGCACCATCACCAGCGAAAAGGTCGGCCCCATCACCGGGGCCAAGTTGTGGGGTGTGCGCTTTGATTTTCAGCTACCCGAGGTAGCCACTAATCCACTGGCCTACCAGGCCGCTAAGTTTTTACCCTAATGGCCGGCGAACGTTACGCAAAAGCGACTATCCGGGCCGCCTGGTCGTGGAATGCCTTCACGCGAGGCAAGCAGACCGAGGAGGTGCGCTTCAAATTGGCCGGCCAATGGGAAGTGTTTCAGCGCGGGGGCAACAGCAACCAGTTTTCTGTGCCCGACCCCGACCCCAGTGCTACTGACCCGCGCGACTTCGTGCTGCGCGGGGTCAACAACCTGCTGGCCCTCATTCGGGCCCGCATTGCTCAAAAGGGGCTGCCCTACACGGTCAGCACGGCCCGCGACGTAGGCGATGACAGCAGCCACCTGGGCGGGGGCTACGCCAATAATCCCGAGGTCAATCCCTGGCCCATTGTGGAGTTCGACGTGACTGCCACGGTCTACGCCAACAGCCTCGACCTCGATTTTGCCGACTACTCCCCCGCCCCGCAGCAGGGGCTGGGCGGCTGGTCGGTAGTAGGGTATGCAACGACCATTCGGCCGGTCTTCGTTTCGGCCCAGGTTACGGATGCTATTATTTACGGCTCGGCCACCGGCGCGATTACGCTGGTAGCCATTAATGGCGACACGGGCATTTATAGCTACGTGTGGTCTGACCCCAACGCGCCCACCACGGCCACCCGCACCAAGCTGGTGGGGCCGGCCAGCTACACGTGCCTGGTCAGCGATGCCAGCGGGGCCTCGACCTCCATCACCGTGCCGGTCGGCTCCGACCCGCGGCTCGACGTGCTGGTGCAGAAAATTGCCCGCGACGTGACGCTCATCACCACGGGCGGGGTAGCTCCCTACACCTACCTGTGGACTGACGGCAACACCAGCGACGTGCGCCTCAACCTGGCACCGGGCTCCTACCGCTGCACTGTCACCGACAGCCACGGGGCTACCGTCACGGTATCGTTTGAAATTGAGGCCTTCAATCGCTTTTACTTCAGCCGCAACCCGGTGGTGGTCGAGCTGGCCGCGAGTAACCTGGCCACCAAGCCCAACCTGCGCTTCATCTGTGAGGTGTGGCTGGAGCAGGACTACCTCAGCGGGGTATTCGTCAACATTGCCGGCGAGCTGACCCAGCCGGCCGACGCCGCTGGCCGCACCACCTTCGACGTGAGCACGCTGCTCGATGCCTACGTGCAGCCCGATTTTCCGCTGCACGGCCAGGCCGGCGTGCAGCTGGCCGGCCAGTGCTTCAAGCGCTTCTACGTGCAGCATTCGGAGTACTGGGACGGCTCGCCCGCCCCCACCTTCACCGTGCGCGAAACGCTCTACCTGGTGTACGGTGGGCTCGACTTCTACGAACACGCCAGTCAGACCTATTTCAGCACCTACCGCCCCCAGGTGCACCCGTTCCTAACCTGGGAGCCGGAGCAAAAGGAGGTGTTTGCCGACCAGCCCGAATACCTCTACTACCAGCACGACAGCCTCACCGAGGCCACTTTTTCGGTACAGGTCACGTGCCTCGACAGCGCCGGGGGGCGCACCACCCAGGTGCTGCACGCGGCCACCGGCGTGCAGTGCTTTGAGGTGTGGCGGCTGGGCGTGGGCCTGGCCCAGATGCGGGCCACGCTGCCGGTGGCCCCGCCCCTCGATACGGTGGCTTGGGAAGTGAGCGTGCAGGTGCCGGGCGGCTACGTGTCCGAAACCCGCTACTACCAGCTCAGCGAGGAGCTGCCGGCCAACCGGCGCTATTTCCTCTACGCCAACAGCGTGGCCGGCATCAATACGCTGGCTTGCCGAGGCAAAGCCAAAACCGAGCTGACGTTTACCAACGTGCTGGTGCAGCGCTCGCTGCTGCCTGGCTATAAGGCCGACGCGGGCGAAACCTACACCACCAACATCGCCGGCGTGCCCACCGTGACGGCCAACACGGGCTACCTCACGCCCGAGCAGATGCAGGCCTTTCAGGACTTCCTGCTGAGCGAAGAAATCCGCTACTACGATGCCGACCGCTACCGCCCCGGCTCGCTGCTGCCAGCCGACACGCTGCTGGTGCAGGATGATGATACCGGGCTGCTGAGCGTGGATTTCTCGCACGTGCAGCCCACCCTGCGCCGCTACACGCCCACCTTACCGCGCTAAGTACATGGCTCTCACTAACCTGGATTTTCGCCTGCCCTCCCCGGACTTTGCTGCCGGGGAGTCGCTCGACCTGAGCCCGGATACGGAGGTCGAGGTTGAAATCAGCAACCCGCTGTTTGAAACCGACACGCTGCCCGGCGCGCTGATTTACCCGTTCACGGTGCCCAACACGCCCAAAAACCGGCGTTTGCTGGCCTTTCCGGGCTACCTGGCCGCGACGCGGGTGCGCAACCAATTCTTTGTCTGCGACCTGTATTTGCTGGGCGTGCTGTGGCGGCGCGGCCAGCTCAGCGTGGTCAAGCGCACGGCCGAGGGGTTCGAGCTGAGCTTTCAAACCGACGTGGGCGACGTGAGCACCCAGCTCACCGACGTGCAGCTGGCCGACGTGCCCATGCCGACCGTGCCGCTCACGCGCACGGTCGGCCCGTCGTGGCCCGACCGCCTCTATGGGCTGCCCACGGTGTGCAACAGCCTGTTTTACCCGGAAAAGGATGCCACCACCCTCAACTACCAGGGCCTGGTCAACGCCTACAAAAACGGGGTGTACGACACTACGCAGCCCCTTGTGCCTATGCCCTATCTGCGGGCCGTGGTCGAGCAGGTATGCGCCTACATCGGCTACTCGCTGGCCGGCACGTTCTTCAGCGATGCCGAGATTCAGACGCTGCTGCTCTACTCCAACCAGGCCGTAGACCCGACCGCTGCCAACGTGGTGCTCAGCCAGCACCTACCCAACCAGGCCGTGCCCGACTTCATCAAGGCCTGGCGGGCCCTGTTTTGCCTGAGCCTGGTATTCGACCCCGTGCGCAAGCGGCTGGAGGTCGATGCCCTGCGCGACGTGCTGGCCAACCCGGCCTACGTCGATTGGACTGACCGGGCCGAGGCGGTTTTCGAGTGGGAGCCCAACACGTCGGCCGGCTATTACCTCAAGCAAACGCTCGACGACGACGACGACCTGAGCAAGAACGCGCCGGCCAGCGAGTACGAGCTGAAGATTGGCGGGGCCCAGGAAGAAATCGAGGTCGATGCCAGCAGCCTCTCGATGCAGCGCGGGCTGGCCACGGCCACGGCCCTCAGCACGTCGCCCGAAATCCTGCTGCCGGTGACCGTGCAGAAAGGCAACAGCCCACTGCTGCCGGATGAGGAAAAGAACGAGGTGAGTCTGCGGTTCCTATTCGACCGCGGGCTGCGGGCCGACGCCGGGGGCGCGAGCTACCCGCTGGCCAGTGCCGAGGCCGTCAACTACCAGGGCCGGCCGGCCGGCAACTACTCGCTGCGCTGGGACGGCCCCCAAGGCCTCTACCAGGTGTGGCATAAGGACTGGTTGGATTTCCGGGCCCGCACCGAAACCATTACGCGGGGCGTGCGCCTGCGCCTGGCCGACCTGCTCCAGCTCGACCCGCGCAGAAAGGTGCTCATCCGGGCGGCCGAGGGCACCACGCTGGCTTTCTGGCAAAGCATCAACGTTACGATTTCGCAGCAGGACGGCATCCAGTCGGCTCAAATCCCCTTTTTCAAAATCTGATGGAGGAGCTGCAAAGTCCGGGCGCGGTCGGTGCCAAGTGGGCGCGCTACACGCTGGAGCGCTGGGCCGATAACCTGCACAAGCTGGGCATTGGCGACACCGGCGAGCTGGAGCGCAGCTTCCGGCAGTTCGTGGAAGTCAACAGCGACGGCGACCTGCAAAAAATCGAGCTGCTCTACGCCTACTACGGCCTGTTCGTGGACATGGGCGTGGGGGCGGGCACCAAGAACGGCGAGCAGGGCCGCAACTCAGACGAGCGCCGGCTCATGGGCAAGCAGCGGGGCAACCAGCGCAAACCTAAGAAGTGGGTCAATAAAACGACGCACGGCCAGGTGCTCAAGCTGGGCGAGTTGCTGGCCGACAATGCCGGCCAACGCGCCGGCTACATCATGGTCAATACGCTACCCCGAGAAATTAACATTACCCTATAACTACCTCAAATTATGACTACTATCGCTATCCTTCAGAAGCTGGCCGCCTTCGCAGCCACCCAGGGCAAAAGCCTCGACCAACTCACCACGGCCCTGCTCGATGCCGGCACCGGCGCGTTCGAGCGCCTCAAGGAGTTCGGCATTCGCGTGCACCTGGTCAACGACGAGGTGGTGCACATCTGGCACCGGGGCACCACGCACCACCTAGCCAACAGCCAGGACGTGATTAATGCCTTCATCCTGAATCTACCTGAAGCCTATTCCTGGGCTGAGTTGGCCGAGCAGATTCGACACGTCACGCACCAGCTGAAGCTGTCCCCGATGGATGGCAAGCAGGGCTTGCACCTGCGCACTGAGCTGCAAAGCCTGCGCCACCAGGTGAACGACTCACTACGTGCAATCAATGGCTTAGGCTTATAAAATCTATCCTTTATGACTTATAACAGTGTGATATTATGGCAACTAAGGATGAGCGGATAATTGAAATTATCGTGAACGGCCAGAAGGCCAACGCGAACATTAAGGAAATGGAGAGTGCCACCAGGGCCCTCAGCTCACAGCTGAAGACCCTGACGCCGGGCACGGCTGAATTCGTGGCTAAGTCGGCCGAGCTACGCGAGGTGAAAAGCCGCTACGATAGTGTAAAGGCCAGCATCCTGCAAGTATCGGAGGCCAACGGGTTTCTAAAGCAAACCGCCAGCCAGGCCTTCGGGGTGGTGCTGGGTGGGGGCATCGAGTCGGTTATCGGCAAGGTGTTCGAGTTGGGCAAGTCGATTTTCGACACCAGCGCCAAGTTTGAAACCTACGGGGCCGTGATGAAAAACGCCTTGGGCAGCGAGTCGGCCGCGCAGAAAGCGATGGCTCAGATTCAGGATATGGCGGCTAATACCCCGTTTTCGGTCGATGAGCTAACCGGCTCCTACCTCAAATTCGTGAACCGGGGTCTGAAGCCCTCAATGGAGGAGATGACCAAGCTGGGCGACATAGCCAGCAGCCAGGGCAAAAGCTTCGACCAGCTCACCGAGGCCGTGCTCGACGCCGGTGGCGGGGAGTTCGAGCGCCTCAAGGAGTTCGGCATCAAGGCCAGCAAATCCGGCGACGAGGTAAGCCTCAGCTTCAAAGGGGTGCAGAAGACGGTGGCCAACACCCCCGAAGCTATCAACGCCGCGATTCTGGGGTTCGGTAAAATGGAAGGTGTGGCCGGGGGAATGGCTGCGATTGCCAAAACGATGGAAGGCCAGCTGAGTAACCTAGGCGACACGGCCGACCAGGTTGCTATCGAGTTCGGCCAAGAACTGCGGCCGGTGTTTATCGCTATCCTCAGCACGCTGGGCTTTTTCCTGGGCATCCTGAAGGAGTTGCCGGGCTTCGTGCGCGAAAACAGAGGGGTACTACTGGCCTTGGCAGGCGCGGTGATGACCTTAAACGCGCCGATGATTCAGGCCAATGCGCTGCTGCTCTACAACGCAGTATTGGCAAAGGGTAAGGTAGTATGGGATACCGCAGTGGCCGTTTCAACCAGAGCGTGGGCTATCGCTCAAGGCGGGTTGAATCTGGCTTTGGCAGCGAATCCTATCGGGGCCGTAGTGGCTGTGGCCACCCTGCTGATAGGGGCATTTATTGCCCTCTACGATAAGAGCGAAAAGGTGCGTGGTGCCGTGGCCGGCCTCAGCGCCGCATTCAAGCAGGTGTTTGCTAATATTGCCCAGGCCGCTGCTGAGCACCTCTCTGGCTTGGTCGAGGTAATCAGTGGGGTGTTCAGCTTCGACGTAGGCAAGATTATGGCCGGGGGCAAGAAGCTGATTGATAGCTTCAAAACCCTGGGTGCAGGGGTTGGCACTGCCTACAATAAGGGCTACGACGGCCAGCTGGCAGCCGAGAAAGCAGCCCGCGACCAGAAAGCGGTAACCGACGCCACCGACGCCGGCACCAAGGCCGGTGCCGCTGGTGGCAAGGCGAAGGCCGACGCTGAGGCGAAGGCTCGACTGGAGGCCCTCAAAAATGAGGAGGCTGCGCTGAAGGAGCGGCTGGCCAAGGTGAAAGATGGCAGCGAGCAGGAAATGCGCCTCAAGCAGCAGCTGGTCACCAACGGGGCCGCCCAGGAGCTACTCAACGACAAAAAAACGGCGGCCGATAAGCGCATTATTCTGGCCGAGGCCCAGCAGCAGCGGGCGAAGCTGGAGCAGGATTGGCAGGCTAAAAACCTGAAGGATGCCCACAAGCACGGCACCGACCTGGAAAAAGCCCGCAAGGAATTCCACGCGGCAACGCTGAAGGCCGACCAGGAATTCGAGAAGCTGAAGGTCGAGGCAATGGCCGAGGGCATTGATAAAACCCTGGCCAAGCTGCGCCTGGAGCGTGACGAGGAGCTGCGCGGGCTGGCGGAAAAGAAAAAGGCGGTGCTGGCCAACGTCGCTGCGACCGAAACCGATAAACAGCACCTGCTCGACCAGTACCGCCAAACGGCCGACATGGCCGAAAAGCGCTACCAACAAGCTGTTAGCGAGGCCAAAGCCAAGCAGGCCGAAAAAGACCGCAAGGATGAGTTTGCCCGCCTCGACGCAGAGGAGGAGGAGAAAATCATCCTGCTCGATAACGCCTGGCTGGAGCAAAAGCTGCACCTGCACAAGCAGACGGCTGAGTATATGAAGGCTGAGCAGGCCCGCGCCGCTGCTGAGCTGAACCTGCGCCGTCAAACGGATTTGGAGAAACTAGCCCAGCTTAAAAAGGCTAATAAGGCAGAAACGGCCGAGGCTAAAAAACTCAGGAATGATATTCTGAAAATAGATGGTGAGCTTGCGGACGGTCAGGCAGATAGCGATAAGCGCGTTACCCAGTTCGAGCTACAACAGGCGAATGAGCGCAAGCAAAACCAGCTTGACCTGGCTAATTCTAAGCTGGAGATTGGGGCCACCGTGCTCGATGCAGTAATGAGTAACCTCGACCAGGAAAGTGCCGCCTACCAGGTGTTTTCAGCTGCCCGCAAGGCGATTGCCTTGGCTGAGATTGCGATAAATCTGGAGAAAGAATTGAGCAACAACGCGGTAACGGCCTCCACGATAAACTCGGTGTCATTCGGTGTAGGAGGTACGGCCTGGCTGGTCGTGCAGGACACGCTGGCCATTGTCAAGGCCGGGGCGGCTGCGGCTAAGCTGGCTGGTTTTGCCCAGGGCGGTTTCACCGGCGCAGGCCAGGGCCAGGTCGATGCCACTGGGCACCGCGTGGCCGGCGTCGTGCACGAGAATGAGTGGGTGGCCCCCAAGTGGATGCTCCAGCAGCCCAAGTACGCCAACGTTATCGGCTACCTGGAGGCCGAGCGCCGGGGTGGCTACGCAGCTGGTGGCTACACGTCGCCGGCCAGCTTGCCGCCCAGCGCAGCTAATGGTGGCAGCCAGGCCACCGACTCGACGGCGGTAATGCTCCAGCAATTGATAACGGTGGTGCAGCAGCAGAATGAACGCATGAATGACTGGGCCGAGAACCTGGGCGTGGACTATCACGCCGGTAGTGCTGAGCAGGTAATGGGGCTACGTAAGAAGCTCAAGAAACAGGCCGGCCTGGGCTAAGCAGAAATTGCACTGACGCTTCGAGGGCGCCAGGTGAATCGACGACGCCGGCATTTTGGCAAAGTATTGTAAATCAAGCAAGGCGAGAAATTAGAAATTTTCGCCTTGCCACATCATTTTGAATTATTCCGCTATCACCTTATGAAAAACGATACATTCCGAATTGTGCAGATTTCGGATTACTGCTTTCACGTTGAAAAGGAGCGTTCCTACCTCAAATACCGGCCCTGGCCCTGGTCGAAGAAAGAATACGGGACTGAGTTCGTTAGTGCTATGCCGGTGCCTTTTCCCTTTAAGACCGAAGCGCACGCGCAGAAGTGGATTGACGACCAGCGCAAGTATCCGATTGTAGTGAAAGAAGCGGCATAGCTCGAAAAGGCCAGCGCTAGTAGCGCTGGCCTTTTCGAGCTATGAAAACAAACTTTCCCCACCCTAGAGGGGTCAAGTACGCCGTAAAGGTAGGCCCAACAAGGTATACCTTTCCCGACCTACCCCTACCTTGGGTACCAGCTAGCCGCTGCTGGGCTAAGCAGTGCCCACAGCTAGGACCAAAAAGTAGGGCCACCAGTAAAAGGAAGTTGTATCTTTCTGGCCCCACCTTTTTGGGCTTATTGGCCCCCTACCCTATGAATTTCGGCTACGCCCGCGTCTCGGCCAGGGACCAAAACCTCGATACCCAAGTAGAGCAGCTGCAAGCTGCCCACGTGGACCAAATTTTTCAGGAAAAAATTAGTGGCGCGTCCACCCAGCGCCCGCAGCTCGACCAGCTGCTGGCTACCCTGCGCGCCGGCGACACCGTGACGGTGGCCCGGCTCAACCGGCTCGGCCGCAACAGTGCCCACATCATGCAGCTGGTGGCTGAGCTCAACAGCCGCGGCGTGCGCTTCGTAGCCCTCGACCTGGGCATTGACACCGCTACCCCGGCCGGGCGGCTAGTGCTGGGCATCTTCGCGGCCCTGGCTGAATACGACCGCGAGAGCATCCGCGAGCGCAGCCAGAACGGCATTGCCGTAGCCAAGGCGCAAGGCAAGCACCTGGGCCGGCCCAGCGGCGTAGACCAGACTGCCCTTAAAAAAGTTAAGGCAGCCCTCGATGCGGGCTTCTCTATTAATAAAACGGTCGAGCTAACAGGCATCTCAGCCACGAGCGTAAAACGCTACCGTCGGCTGCTGGCCGATGGCCAAACCGCCACCAAATAGGTTCGAGTTGAATGACCCTTTAGCGAAACCGCCACCAAAACCGCCACCTGAAAATAAAAAAATGCCCTTACGTTATCGTAAGGGCATTTACAGTGGTCGCGTTAGCACTTCAAGAGGGTAGCCGGTTTCCACTGGTTTCCACTCAAAACCGGCTGGCGCACCTGCCGACCGTGCGTTGCCCGCAAAGACGGGAAAAGACCGGAAAGCCGGGGCCTGAAAACTGCCCCCTAAACTGCCCCCCACCTACGCGGCCCGCCGCCGGGTGGCCTTGCGCATGAACTCCTCCACGAGCTTTAGCTCATCGACGCCTACGTAGTGGTTGAAGGCCTCCTCGGTCTGGTGGCCGGTGGCCTGCATGATGAGGCGCGGGGCCACGCCCTGGTAGAGTTTGAGCGTGACGAAGGTCTTGCGCCCGATTTTGGTCGTGAGCTTAAACCGGGTAAAGCCCGCCAGACGCTGCACCACGCGCAAGAATTCGTTGCAGCGGTAGCACTCGGGCACGAGCAAGTCCAGGGGCGAGCGGTGCTCGTAGCGATTAGCCAGGGCCACGGGCTGAAATATGTCGTCGTCGTAGAAGGGCACGTAGACCGTGGCTTCGTTTTTGGCCGTGTTGTCGAGCACCAGCAGGTTGCCGCGCACGTGCTGCCAGGCGGCGCGGTTGGCGTCGCTGATGCGCAGGCCCGTGTAGCAGCACTCCAGAAACTTGTCGCGGGCCAGCTCCACGTGGGCTACCCAGGCCTCGACCGAGAGCGCGCCCTGGTACTGGCCCGTGCTGCGGCCTAGCTCCGTGCGCAAAGCCAGCAACTGGGCGCGCCGGGCGGGGTCGTGGAAGTCGAGGCTGGCCACCTGGCGCAGCTCGGTTTCGGTGAGGGCCTCTACCCTGCCCCGCTTGCTGGGCGAGGTGAATTTGCGGTAGTGCCGGTGCACGGGCACGTCGCGCTCGAGCTCGGCCCAACTCAAAAAGGTCTTGAGGCGGGTCACGTGCTTGCCAAACGTGTTGAGCCCCTGCCCCAGCTCATCGAGCAGGTAGGTGCGAAAATCCTGGTAGAACGCCAGGTCCATCTCCTCTACCCGTAGCTCACGGCCCCTGGCCTCGGCGTACTGCAAAAAGCGCTGCAGGGTCGCGTAGAGGCCCGCCTTGGTAGTTTGGGCCATCGGTTTGCCCGAGTGGCCGCGCGGACGGTGCAGCTGCTCGTCTATCCAGGCGCGCTGCAGGGATTCAAAATCGGCGGCCGCTTGGGTTGCCACCGGGGCCGGTGGCTGCTCAGACTCGGCCGGGGCCAGGGTCAGGGCGGCCGTGAGGGCGGCGCGTAGCTCGGCTTCGCCCAGCAGCAGGCCCTGCTTGCGGGCAGCTTCCTGGGCCTCCCCAGCAGCGTTGCTGGCCTCGGTCAAACGGGGGTTAATACTGCTGTGCTGGGTGCCGTTCTGAACTTTAACCAGTTGCGCCTTGCCGTCCCAGTGCTCGGGCTTTACCAGGCAGCCCGTGCCCACACGCAGGCGCTTGCCTTCCCAGCTTACCACCAGCCGAACGGGGGCGTAGCCGTCCGCGTTGCGCTTGTCGCGTTGGAGTTCGCGGGTCACTTTCATAGGGCGGCAAGGTAAGAGATGAACTGCGAAGTAGAGAAAACACGCACCTCACGCGTTCTTTAGTAAAAAATCGTGTAATTCGCGCTCGGATTTGGGTCGTATATACGTCCCTGTCCAGTTTGCTCATGACGTTACCCTCATGTTAGACCGCGATATCAGGGCCTACTTATATGAGAATTACCTCCGCCAGTACACGGAGGATGCGACAGCCTGTGTCGTGCGGGAGATGGGGCTTTCTGCCCACGCGGCCCGTATCGATATTGGCATTGTGAATGGCCAACTAGTCGGCTACGAGATTAAAAGTGACCGGGATAACCTAGACCGTCTGCCTCACCAATTGGAAATCTACAATCAGATTTTCGATTTAATAACGGTCGTGAGCGGCCCCAAGCACGAGAAGAAACTGGAAGCTTGGCTACCAGCGCATTGTGGCCTACTGGTAACTCACAAGGGAAGCGAAGGTAATGAGCTTCGGATAGTCAGAAAGGCCAGCCAAAATCCGCAGCGTAACGGCTATATGATAGCGAGCCTGCTCTGGCATAAAGAGGCAAAACAGCTACTGATGGAAGTAGGGCTGGGTAAGGGGCTCAGCAAGCTGCGCCGCTGGGAGTTGTGGGAAAAACTAGCGGCGTACTTTACCGATATCGACGAGTTGGCTATGCAAGTGCGTCTGATATTGAAAAGCCGCACTACATGGCGGGAAGAGTAGAAACTACCAATTCAATGTGATGCGAGGTGCTGACCGACACCCACGTCGTGCCGTTGCCTCTGGAGTGAAGGCCTCCAAGACTGGACTTATATATATAGTCATCGCCCCAACTAAAGTGCTTCCCTGGATAGCCTGGTAGCGAAACAAGGTATTCACTGATGCGGTGATACTGTTCGCTCATTGTGTGAGGCCTGCTGCCAACCATTTGCCCTTTTAAAATTTCGTAGTGGTCAGGTAGCGTGTAGCGGACTTTGGGCGCGCCTATACGGCCGATGTTTGGCTCTATTTTGACGGAGCCAGTGGCGTAATCCCCAAACTGCAGCTCGCATCTGGTGGCGGCCTTCATCTTTTTGAATAGCTCTGCTTCTTTGCGGCTATAGGTGGCAGGTTTCCACTTCGTTACCTCCTCCAAAGATTCAGGCAGGGCGCAGGAGGCCAAAATGATGCCAGCTAGCCCAAGCGTCTTAAAGTCATTTATCGTGCCTTTGAGGCCCACTTCAAAATACCCGTTAGTCTCTATGATGTTGCCGACATCGAGAAGAATAAGTGTTTGGTGCGCTTCGAGCTGGTACATCTGGAGAGCTTTTTCAATATCGTCCAGCACCGTTATGGTTATCTCATCGGGGCGCACCCGAATGATGGGTGCTTTGGGGGCACCCATGAGCTGGCGGTAGAGCCGGGCGTAGGGGATGGAGTTAAATAGGCTGTAGACCGGCTGTGGCGTGCCACCATATGTGCCAATGGCAAACAATAAATCTTCCAGCAGGGCAGTGGACAGGTGCGCGGGGCTCGGGTCTAGGTAGCACGAGAGTTGGGAGCCAAAGGCGAGCACTTCGTGCAGCGTGTTCGCGATTTTGGTTACGTACTCGGAGGAAGCCGCTACGAGCTCGCCTTTTTCATTTCTATCGGGCGGGGCAACTTGCAAAATGGGCCGCGTGGCCGCTACGGCATCAGGACTAAGCGTGGTGAGGGCATTTACCTCGCCTTTCTTCGTTCTGAGTAAGGGGTAATAGAGCATACGGGAGGGGAAGGAAAGAGCGCCGCGACGGGGAGGGTGGCCGAGGCTATTTCGTGGCCCACCGCAAGTAATACAGAAAATATGGGTCGAGGATATTCAGCGTCTCCGTCTCTTCGTCGAATTCTAGTACGCGGTCATCGGCTGCTAGCTTGTCCATCTGCTGCAGCGTGCTGGTGAGGTCGACGCCCCGAGGCTCAGGCGTATTGGCATCTATCAGGTCGCTAACGCGCGCCTTGATGGCCGCGTAATTGAACGTGAGCGCGGCCTCCCCACTGGCCATGGCTGCTAAGATAAGCGTATACACGTCGCCTTGTTTACCGCCGCTGTAGGAGTAGACATTGCGCTGCTCGCCTCGGGGTTTAGGCCCTGTTTTTAACAACTGGTAAACAGTGTCGCAGTTGGTGGAGCGGGCGGCGCGGCGGAGTAGATTGGTCAACTCAGCGCCGGATAGCTGGAGTTGAACAGGCGTGAGAGAGGGATTCTGCAGGTCGTGGAGCTGGCAAAGGCGCAGACAAAGCGTTTGGACAAGCTGCGGCGAGCCGAGGCTTTCCAGCACTAAGCGGCGCAGAGTGGTGTCGTCCACCGTGACATTCAGTTGCTTGAATCCTAAACGGGGTATCTCGATAAGCTCGCTGTCGGCCCAGGCAGGGATATCAAGGTTTGTGAGGCGGCCGCGCAAGTCGAGGTTTTTGCGAATGGGCTGGTCGGCGCGGTGGGGTACGGAGATAACGACGATGCGCAGGCCGTTGCGCGCAGCCTCCTTAAACTCTTGGGCCAGCGCTTCTTGCACATCCGGGGCGGCGTAGTGAAAATCGTCTACGACCAGCGTTATCGCCCGCTCGCGCAGCACGTCAAACAGGGCTTGCGAACTGAGTTCATCGAAGCTCTGCGTCGTGCTCTGCTGCTGGGCGCTGGTGCTCTTGCTGCCGACGCCCACCTTAGCCGTTAAGAAACTGGCAAAGCCAGCACTGACTTCGCCGGTTGCCGAAGACTCACCCCCATCCGTGGTACTGCTCAGCGCCGTGGATGACTTGGGGACTACTAGTTTTTGCCGCACCTTTTCCCAAAACTTGGCCACGGTTTTCAAATCAGCGCCGGTCACCAGCAACATGTTCGGTATCACCGTTTCGCAGAGCACCGTTTTACCGGACTTAGACGGACCCGCGATGGAGCAGATGGAGCCTTGCGTGTCAAGGACATCCCGTAGCTCCTGCTCTAGCTCAGTGCGCGCATAGTACGTAACGCTAGGCTGCGAGCTAGGCGTAAAAATCTCATTTGCTTTCATTTAGGGGAAGAACAGAAGATATGGACGGCTATTCTGGCTTATCCGACTTGGTGCTCGGCAGTACAAAAAATCAGGGGAAGGTTCAGTAAATACACCTACTCTGCTGGGCCTGTAGGAGGCTTTTCAGCAGTTAAAAATGATAGTGCCATGCTAGTCGGCTTTATGTTGTCGTAGAGTATTTTCGAGATAACGCCTTGGCCCATCACTCCTTTCCCTTCTTTTTCGTCATTAGGGTTATCCCAAGTAATAGCTTGATTATGAGACCTTACAAGCGTTTTTGAATCATGTATAGACGCTTGCTTAGCAGTCTCTTTAGTTGACATCCAGCGAGTAGGAAGCCCAGTAATGTTAAATGCCTCAATTAAACCGTCGAGGTCAAGGCCCATAATAACTTTTACCCGGCCGGTAAGAATGTCAATTATGAGGTCTGGGTCAAGTGGTTTCGCAAACAAAGGTTCTGATACTTCCCTTGTAATAGCGAGCCAATCAATGAGTATAAAGTTTTTAGTTTTTTCCTCTACCAATAACTTAAGAATCTGTGGCCCACGTGCTAAGCCTTCGTCGCGATACATACCAATGTGCAGGCAGCCTTCAATAAGCGTATATGCCCAGACCTGAGTTTTTAATTGCTCCTGTAACTCAATTAATTCATCGTAATAGTATTCTGTGATACTGGTTGGGGTGCTAACGATTATTGGCTTCTGAGTAGCTGGGTCGATACCAGTATCAGTATTCATCACTTGCACGGCTTGAGTCATTCTTTTCTGCTGCCGAAGCATTCTTCTGGCTTGTTTAACAGTAGTCGGGTCGAAGTGCGCGCTTAAGTCCGTTTCCTCTACCTTCTTATTGTCGCGCTCCAATTGAGCAAAGAACTCTGCTATTTGGTCGTTTATTCTTCCCTCCTTCAGTTCCATGATACCCACTGAAGTTAAGTGCTTTATAAGTAAGTCTCCTATCCCGATGTAGCCCGTGATATCAGTAATAAGAGCGAAGTCAAGCGGATTCTCATTTATTTTATCTGCGACTTCAGTAGCGTGCCTGAGATTAGAAGAGGTTAAGACCTTTGTAGTATCCCCGTGAATTACTAATCGCCGCACTAGGTGAATCTGGCCTCTAAGTATTTGCCAAGCAATTGAATCAGCTATGTGGGATAGAGTATGCAATCGCTGAGTAATGACAGCCTGCTGATACTTAGCATCTTTTAATTCTTGCTTAAGGTGCTGCGTTTGGTATATTTTTAATTGAGCGTCGTTATCTTGTCGCTGTTGATGATAATACAAAAATCCAGCTATTAATCGCTTTTGAGCGAGTTTGAAGCCATCCTGGCATTTGATGATAAATGTTAAATTTGTTTCCTTAGACCAAGTAGCAAAGTTTAGTTCTTGCCCCGCCTCTATCATAGCATCTACCCCATACATAAATGCATAGGATGCAATTTCCTTTAACCTTGCTCTGTATTCTTCTTGCGTCTCCATTTGAACTAGCTGCCTTTGAGGCAATAGCAACATTCTTTAATGCCACCAGTGCCTTGGTGGCGAGTAAGCAAATTGTTTATGAATTAGCACCTGCTTACTGCGCGTGCGTAGCAATCCAAGTCGTTACCCAGCTTAGGGCAGAGCTAGCCGAAGCTTTATATGCCGCCCCTTGCAGCTCCGAAAGAATACGGCCTAGAAATCCTGGCTTGGTTTCTTTAATGGTAGATAATGCTCGCTCGAGTTGGTCTTCTATTTCAATCGTGGTGATGCCTACTAGTAGGTTTTGATGCAGGCTGCTGACAGCCTCTAGCAATTGCTGGTTGCCACTAGCTTCCTGCAGCAGGTCTTTGAATAGCATTCCCGAGTGGGTGAGCAGGGCGGTATGCATCCGTTCGTGACTGTCGTTTTGCCGCCCAACTAGTTCGATGACTTTGTTAGTTTGGAGGAGTTGCGCAGCTACTTGGTCCTTGAGGAACGTAACCTGTTGCTCCAAGTTATTGATACGTTGGCTGTGGAGGCCATCCGTTAAGGCAATGGTATTGTAGGCCTGCTTCAACTCTAGCTTAGTTACGTCGAGCTTGTGTTCGAGCTGCATAACGTAAGCGCGGTTTTCAAACAGGCTCTCTGGTTCGGCTTTGTTACTGATTACCAAAGCGTATTTTTCCAATTCCTCTTCAATGGTTTCAATGTCACCTGAAGGTGATTCGATACGCAAGCGCACGGTATTGCCTTCCTGTTCAAGGCGCACTTTTGCCTTAGTGCCCGGGTCTTTTTGGCGTAACACTTGGCCAAAGTAGGAAAGTAGACCTACGCCCGCCTGGTAGTGCTCGGGGGCAAACTCAATAGTACGCTCGATGGTGTGCCCCCCAATCTTGAGTGGAGTGGTTTCTTCAACAGCAACTTCTTCTGGGGCAGTAGGTGAAAAAAAAGCGAGCACGACTGGAGCTTTACTATTTGATGTGCCAAACTTAGCTAGTTGTTCTCGACATATCTCCTCGGTAGGAAGCTTATCTATATGAGCTGGTTTAGCACCAAGTTCTAATATATGAGCTATGGCACTTGCGGTTGGTATTAGAAGTACAGTGACATCGATAGAACCGGTATTGTGATAGTATGGAATGGTTATATAGAGACTAGTTAAAAAGTCTTCGGTTTGCATCGCGTCAGCTTCAATTGTTGAAACCGAAACCTTATTTTTAACTGCTTTGGGGGCTATCTGTGACCGTACTGAGCTTTTTGCGGTGGGCAATTTATCAACCCATTTAAATTGCGTCTCTAATAGACTGTTATATATATTATATATATAATAAGGCAAAAAAGACCTTATAGCACCTGTATCAGATGCTACTTTTTTGGCTTCTTCTTCTGCTTCTATTGCAGCTACCAAGCCTGTCAAGATAAAACCATCATTTATCAAGTTAAGGGCCGCCTGCGCTTCTGCCCACTCTTCGCTTTTCTGAGTTGTCAGAATTGACCACCCATTATTCAGACTAAGTACCCGTTCAACAAACATATAGCTTTAAAATTTAAGGTTGCGAAGGTTGCTAATTAGGTCGGTTAAAAGCAGCGCGCAGCACGCTAATAGTCTCTTCCTTCGAGGCAATGGTCACATCCTTCGAGGCCACCAGCGCCTCGGCTGCGGCGGACTAGGCTTTTGTGATGCTGGGTGTGGCTGCCACGCAGTAAGTTGATGATTAATAACCTACTTGGTCTACATCAATAGTAGTAGAAGCTGGCTTGCCATCGGGCTGCTTAACCTCGATAGTCACCTTCTCCGCCTTCATCAGCTTCTTAGGAAATAATTTCCCCTGCTTGTCGGTGAACTGCACCCAGCGCAGGCCCAACCGCTGAGCAGTGTCGAGCGAGGCCTTTTTAAGCGTGAAAACCGCGTTGCCGCCTACAGGCTTTAGGGTGAAGACTAGGTCACGGTAAGCAAATTTGTCTTTATTGGTCATCACCATGCCGAGGCTGTTGGTGTAAACATCAGGCGCGAAGCTAGTCTTCTGGTCTGTTTTAGGTTCTTCTTTGGCGTCGGGTGCTGAGCAGGCGGTAAACAACAGCGGGGTTAGGAGTAAGGCGTAAAGCTTGTTCATAGTAGAGGTGGGAATGGGGTATTAATTAGGCCGAGTGTACCCCCCACGCAGCAGACTAATCGTCTCGGCCTGCGAGGCAATAAGGGCGTCTTTGGAAGCTGAGTACATCTTTGGTAGCAAGTGGGGTCTGGAGTGCTTTGGTAATTAGTCAGCAGTAGCCGCCACTCAACCGTGGCAGCTGGTAGTTACTAGCGATGCACGTCGATAAAGACCCCATCTGTGAAGTGGAAGTCCTGCTGCGCGCCTGTTCCGTAGGCCACGCTGGCCGTGCCCGAGAAGGTGCCTGATAACCCACCAGTACCAGTTGCCACAGCCGTACTCGTATGCTGCTGCAGCAAGTGTCCATTCACTTGCGGGTAGCGGCAATGGTTTACACCAATGTCAACTAGGGTGAAGGTAGATTGCTCAACTGGTTTGCTAAAGGTTAAGGCTATAAGTTCTTCGCCACTAGCTGGTTGGGGGACGGTCACGAACCACAGGTTTATAACCTCAAGCGTTTGGTTGCCTTCCTTTGCAAGAAAGGCCTCCTCCTGAACCGAACACCTCACTAGCTCGCCGTTGAGCTTATAGCTGCCGTTGAGCTTGTCGCTGTCTGTGGCAGCCGGAGCCTCTACCTGCTTCTCAAAGCAGCCCGAGGTACCGAGTAGCAGGGTTGTGGCTAACAGTTGCATAGCGAGTAGAGAGAGCTTCATAAGCGTCAGTTCGGCCGAGTATACCCCCCACGCAGCAGGCTCAGCGTCTCCGCTTGCAAGGCAATGAAGGCGTCTTTGGAAGCTAGCAGTTCATCCTTCGCGGCGAGCTGAGCCTTGAGGTGCTCCACATCCTTTTTAGAGCTAGCGAGGTTGCGCTCACAGTCCTCCAGCTTGACGTTGTTGGTGATGGTGTTATTGTCGCCGGTATTATTCTGGACGGGGCCTTTATTTTTTTTATTGGTGATGGCTACTGGTGGTGCAGGTGCCTCACCAGTGAAGGCTTCGCCCTCTCCGGTCAAGAGCCAATGTGAATTGACAATTGGAAAGTGACGTACCACTTTTGCTAAGTATTCGTGCTTGGGCGCTAGTTGTCTTGACCCTATGTAGTTATGGGTGTTCGTGGGGCTTTCGCCTATCGCTTCGCTAAACGCTCGCGCGCTAACCGAGAGCTTTTCAATCAAAAAAATTAGCCGCTGATTTATAGTTTGTTGGCTCACTTTTGTCAATATTTCAGTCTTATATCTCACTAGTTTTATCACACTAGTGGGATGAAGCTAGTATGTTTGTGTCATGGCATGACAACGCACCCGCAATAAAGCACGGGGCGGGCGAATCGTGTCAAACACGCCCATGCACGCACCGCTGACTACTGAGCGCCAGAAATACTACCAGCTCATGGCGCTGGTATGCGAAGACCTCGCCACCACGGCCATCGACGCGCTGGTGCGCCAAGGCCACCCCGCTACGGCGGCCCAGCTCATAGCCGTGCGCCACGCCCGCAAGGCGCATTTGCAGTGGCTTATCGACCTAGTGCGGGCCGGGTTGCCCAGCTTCGTGATTCCGCTCGACCTGCTGCCCACCGCCACGCTTCAACCCCTGTTTTCGTGATGGAAGACCGGGCACCCTACCACACCGAGGTCCCCAAAGGCCCCCGCAACCTTACTGCCCCGCTAGCCGCGTGGCTACGCACGCAGGGCTTTACTGTGACGGAACAGACGCAACCACAGTGCGCCGCCGTGGGCGCGCATTGGCTAGGGCCACGGGGCGAGCGCTTTCAGCTTACCTATCTCTGGCAGAACGGCCCGCTGCCCGACGCTACCTGCTGGCTGGAGGTGCGCTACCCTGGCCAAGCCCACGCCGAGGTGCTCTTCACGCCCCAACATGTGCGCCGCCTCAAAGAGGCGCGCCAGCTCGTCAACGGCTGCGTGCGCCTATACAACGCTCGGCTGCTGGCCAGCCTGGCTGCGCCCCTTCCCACTGCCCCCTAATTCTCCCTTTTTATGGCAGATACCGCCCCAATTACGCCCGAGCGCCAGGCGTTGCTCGAAGCCCTATCCCAACAAGCCGCCTCCTGGTGGCGACGCAAAGTCGAAGGCCCCGGCTACCTGAGCAAATTCGACAACGGCGACCGCAGCCAGGCCGGCGAAATGGCGCAGTTGCTGGCCAGTATGGCCGCCCTGAGCAGCCCGCAGCCCAGCGCCGACAAGTTTGAGCGCTTCGAGCAGCTGCTCACCGAGGCCCTGCTTGAGCGCATGCTGCGCGACCCTATGCCGCCCGCCCGCGACCTCTCGCACCTGCAAGGCGACCGCCCCGGCTTCACCCACGCCGAGATGGAAGAAATGCGTGCCCAGGCAGCCGCCAGCGCGACCGAAGACGTGGTACTGGATGTGGACTATGGCCCCACCGGCGTCTTGCGCGAAGTAGCCCAGGAAGCTAGCGTATCGGGCTTTCCCTGGAAAACGACCATGTGGGTCTGCTGGGACGCACGCCCCGAGTGCTGCTACGTGGAGGTGCGCGCCGGCTACGGCCGTGCTACGGAGCGGCTGCCCCCAGTGGCCGGCGCGCAGCCCCAGGCCGCCTAACTACTAACTATCCTTTCATCCCCTAACACCTTCTCTGCCATGTACCTCAACACCGCTCCCGCTGCCCCACCGCGCCTACCCAACATTGTGGAGCTAAACCAGCTCACCAGCCCCACCGGGCTGCTGTCCAAGTTTATCGTGCCCCTGATGTCGCTCAAGCAGCTCAAGCGCCGCATCCGCGAAATCAACGCCACGCACCCCCACTACCAGGAGGAAACGCCCCTGGTGCTGGCCTGGGAGCAGCAGCGCCGCCAGCGCCTGAGCGGCCGCCTGCACGCCTCCGTCACGCAAGTCCAGGTTGCCTGATGCCGCCGCGTATTTCCCTCACCGACGCCGCCACCGGCAAACGGGTGCGCGTGTCAGCCTTCGCCCCCGGCGACGCGCTGGTGCCCGTGCCCCAGCCCGAGCCCATCCTGGGCTACTGCTACACCACCGAGCATAACTGGACGGTGTACGTGGCCGGCACCATGCCGGCCGCGATGCGCACGGCCGTGGAGGAAGGCTACACCGACCAGGAAGTGCTGCTGGTGGCTGAGCTGCCGGCCGGCATCCGCGAAATCACCCTGCCCGACCACCGCCGCGAATTCTGCCTTAAAAAAGCTGCCTAGCTCCTGCCCTGCTATGTCGTTGCCCCTCAATTTACTCACTGCCGAAGACCTCGCGCCCCTGGTCGAGCTAGTGCGCCAGATTCTGGTGCAGCAAACTGCCGCGGCCCAGCCCGCCGACGACTACCTGAGCGTGGCCCAGGTAGCCCAGGCCACTGGCACGAGCGAGCGCACCGTGCGCAAGTGGATAGAGCAGGGCAAGCGCGACAAGCTGGGCCAGAAGCTCATCAAGCTTTTCACCCTCGAGTTCTCGCCCGGCTACGTGCGGGTGCCCCGCTCGGCCCTACTGGCCTTCGGGCAGGGCGTGGGCTTCGAGGCCGCCCACTTGCAACTACCCCCGGCCGGGGCCGCGCCAGTGGCCCCGGCTAAAGCCAAGCGCCCAGGCCCCGTGCTCGATTCGAGCGAGGCCCTGCGCCGGGCCTCCTAAACCGATTGTTTCATTTTTCATCTTCCTGGCATGTCGCCTCGTAACATCCCTATTGACGAGTTTCAACAGCTCGACCGCCAAGCCATTGCCTGCGCCCTGCGCCTGATTGAGCTGGAAGTAGCCGGCACGCTGGACCTGCTCGCCACCGACGAGGCCGCCCGCCTCGACCAGGTGCTGCTCGACGAGCTTACCAGCGTGCTCACCCTGCGCAAAGTCTTCCGCGCCCGCCTGGCCGAATTGCTCATTGAAGAGGACGCCACCGCAGTAGGCCGCCTGGGCGTGGGCCACGCCCTGCCGCTGGCCAGCGAGCGCTACCGCCAGCCCTTGCTGCAGCCTTCGGCCGCCTGATGCCCATGCTGCGCCTTTATACCACCTCGCCCACCACGCTCAAGCTCGCCGAGCTGGGCATCACGGGCCACCTGGCCCGGCGCGTGCAGGTGCTGCCCTTCTCGGCCCTGCCGGCTCCGCTGCCCGCCCGCACGGCCTCGCTGCGCCTGGAACTGGCTGCCTTGCAGCAAATCGAGCGCACCATCCGCTGGACCCTGAGCCAGTACGCCGAGCACCGCCGGCTGCCCGATGCCGCCCGCGAGGAGGACCTGCGCGCGGATTTGGACTGCACGCTCTGGCAGTTGCAAAAGGTAGAGGCGAGCCTGCGCACCCTGGCGATGGAGGCCGGCCGCCCATGAGTCCCGCCCGCACCTGGTGGCTGGCTCGCCTGAGCGGGGCCGCGCTGCTGGCGGCCCTGGTCGCGGCCCTGTGCGGCACCTAGCCGTAGGGTGCCGCCCGGCCCCGCTACGCCCGCTCGTGGCCTTATAAACTAACGATTCAGAAGGACTTGACTTTGCCGCGCAGTGCATGCGTGGTTTGTCTTAACACATTCCCCGTCAGTTCGATGGGCCGCGCCTGGGTGGGATTTCAGCGCGGCGCTCGGCTTCGAAGCCGGCCGGGGAGCACAGGGCCTGCACGCAGGTTCGGCCAGCGCGTGGATTTTGGGCTGCCCATACCGCGCCTGGCCATTCTTTTTCTTTTCCCACTCCTCAACCAGCCCGAAGCTTGTTGCCGCTCCCTAACACCCAACGCGCCGCGTTCGGCAAATTCGCCGCCTACCTCAAAAAGCTGCAAAGCGAGCTGCCCGCCCAGCTACGCACCCGCACCGTTAAGGGCCAGGTGCAGCACTACCTGGTGCGCCCCAAGGCCATCAGCGACGGCGCGCAGGCCACCGCCCGCCTGCTACTCGTCTACGCTATCCACGCCGTGGAGGAGCTGCGCCGGGTGCCCCTGCTACTGGAGGCGGCCACCGACCAGGCGCCCGCCCAGCGCACGCCGCCGCCCATCTCCACCAACAACGAATCGCTGGCCCGCGCCCGCAACGTCTCGTCCCGCGCCATTCGCGACCACCTGACCGAGCTGTTGAAAATCGGGTTCATTACTCGCAAGGTGAACCACGGCTGGCAGGCCAATTTCGAGCTCTGCTTAGCCCCGGAGTTCGTATGGCAGAAAGCCCCGCAAAACGCTCCCCAGGCCCCTAAAAAGCGCCAATATGCCCCCGCGCTGGCTACGGCACCCGCTACAAAAGTTCCACCTTTTGTATCACTGGAAAAACAGGATAAAGAAGAAATTGAAATTGGCCAGGTGGAAAAGTTAGTTTCTCCAACGCCCCCGGCCGTTTTGACTGGCAACACAGGGCCGCAGGCAGGCAGCAGACCGGCCCCCACGCCCCCTGGCAGCCCCCGACAGGCGACGAAAGAGGAACTGGGGGGCGCGGCGGCCGCCCAGCTGCAAGCCGAGCGCCTGGGGCTGGTGGTGCAGGCCTGGCACTACGCCTGGAAGCGGATTTACCCCAGTTGCCACTTCGACGAAACTGAGCAGCGCAAGGCCCAGGAGGCCATTTGGTACGGGGTGTACCGGGGCTTCGGCCCGGCGCTTTCGCCCCCGCAGTGGCAGCGCTACCACGACCAGGTCTTGCAGCGTATCGACCTGGCAGCCGCCTACTTCCAGCGCCATTCCCACAAGTTTGCCCCCACGCCCTACGCCGAATTCGTGACGGGCACGGGCTACTTCGACGCCCAAAATCAGCAGGGTTTTGTGGGCACCGAGGCCTGGCTGGCCCGCCAGGAGGCCAACCAGCACCAGCGCAACGTGGGCCGCGCCCTGCTGCGCGCCCGGCGCGAGCTCAAGGCCCACCGGCTGGGCCTGGCCCCCAAGCGCGCCCAGGCCATGACCAACGTGCAGCTTTTCCGCCACCACGAAACCAAAATCCGCGCCTACGGCCCCGAGGCCCTGCAGCGCTACTACGCCCAGGTGGCCCAGCCGAATGCCTACGTCCCGTACCAGGTTGCCTTTACGCCTATCCCCTCCCACTAACTAGATGAGCACCAATCATTCTGCTTCCGTTCGACAATTCATTGCCCAGGCCCACACCAAGCTGCTCGTTTACTACCTCGACGGGAACGTGCGCACCTGGTACGGCCGCAACAACCTGCGCGAAGGGCGCCTCGCCGCCGACCCGCGCGCCGTGGAGCTGAAGCGCCACGACCGCTACGTGGCCAAGACCGCCGCCGACATCAAGGTGGCCTTGCTCTACGACCTGCACACGGGCGAGGAAATCCGGCGCTTCAAAAACGGGGCCTGGCTCTAATGCGTCTGCTGCCCCACCTCGACCGGCTCGTGCCCCTGGAGCGCGGCGAGGCTGGCCTGCTCGCCAGGGCCCTGGCCGTGCTGGTGCGCGACGTGACCCACGCCGCGCAGCCGGTGCCGCTGGTCGAGCTACTGGCCTGCGGGCCGCTGGCCGACCTGACCAGGCAGTTGCTGCAGCGCCACCAGCGGGAACAGCTAACGCCCACCCGGCCGGGCCGCCGCCCGAGACCCTGGCAACTGCGCGTGCGCTACGACCAGTTGGCGGCGCTGCTGCACAGCCGCTACGCCCTGGGCTACTGCGGCTTGTCGGCCGAGGAGAACCTGCTGCTGCGCGGGATAGTCGGCCGGTTCCAGCAAAAGGCGCTCAACGGCCCGCAGTGGCTGCGCAGCAGCTAGGTTACCCGAAGTCTTTGCGTTAAATTTACACAAACTTCACCTGTCTTTTTCTTTTCTGCATGGCGCTTGCTTACCCGCTCGCTACTTCCCCGTCCTTTCTGCAACTTCCTAGCGCCGGCACCTTTGGGCATCCTAAACCCAGGCCCGCCGTGAAACGTCTCGATTTTCCCATTAGACCCCACCTGCTCAAATACCTGCAGGTGCATCTGCACCTGGCTCGGGTGCAAGAGTTGCCGTTCCTTGCCTCGGACTACACGCTCTCCAGCGAGGGCCGGTTTGGCCTGCCGCTAACCCTGCTGCTGCAAAAGCCGGCCAAGAGTGCGCGCTACGAAGGCAGCATCGCGGATTGCACGGCCGCGCTAGGCGTCGACCTGCGCAACTTTAAGGGGGCTTACGCCCACCTGCTCAAGGGCCAGCTCACGCCCTGGGTAGTCTTCCAGTTCAATGAGTTCGTGGAGGGCTGGTTCCGCAAGGAGCTATACTGGTGGGTAAACGAGCACCGCCAGCGTCGCGCTACCAACAAGGACGCCATCTACTCCTTCATGGCCTTCTACCAAGTGACGGAAGATGACGTGGCCTTCGAGACGCTCAAAAAGGATGTCCAGCGCAATGGCAAGGTGCCAACTAACCGGAAAAAGAAAGAAAACGAGAAAAAAATCATTGGTTTTGCGGAAAAAGTGTCCCGAAAAACGGGCGATTTGTCCCCAAAAAAGAGCGATTTGTCCCCAAAAACAGGCGTTTTGTCCCGAAAGGATACTTTCTCTTCTGTCTGTGAGGCACTTATGAATCTACCGCTACCCCTGTTCGATACGCAATTCTTCGTTGCCCATGCCCGCTAAGGACTTCGAACTGCGCAACGTTGCGCAGGAAGTGGGGGTCGACAACCTGAGCGGCATCGAGGCCGCCTGGTACGCGCTGGCCACCGACCTGGTGGACTTCCCGGCCGAGGGGCCGCTGGTTATCGACCAGCTCACGCTCCGGCCCGGCGCGTTCTGGTACCAGCTGGTGAGCGTGCGCCAAACGGTGCGCTATAAGCAGACCCCGAAAGACCTCCCGCGCCACGGCACGAGCTACACCCAGAAGCTCACCGGCGTGGTGGCCCGCCACTCGGCCGAGCTGGCCCAGGGCCTGGAGGCGCTGGAGGGCCAGCCCCTGGTTATGCTCTACCGCGACCTCAATGGCCAGGTGCAACTGGTGGGTACGCCCGAACAGCCCCTGGCCTGGACCGACGCCTACGACTCGGGCGAGACCTACGCCCAGCGCAACAACTACGACTGGACGCTGGCCGGCGAAACGCCCCGCCGCGCGCGGCCCTACGCGGGCACCTGGCAGGTAAGTGGCATCGGACTCCAGAGCAGCGTGCAGCTGGGCACGGGTGCCGGCGGCACCGTGGTGCTGCGCACGGCCGACGGGCGGGTGCTGGCCCTCGTGCCGGCGGGCAAGAGCGTGGTGCTCAAATCCGGCTTTAAACTTGGCTATCAGATAGTATAATGAAACTCAGCTATCCCGACTTTAGCGCGAAGTGGCACGACCGCTTCCGACCGAATACTACTTTCAACATCGCCGAGGCGGACTTCCAGGAGTTTGCCCTCGACATCGTCGACACGTTTGGCGTGACGATACCCAACGTGCCCGAGTACGCATTGGGCACTACCTATGCGGTCGGCAACCTCGTGCGCTACACGCCACTCAACGGCCAGGAGTCGTTTTACTACGCCCTCAATGCCGGCCAGCTCACGGCCCCTGGGCCTAGCAATCTAACCGATTGGAAAGTGGTGCCCGGCCCCACTACGGCCACGGCCCTCTCACAGCAGATTACGCTGGTGCAGGCCCAGGGCATTGACAACGACCAGGTAGTGGCCGGCCGCACCTACCTGATTGAGGTTGGCCTGAATGCCCAGGGCTACCTGCAGACCATTGCCGTGCGTGGGGTATCCAACAATGCCTTCGACATTGAGGGCACGCTGGAGGTCAATGGCGTGCGCACGGCCGTAACCGATGTCAACGTGCAGGCGGGCACGTGGAAAGCAAAGGGCACTGTCGACGCCTACACGAAGATGCAGGCTGATGCGCTGCTGGCCGGCAAGCAGGGTGCAGTAACCGAACAGGTAGACAACGCTATCAACGGCACCAGCGCCAGCCTCATGCGGCTTAATCTTGGCAAGTATCTGCGCCTGATAACCTCGCAAAACACGGTCGTAGACCTGCCGCCCGTCACGCTCACCGATGTAGGCCAGATACTGGTGCTCTACAACTACAACGGTCCTGGTGCCACCGCCACGCTCACATTGCAAGCCAAGCAAGGCACTGATGCTAACGCCACCTATCTGACCAAGCTACCGCGTACTTACGTGGTGTTGGTGGAGGTCGTAAAAATCGTGCGCGGCAACCCGTTCAACGACACGGTGGCCGGGTACGCCGTGCTGGCTAATAGCAAGGTCGAACCAGCCGATACGTTGCCCGCCACGACCACTACTGCGCGGCCCAGCCAGCACCAAACGTTCGCCAACCTACGCTTAACCTCGATTTTATTTTGGAACACGTTGCCCGCCAGCCTGCTACTGGCCACCATCACCAACGTGGCCCGCATAGCGGCTCAGGTTAACTACCAGGACCCGGCAAATCCCGGCGTGTGGCTCGTGGTGCCCGCCCGCATCAGCGCCTCGGCCAGCACCGCCGACCTGGCCGACCTGGCCACCGGCCTGCTGGCTGATATGGCTACGGTGCCCGCCGCCGCGCTGGCCATTGCCGCCGAGTTGCAGCTGCTGACCTATCCGCTCGATTCCGCCCAGGAAGCCGCATTCTTCCTCGACGGCCTGGGTGGGGGGCAATACCCCGCCCGAACGGGGTATTTCCGCACGGTGTACACCGGGCCGCCGCAGGGCAACCTAGTGCAGAATTCGCAGTTCGTAGATAGCTCGTACTGGAACTCGGGCGACGGTAGCGTGGGCCTTTCCTCTAACGCCACGGTCGGCAATGGCCAGCTGGTGTTCACGGCGAACAATGGCTATTCCTACCAGCGCATCAACATCCAGCCCGGCACCTACGAGCTGCGGGTAGGCGTGCTCAACATCGACCCCGGCGGCAGCGTCCGCATTCTGGCCGAGATTCCGGCTGGGGCGACCTACGGCGACGTGAGCTACTACGGGCCAGGCAACTACGCCAGCTATCAATTCACCTGGCCGGGTGGCACGATGCAGGTGCGCGTGATTGGCACCACTAATGCCGTGCTGGGCCATCTGTATCTGCTGTAAGCGACAACGAACTTAGTAGAAGCCTAGAGCCTCGCCCCACCAGGCTGCCCCAGAGGGGTCCCCTTTTTCGTGTCCTTTTGGCGCGCGTGGGTGCCCGGCAGCTTTGCAGCAATCAATCCTGAAAGATGCTCGGTCTCGCCTCTCGTCTCGCTTCCTCGCCCTGGGCTATTTCCCTGGAGCACGCCCAATCGTACTTGCCCCTCGTGGCCGGCCTGCTGCTGGGCAACGCCACTTTCCAGCCCGACCAGAACCTGGCCGAGCTGCGCGCCGCCGCTGCGCCCCAGGACTACGAGGTTACCTCCAGCTTCCGCTCGGGCGGGCTGGTGTACGGTGCCCGCGGGCAGGCCGCCAGTGGCGGCGCAGCCGGCGGCACCACCGATGGCATCCTGGTGCGGGTAATGAGCGTGGAAGGCCCACTCATGAAGGCCGACCAGTTCTGTGGCCCCTATGGCATGATGACGCTAGCCAGCAACCTGCAGCGCACGGCCAAGGACACGGAGATTTCATCCGTGCTATTGCGCGTGGACTCACCTGGTGGGCAGGTATTTGGCACCCAGAGCGTGGTCGACGGCATCAAGGCCTGCCAGGCCGCGGGCAAACCCGTGGTAGCCCTGTGCGACGACGGGCTGATGTGCTCAGCCGCCTACTGGATTGGCTCGGCCTGCGACACCCTCATCGCCACCCACGAGACGTGCACCATCGGCTCCATCGGGGTGATGGCCAGCTGGGCCGACGCCCAGCCTTACTTCGAAAAGCTCGGGGTGAAGTTCCACGAGGTGTACGCCGAGCAGAGCAACCTCAAGAATGCCGACTTCGCTGCCGCTTCCAAGGGCGACTACACCGCCGTGCAGCAGCAGCTCACCGGCATCGCGGGCAGCTTCCTGGGCGACGTGCGCACCAACCGGGGCAGCCGCCTCGACGGCAAGAAGTTCGACAAGTCCGGTGCCTCGGCCGGCAAAACCTTTTTCGCGGGCGAGGCCGGCGACATCGGCCTCATCGACGCGCTGGGCTCCTTTCCGGATGCCTTGGGCGAATGCGTGCGCCTGGTGCAGCAAGGTCGGACCGCTTAATCCGCTTTCCCTTACCCATTTATCACATGAAATTGTTTTCTAAATCTGGCCCTGCACCGCTCGTGTTTGGGGCCGCTATGCTGGCGCTGGCCGGCACCACCGCCTCGGCTGAGCAGGTCGATGCCGCCAACCAGGAACTCGATGCTGCCGGCATTAAGGGCGCGCAGCTCGTGCCCAGTGGCACGCTCGACGAGTTGACGGCCAAGGCCGACCGCGTCGACACGGCTGAGGCCGCTACGAAAGGCTACACCGACGCGCTGGCTGCGGCCGGCGTAGCCGATGTCGCCGCCCTGGTGGCCCAGCGCGACGCCTACAAGGTGAAAGCTGACAAGTTTGATAAGAAGCCTGGCGCTGGCCACACCAACCCCGTGCTGCCCCAGGGCGAGTCCGACGTGGAGGATACCGCGCCCGATGCCAACCAGCAGGCTATCGATAACCTGCCCCACAACAAGGCCCTGGCCGGCAACCCGCTCTTCGGGCCGCGCATCAAAGACTAGTCCGACTCAATCAGTAGTTGACTTTCAATAAATTATCTCATTTTCTTATTCTTCAAATAGATGGCCACGACGCTCACTATTGACAGTATCCTAGACGAGTACGGCCGCCACTATATTGCTGGTGGTCAGAACGTCGCCCGCCTGATTCAGCGCGCTTTTATTGCGGCCCAGACGGAGTCGCTCTTCGGCTCCATCGTGACCGACGACACGCAGTACCGCATGGCCAAGACGCAGCTGGGCCGCATCCTGCAGGCCTTCCAGACGGGCTGGACCCCGATTGGCGACATTGAGGCCACGCCGGTGGTGCTCTCGCAGTTCCCCATGAAGGTGGACCTGGAGATGACCCCCGACGCTATCGAGGCCTCGTGGCTGGGCTTCCTGGCCGACGGTGACCTCGACCGCAGCAAGTGGCCGCTCATCCGCTGGCTCATTGAGGCACACATCCTGCCCCAGATTCAGGAGGACTACGAGCTGAACGAGGTGTACCTGGGCAAATACGTGGCTCCTACGAAGGGCGTGGCGGCTGCCCCCGGCACGGCCATGAACGGCATCCGCACCATCATCAACCAGGGCATCGCTGACAGCCACATCACGCCCATCATCCTAGGCGCGATTCCGGCTGACCCGCAGGCCTTCTGTGATTACGTGGAGGCCTTCGCACGTGGCTTCAACATCCGCTACAAGGGCCGCGCCATGCCGATTTGCATGAATACGACCCTGGCCGAGCGCTATGCTCGGGGCCGCCAGGCCAAGTACGGTCGCGATTCCAACTTCAACTCGCCCAAGCCTATCATCGCCGGCAACGGGGACGAAATCGTGCGCATCCCGGTCGAGTTCACCAACCACTACGTGGTGGGCCTGCCCAGCATGGGCACCTCGTCGAAGCTGTGGGCCACGCCCGACGACAATCGCAAGAAGCTGACGAAGAAGTCGGTCAACGAGAAGATGGTGCGCATCGAGAGCGCCAAGCGCGAGGTGGCCATTTTCACCGACTACTACAAGGGCGTGGGCTTCCCCCTGCTCGAGGCAGTCTTCACCAACGACGTGGACCTGGGCGCGACCGTCCAGTAGCCCCGGCCCACCGGGCTAGCCAGCCGGCTCACTCCTCAGCGAGTGAGCCGGCTTTGGCGGTGCCAACCCATTCATTTTTATCATTTAAGCCTTACTAATCGTGGCTAAAGAAGAACTCACCCTGGAGGAGCAGATTGCCAAGCTCAACCAGCAGGTAACCGACCTGACTAGCAAATCGGAGGAGGATAAGCGCACTATCGAGTCACAGAAAGGTAAGCTCGACTCGCAAGGCAAGGAGCTGGCCAAAGCGACCGAAGCGCGCGACAAGGCTCAATCCAAGCTTGACTCGCAAGGCAGAGAGTTGACTAAGGCTATCGAAGCCCGTGAACAAGCCCTGAGCGCCGTGGGCGAGAAAGCTACCCGCATCCGCGAGTTGGAGCAGGAGGCCGAGGCTAACGAGCAAACCATCCAGGGCTACCAGCAGCAGCTGCGCGCCGCGGAAGCGACCGGCGATGGCCGCACCGTGGTGACCCACGAGCAGCAGCTCTACCGCGTGGTGGTGCCGCAGTTCCACTTCGAGGGCAAAGTGGTAAAGGCCGCCGACCTGAGCTCCGATGCTACCCTGGTGGGCAAGCTGGTGACCGCTGGCTCGGGCGTGCTGGAGCTGGTGGAGGGCTAAGCCTTTTCACCCCTAGTAAACTACTTTCTTATTATTTAATTATCTTAATCTATTCATTATGAATACGTTTGCACTCAACGACCTGGCCGGCCCAGGCGGTGACGACAATACGCCTGGCCTGCGGGGCTTCATCCTGACGGCCCGTGAGGACGACTTTGCCATTATCGCCAAGGCTCCGGCTACCGGCACTGCGCCCGGCGAAACGGCCATCATCGTCGACCCGCACACCTTCAAGCCGGGCAAGGGCTGGACCAAGCAGTACATCACGCTCGACTCCAACCAGCTCAAGGCGGACATCGTGGGCGAGCGCGACGGCCGCGGCCTGAAAATCGCCTTCGAAGGCTTTCACCCCGGCAATAAGGCCGAGGCGCTGGAATTCTTCCGCGTGGTCAAAAACCTGGGCCTCATCATGCTGGTGCCCGATGCCGATGGCACGTATTTGCAGGTGGGAGCCGAGGGCCTGCCCGTCGAGCTGGCTCCGGCCTACGACTCGGGCAAGCTCAGCTCGGGCCGCCGGGGCTGGACGGTGAAGGGCGAGGCCTATTCCAACGGCCTCTACATCTACGCCGGGGCTATCACTTACAAACCGTAAGCCCGTGGCTCAATCTATTCACCAACTCCTGCCCGAAGTAGCCGAGAAGTTCCGGTGCACCATCGTCCCGTGTAGGATAGACATGCAGTGGCTACGGCGCACCATCGACCTGCGCACGCTGACCTTGGCCGAGGCGGAAGAGTTGGTGAAAGACCCGAAGTTCACCTACTTAATCCCGCTCCGAAAGCGAAAAAAGTCGGCGACTGCTAGTACGTAGAACGAAGGGGAAAAAGCCCCGCTACCACGAGTAGCGGGGCTTTTTTGCGTCCTTTTCTACCGTGGCCGGCCGCGGCAACTTCGGGGCATGAACTTGTCCGATATCCACGCCTGGCTGGCCTCTGAGCAGGACTTCGCCCAGGGCTGCGCTCTCTACGCCGCTCTGGGCACCAGCGCCGCCTATAAGCGCCTCTTCAACCTGGCTGCGACGCCCTACAGCCGCCAGGTGCTCACGCGTGAGCTAGGTGCCTTAGTGGCTGAACTAGACAAAGGGGCGGCTGTGGTTCCGGAGCCAGCGCCGCCCGCCGGGCCGGTAGTCGGGTCGGTGCCCCTGCCGCCAGCTGCTAGCCCCGACCCCGAGTCGCCACTGCTCGCTAACCTGGATGAGCAGTTGCGCGCCGTGCGTGACGAGCGCAGCCACCTGCACCCGCAACTCACAGCTAAGGGCACCGGCCAGAAGCGCCGCCAGGCGCTGGCTGGCCGCATCGTGGCCCTGTCCAAGCAGGAAGGCCTGCTCAAGGCACACGCGGGCCACGTGCGCCAGCACGGCCGCCTACCGGGGCCAGTGGCACTGGCCGACGTGACGGATGCCGGCGAGTTGCGCCAGCGCCTGCTCAACCTGCGCTGCCGGCGCAGCAAGCTCAAAAAAGACCCCGACCGCGCGGCTGAGCTAGCCCGCGTGGTGGCTGATATCGACCTAATCCAATCAAAATTAACGTCTTAATTATGGCTGAAGAATTATTACCCCTGGAGTGGCATACCACCCAGCGCCGCTTTACCATCATCCGAAACGGGGAGGAACTGACCAATGAGCAACTCGCTGCCTACGGTAACTAACCTGCCCGGTGCCGGGCAGGTGCCGGTGCCCACGTCGACGGGCGTGGAGCGCATTTACGCGGCCTACATGGCCGATACGCTACAGAACCTCAGTCAAAAGGACAGAATCCTGCACAGTGAGCTAGAGGCAGCCTACGCGTTGATTCTTAATTACCACTCGTTTGAGCAGGCCTGGCCTTTGCTGGCTAAGCAGTTTTCGATGGGCCGCTCGACGTGCTACAGCCGGCTGCGCGATGCCCAAAACCTGTTTGGCGACGTCAAAAAGGTCAAAAAAGAGGGTCGTCGACAGGTACTACAGGATTATGCCCGCAAGCTGCTCCAGGTTGCGCTCTCGCAGCGTCCGCCTGATACGAAGGGCGCACTGGCCGCCCTGAAGTTTGAGGCCAACATCTCGGGGCTGCTGCGGGCCGACGCGCACAACGAGGACCAAGGGCCAGGCGCGGGCAATACGTCCTACATCCTGAACTTGACCGTGGAGGGCCGCAAGTCGCGGCAATTTGACCTGACCAGGCCCGATGACATCAGCGATGCCGATTGGGAAATGGTTGACGAGGCCGTGCAGCAAAACGTGGTCGGGGCCGACCAGATGCAGCTCCTTATCACCGAGGCCAAGCAAGGGGACGGCAAGCTATGACCAGTGTTAATCAGGAACTGCTCAAGTTCAACCAGCCCCAGGAGCGCTACATTACGGCCAGGGGCGTCAAGCAGGGCATCAGCATCTGGGGCCGGGGTACGGGCAAGTCGAGCATCATTGCCTGGGACATTCATAAAATCGTGTCGACGATGCCCCGCTCGTGCTGGGTCATCGTCGGCTCGACCTATAAGCAGGTGCTCACCCGCACGCTGCCCTCGACCGTGGCCGGCCTCGAGCGGCTGGGCTACCGCTTGAACCGTGATTTCTACATCGGGCGCAAGCCGCCCCCTTCACTCAACTGGGACCACCCCTTCGAAGGGCCACTGAGCTACGACCACTTCATCATTTTCAAGAACGGCACCGGCTTTCACCTGGTCTCGCTCGATGCGGGCGGTAGTGCGAGCCGGGGCCTGAACGTAGACGGGTTTATCGGCGACGAGGCCCTGCTTTTCGATAAAACCAAGCTCGATGCCGACTTGTCGGCCACGAACCGGGGCAACGGGCAGTATTTCGGCAAAAACCCGATGCACCACGGCGTTTTCTTGTTTTCGTCGATGCCGTGGGGCGACCAGGGCCGCTGGCTGCTGGACAAGTCAAAATACTATGAGAATGAGGGCATTGACCTGGTAGAGCGGCAAAACGAACTGATTGATGCCCAGGTGCGCTTCCTGGATGCTCCCTCCGAGGAGAAGATGGCTATCTGGTGCGAGCAGGTACTGCCGCTCATGCGGGCCGTGCGCTACTTCCCGAGTGCACCCACTAAGGGCGTTTTCTACTCCGAAGCTAACGCCTTTGACAACATTCAAAATCTACGGCTGCAGTATCTGCTCGACCAGCGGGCCTTCATGACGGACTTCACGTTCCAGATTGAGATGATGAACCGCCGCCCCACCACCGTGGAGGGTGGCTTTTATGCCAAGCTTGACCTGGTCCGGCACGTGGTGGAGGCCGCCGCTGATGACTTCGTGCTGGGCCTGGCCCTGGGCGATGAGCACACCAAGCGCAAGGGCCGGGGCCAAGGTGGGGGCCTGAACCTGGAGAAGCTCACGGCGGCTGGTGGCCCCCGCTTCCTGGGTGATAAGGACTTCTCGGATAGCCGGGGTGATAGTGACTGCCGTAGCCACCTGCCCCTGCGCATCAGTGTTGACTTCGGGGGCAACATCACCACTTCGCTCGTAGGCCAGCCCCATCAGGATGTGCGGGAGTATCGCTTCCTGAAGGGCTTCTACGTCAAGCACCCCGCCTTCATCAACGACCTGGTAGAGGCCATTGATACCTACTACAGCTGCCACCTGCGGCGCGAGATTGAGTTCTTGGCCGATGAGGAGCACGGCGATGCCGTGCGGGCGGATAGCAAGTACACGCTCAACGAGACCTTTATCCAGGCCTTCCAGAAGCGAAACTGGCGCATCCGGCGCTATAGCCTGGGCCGGATGCCCGGCCATCAGACGCGCTACCTGCTGGCCCACGAGCTACTGGAGGAGAAGAACCCCAAGCTGCTGCGCCCGCGCTTCAACAAGGTCAACTGCAAGGACGTAGTCACGGCCATGCTGCTAACTCCCGTGAGCCAGGATAGTAAGGGCCGCATCGTGAAGGTAAAGAAGAGTGAGACCAAGAAGAACTTCCCCCAGGAGCACGCCACCCACTTCACCGACAACGTCGACCTGCACCTGCTCAGCTGCGGCACCGACATCGTCAATGCCGCAGTCGACATGAGTCAGCTTGGCGTCTACAGTAGATAGTTGCCTGCGCCTGCCTCGGCCAAGCCCTGACCACCTGGTCAGGGCTTTTTTGTTGCCCCCTACCCAACCCCCTCCCCAGGGGAGAGGGAGGGCTGGCAGATATCCCCGAGGCAGCCCCTGGCAATTGCCCAAACGCGACAGTGCAAGCCGGGGGCTTTTGCTCGACCTGCTGGACTAAAAAACGCCAAAAAGGCCCAAAAAGCCCATTTCCAGCGCGCCAGGGCACTTTGCGCTTGGATTAGGTTTTTGCCCCTTTTCGGCCCGCTCAGGGCCGTTTTTGTGTCCTTTTAGGGACCTCGGCGGCGCGGGTACTTCGTGCCACCAATGAAACGACGACTTACTCCCGCCGACCACTTAGCAGCCGCGGCTACTATTCCGTCCCAGCCCGACGCTACGTCCACCATCCGCCTGAAGGATGCGCTGGCCCTGCTCGACGGGCTGGCCCCCGTGGCCGTGCAGTGGGTCAAGTTTGACCAGCGCCGCCAAACCGGGGGCGACTTCGGCCGCCTGCCGGCCGCGCGCCTGGCGGGCAGCAAGTCAGCGGCCACGGCCGAACTGCGCCGGCCGACGGAGGCGGAAGAAACCGCGGCCGACCGGGCCGACGTGGCGGCCGACGGGCACGTGCTCGTGGGCACCAGCGCCAAGAACCCGGCCCACTGGGAAAACGCCACCCGCAACCTGGTCGATACGCGCACAGGCAACCTGGTAAAAATTCACATCTACCTGCTCACGCACGTGGCGGGGCGCAAAGTCTACCTCTAAATGCAACAGATGGTATTTGGCGGCCGGGGTACCCTGGCCTACATGCCCCGCTCCGGCTCCGTTTTCCACCTGGGCCGCGCCCTGGGCGCGGCCGGTGGCTCGCCCGGCAGTACCGCGCCCGCCAAGCAGGCCGGGGCGCAGGCCACCACGTCGGTCGAGCGGGGCCTGAGCGGCCTGGTGGCCCCGTGGGGGCCGGGCAACGATTTTCCGCAGCGCGTGCTCAGCGACATCGCCAAGAGCACCATCATCAAGCCGGTGCTGGACTGGAAAACCCGCGCCACCTACGGCTCGGGCATCGTGTACGGCAAGGTCGTTGATTACAAAGACGATGGCAGTGAGGTGTTTAAGCGGGTGAAAGACCCGGTGGTACAGGCTTTCTTCCGCCGCTCCAACCTCAACCGCTTCGGGTTCGAGGGGCTGCAGGGCCTGCACTACTACGCCAACGCTTTCCCTGAGCTGGTGCTGACCAACGACCGCAGTGAGATTTATAGCATTGCCATCCAGGACACGCCCTTCTGCCGCTACTCGGTACCCAAGCCGGGCATGAGCGTGCCCGAGTGGGTGTACGTCTCGGCCAACTGGCCCGAGGCGGCCCCCGGCGACGGCTACACCGATAAGGTGCCCGTGCTCGATGCCTACGGCGACATCGTGACGGCCCTGCGTGAGGATAAACGGGGCCTTTTTAAGTACATGCTGCCGCTGGCCGTGCCCTCGCCCGGCCAGGCCCTCTACCAGCTGGTGGCCTGGGACGTCATTCGGAATTCCAAGTGGCTGCAGGTGGCCCTGGCCATCCCCGAGTTCAAGTCGCAGCTGCTAATCAATCAGCTTACCATCAAGTACCTGATTGAGGTCGACATCCGCTACTGGGACTGGAAGTATCCCGATTGGAAGGATAAGAAGGAGGGGGAGCGCAAAAGCCTCATCGACCAAGAGCTGGAGGCCTTCGAAAAGACGATGGCCGGCACCGATGGGGCAGGCAAAGCGGTGCTCACCGTCACCATGCCCGACCCCGGCAATCCGGGCAGCACCATCAAAGTGTTCACGGTCACGGCCATCGACGACAAAATCAAGTCGGGCCTTTACATCGAGGACTCGCAGGAGGCCAGTAGCCACATCTACACCGCCCTGCAGGTCGACCCGACCCTGAGCGGCATCAGCCCCGGCAAGCAGATGGGTGCGGGCTCCGGCTCCGACAAGCGCGTGGCGTTCAACGTGTTCACGGCGCTGCACAAGTTCTACCAGGACTTGCTGCTGGAGGTGCTCAACCTGGTGCGCGACTACAACGGCTGGGACCACGACCTGGAGTTCCGCTTTCTCAATCCCCAAGTCAACACGGCCGATAAGTCCAGCGAGACCTCCGCCAACCCTAACGCGAACGCTGATGCTGCTTAAAGACATCACCGAGCTGAAAAGCTACGTGGCCCTCGATACCGACGGCATTCTGCCCAGCTTCGCCCTGGAGCTAACCTACGTGGAAGCCAGCGTCATCCGGCCCCTGCTGGGTGGGGTGCTGCACACCTGGCTGCAAGCCGCCTACGATGCACCTGGCTTTGACCCCACCGGCACCGGGCTGGCGGCCCAGCTGCTGCGCGCCGTGCAGGCCCCGCTGGCCCGCCTGGCCGTGGCCTACAACATCACGCTGCACATGGCCACCATCGACGAGACGGGCGTGCACATCACCAGCAACGACAAAAGCAAGACGGCCTTTCAGTGGCAGACCAACCAGATGCAAGCCTTCCTGCTCAAGCGGGGCTACCTGGGCCTCGACGACCTGGTTGCCTGGCTGGAAGAGTACCGCGACGACTCGCCCGAGCTGAAGGCTTGGGCCGCCTCTGCGGCCGGCCAGCGCCACCGGCGCGAGCTGTTCACCAGCACGGCCGAATTCAACGAGTGGGAGAACATCTCGAATTCGCGCCAAGTGTTCGAGGCCCTGCGGCCCATGCGCCGCCGGATGGAATCCTTCGAGCTGCAACGCGTGCTCGGGGCCGAGTTCCTGCAGGAGCTGCGCGAGCAGGTGCGCGTCCGCGACGTGAGCAGCGAGAACCAGATGCTGCTCAGCACCTACGTGCTGCCGGCGCTGGCCTGCCTCACCATCGGCCACGCCGTGCCGGAGCTGGGCCTGCGCCTCACCGGCGAGGGCATCGACCTGGCCATTGCCCGCTTCGATGACGCCAACGCGAAAGAGGCCGATGCCGGCCTGGACCAACTGCTGGCCAGCAAGGCCAACACGGCCCTGATGGACGCTGACCGCTACCTGCACCGGCTCGCCGACTACCTCAACCGCACGGCCTCGGCCACGCGCTTCGCCACCTATTTCAACTCGGTCACCTACACCGACCCGAACCAGGTCGTCGCGCCGGTCAACACGTCCGCCTCCAAAATCTATAAACTCTGCTAAGCCATGACGCCAAGCAATTGGATTTTCACCCTCTTGGGCAGCGCGCTGGTCGGGCTGCTGGCCTGGCTTTTTCAACGGGCGGTGGCCGGCGTGGATAGGAAAGTCGACGATACGTGCGTGCAGATGGGCAAGGCGGTGGAGGCCATTCAGCAAATGCGCATCGAGATGACCGGCTACAACCAGCTGGTGCAGTACCTGAGCACCGACGTGAAGGAGCTGAAGCAGGAAAACCGCAGCCTGCGCGATGCCCACGCCCACATCGACAAGTACATCGCTGTGGAGAAAGCCCTGAAAGCGGCCAATATCAAGCCTTTACCTACCTAATTTTTATGACAACTACTCAAACCTACCCGCGCTATATGCGCCTCATCACCGTGTCGCTGCTCGCAGCGGCCGCTGTATTCGTGCTGCTGCCTTACGTGCTGCGGTTTTTCGACCCCTCGGCCGGCTCGTTCGGCATCGATACGCTTAACGCGCTGGCCTTCGGGGCGGTGCTGCTGGCCGCCATCCTGCACCTGGGCTTTCTGGCCTACAGCAAGGTGTTTCCCCGCTTTCGCACCTACCAGGCCGAGTCGCTGGAGGGCGAGGGCAAGCTCTTCGAAAACATCACGGATGAACTGCGCGCCCCGCTTTGGCAGAAGGACGTGGAGGAATCCATGCCAAAATGGGCCATATCCGACCGCATTGCCTTCTGCGTGGAGCGTCGCAAAGTCTCACAATTTCAATTCATTATCCGATGCGTTCGTTTATCCTTTTGCTTGCTTGCTTTTTATGCCTTGGTTCAGCTCAGCGAGCACGTGCTGATAGCAGCGCTGACCGTCGTACCGAAGTAGTCCGCATCGCGCTCACGCAAGTCGGCGTGCGCGAGCACGGCTTCAACCGGGGCAAGGAGGTCGAGCTGTACCAGCGTGCCGGCGGCGGCAAGGCCGGCGACGCCTGGTGCTCGTGGTTCGTGAGCTGGTGCCTGCGCCAGGCCCACGTGGCAGTGCGCGCCTTCGGGGCCGCCCGCTCGTGGTTCGATGCCCGCCACATCATCTGGACCAACGGCCACCAGGTAGCCGGCCAGCCAGCGCCGCAGCCCGGCGACCTGCTCGGCTACACCTGGGGGGCCGACCACATCTGCCACGTCGAGCTGCTGCAAAAGTGGACGGACGGCCCCAGTTGCCAGGCTATCGGCGGCAACACCGGCGGCGGGCGGGCGCTGCTGCGCGAGGGCGATGGCGTCTTCGTCAACTGGCGCCTGAAGCGCCTGGTAAAGAGCGTCGCGAATCCTATTGACAATCCTACCTATTAATCACTTATGAAGTCGTTACTCTTATTCGTTATCGGGACCCTGTTGGCTTTCACGGTAACTGCCCAGCCCGTGGGCAACCTCGGCACGCTGCAAGTCGGCCCCTACCAGAGCAGCGCCACCGGCGTGCTCACCGGGCGCTACCTGCCCAGTGCCCACCTGGCCACCACCATCGCCTATACCAATACCAGCACCGTGCGCCAGGATAGCCTGTGCTTCACCGCCCAGGTGCTCGGCAACGGCTACGCGCAAGGCCTGCAGGGTTTTTTCGGGAAGCACCAGAGCGTGGCCCCTTACGTCGGTCAGGCTACCTACGGGCTAGGCGACGTGGAACTGCCCGGCCCCGGCTCGTACCTGGTGCAGGTATCGGCCTATGCCTACGACCGCAGCACGCAGAAGTGGCTGAATGGCCCCACCCGCGTGTACTGGCTGTTTCCGCTGGCCGAGCCGCTGCCCGTGAGCCTGGTCAACTTCGCGGCTGCGGCCGGCGCTGATAGCGTGACGGTAGCGTGGGAAACGGCCAGTGAGCGCAACTGCGCCTACTTTGAAGTGCAGCGTAGCACCAACGGCAGTACCTGGCACCCGCGTAAGCAGGTGGCTGGCCACGGCACCAGCAGCGCCGCCCACCGCTACCGTTACACCGAGGCCCAACTGCTAGTGCGGGTGTACTACCGCCTGCGCCAAGTGGACGTGGACGGCAGCGAGCACTTCAGTCCGGTGGTGGCGCTGGCGGCCAAGCCAGTCGCCGTCGCCGTGGTGGCCTACCCTAACCCGGCGCATGAGCAGGCGCAGCTCACCGCGCCGCCCGGCGTGCTGGTACGCTTCTACGACGAGGCCGGCCGCCAGCGCCGACAGCAGACACTCGACGAAACCGGCACCCTTGACCTCCGTGGGTTGCCGGCGGGCAGCTACCACTTACTCATCGGTGAGGGCACCCATCCTTCCCAAACCCGCCTCGCCATTTTCTAGCTGTTGCCCGTCAATGAGCTATCTACTCTATATCCTCCTGGCTTTCACGCTGGCGTCCTGTGCGATGGAGCACGCCTTGCCCCCACCCACGGCCGGCTCGCTCGACTCAGCCGCCCGCGCGGCCGGCCTGAGCGCGGCCAAGGTCAAATTCAAAGGCCCGGTGACGTTCCAAATCGTAAGTGGCACCGGCAATACAACCACGGCTGCGGTCGCGACCAAGCCAGCCGGCCCGGTCGCCACTGGGGCGAGCCAGGCGCAGGATTTCACCAAGGCCGGCCAGCACGGTGGAGCCGTATCCACCGCGCCCGGTGCTACGGCCGGGGCCACTACCCGCACCGGCATTCCTACCTGGCAGTTGGTAGCTGGCGGGGTAGTGCTGCTGGTCCTGCTATTACTCGGCCTGGCGTACCGCTACCGTAAGTATCTGGCAGCACTTGCGTGACGCAGAAAATGCCCCGGCTGCCAGCAGTCGGGGCATTTTCTGCTTTACCTTCGCCCCGCAAACACTTCTGGAAAACCTAAAAACCGATAGTCTTCGGCCGTCAGCATACGGCCGGGGGGTAGAGCGGGAGCATGACCCGTATGCTTTGGACTCTCGGTTCAGAAGTGTTTGCAGCTAACCCTCCGGCTTGCTGCTTATGGCGAAGAAACAAGGTGCTCCCATCGGCTTCGGCCGCTCGCCCATGCCCGACGAGGCCGGCGACCACGCGCCCGAGGAGGGTGGCCACCACCCCGCCGAGCGGCAGTTGCCTCCGCCACTAGTAGAGCCCATCGCCATCGACGACGTGGAGATGTACGAAATCCTCCAGCGCTACAATTTGCAGCCCCTCGTGCCGCTGGCCAAGTTCGAGTATCAGCTCGTGGAGCTAATTGCGGCGCTGGAGCAGCGCGTTAGGGAGCTAGACCCTGACTTATAAAATCTATCCTTTCGAAGAAGCCCTGGTCCGACTGCCGGGGCTTTTTCTATTCTCCATGACTCTGTATTCAACAAGACATGAAGCTCGTCCAAGCTTAACATTCCTTCGAAAAACTTATCGAAGAGATATTCTTCATATCCAAGAGAAAATGGCATAAGCTTAACAGCCTTATAGTTCGACCATCATTTACCAAAATTATCAAAAGTTAAAAATCGGCGCAATAGCGCGTAATACGTATTTTTTCACTGTTTTTAATACGTATTTGCCGACTTATATCAGCGGTTTTACTGAGGCTATTTGTGAAGCCTTGGCCTAGCAGCCGAGGCTTTTTTGTGTCCTTTTCCACCGTGGCAGGGCCTGGCAACTTCGGGACATGGAAACCCTGCAAATCGGCGCTACCACCAAGCAAGTGCCCGCGACCTGGAACGAGCTGAAGCGAAAGCAACTGCTCCAACTCCTGGTCGAAGTCTACTCCGAGCCCCGGCCCGGCCGCCGGCTGCGGCTGCTCGCGCTGCTGAGCGGCTTCCCGCCAGTCTTGCTGGCCAACCTGCCCGAGGTGGTGCTGGCCCAGCTGCTGCCCCTGGCCGACTGGGTCGACTCGGACAACCACCGCCTCACGGCCCAGCTGTTGCCCACCCTGCACATTCCCGGCCGCCACGTCGCCGAGCGGCCCACCACCTGGCACGGCCCGCGCGAGAGCTTTCGCAACCTGCTCTTCGGCGAGTTCATTTTCGCCGATACCTTCTTCGCCCTTTACTGCCTGCACGGCAAGCCGCAGTTTCTCGACCAGTTTCTGACCGTGCTCTACCGCCCCGCGCGGCGCGATGCCTCTCCGGAGCGGGCCGACTGGAACGGCGACGTGCGCCTAGCCTTCAATGAGCACCAGCTTGAAACCCGCACGCCCCGCGTCTTTCGCGTTGCACCCTTGGAGAAGCTGGCCGTGGTGGCGTGGTACCGCGGCTGCCGCGCCCAACTCGCCCAGGAGTTCCCCGACGTGTTCGTGGCGGCCGACGAGGATGCTGGGGCCAGCGCCAAAAAGGCCCCCGACTGGAGCCGCGTGCTACGCAAACTCTCGGGCGAGGCCTTCGGGCCGGTGCAGCAGACCGCCGGCCAGCCCGTGCGCCTCATCCTGGCCGAAATGCAGGACTTAGCTGCTGATTATCAACGCCAAAAAAACCGCACCAATGCGTAGTTCCACTTACGAGGGCCTGTTCTACCAACTGGCCAAGTCGCACGAGCTTATCCGGCATCAGGATGACTCGCCCCGCTTTGCCCGCCTCATCGTTTCGGTCGACCCGCTCCAACGCCAGGTCGACCTGCACGAGATGCAAACCGTGCTGCTCGGCCGCTACCTCAAGCCCGGCGGGGGCCAACAGGTGCTCGTGCTCGAATCGCTCCAGACCGTCTACCGCGACAACACGGGCGACAACTACCAGCGCCAGCGCCGCGGGGCCTTTTTCATTTTGGAGAAGGTCACCGATGACAAAACGGCCTGGGAAACCCTGGACCGCACCGAGCAAACCGGCGAGCAGCTACTGGCCGCGGTGCTGCACAAGTTCCGCGAGGACCCGCGCGTGCGCTGGGAGGTGGGCAGCATAAATGCCGACGCCGTGGGGCCGCTGGGCGAGGCTAGCAACTGGTACGGCACCCGCTTCGACTTCGAATTTTTCACCCCCGCCACGGCCGCCCTGCAGTTTAATCCGGCCGTGTTTATCCTTCCTATCTAACATGGCTGGCGAACGTTACGCAAAAGCAACCATCCGCGCGGCCTGGTCCTGGACGGGCTACACGCGCGGCCTGCAAACCGAAGAAATCCGCCTTAAGCTGGCCGGCCAGTGGGAAGTCTACCGGCGCGGGGGCAACCCGGCCAACAATGAGTTCGCGGTGCCCGACCCGAGCAGCCTGCCTACCCAGCGCGATTTCGTGCGCGTGGGCGTGCAGAACCTCATCCAGCTCATTATGGCCACGTTTGCCCGGCGCGGCCTGTCCTATACGGTCAGCTCGCCGCGCGACATGGGCGACGACAGCAGCCACGTGGGCCACCCCTTCGGGTTTTATCCGGAAACGGAGCCCTGGCCCATCGTCGAGTTCGATATCGTGGCCAGCGTCTACGATGCCAGCTACGACCTGGACTTTGCCGACTACTCGTCCGCGGTGCAGGTCGGCATCGGCGGCTGGCCGGCCCCGAGTCTGGTGGCCACCATCCGCCCCGTGCAGGTGCAGGCGCGGGTAACCAACGCCACCATCTACAACTCGCCCACAGGGCAGATTGAGCTGCTGGCCAGCAACGGCACCACCGGCATTTACACCTACCAGTGGGACGACCAGGTTGGCCCAGGCAACCCCCTGCGCCCCACGCTGATTGGCCCGCGCACCTACGGCTGCCTGGTGAAGGACCAAAGCGGGGCCTCGACCTACGTCTCGGTGCCGGTGGGCTCCGACCCGCGCCTGGAGGTGCTGGCCACCACCACCGACACGAGCATCGCCCTGCTCATTACCGGCGGCCTGCCGCCCTATACGGTGCTGTGGGACGACGGCGCGACTACCATCGCCCGCACGGGCCTGGCCCCGATGGTGTACCGGGCCGTGGTCACCGACAGCCGGGGCGCGGTGCAGGACATCGTGGTGGACCTCAACCGCCAGTCTTTCTACTGGAGCCGCAACGCCATCCTGCTGCCGCTCGATGCCGGCGCGGCCTACCGTATCGACCCCACCACCAAGCCCAACCTCTCGTTTTTGTGCGAGGTGTGGCTCGAGCTGGACTATCTGAGCAACACGTTCGTGCAGATTGGCACCACCCTGGAGCAGCCCGGCGACCGCGACGGCCGCACCACGTTCAACGTGCAGGCGCTGCTCGATGCCTTTTTGCAGCCCCACGTGCCGGCCCCGAACGCGACCACGCCCGCGCGGGCCGAGTCCTTGTTCAAGCGCTTCTACCTACGCCACCGCGAGCAGTTCGGCCGCCCGGCCGTGCCGGGGGCCGCCACCACCCAGGATTACCGCTACGTGGTGCAGGGCGGCCTGAGCTTCTACGAGGCCAGCGCCCGCACCTGGTTTAGCAGCTACCAGCGCCGCCAGCTGCCCTTTTTGAGCTGGGAGCCGACCACCAAGCCGGCCTACGACGACCAGCCCGAGTACCTGTATTATATGGTGCAGGGCAGCCCGCTGGAGGCCCGCGCCTTTTTGCGGGTGGGCTTCGATACGGGCCAGGCCCAGGTGATTCCGCTCTGGCAAGACCTGACGGGCCTGGCCAACGCGGAAGTCTACTGCCTGCCGGTGGGCTACCAGGCCCTGGGCCTGGCCGGCTTCGCGGGCCTGAATCTGACCATTGCCTGGTGGGAGGTGTGGGTGGCCACGCCTGACGGCCTGACGCTGCTGAGCGAAACGCGCCGCTTCGTGCGGGCGCGCCGGCCGGCCCAACGTCGGCGCTACTTCCTCTACCAGACCTCGCTGGGGGGCATGGCGACCTACGCGGCCCTGGGCGAGGCCCAGCAGGACGTGGAGCTAACGGGGGAGGAGGCGACCCTGACGCTGCCGCCCGACTACGACCCGCAGCAGGGCGACACGCTGGTGCAGCAGCGCCAGCTGCGGCCCGTGGTGAAGGTGGCCGCGGGCGTGCGCACGCAGGCCCAGCTGCTCACCAGCCAGGACCTGCTCTTGTCGCGCCGGGTGCTGCTGCTGCGCGGCAGCCGCTGGGTGCCCGGCTTCCTGAAGGCCAAGACCGTGACCCTGTTCGACGAAAGCAAGCTGGTACAGGTGCAGGAGTTCGAGTTCACCCAGACCACCGAAACGCTTTATACCCCCGACCTATGATTGGCCTCAAAGTAGCCGCCGGCTGGCTGGAGCTGGCCAGCGGCAACCTCTCGCTGGAGGTGAGCAGCCCGTACTTCTCGGCCGACACCATCCCCGGCACCATCAGCTACCCGTTCGGCGTGGCCATGTCGCCGGGCAACGGGCAGCGCCTGAACTTCCCCCACGTGCGCGTGGACCAGGGCGAGACCATCGCCCCCGAGCCGGTGGGGCTCTACCTCGACGGCCTGCTGCGCTGGGTGGGCAGCCTGGTGTACCTCAGCTGCGACGAGGAAAAGCAGGTGTATGAGTACAACTTCGTGGCCGACGCAGCTGACCTGGCCACGCGCATTGCCGGCGTATCGCTGCCGGCATTGGACCTGGGCGAAACGCTGCTGGAGCTACGCCCCGACGCGGCCCTCTATGCCCTGCCGCCCGTGCGCAACACCCTGTTCTACGACGCGGATAAGGTGACCAATTATGGCCAGATAATTAACTACTACGTGCTGGGTGGCTACCAGCTCAGCCAGGGCGGCAAGCACTCGCCCGTGGTGCCCTTCCTGCGCCTGGTGCCCCTGCTCACGCGCGTGTTTGCGGCCCTGGACTACGAGCTGACGGGCGACTGGCTCGATTTGCCCGAGGTGCAGCAGCTTATTATCTACTCCGACCGCGCGGCCGAGGACGCCCAGGGCAACGTGCTGCTTTCGTTTGCCCTGAACCGGCACGTGCCCGACCTGCCGGTGGCCGATTTTCTGCTGGCCCTGCAGAAGTTCTTCGGGCTGGGCTTCGATTTCCACCCCATCCGCCGGCAGGTGCGGGTGCGCGCGCTGCGCGACGTGCTGGCCGACCAGGGCTACGTGGCACGCACCGGCGGGCTGGGCCGCACCACGGCCGTGACCAGCGACGGCTACACGCTCACGATGGGCCTGGAGGAAGAGGACGAGCTGAATAAAACGCTCGACACGGGCTGGGCTAAGCTGCTGGTGGGCAACGGCCAGGAGGAAATCAGCACCGCGGCCGGCACGCTGCACGTGGTGCGCGAGCCCGACCCCTTCAGTCAGGGCCGCGAGTGGCTGGTACCGGCCGTGGAGGTGAAGGGGGCGAGCCCGGCCTTCGACCAGGGCGACGACTCGCGCTGCGGCCTGCGTTTGCTCTTCGACCGGGGCCTGCAACTCGACAACGTGCTGCAGCCCTACCCGCTGGCCACCTGGGACCTGGTCGACTACTGGGACCGCGCCGTGGGCCAGAGCACCCTGCACTGGGCCGGGACCTGGGGCCTCTACGCCACCTGGCACGCCACGTGGCTCGACTTCCTGAGCCGGGCCACCACCAAGGAGCGCACCATGCAGTTCGGTATCAGCGACCTGCTCACGCTCGATGCGGCCCGCAAGGAGCTGGTCGAGGGCAAGAAATACCTCTGGGAGAAGGTCTCGCTGAGCTTGAGCACCACCGGCCGGCCGCTGGAGTCGGCCGCCTACACCTACCGCTACTGCCGCTTATGAGTGCGAACCCGACCCTCGTTAGTGAACTGGAGGTAGCCCAGAAGTGGCTCGACATCACCATCACCCGCTTTATCGAGAACATGCGCCAGCTGCGCATCCAGGATACGGGCACGCTCATGGCCAGCTTCCAGAAGCAAGTTGTCGGCTCGGCTGAGGGCCGCCTGCAGCTGCGCCTGAGCTACGCCCTGTATGGCAAGTTTGTGGACATGGGCGTGGGCCGGGGCATGGGTGCGGGCATTACCAAGAAAGACGATGGCTACGACCGCATCCGCAAAAACCGGGGCCAGTTGCGCCGCTATGCCCGCAAAAAGCGCAACTGGTACGCCAGTGAGATGGGCTACCAGACCAAGCGCCTGAGCGAGCTGATGCTGGAGCTATACGGCCAGGTCCTGATTACCACCGCCACCGACGTGGCCGGTGAAACTACCCTTAACTTTTAAGCTAAGCAAAGATGTTTTTACAAACCGATAATTCAAATAATTACGACAGCGTTCAGCAGCTTTCAACCAAAGTAGCAATCCTGCGGGGGAGGCTAAATATGATGCGAATGGACCATCCAGAGCGCGAAGTCCTCCTGACGGAATTTGCCACGGTCCAGGCCCAGCTTACGCTAGCCAGGACGGACATGCAACGCTTCAGACTGCTTGGCTCCACTTTCTAACCCGCGCTGAGGATGGATAATAAAGAAACGCGGGAGGTTGAGATAATTCTCAATGCCCAGCAGGCCAACGCCAGCATCAAAGACATGGCTGCTGGCGTGGCCCTGATGAACAACCAACTGGCCAAAATGAGCCAGGACGACCCGCGCCGGGAGCAACTGAAAAAGGATTTTCAGGAGCTAAAAGCGCGCGTGGCGGAGGCGCGGGCCGAAGTCAACGGCTATACTAAGTCGGAGGAGGAGCTTCGCCAGGCAGCCGAAAAGCTAGCCCTGGCGAACGCGGAAACCATCCAGCAGGGCCAGAAACAGACTGCTTCGTACCGCGAAATGAAGGACGCGGCCGGCATCCTGGAAAAGCAACTCGAAGAATTGTCGGGCGATGACCCTGGCCGCGAGCAGCTTATCGAGGACTACCAGGAGTTGAAGGCGCGGATGGCAGAAGCCAAGACCGAGATGAACGACGTCGTGAAGTCGGAGCACGCGCTGCGGCTGGAGGCGATGCAGTTGGCCGAGGCCAACCGCCAGCTCGTGGCCAGTGGCCAGCAGGCCGGCGCGTCGATGAACGACCTGAAGGCGGCTGCCAGCGTGCTGGAGAAGCAACTCAACGAAATCAGCCGCGACGACCCCGGCCGCGCGGCGATGATTCGGGATTACCAGCTGCTGCAGCAGCGGATGGAGGCCGCCAAGGACGAGGTGAAAACCTACGTAAAGTCGGAGGAGGAACTGCGCGCGGAAACCGAGAAGCTAAACCAGGAAAACCAGCAGGTTATCCTGAACGGCCAGAAGGTGGAGGCCTCGTTTAATCAGCTGGATAGGGCAGCCAAAACGCTGGAGGCCCAACTCAAAGACCTCTCGGCCGATGACCCCGGCCGGAAGAAACTGCTCGACGACTACCAGGCCCTGCAGGACCGCATTGAGGGCGTGAAAAAGGAAATGGGCAGCGCCCAGGAGGAGAGCAGCCTGTTTCAGAAGGCACTGATGTTCACCGGCGTGGAAATGGGGGCCGAAATGCTGGTCGATGGCATTAAGGAGCTGGGCGCGGAAATCATCAATACCACCAAGGAGGTGGCCGAGCTGCGCGGTAACATCAACACCCTGACCGGAGCCACCGGCGCGGAGCTGGACTCGCTCACCACGTCGGTGCTGGCCGTGAGCCGCACCTTCGGCAAGGACTTCAACGAGGTGCTGGCGGCTGGCAACACGCTGAGCAAGCAGATGGGCGTGAGCCAGCAGGAGGCCATGCGCCTGATTCAGCAGGGCTTCCTGGCCGGGGCCGACGCCGGGGGCGACTTCCTCGACCAGGTGAAGGAATATGCCCCGCAGTTTCGCGATGCGGGGGCATCCGCCAGTGAGTTCATTGGCCACATCAGCCAGGCTTCTGCGCAGGGTATTTTCTCCGACAAGGGGGCTGACGTGGTGAAGGAGTTCGGGTTCCGGATTCGGGAGCAGACCAAGGCCACGAGCGAGGCCATGCAAGCGGCCTTCGGTAGCGACTTCACCAAGCAGATTTTCGATGGTATTAATAATAAGAGTCTCACCGTTATGCAAGCCTTACAGAAGGTAGGGCAGCAGATGGACGAGACGAAGATTCCGGCCAACCAACTGCAAACCGTGATTGCCGACGTGTTCGGTGGCCCCGGCGAGGATGCCGGCATCGACTACCTCAAATCGCTGAAAAACGTGGGCAAGAGTGTCGACGAACTGGTCGATAAAACCAACGTCTACACCCAGCGCCAAGAGCGGCTGCTGGCTTCCCAGACCGAGCTGGCTGCGGCCCAGAACGACTTGACCAAGGAATTCGAGGGCGGCAGCACCGTGCTCGATACGCTCACCAACCAGGGCCTGACGCTGCTCTACTCGCTGCTGGCCTCGCTCGGGG
>JBPBQK010000077.1:0-48775 GCA_050954845.1 Janthinobacterium lividum
CGAGAGCGACTTTTCCAGGCGCAGGTAGCCGTCGAATTGTTTGATAGCTTGCGGCCAGGTCATAGGTTGAGTTGTGAATTACGGGTTGGAAAGCGTTTGTCATTGCGAGGAGGTACGACGAAGCAACCTTTCCTTTACACATTAGCGGATGTTCGCTGCCGTAAAGGAAAGGTTGCTTCGTCGTTCCTCCTCGCAATGACAAACGGCCCATACGCTCGTTCTCAGCCCAACGCTTCTACCTCAACCAAATGAATATTCTCCTTCTCAACGGCCCCAATCTCAACCTACTCGGCCGCCGCGAGCCGCACATCTACGGCCACCGCTCGTTCGACGACTATTTGCCCGAACTGCAAGCTGATTTTCCCGACCTCACGCTCAGCGCCTTCCAAAGCAACCACGAAGGCGCGCTGCTCGACCGCCTGCACGCCGCCGCCGGCTGGGGCGAAGCCGGCTCCGACGCGGCCAGCCAGGCCGTGGTGCTCAATGCGGGTGGCTTCACCCACACCAGCGTGGCCCTGGGCGATGCCGTGGCGGCCGTGGCTGGCGCGGGCCTGCCCGTTATTGAGGTGCATTTGAGCAACTTAGCGGGGCGCGAGGAGTTTCGGCACGTCAGCTACATCGGCAAGCACTGCGTGGGCAGCATCGCGGGTTTTGGGCTGGAAAGCTACCGGCTGGCGCTGCATTATTTGCTGCGGCAGCGGCCCAAGCCGGTGGGTTTCGGGCGGCGGTAGAAAAGGGGATGAGGGTAGGAAATGAGAAATAAAATATTTCCCCGCCCTCCTACCTTCCTACCCCCTTACCCTCCTACCCTACCTTTGCCGGTACTATGGCAACCCTTCCGACTTACACCTTCAACCCCGGCCCCGCCGCCGTGTACCCCGAGCTTCGCCAGTACCTGGTCGATGCCTATGAGGAGGGCTGGCTCTCGGCCCCGCACCGGGGCGAGCGCTTCACGGCGCTGGTGCGCCACTGCTTAGAGCAGGCGCGCCTCAAGCTCAATATTCCGCAAGACTATACCATTCTGTTCACGTCGTCGGCCACCGAGTGCTGGGAAATCCTGACCCAAAGCCTCACGCCGCGCCGCTCGTTTCACCTCTACAACGGGGCGTTTGGGCAGAAATGGTTTGACTACGCCCGCGCCCTGCGCCCGCAGTGCACCGGCCTGCGCTTCGACATCGACGACGTGCCCGACCCGGCCAGCCTGCCCTTCGACCCCGAGGAAACCGACCTCGTGTGCCTCACCCAAAACGAAACCAGCACCGCCACCCAGCTGCGCGACTCGTTTATTCTGAATATCTTCAACCGCCTCGGCCCGGCGCTGCTGGCCGTCGATGCCACCTCGTCTATCGGCGGGGTGCAGCTCAAGTTTATCAAGGCTGACGTCTGGTACGGCTCGGTGCAAAAGTGCCTGGGTTTACCCGCTGGCCTGGGTTTGCTGGTGCTGTCGCCCCGCGCCGTGGCCCGCGCCCGCGAAATCGGCGACAAGGCCCACTACAACAGCCTCAACAGCATGGTATCCAACATGCTGAACCACCAAACCACCCACACCCCCAACGTGCTGGGCATCTATCTGCTAAGCCGCGTGCTGAGCATGCGCGAGCCCATCAAAACCATTGCCCCGCACCTGCAAGAGCGCGCCCAAAAGCTCTATGACTACTTCGACCAGGTGCAGCCGCTGGGCTTGCGCCCGCTCATCGAAAACGTGGAGGCCCGCTCCACCACCGTTATCGGCCTGCAAGGCCCCGCCGCCCTCATCGACGAGGTGAAGCGCCGCGCCCGCGATGAGTTCGGCCTCCAGCTCGGCTCGGGCTACGGCGACCACAAGGCCACCAGCTTCCGCATCGCCAACTTCCCGGCCGTGCCCGATGCCGCGTTTGAGGCGCTGGTGCAGTTTTTTGAAAAAATCCGGAACGAGGAAGTGGCGAAGTAGGAAACATTATTCCGTCATGCTGAGCGCAGCGCAGCGTAGTCGAAGCATCTTGGCTGGTGAACTAACTCCCTGACGCTAGCAATGAAGCGGCCAAGATGCTTCGACTCCGCTGCGCTCCGCTCAGCATGACGACTGTTTTGTGCCCTACTCCTGTTCCCCCTCCTACCCCCTCACCCTCGTACCCTCCTACCCTAAACAAGTGATTACCCTCTTCACCGATGGTTCGTCGCGCGGCAACCCTGGCCCCGGCGGCTATGGCACCATTCTGCGCTACGGCCCCCACGAAAAGGAGCTGACCCAGGGCTTCCGCCGCACCACCAACAACCGCATGGAGCTGCTGGCCGTGATAGTGGGCCTCGAAGCCGTGACGCGCCCCGAAATCCCCATCCTCGTCGTGTCCGACTCCAAGTACGTGGTCGATGCCGTCGAGAAGCGCTGGGTTTTCGGCTGGGTCAAAAAGCCCGACTTTGGCAAAAAAGCCAATGAAGACCTGTGGCGGCGTTTCCTGCGCATCTACGAGCAGCGCAAAGTCTCCTTCAAATGGATAAAAGGCCACGCTGGCCACGCCGAAAACGAGCGCTGCGACGTGCTAGCCGTGCAAAGCGCCTTAGGTAAGGGGCTGCTGGTGGATGAGGGGTACGAGGCACTGGGGTGAAATACTCAACAACATATAGTTAATTTCTCTATAAATCTAGATTATACCATAAAAGTGGCACAACGTCGTAAACTACTAGTCTTATTTGTAGCATTGGTAATTACTAGTAGTGCACAATCGGGTGATAGGCTATATTCAAATTATCTTGCGGCATTACGCAATGACAGTACCTTTCAATACTTTCTAGTTGTGAGAGTAAACAACCCTCACACAGGCTTAATAAGGGAATATTGTACTACTGGAAATTTTTTGAAAGGGGCTTTGCACCGAGAGTATAAATTGGATTTTGATGACGAGAGTATTGCCAAGGTCTACCATATAGCGGCGAGTAATAGAAAGAGATATTTTGAATTTAAAGATGATAGTGCTCGCTACAACATTAGTGCTTCGGACTACACAATGGCTGAGTTAACGCAGCTTGAGAAGAAAATAAATTTTGATTCTCTTGCAGTACAAATAAGAAAAAATAAAAATTGGAGCACTAACTCGTTGCCTGATAAGACGATTAGACTTTATGCACATGCCTTATTTAATAGAGGCATTCTAACTGGCGAAAACTCTTGCTATGGAGGCCAGCTTAAATCCGTCAGGTAGAAATGTGATTGTGCTGGCGTGATTCTTTTGATATATACCAGCTCCTAGCCTAGTATTTGCCTACTATGCGCAAAGACTGCTTCCAGTTCCAGCAACTCCGCATCGACCGCGCCAATAAGCTGCCCGTATAATGCCGCCTCTATTCCTGCGCACCGAGACAATAGCCGCAAAGCAATTAATCGGGCACCGCTGCACTATGTCGCTGGCGGCCAATACCACGCCCAAATTGTGGCGAGGCTTTATGCAACAGCGCGCCATGCTGCCACCGCCAGTCGGGGGCGTGCGGTATTCACTGCAAATCTATCCCGTAGATTATTTTGCTGATTTCCGCCCCGAGCGCACCTTCGAGAAATGGGCGGCTTTGGAAGCAACAGTGTCTCACAGGTTATCCTCTGATTTTGAGATATTTACTCTACAAAGCGGGTTATATGCGGTATTCCTTCACCAAGGGCCGGCTAGCGAAGGGCCGGCCGCTTTCCGCTACATTTTTGGCACTTGGCTGCCTAATTCGGGCTACGTGCTCGATGATAGGCCGCATTTTGAAGTGCTCGGGGCTAAGTACCAAAACGAAGCCCCGGATTCAGAAGAAGAAATTTGGATACCGATTAAGCCCATCGCCTAATCAGTAGTTCTGGCAGCATTCGGGCTAGCTGTGCTTAAGCCCAAAGCCAGCATCAATGCTTGAGCTTTATCTACCGCTCTAATTCCCCTTATGCCGGCTCCCAGCGCTACGCAGTCGCCCGCCAAGCTGCATTTTCACTCGTTAGAAGCGCTCCGGTTTTTTGCGTTTTTCAAAGTGTATCTCCTGCACCTGCCGCTGGCCATTCCGTCGCCGGTGCTCAGCTACCTGAAGCGGGGCGGCGGCATTGGGGTGCAATTCTTCTTCGTGCTGAGCGGGTTTTTGATTACCTACCTGCTGGTGGCCGACAAGCTGGCGCGGGGGCAGGTCGATGTGCGGCGCTTCTTTATTCGGCGCAGCTTGCGCATCTGGCCGCTTTTCTACGCGCTGGTGCTGCTGGCTTTTTTGCTGCCCACTGCCTGGGCCGACCGCTGGGGCTTGCACATGGTGGGCGGCGGCTACGTGCCCGACTGGCGCTTTTCCTTCACCTTTCTGGAAAACTACAAGATGCTGCTCACCGACAATTCGCCGCGCACCACGCCGCTGCCGGTGTTTTGGTCGCTCTGCATTGAGGAGCATTTTTACCTGGTCTGGATGCTGGTGGTGTGGCTGTTGCCCGTGCGGCGGCTGCCGCTTTTTTTACTGGCTTGCCTGCCGCTGGCCTGCTTATTTCGCTACGTCGAGCCCCTGCTGCTGCCCACCAATACGCAGGTCGATACCAACGACCTGCTCACGCACCTCGATGTGTTTGCCGTGGGCGGCCTGCTGGGCTACTGGGTGGCCACCGACTACGCAGGCTTTTCGGCTCGCCTGGCCAGTTGGCCGCGGGCGCTGCGCTACGGCATTGTGGTCGCGGTAGGGCTAGCCGTCATCTTCCAAGCCGATGTACTACCTTATGAAGCAAGGAGTTTATTCAACGTTTTCCGGCCGCTCCTCATTGCGGGGCTCTTCGGGGCGCTGCTAGCGATGTTCCTGCCTGCGCACTCCGCCATTCGCATTCGGAGCCGCTGGCTAGCGTACCTCGGCAGTATCAGCTACGGGCTCTATGTATTTCATATTATTTTGATTCACATGGCGTTGCAGTATTGCTTGACGCATGCCATCGCCCTCGACACCTGGAGCCAGGGCGCGGCTATGTTTCTGGTCACGTTTGGCGGCTCGGTAGTCCTCAGCAGTCTATCGTTTCGCTATTTTGAGCAGCCCTTCCTGCGCCTGCGCGACCACCTCACGCGGCCCTGATACCTACTTATCCTCCCCAAACTTTCCCGCATTGCCCAACGACTACTTCCAGTTTCAGCAGTTCCGCATCGCCCAAGGCGACTGCGCCCAAAAAGTGAGCACCGATGCCTGCATCCTAGGCGCGGCGGCCGACCTCGCCGGCGCTACCCTCGTGCTCGACCTCGGCACCGGCACCGGCCTGCTGGCCCTCATGGCCGCCCAGCGCGCCCCAGCCGCCACCCTTGAGGCCATCGAGCTAGATGCCGCGGCGGCCACCCAGGCAGCGGCCAATGTAGCGGCCAGCCCCTGGGCCGACCGCATCCACGTTCGGCCGCTGAGTTTGGCCAAGTATGCGGCTACCCGCCCTGCGCCCTTCAGCCATATTATTTGCAATCCGCCATTTTTCCGGCGCAGCCTGGTCTCGCCCGATGCGGCCCGCCGCACGGCCCGGCACGAAGGCGAAGAGTCGCTGACTTTTGCCGATATTATTGGCTTCGCAGTCAGCCATTTAGTGCCAGCTGGCACGCTCACCGTGCTGCTGCCACCCACCGAGATGCAGCAGTTTGAGCAGGCGGCACAGGCGGGCGAGCTGCCGGTGCAGGCGCGGCTACTGGTGCAGCACCGGCCGGGCGGGCGCATCACGCGCTGCATCAGCACGTTTGGGCGAGAAGTACCAGGAGCAGTAGCTGAAAGCCGCCTGGTAATTCAAGGTGCGACGGGCGAATATTCGGCGGCTTTTCGGGCGCTGCTAAGCGGGTTTTACCTGGCGCTGTAGTGGCGCGGGGCTACGCGGTTTTTACCGAGGCGGCGGCTTCCAGCCCCAGTTCGCGGACGGACTGCTCGCGCATGAGGTACTTCTGGATTTTGCCCGTTACCGTCATGGGGAAGCTGTCCACAAACTTCCAGAAAATCGGGATTTTGTTGCTGGCAATGCGGTTTTTGCAAAAGGTCGTTAGCTCCAAACTGGTGGTTTGAAAGCCTTCTTTGAGCTTCACCCAGGCCATTACCTCCTCGCCGTAGCGCAGGCTGGGCACGCCGATTACCTGCACGTCGGCGATGGCCGGGTGAGTGTAGAGAAACTCCTCGACCTCGCGGGGGTAGATGTTGTCGCCGCCGCGCACTATCAGGTCTTTGATGCGGCCCACGATGTTGAGGTAGCCCTCGGCGTCGAGGGTGGCCAGGTCGCCGGTGTGCATCCAGCGGGCGGGGTCGATGGCGGCGGCCGTGGCGCGGGGGTCGTTCCAGTAGCCCAGCATCACGGAGTAGCCGCGGGTGCAGAGCTCGCCGGGCGTGCCGCGGGGCTGCAGGTGGCCAGTATCGGGGTCAATTATTTTTAATTCGAGGTGCGGGTGCACGTGGCCCACGGTGCTAATACGCTGGGCCAATGGGTCGTCGGTATAGCTTTGGGCCGATACGGGCGAGGTTTCGGTCATGCCGTAGCAGATGGTGACTTCGCGCATGTTGAGCAGCGTTTGCACCTTTTTCATCACCTCCTCGGGGCAGGGCGAGCCCGCCATCACGCCCGTGCGCAGGTTTGGAAACTGAAACTCGCTGAAATCGGGCAATTCCAGCAGGGCAATAAACATAGTGGGCACACCGTAGAGCGAGGTACAGCGCTCATCCTGGGTCACTTGCAAAGTAGCCCGCGCCTCGAAGGCGGCGGCCGGCACCACCATGCAGGCCCCGTGCGACACGCAGGCCAGATTGCCAATCACCATGCCGAAGCAGTGGTAAAACGGCACCGGAATGCACACCCGGTCGGCCTCGGTGTAGCGCAGCGTTTCGCCTATAAAGAAGCCGTTATTCAGCAGGTTATGGTGCGAGAGCGTCGCGCCCTTTGGGAAGCCCGTGGTGCCGCTGGTGTACTGAATATTGATGGCATCGTCGAATTGCAGCGCGGTTTCGCGGGCGGCCAGCGCTTCGTCGGGGATGGTAGTGCCGGTGGCCAAAAAACTGTCCCAGCCTTCGCCCAGCACTACCACGGCTTCGAGGGCCGGGCACTGGGGCTTCACTTCCCAGTACAGCGCCCGGTAGTCGATGGCTCGGAAGCCGGGGGCCATCACCAGCAGCCGGCAGCCCGACTGGTTGAGGGCGTACGCCAGCTCGGTGGCGCGGTAGCCGGGGTTGATATTGACTAGCACCGCCCCCGCCCGCGCCGAGCCAAACTGCGTAACCACCCACTCGGCACAGTTGGGCGACCAAATACCGACTCTATCGCCGGCCTGTATCCCCCAAGCCAGCAGCGCCTTGGCTAATTGCCCGGTTTGCGCCCACAGCTCGGCGTACGTGGCGCGGTAGCCCTGGTGGGCCACCACCAAGGCCTCGCGCTCAGGAAACCGGGCCACGGTATGGCGCAGATTTTCGCCAATGGTTTCGCCCAGCAGCGGCGTCGAGCTAGGGCCGCTGATATACGATAATGCAGATGGGAGCATGAAAAAACGCGGGTAGGAACGGGCGCGAATTTAAACGGTTCTCTCCCAAATTCGCGGCTGAGCAGGCTACTGGCGAGGTTTACCGAAGCGCATCCTGCTCCGCAAACGCAATCCCATAATCGGCTGCCAGCTCGGCCAAAATGGGCTCGTAGAGGTCGGGAGTAGTGGGAATAACGACCCCGCGCCCGACCACCTCACCACGCACGAGGCGCCGCACGGCCATGCCCAGCGGCAAGCCCACGGTTTGGGCCATGGCGGTGTGCGTGGCATCGCGGCCCGTAACCATCAGCGAAGCCGTGCGGCGGCGGGCTTCGCCATTTAACTCATACTCAAACTGATGCTGCATCACCACCTGGTCGCGGTCGTAGGGGCCGAGCACCCATTTTTCTAGTAGCAAATGCTCGAGCAGCTGCGCGGCGGTGGCATCGGCCAGGCCCACCGGGCGCTCCGCGAATACTTCCAGCCACGCCAGGCGCGTCAGCTCGGGTCCGTAGGGGTCGAGGTGCAGCTGGGTTGCTAGCTGAGTGGCCACTTCGGCGGGCGCGGCGGGCTGGGGCAAGCGGCTGGCTACCAGCTGCTGCCAGGTGAGCGTGGCGGCGTTGCCCAGTTTTTGGGCATCATCGGTGAGGCCTAGCGCTACGAGCACCTGCCAGGCCCCGCAGTAGCCGGGGCGGCGCAGGGTGCCGCGCAGCATAGTTTGCACGTCGGCCAAGCCGTAGACTTCGCGGTAGCCGAGCGAGTCGCGGTTGGCGTAGCCCTCAAAGTGGCCGTGGCCGGGCACCGCCAGCACCGCGGCGCGGGCAAATAATTCTTCGTAAGGAATGGCCTTCAACTCCCCGTTTTCCAGGTATTGCGCCGGCCCGCCCTGCCCGGCCAGCACCACGTTGCGCGGGTTCCAGCTGAATTTGTAGCGCCAAGGGTTCGCGCCCTCCGACTCGGGCGCTACCAGCCCGCCGCAATACGATTTGAAGCCCGTGATACTAGCTCCTGCCGCTTGCAAGTTGTTGATGGTCTGCATGGCCGACATGTGGTCGAGGCCGGGGTCGAGGCCGCATTCCATCAGAAAAACCAAGTTAGCCGCCGCGGCTTCGTCGTGCAGCGCCCGCACCTCGGGGCTCACGTAGCTGGCGGTGGCCAGGTGGCGGCGGTGGCGCAGGCAAACCCGCGCCACCGCCGGGTGAAAGGTGGCCGGCAGCATCGAAATCACGACGTCGGCCTGACTCACCAGCTCGTCGAGCTGGGCAGCATTGTGCACGTCGAAAGTTATGGGTCGGGTAAACTCCGAGTGCGCGGCCAACACGGTGGTCAGGTGTGCAGGCTGGGCATCGGCCACGGTCAGAAACCACTTTTCGGTGGGCGCGTGGGTTAGCAGATAGTCGATAAGAGCCGAGGCCGAGCGGCCGGCCCCGAGCAACAGGATGCGAGTGGAGAGAGTCATGCCAGGCAAAAGTACAGGGGTGAGCGATGTGATTGGGAAATGACTAACACGACTGTCATTGCGAGGAGGCACGACGAAGCAATGACAGCCTTCCTCTTCTCTTCCCTACATAATCGTTTACTTTGCGCCCCCGTTTCCCATTCCTACCCAATGGCTGCTGCCTCCACGTCTTCTTCTACCCGCCGCCAGCTTAGCCTGCACTACGATGAGCTAGCCACCCCCGACCAGCTCAGCGCGCCCGAGCGGCAGGTGTGGGAGGCCGCTCGCGCCGCCACGGCTCACTCCTACGCGCCGTATTCGCACTTTCACGTGGGGGCGGCGCTACTGCTGGCCGATGGCACTATCTTCCAAGGTACTAACCAGGAAAACGCCGCTTACCCATCGGGGCTGTGCGCCGAGCGCACGGCGCTGTTTGGCGTGGCCGGCAGCCTGGCCAGTCCGCCCCCGCGCATCGTGGGCATGTCGGTGGCCGGCCGGCCGGCGCAGGGCGAGTTTACGGCGGCGTTGCCCTGCGGCGCGTGCCGCCAGGTGATGCTGGAGTCGGAAATGCGCCAGGGCCAGCCCATTTGGCTGCTGCTGCCCGGCCCGGCCGGCACCGTGCTGCGCTTCGAGCGCCTGGCCGATTTATTACCGTTCCACTTCTCCCCCAACGACTTACCACCCCGGCTTTAGCGGTGAGATGGTGAACTAGTGAGCTGGTGAGTTTCTGAACAAAGTTGCTTGCTCCTTCTTTTGCTAGCGACCTCTCACCACTCGCCATTTCACCAACTCACTAGTTCACCTCATGTCTGCTCGTCTTATTATTCAACTTGCCGCTTTGCTGGGGGGCCTCACGGTAGCCATCGGGGCGTTTGGGGCGCACGGGCTGCGCGCTATGCTAGAGGCCAGCGGCCGCTTCGACACCTTCGAAACGGCAGTGCGCTACCAGTTTTACCACACGCTGGCGCTGCTGGCGGTGGGGGTGCTGGCCGTGGCGCGGCCCGAGCTGCGCGGCCCGCTGGGCACCACGGCCGCGCTGTGGCTGGGCGGCATTTTCTTTTTCAGCGGCTCGCTTTATGTGCTGTGCTTCACGGGCATAACCAAGCTGGGGGCGGTGGCTCCCATCGGGGGGCTGCTGCTGATTGCGGGCTGGGTGCGCCTGCTGCTGGCCGTGAGCAAGCTCTAAAAGCACTCGCTTATATCCACCAATAAAAAGGGCGGCCCGGCATATTGCCGGGCCGCCCTTTTTAGGTATTGTCAGGCTTCTGACTAGGATTTCTTCACTTTAGCTTTCAGCTTGGCGTCGCCATCCTTCATTTTTTGCTTGCCATCGTCGCCGCTTACGTCGGCAGTGGCGGGGATAGTAGCGTTGGGCTCTACTACGTTGCCGGTGAGGGTAGCAGTGGCGGCGCCACCTACCGAATTCGACTCAATGGTCAGCACCTTGGTTTGGGCACCCATTTTGCCAGCCGAGTTGAAGGTGGCCTTCAGCGTGCTCATTTTGCCGGGCGCGATGGGGTCTTTCGACCAGTCGGCCACGGTGCAGCCGCAGCTTACCCCAATATTGCTAATTACCAAGGGCTTGGTGCCCACGTTCTTAAACTTGAACACGTGCTCGGTAGAAGCACCTTGCTTAATGGTGCCGAAATCGTACTTGTCCTCCATCACCTTGATTTGGGGACCGTCAGCTTTGGCCATCGAGCCAGCAGGAGCAGTTTGAGCCTGAGCGGTATAGCTTCCGGCAAATGCGAGGCCCAGGGCCAGCAGCAGCATCTTATTCATGACAATGTAGAAAAGTAGGGGTTGTAAGGAATAAACAAATTTACGTGCGCAGCCGGACCTGGCAAATCTGCGGCCAAACTAATGGGCGGCAACTGTATGCCGCATGAAGCTGCCGCGCTCTGCAAACTTCGCTACCCACGTTTGAATTCCAAAGTAACAAGAAAATATTGCTTTAGTCCTCAGTTATTTCGCTTTCGGCAATGAGACGCTGCTGAAAATTGAGCAAAAACAGCCGCTCCGACGCCCGCGTGATGGCCGTGTAGAGCCAGCGCGCAAACTCGCCGCCCACCGGCTCGTCGGGCTTCAAGAAGCCGTGGTCCACGAACACGGCCTGCCACTGGCCGCCCTGCGCCTTGTGGCAGGTGAGGGCATAGGCAAATTTTATTTGCAAGGCGTTGAGGTACGGGTCTTTGCGCATTTCGGCGTTGCGCTCGCCCTTCTTGGTGAGGTGGCTATAATCTTCGGTCACGGCCTGGTAGAGCGCCTCGTTTTGGTCGCGGGGCAAGGAGGGGCTTTCGGTGTGCAGGGTGTCGAGCAGCAGCTTTACTTCCAGCTCGGGCTCGTCGGGGTAGTCGACCAGCCGCACCCGCGCCTGGGCAAAGCGGCAGCCAAATACTTCCTCGCGCTTACTTATTTTGGTGACTTCCAAAAAGTCACCGTTGGCCAGAAAGCCAATTTCCGAGTCTTTAGGAAGCCAGAAATAGTTGTTGCGCACCACCATAATGTAGTCGCCGGCCTCAATCTCTTCCTCGGCCTCAAATAACGTGCGCCTGATGAGCTGATTGTACTGGTTGGCGTTGCGGTTCGAGCGGCAAATAATGGTGGTGTTCTCGTGCCCAAAGTTGCGATAAGCCCAGCGCAGACCGTCCTCCAGCTTGTCGCCACCCATCTTAAACATATCCTTGAAGCCATTGGTATGCAGGCGAATAGCCGGCACTTCCTGCCGCAGCTCTTCGCGCAGCTCGGTGGCATTGACCAGAATGCCCGAGGCCTCGGCCTGGCGCATTACCTGGCGCAGCTCCACCCCCTCCACGCGGGCGCGGAAGCGATTGGCCAGCAGCTCGGGGTCGAGGGCGGGGCTCAACAACTGGCCCACGGGCGGCAGCTGCGCCGTGTCGCCGATGAGCAGCAGGCGGTTGGTGCTTTTCTCGAACACAAAGCCCATCAAGTCGTCTAGCAAACCGCTCTCGCCAAACGCTTTCTCGTCCGAAATCATGGACGCTTCGTCCACGATGTAGAGCATTTCCTCTTGGCGGTTGGGCTGGCGCTGAAAGCTGAGGCGCTCGGTGGGCGCGCCGCTGGTTTGGCGGTATATTTTTTTGTGGATGGTGCTGGCGGGCACCCCGGCGTAGGCGCTCATCACCTTGGCGGCGCGGCCGGTGGGGGCCATCAGGGTGTATTTGCGCTGCAAGCGGGTTAGCCACTGCACCAGGGCGCTTACCACGGTGGTTTTGCCGGTGCCGGCGTAGCCGCGCAGCACGAACACCTTGCGGCCCGGCAGCGGGTCGCGCAGAAACTCATCGAGCTGGGTGAATAATTCGGCCTGGTCGTCGGTCGGCTCGAACGGAAAATAGTCGCGGACGGACGGGAATCGGGTTTTTAGCATTGGGGGAATATCAACTTGTCACGCTTGCCAGCAAGCATGCTTTTGCCAAAGCACAAAGCCTTTGGTTAAAATATCGCGAAGGAGTGCCCACTCCGCAGGTGGCCAGGTCACTTTTGCTGGTCGGTGCCACGGGCCACTAGCAGCGTAAAGCAAGTCAAAAACCTGGTCGCGAAGAGGGGTTTTATAAGTACCAGCAAAGGGCTCGTTTACCCCAGCCCCTACATCATCAAACAAATTCCAAACGTCTAAGCATTCAACGGGAGGGCACTTTTTATCGGTAGTTAGCCAATCCGCTACGGCATCCAGATTTAGCTGCCTCGGCGGCTGGGCCACCAGAGCAAAGCCCAGCTGCCCAGCAAAGCTGGCCAGTGCCGATTGGGTTTTAAAAAGTGGCACCGTACCCTGCTCATTGGCCCAAACGGCTTCACGCGCCGGCTCGGGCGGGTTCTGCCACAGCAAAAATCCATTAGCCTGCTGCCAGCGCACCCAGCAGGCATAGTACATAGTTTCGTGCTGCTTCATCGACACTGCGGCAGCCGCCCTAGCTACTAGGCTCCGCGGCGTAGCTAAGGTAGGCAAATTGGCCTGAGCTTATCAAAAAACCCTACCATTTCACTTCGGGCGAGGCACCCGTTTATCGCAGCTTCATGCTTAGCTTGCACCATGGGTGCCGGGGTTGGTGGGGTTGTATAGAACCACCTTATCGCAGCTTCATGCTTAGCTTGCACCCCCCTATTCTTATCCCACCTGCTCCCCCTCGTGTCTTCCGTTACTCTCAAGCAATTAGCCCAACAGCTAGGCTTGGCTTCTTCTACCGTGTCGCGGGCGCTGCGCAACGGCTCAGATATCAGCGCCGAAACCAAGCACCGCGTGCAAACCATGGCGGCCAAGCTGCATTACCAGCCGCACGCCTACGCCAGCGGCCTGCGCAGCCAGCTCAGCCACACCATCGGGGTAGTGGTGCCGGAGGTGAATGACCAGTTTTTTTCGCAGGCTATCGACGGCATTGAGGAAATAGCGCGCCAAAACGGCTACCACACGCTCATCTGCCTCACCCACGACAGCTACGCCCTCGAAGCCGACGTGACCCGGCAGCTCACCCGCGGCCGCGTCGATGGTGTGCTGATTTCACTGGCCGGCGAAACCCAGGGCCCCGCCCACCTCGAGCAGCTCAGCAGCCGAGGCGTGCCGCTGGTGTTTTTCGACCGCGTGAGCGAGGCCCTGGGCACGGCCACCGTCACGACCAATGACTTTGATGCCGCTTATCAGGCCACGGAGCACCTGCTCGATGCCGGCTGCCGCCGCGTAGCGTACCTGCTCATGTCGGGCAAGCTCTCGATTGGCAACCAGCGGCAGCACGGCTACGAGGCCGCCCTGCGCGCCCACGGCCTGGCCCCCGACCCCGACCTGGTACTGGAAGGTAGCAACTCGAACACCGAAAACGCGGCCCGCATCCGGGCTCTTTTGCAGCGCCGGCCCGATATAGATGGCCTTTTTGCCTCCACCGGGCGGCTGGCCCTCAGCTCCTACCAGGCCTGCCAGGAGCTGGGCCGCGCCATTCCGCAGGACATAAAAATCATTGGGTTTTCCAACCTGGAAATTGCCGCCATGCTGGCGCCCGCCCTGTCCACCATCACCCAGCCAGCCCACGAAATCGGCCGGGAAGCTGCCCGCCTGCTCTTCGGGGCCATTATTGAGAAAAAGCCCCTGCTGGCCAGCCAAAGCGTAGAGCTACCGGCCCGGCTTATCGCACGGGCATCCACGGCAGCGAAGTAAAGAGTTGGCAGCAGATACTTAACTGCCAAGTCTTTACTTCCTTTTCCTTACTGCACCACCGCCATCGTGGCCGAGGCTTTGGCAATGAGCACCTCGTCGCACCACACTTCGGCTTCGCAGAAGTGCAGGCGCTGCCCAGCCTTCAGCACCCAGCCAATGGCCCGCAGGCGGGAGCCCACACCGGGGTTTAAGTAACTTACTTTCAGGTCGGCCGTTACCACACCCACGCCATCGGGCACGAGCGTGACGGCGGCAAAGCCCGCCGCCAGGTCGGCCATGGTGGCCACCAGCCCGCCGTGGGCAAAGCCGCGCTGCTGCTGGTGCTGCTGCCCCAATGCTAGCTCAGCCTCGATGCGGCCGGGCTCGATGCGGGTGAGGTTGGCCCCGATGAGGTGCATAAAGTGCTGGCGCTCCAGCTTGCGCCGGATGCGGGCTTCGAGGTCAGAATGGGGCGAGGAAGGAGCAGGCTGCATGACGAAAGGAAAATAAACGTTGATTTCAGCGAAGTTCGGCGGCTTTAGCAGGCCCCTGCACTTCGTAAAGCGTACAAACTTCGCGCTGGTCGACCAGCCGCACAGCGTAGCGCCGCAGCAGCGTGGCGCGCACTTGCGGCAAGCACACCAGCACCCGGCGGCCGGCGGCCAGCGGCGGCAGGCTATCGGGGTTGCAGCGGCGCAGAGCCACACCACGCTCGGCCAGCACCTCCAGGTAGAACTGGCTGGCCCAGGCACCGTGCCGGTAATCCACTGGATAATAGACAACTAGTGGCTCGGCGGGCACCGGCACCGGGCGGTAGTAGCGCAGGTAGGTGCTGTAACTATTTACGCCGCCCCAGGTCGTCACATCGTGGCGCTCGCGCACCAAGCGCCTTATGGCCAGGGCATACGGCACCACCAGCAGCGCTAGCGCGGCAGCCAGGGCCAGGCCAGCGCGCCAGAGGCCGGGGCGGCCGGCCAGCCACCGGGCCTGCGCACGCCGGTAGCCCACGCCCAGCCCCAGGGCCAGCAGCAAAGCCAGCGCCGGTAGCATGGGGGCCGTGTACCACTCCAGCTTCGTTTTGGCTGAGCTGATAATCAACAGCCAATCAAGCAGAAACAAGCCCAGCAGGCCGCCCAGCCGCCGCGCGGACGTAGGCGGGCTGGTGGCCAGCAGCCACCCGGCCGGCAGCAGCCACGGCCACCAGAGCCGGCATTGGTACCCCACCAGATTGCGCACGTAGTACAGCGGCGGCTGCTGAGCCGTCGCTAGGTTATGGCCGTAGCGTCCGCCCACCTCAAACCCCCATACTGCGGCCCAATAGCCCGGCCCGGCCCGCTCGCGCAGCACGTAGTACAGAGCGGGCACCGCCAGGCTGGCCCCGGCCGCAAGCCAGAATGCCGGCCGGCGCAATGTGCCCACTAGCTTCTTACTGACTAGCAAATAGAGGGCTAGCGCCGGCAAGCCCAGCACGCCCGCCACGCCTTTAGTCAGCAAAGCAGCGGCTACGGCCCCAGCGGCCAGCACTAAGTAGCGGGTACGGCCCGTTTCGGCGTAGGCGAAGGTGGCCAGCACCTGCCCCAGCACCCAGAAGCAGAGCAGCGCCTCGTAGTCGCCGGTGCGCGCTAGGTGCGGGCCCAGGTAGCCGGGCATAGTAACCAGGATGGCCCCGGCCAGCAAGCCCCAGCCGGGGCGGCCCAGCCAGCGGCCCGCCCCGTAGAGCAAGGCCACCGTGCCCAGCGAGGCCAGCAAAGAGGGCAGCCGCACGGCCAGTTCGGTAGCACCGAAGCAGCCCATGCTCAGGGCTTGCAGCCAGATGAGGAGCGGCGGCTTGGTGTTGCCGAGGTCGGGGTGATGATTGAACGTGGTGACCAGCCACTGGCCGCCCGAGCGCAGCATTTCCAGGGCATTCACGGCCTGGCGCGCTTCGTCCCAGGTTTGGATGGGGGCTTGCCCCAGGTCGAAGGCCAGCGGAAAACCGATGACCAGCAGCGCCAGGATGGTGAAAACTATCTGTTTTTTTTCGGTCATAACTCCCAGCCCGCCAGCCGGGCACCGGGCAAAGATAGCCGCGGCTCTAGGGGCCGCCCCCGGCGCGCCCCAACCGCCGGGCCCTGGTGTACGTTAGCGCAGGCGCTACTTTTCATGCGGCGGGCCTTCTGCGAAGGCTGGTCTAACCCATTTCTATGGTAAACACGGACGACTTATTGCGCGCTTACGCGGGGCAGGTACGGGTGCGGGTCGGGGGCCTGCTGGTGCGCCAGGGCACCTTGCTGCTGGCGGCCCACCGGGGCCTGCTGGCCGATGGCGCCACGTTTTGGTCGCCGCCGGGCGGCGGCTGGGTATTTGGCGAGTCGATACGCGAGGCCCTGCGCCGCGAGTTTCTGGAAGAAACCGGCCTAGCGGTGCAAGTAGGCCGCCTGCTGCACCTGCACGAGTTTCAGCAAGGCGAGCTGCAAGCGCTGGAAATTTTCTTCGAAGTGCTGCCCGACGACTCGGCTGCCCACCCCCGGCTTGGCCACGACCCCGAGCACGCCGCCGACCAGCAGCTGCTCACCGAGCTGGCCTGGCTCAGCCCGCGCCAGCTGCTGGCCTTGGCCCCCGCCCAGGTGCACCCCGTGCTGCGCGGCCTGCTAAGCGTAGATGATGTATTTGTGCCCCAGGTTATCCTTAAGTAGCTGGCTTGTTGCTAAATCAAGCAAGAATAAAAACGCCCGTCATGCTGAATGCAGTGAAGCATTTCGCGTGGTGCAGTAAAATCTTGCGCTAACAACGGTGCGAGCGCGATGCTTGGCTGCGCCCGGCACGACGGGCGTTTTTTCAGGCAGTTATCAGCCGCTGAGCCAGTATGTTCGGCTGCCTAGCTCGCGCCTCATCGCTCCTCAATAAGTAAGTCGGGTACTACTTTTGGCACTCGTTCTTTTTGCCCGTGCCTGCTACTGCTACTTTCGCTTCTTCGCTTGCTGCCTCGGCTACCCCCGGCACTATACTGCGCGATGACACCTTCGACCTCGCCAACCCGGGCGCTTATCAGCTGGCCGTGCTGCTGGCTGGGGGGCGCTGCTGCCTGGCCGTGCTGGAGGTAGCGCGCCAAAAAATAGTGGCGCTCGAAGACCAAGCGCTGCCCTCGGCCGCTGCCCTGCCGGGCCTGGCCGCCGGGCACGAGCTGCTGGGCCGCCAGGGCTGGGCGCGGGTGCGGGTGGCCGTGGGCGGCGGGGCCTTCACGCTGCTGCCCGCGCCCTTGTTTCGGCCCGGCGACGAGGATAACTACCTGCGGCTGCACCACGAGCTAGCGCCCACCGAGCGGGCAGTGGCCTATGCGCTGCCGGCGGCCTCGGCTGCGCACGAGCTGGTGAGTGTCTTCGCGGCCGAGGCGGGGCTGCTCGACTGGCTGCGCGCCACCCACGGCCCCGAAGCCCGCCTCGTGCACCACACCAGTTCCTTGCTGGCGGGCTTGCTCTACCAGCAAGGCCCTACGGCCCCTGCCCGGCAGCTCTCGCTGCACCTAGCTGGCTCTGAGCTGACCCTACTGGTGCTGGGGCCGCAGCTGGAGTTTTGCAATGTGTTCACCATCAGCACCCCCGAGGACATTGTGTACTACACTATCCTCACCATGCAGGAGCTTGGCCTCAGCCCCGACCAAGATGCCGTGACCGTGTGGGGCGAGCTGACCAGCGACTCGGCCACCTTTGCCCTGCTGGGCACCTACGTGCGGCACCTACGCTTCGGCAACCGCCCGTTTGGCCTGCATTATAGCTACCGCCTCAATGAGCTGGCCGAAAACCGATACTTCGAGTTGTTCAGCCTGGCCTTTTGCGGGTAGAAGTTTATGGTTCGCGGTTCGCTGTTATTTGTTTTGCATACTAAACCGGTTGTTATGCAGAACGCAGTGAAGCATCTCGCGTGGAGCAGTAATCAATAATGTTCGCAGACGTAAACACGCGAGATGCTTCACTGCGTTCTGCATGACAGACGTTCAAAAGACGAGTAGTACGCCATGAAAAAAATCGCCCTCTTTCCCGGCTCATTCGACCCGTTCACCAATGGCCACCTCGATGTGGTGCGGCGCGGGGCCGAGCTGTTCGATGAAATAATCATCGCCATCGGCAATAATAGCAGCAAGCAACGCTACCTGCCCGTGGAGTGGATGGAAAACCAAATAACCGAGCTATTCCAAGATGAGCCGCGCGTATCGGTGTGCAGCTACCGGGGCCTCACCGCCGATTTTGCCCGCGTGCGGGGGGCGCGCTACCTGCTGCGGGGCCTGCGCAATACCACTGACTTTGAGTACGAAAACACTATTGCCCAGGCCAACCGCCACGTTAACCCAAACCTGGAAACGGTTTTCCTGATTACCTCGCCCCTGCTGGCAGCCATTAGCAGCACTATTATTCGGGAGATTCACCGCTTTGGGGGCGATGTGGGGCAGTTTGTACCTTTTGCCCTGCCAGCACCCAGCGGGCAGTAGCCAGTGCTTGTCTACCATACTAAAAAGCCCTGACTTCATGCTGAAGTCAGGGCTTTTTATTTCTTAAAGTAAGCAAGCAAATGGCCTAGCTTTCTTTCATCATTGCCAGCGGGTCAGACACTTGCACTTTGAAGTACTGCATGGCAATGAGCGAGGTGATAACGCCGGACATGGTACCCATGAGGATAATCGACAAAAAGGCGATAATCGTGGACAGCTCGAAGCCGAACACGTTTTGCACCTGCGTCAAATCCAGCTTATTGGGGAAAATCGCCTGCATTAGAATAAAGAACAAACCTAAAATAACCGAGGCCACGAGCGCCGTGATGATGCCTGTGCCGTAGCCGCCCAGGTAGGGCATGTGGTTGCCGCGCACTTGGCGAAAGTGACGGATGGCTAGCACTGAGCCCATTACCAGGATTAACACGTCGAGGGTGCCGGCGGTGATATTCTGGAAAAAGCCCGCCAGTACGGCCACTAACGTGTACACACAGAGCAAGGCCGCCGTGAGCAGGCCAAAGCGAAAGCCATTTCTTTCGGGGGTGAGGGCAGGGTTGGTAGGCGCGTCGATGGATGAGGTAGCCATAAAAAGGAAAAAACAAGATTGGGTGAGAAAGCGACCAAGGCCGGCCCAAGCGGCAGCCTAAGGTGCTATACTGAGTTTTCGGCCCTGGTGTTGTGCTAATGCCCATGCACTTTACGGGCACAAATCGCGGCGCAGAAATGTTAAACCGAACGACTGCGGCTGAGCGCTCCCTTATTTAATGTGGGAGCAATCGTATTTTTGCCCGGCTATTCTTGATTTTTATTCTGCCTTAAATGATTTCTACCAGCAACGTGAGCTTGCGCTATGGCAAGCGGGTTTTGTTTGAAGACGTGACGGTGAAGTTTTTGCCCGGCAACGTGTACGGCCTCATTGGGGCCAACGGAGCGGGCAAATCCACCTTTTTGAAGATTCTCTCGGGCGAGATTGAGCCCAACACCGGCTCGGTCGAGCTGCCCGTGGGCCAGCGCCTGGCCGTGCTCAAGCAAAACCAGTTTGCCTACGACGACCAGCAGGTGCTGGCCACCGTGATACAGGGCCACCAGCAGCTAGCCGCCGTGATGCGCGAAAAAGACGAGCTGTACGCCAAGTACGACCTCGGCACCGCCACCGATACCGATGGCGAGCGCCTGGGCATCCTCGAAGGCGAATTTGCCGATATGAGCGGCTGGGACGCTGAGTACCAGGCCGCTGAGCTGCTGAGCGGCCTCGGCATTACCGAAGACAAGCACCTGGCGCTGATGTCGGACCTCGGGGCCAGCGAAAAAGTGCGCGTGCTGCTCGCCCAGGCCTTGTTTGGCAACCCCGATGTGCTGCTGCTCGACGAACCAACCAACAACCTCGACGCCGAGAGCGTGCTCTGGCTCGAAAACTTCCTCGACAGCTTTGAGAACACCGTGATTGTGGTGAGCCACGACCGGCACTTCCTCGATGCCGTGTGCAACTACATGGCCGACCTGGATTTCTCGAAAATCACGATGTATCCCGGCAACTACGGCTTCTGGTACGAAAGCAGCCAGCTGGCTTTGCGCCAGCGCCAGGACGTGAACAAAAAGACCGAGGACAAGCGCAAGGAGCTCGAAGAGTTTGTGCGCCGCTTCTCGGCCAACGCCTCAAAATCGAAGCAGGCCACCAGCCGCCAAAAGCTGCTGCAAAAGCTGACGCTGGAAGAAATAAAGCCGTCGTCTCGCCGCTACCCCTACATCGCCTTCAAGCCTGAGCGTGAGGCTGGTAACCAGCTCTTGAGCGTGGAGGGCGTGAGCAAGGCCGTAGATGGCCACCCGGTGCTGAAAAACGTGTCGTTTACGCTCGACAAGGGCGACAAAATCGCCATTGTGGGCCGCGACGACCGGGCAGCTTCCCTCCTGTTTGACATTATTTTTGGCGAAGCCAAGGCTGACAAAGGCACCTACAACTGGGGCACCACCATCACGCCGAGCTATTTCCCGAAGGAAAACAGCGCCTTTTTCCAGGCCGATAACATGAACCTTGTGGACTGGCTGCGCCAGTACTCGGTGGAGAAGGACGAGAGCTTTGTGCGCGGCTGGCTGGGCCGCATGCTGTTCTCGGGCGAGGAAAGCCAGAAGAAGCCTAACGTGCTGAGCGGCGGCGAGAAAGTGCGCTGCATGCTAAGCAAAATGATGCTCGAAAGCGGTAACGTACTGGTGCTTGACGACCCGACGAACCATTTGGATTTGGAAAGCATTCAGGCTCTAAACAACGGCCTGAAGGACTTTACGGGCTCGCTTATTTTTGCTTCGCACGACTTGCAGTTTATTGACACGGTGGCCAACCGCATTATCGAGCTCACGCCCGATGGCATCATCGACCGCCGCATGAACTACGAGGAGTACCTAGCCGACGAAGCCCTGAAGGCGCAGCGCCAGAAGATGTATCAGCTGGCGTAGGTTAAATTAAAAATTAGGAATTAAAAATTAAAAGTTGCTCCTGGGGGTACTCAGGGGCAGCTTTTAGCTAAACAGTTTTTAATCGGTAATTTTTAATTCATAATTTTTAATTTTTAATTCCCACAAATGAAGCGTTTGCTTTTTCCGTCGCTGCTCGGCGCGGTGGCGCTGCTGGCCCCCGGCCGCAGCCTGGCCCAGGACAAACCGGTGCTAAACACAGCTCCGATTGTAGTGCCGGCCCCGGCTCCTATTACGCCCGCCCCCGTGCCAGTGCCCGTGACGCCGACCACGCCGGTCGAAACACCCGTGACGCCGACGCCAGCCCCTACTACCCCGGCTAGTACCGGCTTGCCTACGCCCGATGTATATAGCCCCTCGGGCTTTGAGCTGCCCGAGCGCGAGCAGAAGCGCAAGGCCTTGCAGCAGCATGCTGAGCAGTACACCAAGACGTTCCTGTATTCGGGTATCGGGCTGGGTTACAGCTCGTACTATGGGCTGAGCAATTTCAATTTCAGCATTTCGCCGGCTATTGGCTACCGGGTTTCGGACCGGTTTTCGATTGGGCCGGGCATCAGCTACGCCTATAATTATTATGGGCAGGACAATGGCCGGGGCGGCACGACCAGCGTTAGCACCAGCAGCTTTGGGGTGAAAGGCTTTGCGCAGTTTATGGTAATTGACCAGTTTTTTGTGCACGCCGAATACGAAGTAACGCGGGCTGAGCTGCTGGCTTTCGACCAAAACAATACGTATGTGGGCAACGTGACGCGCTCGGTGCAAACGCCGCTGCTGGGGGTGGGCTACCGCTCGCAAATCAGCAACCGCGCCGCCGCCGATATTGTGCTGCTGTATAATTTTCAGGATAACTACAACAGCATTTACCCAAACCCCGTCCTCCGGTTCAACTTTCTGTTTAATCTCGGGCGCTAAGCAGCGATTTTGATTAGCAATAACACTATGCAAAAAGCCCTCGCTACCAGTTGGTAGCGAGGGCTTTTTACTTAATCTATAACCGGTAGCTATACCGGGCGGCGGCCGCTAATAACACGCAGCAGAATGGCGATAATGGCAATAACCAGCAGAATGTGAATCAGGCTGTTGCCGGCGATGCCAGCACCTAGAATACCGAAGAAGCCGAGTGCCCAAACGAGGATGAGGATTACGGCGATGAGATACAGGAGATTGCCCATGAGTGAAAGGAGACGTGTTTGTTGGAGGAAGAAGGAAATGCTGGGCGTTTCGACCAGTCTAGGGCTTGTACGGAGCGGATAAAAAAAGGATGAAGGCCCCGTTAAAATTTTGCATTCCGCCCGGTTGCTTGGGCGGCTGCCAGTAGCTTTGTGCGGTTTTATTCCTGTTTTCACATTTCTTTTCATTTCTCCCACCCATGCAAGTCGCCGTTATTGGCTCGGGCACGATGGGCAATGGTATTGCTCACGTTTTTGCCCAGCACGGCTTTGCCGTGTCGCTTATCGATATCAACCAGCCCGCCCTCGACCGGGGCGTGGCCACCATCACCAAAAACCTCGACCGCCAGGTAGCCAAAGCTACGCTGAGCGAAAACGAGAAAACGGCCACGCTGGGCCGCCTGCGCACTTTTACGAGCATCGCCGAAGGCGTGGCCGGGGCCGAGCTGGTAGTAGAGGCCGCCACCGAAAACGTAGACCTCAAGCTCCAGATTTTCCGCGACCTCGACCAGTACGCGCCCGCCGAAGCTATTCTGGCCAGCAATACTTCGTCGATTTCGATTACCAAAATCGCGGCCGTGACCAAGCGCCCAGCCCAGGTAATCGGGATGCACTTTATGAACCCCGTGCCGGTGATGAAGCTGGTGGAGGTAATCCGGGGCTACGCCACTTCCGACGAGGTGACGCAACGCGTAATGGACCTGTCGCGCCAGCTCGGCAAGACGCCTACGGAGGTCAACGACTACCCCGGCTTCGTGGCCAACCGCATCCTGATGCCGATGATTAACGAGGCCATTATCAGCCTATTCGAAGGCGTGGCCGGCGTGGAAGAAATCGACACCGTGATGAAGCTTGGCATGGCCCACCCGATGGGGCCGTTGCAGCTAGCCGATTTTATTGGGCTCGATGTGTGCCTGGCCATTCTGCGCGTACTGCACGACGGGCTGGGCAACCCCAAATACGCCCCTTGTCCGCTGCTGGTGAATATGGTAATGGCTGGCCGCCTGGGTGTAAAATCGGGCGAGGGTTTTTACCAGTACACGGCGGGCTCGAAGGACTTGGTGGTGGCTGAGCGGTTTCGGAAGTAGCGTCCACGGTACTGCACGTTATGCCGAACGGTATTGCTCGGTTTTACGTTGAATAGACAAGCTGATAGTGCATCAGCATCCTCAAAAAAATCAGCGCAAAACCTGCGATTACCTATGGAACATGCAACATTCGGAGCCGGCTGCTTTTGGTGCGTCGAAGCCGTTTTTCAGAACTTAAAAGGGGTAGAAAAAGTGGTTTCCGGCTACGCCGGCGGCCGCATCAAAAACCCCACTTACCGTGAGGTGTGCAGCGGTATGACCGGCCACGCCGAAGTGATTGACATCACCTTCGACCCGGCCATCATCAGCTACGAAGAGCTGCTCGAAATCTTCTTCAAAACGCACGACCCCACGACCCTCAACCGCCAGGGGGCCGACACGGGCACGCAGTACCGCTCAGTTATTTATTACAATACCGAGGAGCAGCACAAGCTGGCCGAGCAGTGGAAGAAAACGCTGAACGATAAGCAAGCTTTCCCGAACCCCATCGTGACGGAAATTACCGCCGCGCCGGAGTTCTACCCTGCCGAAGATTACCACCAGAACTACTTCAATATGCACGGCCACGAGCCCTACTGCCAGTTTGTAGCCAAGCCTAAAGTGGATAAGGTGAAGTCGCTATTTGGCGAGAAGCTGCGGCCGGTAGCAGCTTAATTGTTGCCTCTGCTCTAATAAAAAAGCCCGCTGATTAGCGGGCTTTTTTGTTTGCCTTCATCGCGGTTGTCATGCTGAACAGAGTAAAGCATCTTGGTCGCTTCGTTGGATTACCAGCCTAGCGTATCCTAACAAGATGCTTCACTGCGCTCAGCATGACAACCGTGGTTGGTATTTTCTACTTATACCGATACCCCAAAATCACGCAATGCGTCATTTAGACTCGTTTTCAAGTCGGTGCTGGGCTTGCGCTGGCCGATGATGAGGGCGCAGGGCACCTGGTAGTCGCCGGCCGGGAAGTGCTTGGTGATGGAGCCGGGAATGACGACCGAGCGCGGCGGCACATAGCCCTTGTATTCCTTGGGCTCAGGGCCGGTTACGTCTATGATTTTGGTGCTGCCGGTGATAGTAACGCCCGCGCCGATTACAGCCTCTTTGCCGATGCGGCAGCCTTCAACCAAGATGCTGCGTGAGCCAATGAACGCGCCGTCTTCGATGATAACCGGGGCCGCCTGCACGGGCTCCAGCACCCCGCCGAGACCCACACCGCCGCTCAGGTGCACGCCTTTGCCGACCTGGGCGCAGCTGCCCACGGTGGCCCAGGTGTCCACCATCGTGCCCTCGCCCACGTAGGCACCGATGTTGGTGTAGCTCGGCATCAGGATGACGCCGGGGGCTAGGTAGGCGCCATAGCGGGCCACGGCGGGCGGCACCACGCGCACTTTTTGGGCGGCGTAGTCGGTTTTGAGGGCCATTTTGTCGTGGTACTCGAAGGGGCCAACTTCCTGGGTTTCCATCTTGCGGATGGGGAAGTAGAGAATGACGGCCTTCTTGACCCACTCGTTGATTTTCCACTCGCCGCCTTCGGTGGTGGGCGGCTCGGCTACGCGCAGTTTGCCTTTGTCGAGGTCTTCAATGACGTGCTCGATGGCGGCTTGGGTGTCGGGCTGGTCGAGCAGGGTGCGGTCGGCCCAGGCGGCTTCGATGGCTTCTTGGGCGGCAAAGCGGTCGAGTACGGGGCTGTGGTGGCTGGTGGTATCCATGTAAAAAAGGAGGGTAAAACTGGGCGCAAAAATACGTTCGTCATGCAGAGCTTACATCGTCATGCTGAGCTTGTCGAAGCATCTCGCGTGGACGACTAACCTCAAAAACGCAAGGAATTACTGCACCACGCGAGATGCTTCGTTGCGCTCTGCATGACGACCGTGGGAGCTTACTTCGGCTTCGACGCTGAAAATGGCGCATCGGCTGGCTGAGTACCACGCCCTTTGTTTGGTGCGGCCGACATATCAAAGTTCAGCGTCGCGCCTTTCAACAGCTCAGAGTGGCTGAGCCAGTTGTGCGAGTACGGCTGACCATTCATGGTCAGCTGGTTGACGTAGCGATTAACGTCTGTGTTGGCTGGCGCGCTCAGCACTACATCGCGGCCACCGGGCAGGTGCAACGTGGCTTTGGGGAAGAGCGGCGCGCCGAGCACGTACTGGTCGCTGGCGGGGCACACGGGGTAGAAGCCCAGGGCCGAAAACACGTACCAGGCCGAGGTTTGGCCGTTGTCTTCGTCGCCGCAGTAGCCGTCGGGCGTGGGGCGGTAGAGGCGGTTCATGGTTTCGCGGGCCCAGTACTGCGCTTTCCACGGCTGGGCGGCGTAATTGTACAGGTAGATAATGTGTTGCGCGGGCTGGTTGCCGTGGGCATACTGGCCCATATTGGCAATCTGCATCTCCCGAATTTCGTGAATCACCTCGCCGTAGTAGGCATCATCGAAGATGGGCGGAAGGGTAAACAAGGTGTCGAGTTTAGCCACAAATGGCTTCGGGCCACCCATCAAATTCATCAATCCCTGCACATCGTGAAACACCGACCAGGTGTAGTGCCAGCTATTGCCCTCGGTGAAGGCATCGCCCCATTTGAAGGGGTTGAAAGGCGTCTGGAAGGTGCCGTTTTGGTTGCGGCCGCGCATCATGCCGCTTTGCTGGTCGAAGAGCTTGCGGTAATTCTGGCTGCGCTGGGTGTAGAGGTCGACTTCCTTTTTGGGCTTGCCCAACGCCTTGCCTAGCTGCGCAATGGCAAAGTCGTCGTAGGCGTATTCAAGGGTGCGAGCGGCGCTTTCGTTGATTTTAACGTCGTAGGGTACATAGCCCAATTTGTTGTAGTACTGCACGCCGGCGCGGCCCACGGCTTCCATCGGGCCGGCGTTGTTGGCACCGTGGGTCAGGGCTTCGTAGAGGGTGTTGATGTCGTAGCCGCGCCCGCCTTTCAGGTACGCCTCGGCCACTACGGAGGCCGAATTATTGCCTACCATAATGTTGCGGTAGCCGGGGCTGGCCCACTCGGGCAGCCAGCCGCCCTCGCGGTAGTCGTTGGCGAGGCCGGCCTGCATCTGGGCGTTTTCTTCGGGATAAAGCAAGTTTAGGAGCGGAAACAGCGCCCGGAAAGTGTCCCAAAAACCGGTATCGGTGTAGGAAAAACCGGGCCGGATTTCGCCATTAAACGGGCTGTAGTGGATGGGCTGCCCGCTGGCATCCAGCTCATAAAACTTGCGCGGAAACAGCAGCGCCCGGTACAGGCACGAGTAAAACGTGCGCTGCTGCTCGTCACTACCGCCTTCTATTTCGACGCGGCCCAACGCTTTATTCCAAGCATCCTGCCCTTTTTGCTTTACGGCGTCAAAGCCATCAGTACCAAGCTCCTGCAAGTTGCGCTCGGCCTGCTCGGCACTGATGAATGAGGAGGCCACGCGGGCATTTACCTGCTCGCCCTTGCGGGTTTTGAAGCCCACGGCGGCGCTGACGTGGTCGGCCGTTAGCTCGTTTATGCCAGCGGCCAGCGTCTTGCCATTAAACACCTGCGAGGCAGTAAATGGGCGGTCGAACTCGATGATGAAGTAATTTTTGAAATTGGCCGGCACGCCCCGGCTGTTGCGGGTGGTGTAGCCGATGATGCGGTTTTGGGCGGGCAGCAGCTTCAGCATCGAGCCTTTATCGAGGGCATCGATAATGACGTAGGCGCTGTCGGTACGCGGAAACGTGAAGCGGAAACGCGCCGCCCGCTCGGTGGGCGTTATTTCGGTGGTGAGGTCATAATCAGCCAAATACACGCTGTAATAATACGGGCGGGCGGTTTCGGCTTTGTGCGAAAACCAGCTGGCGCGGGCGTCTTCATCGACCTTGATTTTGCCGGTGCCGGGCATCAGGGCAAACTGGCCGTAGTCGTTCATCCAGGGCGAGGGCTGGTGCGTCTGCTTGAAGCCCCGGATTTTGTCGGCCGAGTACTGGTAGGCCCAGCCGCTGCCCATTTTGCCGGTTTGGGGCATCCAGCAGTTCATGCCCCAGGGCCGGGCAATGGCCGGGTAGGTGTTGCCGTTGGAGAGGTCAGGCTTGGAATCGGTGCCCATGAGTGGGTTTACCAAATCGGCGGGAGTGGGCGCGCTGGGCTTAACAGCTTGAGCCTGGGCCGCGAAGCCCAGCGCCAGGGCAGCCAGCGTGAGCCGGGCCGCGAGGGAAAATGCCATTTTTGAAAGGAAAAAGCCAGAAATCAATGCCTGCAAATTACTGGTGCCAGGTTATTGCCCAACTTTGCCGGCCTATTGCCCCGGCTGCCGCCTGGCCACTCTGGCACTGGCAACCTGGCTACTTTGCGCCGTGCCCTACTTCTCGCCCACCAGTTTGCGTGCTACTGCCGCCCCGCGCCTGCTGCTGGCATCGGTGCTCAAACCCTTGGATGACACGCGGATGTACGGCAAGTTTGCCCGCACGCTGGCAGTGCTTTTATCAGCCAGTCAGCTAATGGTAGCCGGGCGGCAAGCGCCTACACCGGCCGGCGCGCTGCCCAATACAGTATTTGTCAGCTTGCTCAAAGGCTCGCGCCTGAGCCTGGGGCGGCTGCTGGCCCAGGGGCGCTACTGGCGCTTGCTGCATCGGGCGCGGCCGGCCCTAGTCATTGTCACCGCGCCCGAGCTACTACCCCTCACGCTGCTCTGGCAGCGGCTGGGGCGCGGCCGGCAGCTCATCTATGACATTCAAGAAAATTACGCGCTCAATATTCGCAGCCAAGGTATGTACCCGGCCGCGCTGCGCGGCCTGCTAGCCAGCTTAGTGCGCCGCGTCGAAACGGCCGCCGCCCGGCACGCCGCCGCGCTCTTACTAGCCGAGGCCAGCTATGCCGAGGAGCTACCTTTCTTGCACGAGCTGCCAGCCGAGCGGGTGCTTGTTCTGGAAAATAAATACCAGCCCCAGCCCGGCGAAGTGCTGCCCCGCACGGCCCGCCCGCTGCCGGCGCGCCTCGAGCCGCTGCGGCTGCTGTTCTCGGGCACTATTTCGGAATTGAACGGGGTGCGCGAGGCCATCGCGCTGGTACGGCAGTTGCGGGCTATTTCGGCCTGGCCAGGCGGGGTGCAACTCACTATCATTGGCTTCTGCCAGCAGCCCGAGCTACTAAGCGAATTGCAGCAGTTAGCGGCTAGCGAAGCCGATTGGCTTACCCTCATCGGCGGGGCCGCGCTGGTGCCCCACGCTCGGCTGATAGCCGAAATCGGACGCAGTCATTTAGGTCTGCTAGCCTACCGCCCGCACCCTAGTACGGAGCGCTGCCGGCCCACCAAACTATTTGAATACCTGGCCCACGGCCTGCCGGTGCTGGTGCAGCCCAATCCGCTTTGGGCGGGGTTGGCGCTGGCCTATCAGGCTGGTTTGGTGGTCGATTTTTCGCAGCCTGCGGCGGCGGCTGCCCAAGTAGCTGCGGCACTGGCTACGGCGGTCTTTTACCCCGCTGGGCCGCCTGCTGAGGAGGTATTATGGGCGAGCGAGGGCAAAAAATTAGGGCATTTGCTGGAAAGCCTCTTGCCACCTGCCACCTTTGCGGCCGCTTAGCGTAGGCCGAAGGAGGTACTTTTGCGGTCCTTTTACGCTGCTGCTCTTTGTTTTCTGGCCGATTGCGGGCCAGCTCTTCCGCCCCTCCCACCCCTTCTTTACGCTCATACTCAATGGCTTCTCCTACCACCTTGCGCCACGCCGAAATTGCGGGCGTGGGCCACTACGTGCCCGACCGCGTTGTCAAAAACGCCGACCTCGAAGAAATGATGGAAACGTCCGACGCCTGGATTCAGGAGCGCACGGGCATCCAGGAGCGGCGCTGGTTTGAGGAAGGCAAGGACACTACGGCCGGTATGGGAGCCAAAGCCGCCCGCCGCGCCCTAGAGGCCGCCGGCCTCCAGCCCAACGAGGTGCAGCTGATTGTATTTGCCACGCTATCACCCGATTACTTCTTCCCTGGCTCGGGCGTACTCATGCAGCGCGAGCTGGGCATGACCAACAACTGCCCCGCCCTCGACGTGCGCAACCAATGCTCGGGCTTCGTCTACGCGCTCTCAGTGGCCGACCAGTTTATCCGCACCGGCATGTACGACACGGTGCTGGTAGTGGGCTCCGAAATCCATTCTTCGGGCCTCGATAAAAGCACCCGGGGCCGGGCGGTGTCCGTCATTTTCGGCGATGGCGCGGGCGCGGTGGTGCTCCGGCCGTCGTCGCAGGAAGGCCACGGCATCCTGAGCACGCACCTGCACTCGCAGGGCGAGTTTGCCGAAGAGTTGATTGTGAAAGAGCCCAGCGCCAACCGCGATGGGCGCACCGACTACGTGGCCGAAAACCGCGAGGGCATGTACCCCTACATGAACGGCCAAAACGTGTTTAAGCACGCCGTGGTGCGCTTTCCGCAGGTTATTAAGGAGGCGCTCGACCAGAACGGCTACCAGTCGGCTGACATTGACCTGCTCATCCCGCACCAGGCCAATCTACGCATCACGCAGTACGTGCAGCAGAAAATGGGCCTTTCCGACGACAAGATTTTCAGCAACATTCAGCGCTATGGCAACACCACCGCCGCCAGCATCCCGATTGCCTTGAGCGAGGCCGTGCAGGAAGGCCGCATCAAGCGCGGCGACCTAGTATGCCTAGCGGCGTTCGGCTCAGGCTTCACGTGGGCTTCGGCACTGATTAAATGGTAGGCTTCGCAATTAAAAATTATGAATTAAAAATTAAAAATTCAGGCTGCTCATAATAGCTCAGCCTAACAGAGCAGGAATTTTTAATTCATAATTTTTAATTTTTAATTGAACAAGAATGCCCAGCCACACCGAGGAAAATTACCTAAAAACCATCTACAAGCTGGCCGAGGCTGAGCCGGGCCAAGACGTGAGCACCAACCGCATTGCGGCGGCGCTGACGACCCGCGCCGCGTCGGTGACGGACATGTTGCGCCGCCTGGCCGAGAAGGAGCTACTACGCTACGAAAAGTACCGGGGCGTGCAGCTCACGGACGAGGGCCGGCGGCTAGCGCTGCTCACCGTGCGCAAGCATCGGCTTTGGGAAGTGTTCTTAGTGCAGCAGCTAGGCTTCAACTGGGACGAGGTGCATGAGGTGGCTGAAGAACTGGAGCACGTGCAGTCGCCGCTGCTGATGCGGCGGCTCGACGAGTTTCTGAATTTCCCTACTTTCGACCCACACGGCGACCCCATTCCGGCTGAAGATGGCGCGGTGCGCCGCCCTGTACATCGCCTGCTGGCCGACCTCGCCGTGGGTGAGCAAGGCACGCTGGCGGCGGTGAAAGACACGTCAGCGCCCTTCCTGCAATACCTCGATAAAGTAGGTTTATGCCTAGGCGCACCGCTTAAAGTGCTGGATAAAGTGGCATTTGATAACTCCCTAGAGCTGCGCGTTAACCGGGACCGCACGGTACTTATTTCGGCCGAAGTCGGGCGCAATTTGTTTATCACCTAATGCTCGGCTCTCGCTTGGTAAATTGCCCGTGGCTTACCCGCCAAGCCAAGCTTGGCGCTACCCTATGACTCCAGCTTTTTCTGATACTATTGTCGCCCTCTCCACGCCGCCCGGCATTGGGGCGCTGGCCGTAGTGCGTCTCTCCGGCCCCGATGCCGTGGCCATTACGCAAGCTCTTTTCTCCAAGAAAAACCTCGCTGCCCAGCCCGGCCACACGCTGCACTACGGCACCCTGCGCGACCCCGAGAGCGGCCAGGTGCTCGATGAAGTAGTGGCGTCGCTCTATCGTGCTCCGCGCTCCTACACCCGCGAGGACGTGGTCGAGATTTCCGGTCACGGCTCCGATTTTATCGTGCGCCAAGTACTCGGAGCGCTGCTGCGCCAAGGTGCCCGCTTGGCCGAAGCCGGCGAGTTTACCAAACGCGCTTTCCTCAACGGGGCGCTCGACCTGGCCCAAGCCGAAGCCGTAGCCGACCTCATCGCCGCCGATTCAGCTTTGAGTCACCAAGTAGCTTTGAACCAACTGCGCGGCGGCTTTTCCGATGAATTACGCGGGCTGCGGGCGCAGCTCATCAAGTTTGCTTCGCTGCTGGAATTGGAGTTGGACTTCGGCGAAGAAGACGTTGAATTTGCCGACCGTACCGGCCTCACGCGCTTATTGAGCGAGGTGCAGCATGTGGTGAATGGGCTGCTACGTTCCTTCGAGTTGGGCAACGTCATTAAAAACGGCATCACTACTGTCATTGCCGGGCGGCCTAATGCGGGCAAATCGACCCTGCTCAATGCGTTGCTGCGCGAGGAACGCGCCATTGTATCGGCCATTCCAGGCACCACGCGCGATTTTATTGAGGATGAGGTGAGTATCGACGGGCTGCGCTTCCGCTTCGTGGATACAGCTGGCCTGCGCGACAACCCCGCCGACGAGGTCGAGGCCATAGGCGTGCAGCGCACGCGCCAGCGCATCGGCCAAGCAGCTTTATTACTGTACTTGTTCGACTTAACTGCAATGACGCCTGCTGAGGTGCGAGCCGATTTAGCGGAGTTCACCGCCGCGCATCCCAGGCTGCCAGTGCTGCTGGTGGGCAATAAGCAGGACGCCGCCACTCCCGCGCAAATTGCGGCCTTCGAGCAACTCAAAAATAAGAATCTTTTAACTATCTCCGCCGGGCAGCGCCAAGGCCTTGAAAACCTGCAAGAAACCTTATTAACCCAAGTGCGCGGCGCGGGCCTGGCCACTACTGGCACGGCCACCATCGTAACCAATGTGCGGCACGCCCGCGCCCTCGAAATGGCCGCCCAGCACCTGGCCGCCGTGCAGCAGGGCCTGGCCACGGGGCGCGGCACCGAGTTGCTGGCCGCCGACCTGCGCCATGCGCTAAGCTCGCTAGGCGAAATCACGGGCGATATTTCGACCGACGACCTGCTGACCAGCATTTTCACGCAGTTCTGCATCGGCAAATAAACCACAGATTCAAACGGATTAAACGGATTTCGCAGATACGCCGCTGGCGCGGCTGGCTTATTCAGTTGGGCGTAAACAAAGCCCTTTAAAGAACTGTTTTTTAATTACAAAATCATGTTGGTAACGCATATTTGCTCTCGCGAGCGAGTTGCCGTACTCGCCTCCCTAAATAAGCCAGCCGCGCCAGCGGCGTATCCGCGAAATCCGTTTAATCCGTTTGAATCTGCGGTCCGGACCTTAGCTTCGCGCCCAGAACATTCCCTGACGTACCTCCACCCACTCTCTTTTTAGTACAATGGCAGAAACTGCTGAACTCACCCTCGATGGCAAGACAATTAGCTTGCCCGTTATCGAAGGCACCGAGCACGAAAAAGCCTTCGACATTGGCAAGCTGCGCGACCAAACGGGCTTTGTCACCTACGACCCAGGCTATAAGAATACCGGCGCTACCAAAAGCGCTATCACGTTTCTCGACGGCGAACTGGGCATTCTGCGCTACCGGGGCTACGATATCGAGCAGCTGGCCGAGCAGGCGAGCTTCCTGGAAGTAGCTTACCTGCTGATTTACGGCACGTTGCCCACGCAAGCTGAATTCGACGGCTTCCGCTACAAGATTTCGCAGCACACACTGGTTCACGAAGACATCCGCAAGATTCTGGATGGCTTCCCCTCCACGGCCCACCCCATGGGCATTCTGGGGTCTATCGTGTGTTCGCTCACTGCCTTTTACCCGCAGAGCATTTCGCCCGAGTTGAGCGCTGAGGAACTGGATTTGAACATCATCCGCCTCATCGCCAAGATTACGACCATCGCGGCCTGGAGCTACAAAAATTCGGTGGGCCACCCCTTCGTGTACCCCCGCAACGACCTCGACTACACGGCCAATTTCCTGTACATGCTCTTCAGCTATCCCACCGAAGAGTACAAGCAGAACCCCGTGCTGGTGAGCGCGTTGAACAAGCTATTCATCCTGCACGCCGACCACGAACAAAACTGCTCGACCAGCACCGTGCGCCTCGTAGGCTCCTCCAATGCCAGCCTCTACGGCTCGGTATCGGCCGGCATCAATGCCCTCTGGGGTCCGTTGCACGGCGGGGCTAACCAGGAGGTTATCGAGATGCTAGAAGCCATTGAGAAAGACGGCGGCGACACCAGCAAATTCATCGCCAAGGCCAAGGACAAGAACGATTCGTTCCGCCTCATGGGCTTTGGCCACCGGGTGTACAAAAACTTCGACCCCCGCGCCAAAATCATCAAAAAGGCCGCCGACGAAGTGCTGCAAGCCCTTGGTGTACAAGACAGTCCGCTGCTGAAAATCGCGAAGGAGTTGGAGCAAGCTGCTCTCACCGACGAGTATTTCATCACGCGCAAGCTGTACCCGAACGTGGACTTTTACTCGGGTATCATCTACAAAGCGATGGGCATCCCGACCGAAATGTTCACCGTGCTCTTCGCCATCGGCCGCCTCCCCGGCTGGATTGCCCAGTGGAAAGAGCTGCGCGAAAACAAAGAACCCATCGGCCGCCCTCGCCAGATTTACACCGGCGCAACCGAGCGCCCATATGTGGCAATGGGTGAGCGCGCTTAGGTAGCTTACGAATAACAAAAAAGCCCCGTCTGCAAGTAGCAGACGGGGCTTTTTTGCGTGCTTCTCCCCTATTCAATTCAGCTAAAGCTTATGCTACAGCCGATGGGCCGTGAACGAGGCCCGCAGTTGCTGGTAAGCCAGGCGTTGCTCGGGATTCAGAAGGTCGCTCAGCGCTTGCTCGTAGCGGCGCTGCAGGGGCGCTATTTGCTCGTCGCGCTCGGCGGCGGGGGCATTAGCCAAGTTTAGCTCAAACTCCAGTTGGCGGCGCTCTTCGAGGTATTTCAGGTGCAGCTTTTTCACCTGTACATATTGGCCTTCGTTGAAGTGGATGCGCCGGGCTAGCGCCTGGGTGAGCGTGGTAGCGTGCAGCGCTACCGACTTGGGGTACGCCTTGGGTTCGTCGCCGGGGCCATGCACGGGGGTGGCAGCGGTGAGGCCAGCCGTGAGGCAGGCAGCAGCAAGCAGATTTTTCATGTGGTAAAAAAGGGTTAGGTTAAAAAATGGTGGCGAAGCGAGAGCTAGTGCGCAAAAGCGCTGCACTAGCTGGGGTAATTGCTTCAAACCTACACGCTTTTTATTTTTTGCACAAAATCGACCCGTTTTAGCACTTTTTTAATCAGGCTGTTTTTACATAAAATCACAACTGCCTCATTTTCGCGCTTTTATTTTCAATTGAAAAAGCTACGCTTGAGGTAAAAAAAATGCCCGCACAAGGGCGGGCACTACATTTTCTCTGAAGAATCCTAGTAAATTTTCGCTTTCTTAAAGCCTTGCTTTAAGGTGTAGTGCAAAGCTCCGCTTCGCGTAGCGTCTAGTCGCGTAGGCTCGCCGGGGCTACGCGAAGCAGAGCTTCGCGATACGGCTACAGAATCCGCAGCTCGATGCGGCGGTTTTGGGCACGGTGGGCCTCGGTATCGTTGGCCGACAGGGGCTTGGTTTCGCCATAGCCCTTGGCCCGCAGGCGGGTGGCGGGCACGCCGTGCTTGGCCAAGTAGTCGAAAACGGCCTGGGCGCGGCGCTGTGAGAGGCTGAGGTTGGCGGCGGGCGTGCCCACGTTGTCGGTGTAGCCGGCTACCTCCACGCGCAGATTAGGGTCTTGGCGCAGAAACTCCACGAGACGGTCGAGCTCGGTGCGCGAGCGGGGCTTGAGTACGGCTTGGTTGGAGTCGAAAAACAGGTTATTCAGTACCGCGCTGCGGCCGCTTTTGGCGGGGTCGAGGTAGATATCCAGCGTCAGCGGGTCGAAGTTTTGCTTGCTGGAATAGTCAAAATTGAGGCTTTTGAGCAGGTAGCCGGGCGCGGCGGCGTACATGGCGTAGGCGCGGCCTTCGTTGAGCACGGCCGTGTACTCGCCGGTTTCGACATCGGAATACACTTGCTGCGTTAGCGCATTGGTATTCAAATCAAACAGCTGAACTACGGCCTCAATCGGCTTCTTGGTGATGGCGTCGAACACGCGGCCCTGGGTGTAGGTGCTGGTTTCGCGGGCGCGGGCGCTGGCCGGCACCTCGCTGCCGTAGAGCATGATGGGCGCGGGCAGGCCGGGCGTATCGCCGGGCTGCGGGGGCTCGGTGCGGGTGTAGTAGGCGCGCCGGTTGTCGGAGCTGATGAAGAGCGAGGCCTCACGGGCAAACGTATTCATGGGATAGCCGAGGTTGCGCGGGGCGCTCCATTCGTTTTTATCGCTCAGCTCAGTCCGGAAAATATCGGAGCTGCCCAAACCCGCCATGCCATTGCTGGCATAGTAAAGCGTGGTGCCGCTGGCGTGAATGAAGGGTGCTTCCTCATCGAGTGGCGTGTTCACGGGCGCGCCCAGGTTGCGGGGGGCGCTCCAGGTGCCATCAGTGCCGATGGTGGTCACGTAGAGGTCGTAGCCGCCCAGGCCGCCGCCGCGGTTCGAGGAAAAGTACAGCGTGCGGCCATCGGCCGAGAGCGAGGGCTGGCCGTCCCACTGCTTGGAGTTGACTAGCGTGCCAAGGTTGCGCGGGGCCGTCCACTGGTGGCCGCGCCGGTGCGAGAGGTAGAGGTCACAGTTGCCCACGCCGCCGGGCCGGTCACAGGCTGTGAATACCAGCGTTTTGCCATCGCCCGAGATGGTGGCCGCACCTTCGTTTTCCTTCGAGTTAATATCGTTCGAAATGGATTTTGGCGGCCCAAACTTGCCGGTGCTGTCCACAGCGCTGATGAGCAAATCCTCGTTTTCGCGCCCTGGCTGCTCGGCATTGCGGCGTAGCGTGAACACGAGCGAGCGGTTATCGGCGGTGAGCACCGGGAAGTACTGGGCGCGGTACTGGTTGAGCGGCGCGGGCAGGCGCGTGGGCGCGGTACCAGTGGGGTGCGCCATGGCCTCGGCCGCATAGTCGCAGTTTTGCAGCTGCAGCTTGGCCAGCTCCGTCTGCTTTTTATCGGTCGGGTTGGTGCTGAGGTAATTGGTATACGCCGTGCGCACGGTGGCGTAGTCGCCCACGGCCCCCGCCAGGCGGCCCAGCAAGATGTAGTCGGTGGCGTGGCTGGCCTCGACGGGCAGCTTGCCCAGGCCGGTTTTATAGGCTTCCAGGGCCTTGGGCTGGTCGCCGAGTATCAGCAGCAGCGAGCCTTTGCGCAGGTAGGGCTCGCCATATTCGGGGTATTTGTCGGTCAGTTGGTTCCACACCAGCAGGGCTTGCTGGGGCTGGCGGTCGCGCCGATACAGCTGCTGGGCTTTGTCGTAGAGGCCGCGGGCCTTGCCATCGGTGATGCTGGCGGGTGCCTGGTTTTGGGCCCAGGCCGGCGTGGTGGCCAAGCCCAGCAGCAGGCCCGCCGGAAGCAGATAGTTAAGCAACATAAGGTGGGAAAAAGGCAGGCGCGAAACACATCGGCAGCAAGCAGCCCGCCCGGCTAACGGCACTAAGCGCCGCACCGTTCAGCTAACGCTCATTCGATGGACCGCAAATATGCAACCCCCAGCGCCCCAGCGCTACGGAATATCGAGGTACTTATGCGTTTGCAAGGACACCTGCCAGCGCGGATTGGCCTTCACGTAGTCGATGAGGGCGGGCGTCATGCGAGCGGCGCGGCTCCACTCGGGCTGCAGGTAGAGGCGCGTGGTGCTGGGTACCAGGGCGGCGTGCTCCTCGGCCCACTTAAAATCGCTGTCGTTGAAAACGATGATTTTCAATTCGTCGGCGTGGGCCAATACTTCGGGCAATGGGGCCTTGAACTTCTTGGGCGACAAGCATATCCAATCCCAATTGCCCGACAGCGGGTGCGCGCCGCTGGTTTCAATCCAGGTTTTAAAACCGGCTTCCTGCAAGGCTTTGGTAAGCGGGCCGCAGTTGTGCATCAGCGGCTCGCCGCCCGTAATAACCACGTTGCGGCCGGGGTGCTCGCTGGCGGCGGTCACTAGGTCGGCCACCGCTTGGCGCGGGTGGGCGTCGGCATCCCACGATTCTTTCACGTCGCACCATACGCAGCCCACGTCGCAGCCGCCGAGGCGGATGAAGTAGGCGGCCCGACCCGTATTAAATCCTTCGCCCTGAATAGTATAGAACTGCTCCATCACCGGCAGCACGGTGCCGGGCGCAGCAGCGTTTTGGTCGGCGTTGAGGATAGGCAAAGCGGCGAGTAACTCCGTAACGATAGACATAAGCAAATAAAAAACGGGCGCGACTTACGTCAACGCCCGAGACGTGACCGAGGGTTCCGGTCACTCAAATTTACGAACAGTGAATGAGTAAATGAGCGAATGAGTGAATGAACCAGTAGCAATCGCTCATTCACTCATTCACCAACCCACTCATTATGCTACTTCGGGTACACTTCGCCCTTGGCCGCCCGCAGCGTATTCAGCAGCAGCATGGCAATGGTCATCGGCCCCACGCCGCCCGGCACGGGTGTAATGCGCGAGGCCAATGGGGCCACTTCGGCAAAATTTACGTCACCTTTCAGGGTGTAGCCGCTCTTCTTGTTGGCGTCGGTTACGCGGGTCGTGCCCACGTCGATTACCACCGCGCCGGGCTTCACCATGTCGGCCGTCACGAACTCGGGGCGGCCAATGGCAGCCACGATAATGTCGGCTTGGCGCACGATTTCGGGCAGGTTTTTGGTGCGCGAATGGCATAAAGTAACCGTGCAGTTGGCCGTCTCCAAGTTCTTAGCCAGCAAGATACTAACCGGCGTACCCACAATGTTGGAGCGGCCGATTACTACGGCGTGCTGGCCGCTGGTTTTGATGCCGGCCCGCGCCATCAGCTCCACGATGCCCGAGGGCGTGGCGGGCAGCAGCGCGGGCAGCCCGGCCACCATGCGGCCCAGGTTAGTGGGGTGAAAACCGTCCACGTCTTTGTCGGGGCGCACGGCCTCAATCACTTTTTCGGTGTCAATGTGCTTGGGCAGCGGCAGTTGCACGATGAAGCCATCGATTTCGGGGTCGTCGTTGAGCTGCTGCACTTGGGCCAGCAATTCGGCCTCCGTAATGCTGTCTTCGAAGCGCAGCAGCGTGCTGCCAAAGCCCACGCGCTCGCAGGCCAGCACCTTGTTGCGCACGTAGGTTTCGGAGCCGCCATCGTGGCCCACGAGGATGGCGGCGAGATGCGGCACTTTTTGGCCGGCAGCCTTTAACTGGGCTACTTCGGCCGCGATTTCAACTTTGATGTCTTCGGCGACTTGCTTGCCGTCGATGAGGTGCGGGGCGGTGGTGTCAGGCATGGTGAAAGTAAAAGAAACAATTAAAATCGTTTGTCATTGCGAGCGTAGCGAAGCAATCGCATCAGGGTGAGCCGCTCGGGTACTCGTCAGGTGCGATTGCTTCGCTGCGCTCGCAAGGACAGGAAACCTTACCGCATGGCAATACCGGCCTCGGTAAGGTGCTGGTAGATAGTGGCCAGCAGTTCGCTTTTTAGGGCCTGCTCCTGGCGAATGTTGTTTATCCAAAACAGCACTTTCAAATCGTAACCCGCTACCGTAACGCTGTTGAGCAGAATTTCGGGGGCGACTTTATGCAGCGTATTAGGGTGGTTCAGGATTTCCTCGGTGATGAGCTGGCGGGCCTGGTCGAGGTCGGCATTGGGGCCGAGGCTGAGGCCTAACTCAGTGCGGATGTGGTTGTTGCTCAGCGTCCAGTTGATGACATGGCCCGAAAGCAGGTCGCCATTGGGCAGGATAATCTCGGAGCCAGCCTGCGAGATGAGCTTGCTGGCTCGGATGCCAATGTCCTTGACGCGGCCGGTTTTGCCGTTGACCTCGATGTAGTCGCCGACCTGAAATGGTCGCTCAAAAATGAGAATCACGCCCGACACGAGGTTGTTGATAATATTCTGCAAGCCCAAGCCAATACCCACGCCCAAGGCACCCAGCACGATGGCGATTTTATCGACTGGCAGCCCCGAAGCCAGCGTGGCCAGCAGCAGCCCCACCGCCAGAATGCCCAGCCGGATGGCCACCATCCAGGAGCCCTTGCGGTCAGTTTCGGCGTTGAAGTCGTCGTCGGCCTCGCCGAAGAAATACCCCACGTATTTCTGCAACTGAATGGTTAAGAAGATGATACCAATAAAGAGCAGAATATTACCCAGCGTAAACGTGGTGCTGCCCAGCTGGTGCGGGGCCATGAGCGTATGCTCGATAACGCGGTAAAAAAGGTTGTAGAGGTTGAGATTAGTGGTGAACAGCATGAGCCACAGCACCCCCACAATGGCCGTTAGCCCCTTGCGCAGGCCGCTCTCAATCTTGCCGAAGCTAAACCGGCCGCTCATGCCGCCCACCTGCCGGCTGCGCTGCACCTGGAGGTAAAACGCCTCGGTGACTATCCGTACGAAGGCCGACAGCGCCACCACCTGCGTAAGCCCAAAAATAGCCGTAGTGGTGAACATCTTAGCCAAGCTCCCACGCCCATACGCATTGGCCAGCGCGGCCAGCACGTGCAGGCCCACAAACAGCAGCGCCACCGGCCGCACAAAGCCCGCCAGCAGCTTGTGCGCCCGTAGGTAGCGCCAAAAGCGCCAGCCCAGCCCGGCCGCTGCCACATTGAGCAGCAGCGAAACCCAGCGCACGCCCAGCCCCGGGGCCCGCACGCCATACGCAAACGTGAGCGCGAAAAACGCCCCCACAATACCCACCCAGTACCAAAACAACGGCCGAGGCCAGCTGCGCCAGCCCAGCACCGTGAGCGTGATAAGCAGCAGCAATTGCAGCAAATCGGTGTAAGCCGCTGGCGCTTGCAAATCAAAAAACGGGGCTAGGCTGAATACCACCAGCAGCGCCGCGGCCACCGGCACCGGCCGCAAATAATGCAGCCGATGCTCAGGCAATTCTAGCGGCGCGGGCACGGCCGGCGCTTTGGCAGCAGCCAAGCGCAGGGCGCGAAAATTGCGAAATACCCAGCCAAAAAATACCAGCGCCATGACCATCATCCACAGCCAGTAATCCCAGTTTTCGGCAAAATAGTAGCTCACCAAGGAGCGCTGCGCCGCGTACGACTGGCGCACCAATGCACTGGCTTGGTCGTCGGCCTGGATGCTGCCTGGCCGCCATAGCGGCGGCAGCTCAGCCTGGCTGTTGCGGCGGTTGAAGTGGCCCATCTGCTCGCGCACCAGGTCTTGGAGTTCAAGCGTTTGGATGTAGCCGTCCGACACCCGCGTTTGCAGGCCGGTTACGGTTTGGCGGCTGCGGCGCAGCAGTTCGGTGGCACGGTCTTCCTTGCTTTGGAGGCGGGCCAGGGCGCGGCCCACGGCGGTGGTAGCGGGTGGGCGCTCGGCCGCCGGGGGCAATTGCGTGTTCAGCGTATCGAGGCGCGCCTGCATGGCAATGAGCTGCTTGCCACCTGTTGCCAACGCGGTGCGCCACTCGCCCAGCTTGGCTTGCATGTCGGCTAGCAGCAGGCGATACATCTGGAGCTGCTTGACATCGACCACATTGCCATACTGGTCGAGGTTCTGGCGGATGGTTTCGAGGTTATCCTCTACTGCGGGCAGGTCGTCGCTCAGGTCCTCGGTATTAGTGCTGCGGCGGGCAGTGCCGTTGATGCGGCTCAGCACAAAATACGCCCGCTCGATGCGCTGGGCCAGCGAGTCGGGCAGCACGGGCTGGGCACGGCGGGCTTTCACAGTTCGGGAAACCACTTGGGCTATGGCTGGACTACCCATCAGCAGAAACACAAGCAGTATCTGGAAAAATAAAATGACTTTTGCTACCCTCATGCAGGAAATATGTAGTGGTGTACCTGCTGCTAATTGGCAGCAGAAAAAATATATCATTACTTACTAAATAACATCTATATTGCCAGCTCAACCTTTTCACCTACTCCTTTCTACTCCCATGCACGGTCACTTACTCGTTTTACTTGGCAGCTTTTTTGGCGCGCTGTTCGGGCTGATTTTCGGCTTACTCTACATGGGCATTTTCGTGGTCATCATCGCGGGCATGTGGAAGCTATTCGAGAAAGCTGGCAAGCCTGGCTGGGCCTCGCTTATCCCCATTTATAACATCATTGTGATGATGGAAATAACTGGCAAGCCTACCTGGCAGATTGTGCTGTTTATAATTCCACTAGCCAATATTTATGTAGCCATTACCTTGGGTGTCAGCTTTTGCCGCTCTTTCGGTAAGTTCGGCATTGGCAATTACCTGTTTTACTTCTTCCTGAGCTTTATTGCTATTCCGATGTGGGGTTTTTCGCCCGATACCCGCTACCTCGGGCCGAGCGAAGGCCCCAATGCTACGGCGGGCAATACCGATGCTGAGGCTTACCCCTCTACTTATTAGTCTAGAGTAAAGTAGACAACACTAAAAAGGCCGGCTCCCTCACAGGAGCCGGCCTTTTCGTTATCAGTCAATCTTAAGCACCGCCAGAAACGCTTCTTGCGGAATCTCCACCGAGCCCACCGAGCGCATCCGCTTCTTACCTTCTTTCTGTTTTTCGAGCAGCTTGCGCTTGCGCGAAATGTCGCCGCCGTAGCACTTGGCAATTACGTTTTTGCGCAGGGCCTTCACCGTTTCGCGGGCGATGATTTTCTGCCCAATGCTGGCCTGAATGGCGATGTCGAACATCTGGCGGGGCAGCAGCTCGCGCAGCTTTTCGCAGAGGCGCTTGCCCCACTCGTAGCTCTTGGAGCGGTGCACGATGGCCGACAGCGCATCGACTTTCTCGCCGTTCAGCATCACGTCGAGTTTCACCATGTCCGACTCGCGGTAGCCAATCAGCTCATAGTCCAGCGAGGCGTAGCCCCGACTGATGGTTTTGAGCTTGTCGAAGAAGTCAAATACAATTTCCGACAGCGGCAGCTCGAAACTCATTTCCACCCGCTCCGAGGTCAGGTACGACTGGCCTTTGATGATGCCGCGCTTCTCCATGCAGAGCGTGATAATCGGGCCTACATACTCGGCGGCCGTGATAATCTGCGCTTTAATATACGGTTCTTCGATGAGCTTAATCAAGTTCGGCTCCGGCATTTCCGACGGCGCGTTGATAACAAGCTGCTGGTCCTTAGTGCCCATAGCGTGAAACTGCACGCTCGGTACCGTGGTAATCACCGTCATGTTGAACTCGCGCTCCAGGCGCTCCTGCACAATTTCCATGTGCAGCATGCCCAAGAAGCCACAGCGAAAACCGAAGCCCAGCGCCACCGACGTTTCGGGCTCCCACACCAGCGAGGCATCGTTGAGCTGAAGCTTTTCCATGCTGCTACGCAGCTCTTCATATTCCGTAGTATCAACCGGGTAGATGCCGGCGAATACCATCGGCTTCACGTCGGCAAAGCCCTGGATGGCCTCGGCCGTGGGGTTATGGACGTGCGTAATTGTATCGCCCACTTTTACCTCACGGGCTTCCTTGATGCCCGAGATGAGGTAGCCCACGTTGCCGGCGCTCATCACCTGGCGCGGCTCCTGGTTGAGGCCCAGGATGCCGATTTCATCGGCTCCGTACTCCTTGCCCGTCGCCATAAACTTCACCTTGTCGCCCTTGCGCATGGTGCCGTTTTTGATGCGGAACAAGACCTCGATGCCGCGGTAGGAGTTGAATACCGAGTCAAAAATGAGGGCTTGCAACGGCGCTTCGGGGTCGCCGACGGGCGCGGGAATACGGTCGCAGATGGCATTCAGGATGGCTTCGATGCCGATGCCGGCCTTGCCCGAGGCGTGGATAATATCCTCTGGTTTGCAACCAATGAGGTCCACGATTTCGTCGGTCACCTCCTCCGGCATGGCGTGCGGGAGGTCGATTTTATTCAATACCGGAATGATTTCCAGGTCGGCCCCGATGGCGAGGTATAGGTTGGAAATCGTTTGGGCTTCAATGCCTTGTGAGGCATCCACAATGAGCAGCGCGCCTTCGCAGGCGGCGATGCTGCGGCTTACTTCATAGCTAAAATCGACGTGGCCGGGGGTATCAATCAGGTTGAGCGTGTACACCTCCCCTTTGTAGGGAAACTGCATCTGGATGGCGTGGCTCTTAATGGTGATGCCGCGCTCGCGCTCCAGGTCCATGTTGTCGAGCAGCTGGGCCTGCATGTCGCGCTTGGCCACGGTGCTCGTGAATTCGAGGAGCCGGTCGGCCAGGGTGCTTTTGCCGTGGTCGATGTGGGCAATAATGCAGAAATTACGAATATTCTTCAATTCGGGAGCAGTTTTATAGCCGCACGAAGATACGGCCAATTAGTAGCTGGGCGTATGTTTGGGGCCGGGTCTGCTGGCTAACGCTTTTGCCCGGCTGCCTGTTCCGGCCGCGGCGGGCAGGCAGTTTGCAGCCGGTAGGCTACGGTTGGGGCGGCCCAATACTCTCCCCGGCCAGGATGGCCCCGCACCTATTTATACTAAGCCCACCAGCCTCGCTTTACTACCCTCTGCCGTGCAGCCTACTCTTGGCAACTTTTCTGCGCTGCCGCCCGCCTCTGCGGGGGCCAAGTTTCGCGTGACCTTCCTCAATGCTACGGCCTGCTACCTGGTGGCCTACCAGCTGGTGGCTTTTGCTTACCAGGCCGGCACTGCGCTGATGGCCCGGCGGCTGGGTGTGCCCGGCACCTGGAGCCTGAGCGGTGTGCGCTTCGAGCTGGGCGACAGCGGCTGGGGGCGCACGATGGTGCTAGAAGTATATAGCGCTGGCCCAGCGCTGATACTGGCGCTGGGCGTGCTGGCCTTTGTTATTTTCTGGAAGCGCCAGCGCCACCGCCGGGGCCTGAGCAAGCTACTGCTGCTGTGGCTGGTGCTGCACGCACTCAATACCCTATTGGGCGGCCTGCTAGCCGATACGGTGACGCAGTCGGGCTCGTGGTACGTGCCCAATTGGCTGCTTGGGGTGGGCACCTGGCCCAGCGTGGTGCTGGGGCTGCTGCTCGGGGCCGGGCAGCTAGTACTGGGCTACTTGGCCGCTATTCCGTTTTTGCTGGCGCAAGACTCGCACACGGTGCTTCAGTTTGAGCGCCGGCCGCAGCTGGTGCGCGCCACCATTTTTGGGCCCTGGCTGGCGGGCTCGGCGCTGCTAGCCATCGGCCGGCTGCCCTACTTGAGCCTCAACGAGCTGCTGCACTACGCTACCATGGCCTTGCTGCTGGTGCCGCTAGCTGCTGGCTGCCTGCAAGAGTCGTTTAGCCAAAAGAAATGGACGCCCAGCCCCACCCGCGTGGCCTGGGGCTTGGTGGGGCTGGCCACCCTGGCGCTGCTGGGCTGGCGGCTGGCGCTGGGCGGCGGAGTACGTATATAACAGTGGGCGGGCGGCGACAACTTTCTGCTGCTTTCTCGGGTAAACGGCCTTGCCGATGCTTTAAAGCCATTGCGCTTGACTAGCTACGGGTTTTCCTTTTTCCTCCCTCAGTTATTGCTCTGCTTATATGAAACGCTTTGCCCTCCTGCTGGTGAGCGGCCTGCTCGCCAGCGCCGCCAGTGCCCAGACCACGCCCACCAACTCGCCCACTACCACCCGCAGCACCAATACGGTGGGCCTGGGCGGCACTGTCAATGGCACCCCCACAAGCTCCGATGCTGCCACTGGCATGCCCGCTCGCTACGATGACCGCAACTCGGGCCTGCCTTCGGGACAGGTAAAAATGAAGACTGGCAAAACCAAACAGGCTAAGGCTGTTAAGAAGCAACCGGCTATGTAAATTACCGTTAGCCAGCCGATGGAAATCAAGAAGGCGCTGCCAACCCGGTAAACCGAGGCTGGCAGCGCCTTCTTAGTTGAGAATAATTGTAGTAGGAACAGCTTTAGCGGCGCTTGGAAATCTTATTGAACGTGATATTTTTCTGGAGTTTAGACTTAAAGCGCGCATCCTCCACCCCGCTTTTTGCTTGGTGCTTGGTGGGGCGGCCTTGCACGCGAGCCCGCCACATGCGCCACGACGAAGCCTTCATTTCTCGGCGCATCAATTTAATAACTGCTGCTTCAGCGAGGCCAAATTGGGCTTCGATGGCTTCAAATGGCGTGCGGTCTTCCCAAGCCATTTCAATAATGCGGTCGATATCCCGCTCCGTTAGGGCGGCTTCCAGTAAGGTAGCTTCTTTCATGCTCTTTTGCTAATTTTTGCACCGCTCATTGCTGCCGTGGTACAAGCGTAACAAGCAAGACTGTTTTTTTAGTCAGAGGCTGAGGAGGTAATGTCGTGGAAATTTGGGGGCGACCTCTACTGAACTGACCAAGAGCACTATGAAAAGCAATAAATTTCGGCCGCGAGCTGTCGGGCGAGTACGTGCTGCCAGGGTTTCAGCTGGATTTGCGGAAGCTGCGGTAGCGTAGTACAAGCACCACAATCTCCATAATACACAATGTCAGTTTCTCACTTTAAACGGAATCGCAGTTTGAAAATCGCTCGAGAGGATGAGTTTCTTGACCGGGTTATAAGCAAACGTGGTTTAGTTGGCTACTTGAATAATTCGAAATGGGTCAAGCTAATTCATGCGTTGGTGGCACATCATGACCTTATCAAAGAATGTCAAGTCAAACTGATATGGGAGGAAAAGCCTACTGGCCGATTGCTTCGCATAGACGAGAATACTATGTATCAATTCGATTACTACGACCAAGCCATGGAGGCCATGATTACTGGCAAGCCACACGGCTGGTGGGCCTATCGAGAAATTGAGTGGCTCGAATTTCCTCGCTACCTCACAGGACAATCCAGCGAACAAGACCTTGCTGCTATTCAATCAGTCCTTACTTCCATCGGTCAAATTCCGCTTGTTCTGACCGATGACTCATTACGACTTGAGGCTTATCGTATCCCGGCCGAATAGCTTTTCTCCAACGTTCCTGCTCACCCACCAAGCCTCGGCCGCCCTCGCCGGGGCTTTTTCGTACCTTTACTTAGTCAAAAACTTCGCGTTCTATCTTCAAATAATCGGACGCGAAGTGAAATTTCGCGCTACTTCCCCTCCCCCATGCATCCCACCCCCGCTGCCCCCTACAAGCTTAAGAATCACGTTCGTATCGTCACGGCCGCCGCGCTGTTTGATGGGCACGACGCGGCCATCAACATCATGCGCCGCATCATTCAGAGCAGCGGCGCCGAAGTTATTCACCTGGGGCACAACCGCTCGGTGCAGGAAATCGTGGACTGCGCCATTCAGGAAGATGCCCAGGCCATTGCCATTACCAGCTACCAGGGCGGGCACAATGAGTACTTCAAGTACATGTTTGACCTGCTGAAGGAGCGCGGCGCGGGCCACATCAAAATTTTCGGCGGCGGCGGCGGCGTTATTCTGCCCTCCGAAATCGCGGAGTTGCAAGGCTACGGCATCACGCGCCTCTACTCGCCCGATGATGGCCGTTCAATGGGCTTGCAGGGCATGATTAACCACTTGTTGGAGGAAAGCGACTACCCGACGGGCCAAAAGCTAAATGGCGAGGTTTCGCATATAAAGGAGAAGGACGCCCGCAGCATCGGCCGCTTGATTTCGGCGGCGGAGAATTTCCCCGAGGAATTTGAGCGAGTGAAAGGCCAGCTGGTGGCGGAGTTTCAGCAGCAGGAAAGTGACAGCTCGCAGCTGTTGACGCCCGGCAAAACGCAGGGCGCGCCCATCCTGGGCATCACCGGCACGGGTGGCGCGGGCAAGTCGTCGCTGGTCGATGAGCTGGTGCGGCGCTTCCTGCTCGACTTTCCGGAGAAGACGCTGGCCATCATCTCGGTAGACCCTAGCAAGCGCAAAACCGGCGGCGCGCTGCTCGGCGACCGCATTCGGATGAACGCCATCAACTCGCCCCGCGTGTACATGCGCAGCTTGGCCACGCGCCAAAGCAACCTCGCGCTCAGCCGCTACGTGCAGGACGCGGTGGACGTGGTGAAGGCTGCCGACTTCGACCTGATTATTCTGGAAACCAGCGGCATCGGCCAGTCTGACACCGAAATCATCGAGCACTCCGATGTGAGCCTCTACGTGATGACGCCCGAGTACGGCGCGGCCACGCAGCTCGAAAAGATTGACATGCTGGACTTTGCCGATGTCATTGCGCTCAACAAGTTTGACAAGCGCGGCGGCCTCGACGCCCTGCGCGACGTGCGGAAGCAGTACCAGCGCAACCACCAGAAGTGGGATTCGCCGCTCGACGAGATGCCCGTTTTTGGCACCATCGCCTCGCAGTTCAACGACCCCGGCATGAACCGGCTCTACCGGGCCATCCTGCGCACGCTGGAGGAAAAGACGGGCGCACAATTCGCCTCGCACCTCGAAACCAGCGCCGAGCAGTCGGAGAAGGTGTACATCATTCCGCCGAACCGCACGCGCTACCTCTCCGAAATCGCGGAAACCAACCGCGCCTACGACAAGCGCGTGAGCGAGCAGGTGGCCATTGCAGAGGTGGCGGGCTCGTTTGCGACCCTCGCCAAGCACTACGGCGCCGCCGATAGCGCCGACGCCACGGCCCAGGACTTTGCCAAAAACGTGCAAACTCAGCTGCGCCGCCTCGACGCCGACGCCCAGGCGCTGCTCGAAAACTGGGACGACACGCTCCAGAACTACCGCAACCCGGAGTACGTGTACAAGGTGCGCGACAAGGAAATCCGGGTCAAGACGCACACTATCTCGCTCTCGGGCAATGCGATACCGAAAGTAGCCGTGCCGCGCTACCTAGGCTGGGGCGACCGCCTACGCTGGGCCATGCAAGAGAATTTCCCCGGCGAGTTTCCCTACACGGCGGGCGTGTTCCCGTTCAAGCGCGAGGGCGAAGACCCTACCCGCATGTTTGCGGGCGAAGGCGGGCCGGAGCGCACCAACCGGCGCTTCCACTACGTGAGCAAAGGTTTACCAGCCAAGCGCTTGAGTACGGCCTTCGACTCGGTGACGCTCTACGGCGAAGACCCCGACCACCGGCCCGACATCTACGGCAAAATTGGCAACGCGGGCGTCAGCATCGCCTGCCTCGACGATGCCAAGAAGCTCTACTCGGGCTTCGACCTCTCGCACCCCGCCACCTCGGTGAGCATGACCATCAACGGCCCGGCGGCCACGCTGGCGGCGTTTTTCATGAACGCGGCCATCGACCAGAACTGCGAGAAGTACATTCACCAAAACGGCCTCGAAGCCGAGGTTGATGCTAAAATCGACACCATTTTTGCCACTAAGCAGCAGCCCCGCCCCCGCTACCAGGGCGAGCTACCCGACGGCAACAACGGCCTAGGGCTGCTGCTGCTCGGCGTGACCGGCGAAGACGTGCTGCCCGCCGAAGTGTACCAGCAAATCAAGGCCACGACGCTGACCCAGGTGCGCGGCACCGTGCAGGCCGACATTCTGAAGGAAGACCAGGCCCAGAATACCTGCATTTTCAGCACCGAGTTTGCACTGCGCCTGATGGGCGACGTGCAGGAGTATTTCATCACCGAGAAGGTGCGTAACTTCTACTCGGTCAGTATCTCGGGCTACCATATTGCCGAGGCTGGTGCCAACCCGATTACCCAGCTGGCGCTCACGCTCTCCAACGGCTTCACGTTCGTGGAATATTACGTGAGCCGGGGCATGAACGTCAACGACTTCGCGCCCAACCTGTCGTTCTTCTTCTCCAACGGCATCGACCCCGAGTACGCCGTCATTGGGCGAGTGGCGCGCCGCATCTGGGCCAAGGCCATGAAGCTGAAGTACGGCGCCAACGCCCGCAGCCAGATGTTGAAGTACCACATCCAGACCTCGGGCCGCTCGCTG
>JBPBQK010000078.1:0-38152 GCA_050954845.1 Janthinobacterium lividum
TTTTGTGCACCCGAAGAGTGCAGGCGGCGTGCTGATAGAATTGTGCGAGAGTATTCAACCATGAAACGACTCTACGATTGGTTTTGGGAAACAGTAGATGTTACCGACAATTGGCGAGACCAACGCACTATTATGGGATTATTTGGAATGGCAGTATTGGCATTTGGTCTGCTAATGCTCTGGCTCACTATTTATTTATGCGATTTGCTAGGGTGGAATGGATGAGTATACTATCCGAGCGAAACAAGTAAATGCGCTATCATTACTCGCTTCGCTCGGACACAAGTACACGGTCTTCGCGCTACTCACTCAAAATGGCATCTACGATGGCACTCGGCGCTTCGCGGGGCACATAATGGCCCACGCCCGCTAGCACGCGCCGCTCATACGGGCCGCTGAAATACGGCTCCTTGCCCTCCGAAGAAGCTACCAAACTCGCCCCATCTAATTCGCCGTGCAGCACGATGGTAGGCACACTTATTTTGGGCTGTGGCTCTAGTTGCTTTTCCAGCGCGGCGTAGCGTGGGTCGGGCGGCGCGGCACCCCAGCGAAAGCAGTAGGAGTGGAGCACCACGTCGACCCAATCGGGATTATCCCACGAAGCGGCAGTGCGCTCAAAATCGGCCTCCGTAAACTGCATGGTCGGCGACCACGCGTGCCAGATATAGCGGCAAAACTCGCGGCGGTTATTTTTCAAGGCCTCGTGGCCGCGCTCGGAGTGGAAAAACCACTGGTACCAGTAAGCGTGAATCTGCTCGGTCGGAATTTTGTCGCCGGGCTTGATGCCGGTTTCGTAGCCCACCGAGGCCACCACCAGCTTCTCGACGCGCTCGGGCCATAGGGCGGCCACGAGGTAGCCGGCGCGAGCGCCCCAGTCGTGGCCCACGAGCGTTACTTTTTGAATGCCCAGGTGGTCGAGTAGGTCGATGGCGTCTTGGGCGAGGGCCGTGGTTTGGCCGCTGCGTGGGGTGTTGGGGTCGGGAAAAACGGAGCCGCCGCAGCCGCGCATGGAGGGCACGATGGTCTGGTAGCCAGCGGCTACGAGCTGCTCGGATACATCATCCCAAGTGTGGAAATCGTCGGGAAAGCCGTGGAGCAGCAGGGCCACCGGGGCGTCGGCGGGGCCATTGCGCTCATAGGCGATGCGGAGTACTTCGGTGTCGAGGGTGTGATGCGTGGGCATGGCAGACTAGGTTTTTGGCCAAGTGAACGATGCGGTGGCGACGTGGTTGCGAGTGTTGAGGTTAGCGAAACAGCCAATGAGTCCGCATAGGGACGCATATTTGTGTCTTATCAGTAGCAAAAACGTACTGCTCTTTTATCCTTCTATCGAGCGCCATACCGCTTGCCCGACACCCTTCCTACCCATGAATTTTTTCCGCCAAGAAGTTGATGTTGCCGTTGATGTTTTGCTCACGCAGCAGATTATTCTCTACCCCACCGATACCGTATGGGGCCTCGGCTGCGATGCTGAAGTGCCCCGCGCCGTCGAGAAAATCTACAAGCTGAAAGGCCGCGCCGAAAACAAGCCCAGCATCGTGCTGGTAGCCGACTTGGCCATGCTGGCCCGCTACACCACCGACGTGCCCGCCGAGCTGGAAGCCGCCATCGCTGCCCAAACGCGCCCCACCACTTACCTGCTGCCCGCCAGCAAAGCAGTGGCCGCCGGCCTCATCGCGGCCGACGGCACGGTGGGCCTGCGCATCGCGCAAGACGAGTTTTGCCACAAGGTGGTGCGCCGCCTAGGCCACGGCCTGGTAAGCACATCGGCCAATAAAAGTGGCGAGCCGACGCCCGCCATTTTCTCTGAAGTTGACCCAGCCATCGTGCGTGGCGTGGACCACGTGGTGGGGTGGCGGCAAGACGATACTACCCGCGTAGCGCCTTCGCGGGTGGTGCGGCTGGGGCCGGGCGGCACGCTGGAAGTAGTGCGCGAGTAGCGCTGCCCGCCTACTACTTACCGGCCGCCTACCATGCGCGAAATCAGCCCGTGCCGGGTGGTTATTTCGGCCCGCACTACGCCCACCACGTGCACCAGCACAAACCCGATAATGCCATACATAACCGCGCCGTGCACTTCTTTGATGGGATGCTCGATGCGGTGCAGCGCGGCCACGTCGTCGGCCCAGGTCAGGAGCAGGCCGGTAATGACCATGATGCTGAGCATCAGGTAGAACAACGCGTAAGAGCCTTTAACCAATAGCTCCTGACCGGCCTCGGCTTGGTCGGCAGGCGGGGCCAGGCGGTAGCGCCGGGCTACGGCTAGTAGCCGCGCCGAAAACCGTAGCTCCGACGGGCCGCGCAGCTCTAGCACCACCCGCAGCAGCCAGGCCGCCGCCAGCACCAGGCCGATGCCAATGTGCCATTGCCAGATGCGCTCGCCGATGAGGTGCGCAAACTCGCCTGCTTGCTGGGCACTCAGGGCTACGTGCTCGCGCTGCAAGCCCGCCACAAACTCAGGCACCGCCGAGCGAGCGTTCACAATAACTTCTTGGAAGAGAATGGTGACCAGCTGCCCGGTTATGAGCAAGGCATTCAGCCAGTGCCAGAGCCGTAGTGGGGCGCGGTAGTCGTGGGTGGGGGCGGCAGGAGACATGCATAATGGGAGTAAAAGGCGGACGGCTTTTAAGGCAGCACAAACGACAAATCGGCGCTCACTACATTGGCTGTGAGGCCAGTGCTTTGGCGGTAGTAGCCGTAGCGCAGGTCGAGCGACTTAAACTTGGCCACCCGTTGGTGGAAGGGCGTTTTGAAGCGGCCCAGGCCGTAAAGCGGCGCGTAGCGAAAACCCAGGCCCACTTTATTGGCCGAAAAGGCCGCCAGGTCGTAGTCAGAGGTGTAATACTCGTCGGTGACGGAGTGGGCCAGGTAGGGCGCGAAGTAGTCGGCCGCCGTTTGGGTGTGGTAGCGGTAGAAGGGGTAGAGCGTAAAAAACGGCGTCACTTTCAGCGGCGTTTCCAGTTCAAACGTGTGCGCCCGGATGCCGAAGTTGTCAGTATAAAAACGGTAGAAGCCGCGCAATTGCACCAAATCGGTGGCGTAATAAGTCAGGCGCAGGCTGGCCGGATATTTCACCCGCAGGCGCGGCAGCACCTCGGCCAGCGCGGTGCCCAGCGCGCCGGGCGTGCCCAAAGTGGGGTTGCTATCGAAGAAATACACCCGCTGAAACGGCGTGCTCAGCAGCCCGCGCTGCACCACCGGCTCGATGCTGATGGACGCTTGCAGGCGCTTGCTGAGCACCTGCGCATACACCACCGACAGCGTGAAGCTCTGGCGATTGTCGGAACCGTAGTTGTGGTTGCGGGTGCCGCCCACCCGCAGCTCAGCGGGCGTGATGAGCGTGATTTTATCCAGGAAGGCCTGCCCGCTCACGCTGAGCTGGCGGTTGCCATCGGCCGACGAGCGCGCCCACGAGGCCAGGATATTGAACGACAGATAATCGTATTCTTTTGACACGCCCGCGCCCACGCCGAGCGTAGTGAGCTTGCTAGCCAACTCGTGCGAAAGGCCAAAATCGGCGTGGTAGCGCACATCGGCCGCCGAGGGCGACGACAGCACCTGGTCGATTTTATCCGACGAAGCCGAGGCGTAGTAGTCGATGCCCACGTTGGCCGAGAGGCGGGTGGTCGAGTCGAGCGGCACGTTGAGCAGGATGGTCGGGGCCGTGTCGGTGAGGTGCTGGCTGCCGAGGCCGCCCTCCACGGCCGAGTGGTCGCCGTTTTGCTGGTAGTAGCTGCCCAGGATGTCCACCTCCGTTTCGCCGTAGCGGGCGGGCGTGGGCAGCTGCGCGGCATTGGGCGACAGGCCCGAGCCGTCGAGGCGATTGGGCGTGGGGGTGGCCTGCGCCCAACTGGCGAGGGGCGCAGCGAGTAGGAAGAGAAGAAGTAGATTTTTCACAAAGAATATTCGGTGTAGCTTGGACTCTGCGAGTCCGAGCGCGAGCGCAGCTCGCATCTGCGTTTGCGAACGTCAGGGCACATTACCCTAGCGTAGATGCGAGTTGCGCTCGCGCTCGGACTCGCAGAGTCCAAGCTACTAGTTAATTACAGCCGCATCCGCCGCCTACTTTGCCGCCGTTGGCCCCGCCGGCCCCCTCGCGGTAGCTCTCGAAATTCACTTCCGGCGTTTCGACTTTCTTGGTGGCCAGCTTCATATCCTCGTCGTTGAGGTAGGCTTTTTGGTAGGCGGCCACCGATACGCAGCTGGGCAGCCCCAGCGTGCTGGCCAGCAGCAGGCACGCCACCACGGCCTTTTGGATGATAAACTGCTTCATGACTTGGGTTTAGGAAGTGTCGCCGCCGGGGCCGCGCTGTGGTAAGGATTGAGCTGCATACCCTTGGAAACCAGCGTCTGGCCGTCGTCGGTGATGACGGTAGTATTCACGTTTTTCAACTTATTGATGAGAGCCAACCCTTCGACCGAGCCGAGCACGAATACGGCATCGTCGAGGGCGTCGGCCAGCTCTACATCGGGGCAAATGATGGTGACCGAGCGCAGGCCCGTGGCCGGGTAGCCGGTGTGCGGGTTGATAATGTGGCCGTAATACCGGCCTTGCACGGTGAAATATTGCTCGTAGTTGCCGGCCGTGACGACGGCCATGTCACTCACCGTCAGCCACGACGACACGGTGTGCGGTCGGGCCGGGTCGCCGATGGCCACGCGCCAGCCCGTGCCGTCGGGCTGCTGGCCCCAGCAATACACGTCGCCCGAGCCGTTGATGAGGCCACCCGCAATGCCCATGCCTTTCATGATTTCGGCCGCCCGGCGCACGCCGTAGCCTTGCAGAATACCAGCCAGGTTGATGCGCATGCCGGTTGAGGGCAAGAAAACCGAGTGCGTGGCTGGGTCGAGTTGCACCTTTTGCCAGCCGATGCGCTGCACCGAGCGGCGCACCGTAGCCGAGTCGGGCAGGCTGGCATGCGCTTGCCGGTCAAACTGATAAATCTTGTCGCCACTGGCAAATGTGATGTCAAACGCCCCGCCGCTTAGCTGCGAAATTTTGAGCGTGCGCGCTATCAGGTCGTACACTTCGGGGGCGACTGCCACGGGGCGCACGCCGGCCAGGCGGTTGATTTTGACCACTTGCGAAGTCGAATCCCAGTAAGAAAAAAGGTGGTCGATGCGCTGGGTTTCGCGCAGACCGGCACGCAAGGCCCGCCACGCCAGCGAGTCGTCGGCCGACACAGCCGTGAACGTGAAGTGCGAGCCCATGAGGTGCGCCTGCCGGGTGTAGGTGCGGGCGCGCGGCGGGGCCGTAGCCCGGCCCATACCTAATAGGCCCAGCAGGCAGGCTACGAGCAGCAGGCCCGGTGGCAGGCGCGAAAAAGGCCCGGTAGCAGTTGGCATAAAAAGCTATTTTTTAGCGAGCAGCTGTTCCAGGTAGGCGTCGTAGGCGGCTGCGCCGCCGGGGCGGTAGCCACTGCGGGCCAGTACCTTGCCCTCGGGCGAGAGCAATACCACGGCCGGAAACGCGCCTTCCTTGTTGAGCTGCGCGGCGGCCTGCTCGTTGAGCTTGGTTTGCTCGGGGGAAAGCTGATTTTTGCGGTTACGCGGAAAGTCGAAGCGGGCCAGCACAACCTTGTCTTTGGCGAAGCTGGCAAACTCGGGCTGGTCAAAAACTTCCTGCTTGAGCATCATGCAGGGCTTGCACCAGTCGGAGCCCGAAAACACGGCCAGTACGGGCCGGTGCGTGGCCTGGGCCTCGGCCAGCGCGGCGGGCAGCGAGGCTTGCCAGGTGGGAGCAGGCACGGTTTGGGCCAGGGCCGGCACGGAAGCCAGAACCAGCAGGGCAAACAGATTTTTTAGCATGATGAAAGCAAGCAACAAACGAATTCTGGAGGAAACCTGATGCAGTGTTGGCCGCCCGACCGGGGCAGCTTTTGTGCCCGGCCCGGCTGCCGGAAAGTATACGGCTCTAAGGCAAAACTGCCCGGCTTAGTGCGGGCAGGGCCGCGCCGCGCAATCAAACGCGTGCTTCTCATGGTAGGGCCGGGCGTAATTTTGCGCCCATGACTACGCCCACGCTGCCCGACCTACCCATCTTCCGCACCATCGCCGAGGCCGCCCACGAATTGGGCCAGCCCGCCTATGTCATAGGCGGCTACGTGCGCGATTTGGCCTTGAAAAGGAACAGCAAAGACATTGATGTGGTGACCGTGGGCGACGGCATCCGGCTGGCGCAGGCCGTGGGCAAAAAGCTGCCCGGCCGAGGCCGCGTCACGGTTTTTAAGAACTTTGGCACCGCCATGCTGCCCACCGAGGAAGCCGGCGAAATTGAGTTTGTGGGCGCTCGCAAGGAGAGCTACCGCGCCGAAAGCCGCAAGCCCGAGGTCGAAGCCGGCACCCTGGAGGACGACCTCGCCCGCCGCGATTTCACCATTAATGCGCTGGGTTTGAGCCTCAACGCCGAGGATTTTGGCGCGCTCGTAGACCGCTACGACGGCATGAAAGACCTGGCCGCCAAGACCATCCGCACGCCGCTCGGGCCGGATATTACCTTCTCCGACGACCCCTTGCGGATGATGCGCGCCATTCGGTTTGCCTCGCAACTCAACTTCGATATTGAGCCCGATACCTACGACGCCATCAGCCGGAATAAGGAGCGCATTAAAATCGTGTCGCAGGAGCGTATCACGATTGAGTTGAATAAAATAGTGGAGTCGCCGGTGCCGAGCTACGGCTTTAAGCTGCTGTTTCAGACGGGCCTGTTGCAGCTCATTTTTCCTAAAATGGCGCTGCTACACGGCGTGGAAAAAGTGGGCACCCACGCCCACAAAGACAACTTCTACCACACCCTGCAAGTGCTCGATAACGTGGCCGCTGCCGGCGGCGACTTGTGGCTGCGCTGGGCGGCCATCCTGCACGACATTGCCAAGCCTGCCACCAAGCGCTACGACCCGAAAGTGGGCTGGACGTTCCACGGCCACGAGGACAAAGGAGCCCGCTGGGTGCCCGGCATTTTCACCGACCTCAAGCTGCCGCTGGGCGAGGAAATGCGCATGGTGCAAAAGCTAGTGCGCCTGCACCTGCGTCCCATCGTGCTATCCAAAGCCATCGTGACCGACTCGGCGGTGCGCCGCCTGCTCTTCGAGGCTGGCGACGATATCGACCGCCTCATGCTGCTCTGCCGAGCCGATATCACCAGCAAAGACCACCAGCGCAAAGCCCGCTACCTCAGCAACTTCGACACGGTGGAGGAGAAGCTGCGCGAAATAGAAGCCAAGGACCACCTGCGTAATTTCAAGCCCGTTATTACCGGCGAGGTCATCATGGAAACCTTCGGCATCAAGCCCTCGCGCCAGGTGGGCGAGTTGAAAGAAGCCGTGTTGGAAGCGATTTTGGAAGGCGAGGTGCCCAATGAGTGGGAGCCGGCTTATGCGCTGCTGCTGAAGCGCGGCGCGGCGCTGGGGCTGACGGTGGCCGTAGAACTGAGTGGCCCCGGCGAAGCCTCTACTGAGGCATAAAGTGGCTTGCGAGTGTGCGTCTTTATTCCAAGCTGAAAGAGGGGGGCTCCTGATGAGGGCGCTTTAGCAGCTGGTGCTGCGTTAGGTAGGTTAGCCAAGCGTTGGTGCGTTCTACCAAGGAACAGCCGTACATGCTGGCCGAATTGCAGAACTTGTGCGGAAAACCCAGCGTAGTGTGAAAATGAAGTTCTAGCAGCTTCACTAAGGCGTACACTTCCTTTTTGTCGGTAGCGCCGCCTCCACCGGCCAGCGCCCGGGTGTTGTCAAATTTTAGCAGTTCGTACAGCTTATCGTAGTCCAGCGTTTGGTCTGGTCGGCGGTAGTCGATGCCCGCTTCATTAAGGTAGTGGCTGTATAAATCGTATTCCGAAAGGCGGGTATAAAGCTGCAAAAACTCATTGCGCACGGCTGGCTGGTCGAAGTCGCCCAAAGAGAAAAAGCCCCAATCGGACTGCATGAAAGAATATTTCTGCCGGGCCTCGGCAAACTGAATGGGCTCCAGAAGTTTCAGGGTCGTTCCAATTTGTTGATAATTGATGTTGGCTAATAATTCTACCAGCGCCTGCTGCTGAGCGGCCGAAGCAACGCCCTGCGGCGCAAGGGCACGGAAGCGGGTTTCCAAGTCAAGCACGGTGTGGTCATCGTTGCCGACGTTGTGATTGCTGGCCGAGGAGCCGGGTGCGGTAACAGGTCGGTGGGTTGCGGCCGGGTTAGTTAGCACAGCTCTGATTTGCTGCCGAATATCGTTGTCGCTGGTTTGGTAGTTGGTGAGCATCTTCAGCGTAGCCGGCGATGAGTTGCTGAATTTGAGCAGGTAGCTGCTACAAGAGCCAATGATGCCCAGCCGGTCAAACAAAGCAGCTTTTTTAAGATAGCAGTTCAGCTGCTGTCGGTCGGCCAGCAGTTGCGGCCAATGCCGGGAATACAGTATATCCAGAATGCGACCGCTCGAAAAAACGAGCTGGAAAGAGTCTTCATTAATTAGCGTCCAGTATTCCAATGCCGTACTTTCGGATACAGCTAAGGAATTAATAAGCTGGTTTTCCAGGTGGTAGCGCTCAGCAAAAGAAAGGTCTGTTTTCAATTTTGCAATGGCCTGCCGGAGCGCTGTAGAGCCAGTGTAATTAAGACCATTAGCACGGCAATACTCCGTCAGGAGCGCGAGTTGCGGGAGGAAGCGGTAGGGAAAAGTTGGCAGCGCATAATTGGTGTTGATATCAGCCTTGTCTTGCTCAACAGCTAGCGCGCCCACCAAAGCTGGAGGGCAGGCAGTGAGCTGAGTAAAAGCCCGCGTAGCTGTCGAATCAATAGGACTGCTGAGCAAGTCAAACAGCTCCTTTTCCCGGCCCGGCTGCGCCACCGTCTGGGCAGGATTAACGAACCGATGCTCGCGCTGATTCCAAGTATAATGCCGGTAGGCGTTGGTCAGGTAAATAAGTAAGTTTAGTTGGCTAGCAGGCTCAAAGTCCTTGTCAAGGTGCCACGAAATCTCGTGCCGCTCATTCTCTGTCCCTATTTCAGTGCCGGTGAGCAGCTGAAGCAGGTCGGTATATTCTTCCTTAGCTATGTACTCATTGAACCGCTCGCGCACCTTAAACAACTCAGCGGCAATAACCAGCAGAGCGGCCGGATTTTCGTGGGCTACCAGCGAGTCGACCTTACTGGCTTGTGCCCACGGCTGGCCAAACAGGTCGGCAGCGCGAGCTTCCAACTCTTGTTGGCGAGCGGGCGAGATGACGCGGAAATGAGTTATAGCAGTACGCTGCTCAAGCGGCGTTAATAAAAAAGCCGTGGCCAGCGGCGAGAAAACCAGTCGCGAGCGATTGGCCGCCAAGAAAGTGGTGAACTGCCGGGCTGACACTGCTGAATCCAAGTTGAGTTCGGATGCGGTAAACAGGCAGTTTTCGGTAAGCAGACGTTTCGCAATGCTGGCTTCTTCCACCTTCAGCACGTGGTATCCCAAAAACTCTGTCACCACGCGGTGGCTGTCGAGGTAGGGCGCTAACTCAAGCAACGCCTGCTGGTCGCCGCGCCGCAAGCGGCCCCCAAGCTGCTGTAGCGGGCTTTGTTGGGCTACGCTCTGCTGGGCTACAGCCGGTATTACCGCCAGCCAAAGCAGCAGCATAACCCGTGCAAAACTTAGCGACATACTCAAAAGATTGATAATCTGCGAAAGCTACAAATATGCCTGTTCTGCCGCTTCTCACTTATGACTTGGATAAGCATTGGCCTGGCTGCTAAATAACGCGTGCAGCAGCTGACAACCAGACTTGGAAGCAGGCCGTTGAAAAAGTTGCTTATTTTCTTATGTCTGATACCGTCCCACCCACCCCCGCCGCCCCACTCGGCCGCCCGCGCCTGGGCTGGCAGCGCGAGCTGGCGCTAGCCGTATTGCCCACCGTCACGGTACTATTGTTGCTGTGGCTGCTCAAGCTGCTGAGCAACCAACAGCTGCTGTTTGCCTCGTTGGCTAGTAGCTGCTTTTTGATTTATCTCGACCCTGGCCACCCGGCCAATAGTGCGCGCACGCTGCTTATTAGCCAGCTGTCGGCGGCGGTGCTGGGGTTTGGGTTTCATGCGTGGCTGGGGCCGGGCTATCTGGGGGCGGCACTGGCGCTTGTCAGCATTATTGGGGTCATGATTTTGACGAATACCATGCACCCGCCGGCCGTGGCTACTGCCCTCAACTTCGCGTTTCGGGCGGGCACGGGCGAGGGCAATCTGGCCTTGTTTGGGCTGGCGGTGGGCTTGGTGCTGGTGCTGCTGGCCGTGCAGCGCGTTTCGGCGTATCTGGTGCGGCGCTTTACCCCAGCCACTTAACTTATGCAGGCAATTCCTGAGTACCCAGCCACGCTATTTGCCCGCACCGAAGATGCCGTGGTGGCCGCCGTGCAGTGGCTCAAGCTGGGCGTGGAGCTGGTGGGCGCTACCATTATTGCGCTGGGCATCCTCACGGCGGGGGCGCTGCTGGTCAAGGCGTTGCTGGCGCGCCGCACGGCCGATTTTACGGCCATTCGGCTTACGCTGGCGCGCTATTTAGCGCTGGCACTGGAGTTTCAGCTGGGGGCTGATATTCTGAGTACGGCCATCGCGCCGAGTTGGGAGCAGATTGGCAAGCTCGGGGCGATTGCGGTGATTCGGACGGCACTCAACTTCTTCCTTTCCAAAGAAATGCAGGAAGAGCGCAAGCAGAGCGGCGACGAAAAAGAAGTGGTGGGGGAAGGTGTAACGTAAGCTTTGGCTTACGCTGCATTGCCTAGCCGCAGCAGTGCCCGCCGCACATCCTCGGGCGTATCGATGCCAAAAGCCTCCATTTCTGTCACGGCCGTTTGAATAACAAAGCCATTCTCCAGCCACCGCAGCTGCTCCAGGCTCTCGGCTACTTCGAGGGGCGAGGGGGGCAGCTGGGTGAGCTGGCGCAGCACGTCGGGGCGGTAGGCGTAGAGGCCCAGGTGGCGGTGGTAGGGGTGGTGCAGCAGCCACTCGCCCTCGGGCTGCTGGCGCTGGTAGGGCAGGGGGTGGCGGCTGAAATACAGCGCCCGCCCGCGCCGGTCGGTCACCACTTTGGGTAGGTGGGGGCTGAATAACTCCTCATCCGTAATGACGGGCTTGATGAGCGTGGCGATATCGGGTGGGGCGGGCTGGTCGAATAGCTCAACCAGCGCCGTAATCTGCTCGGGGTGAATGAAGGGCTCGTCGCCCTGAATATTCACGATGCAGCTCACCTCGGCCGGCTGGCCTATCTGCTCGAAGGCCTCCCACACGCGGTCGGTGCCGCTGGGGTGGTCGGGGCGCGTGAGCACCGCCTCGCCGCCAAAGCCTAGCACGTGGTCGAGGATGCGCTCGTCGTCGGTGGCGACTACCACGCGGGCCAGGCCGGCCAAGCGCACCTGCGCCACCACGCGCTGAATCATGCTTTGGCCACCTAGGTCTACGAGGGGCTTGCCGGGGAGGCGGGTAGAGGCGTAGCGCGCCGGGATGATGCCGATAGCCAGGGACATACTTGGAGGGTAGCGTTTTGAGTTAAGCGTTTTGGCCGGGCCGCTGCTTTCCTGCCGGAAAACCAGCAGCCCGTGCGGCTCTTTCAGGCCCGAAACTACGCCCGCCCGTTCGCTGGCTATTTACTTTGTTGCTTGTTGGCGTTGAGCCAGGGCCTGTTTCGAATAGGTTTTGGTACACTTTTAGTTTTGCCCCCGCGCATGAGTTTGCTTGCTTCTTTGCTGATTATTAACGTTCTGCACGGCCCGCTGGCCGCGCCTGCTGCACATACAGCGCCCGTCGATTCGATAGGCCAGGAATTTCGGAATGGCCAACGTTTTGTGCGCCACCGCGTGGCCCAGGGCGAAACATTGTTTGCTCTCTCACGTCGTTATCACGTTGCCGTCGACCAGATTACGGCGGCCAATTCTCAGCTTAAAAATGGCCTCGCTATTGGCGAGGTAGTACTTATTCCGCGCGCTGGCGGCGGGGCTAAAACCGCCACGGCCGCCGCGCCCGCCAAAACTCCCGCTGCTGCCCCAGCTACCCCGGCCGCCAGCAGCGCTCCCGACCGCTACACCGTGGCCAAGGGCGAGACGCTGTTCGGCATTGCCCGGCGCTTCAATATGTCGCCCGCCGAATTAATACAACTCAACCACCTGCCTACTGGCGGCTCGGTGCGCGTGGGCCAGGAAATCCTGTTGCGCGAAGCTGGCTCCGCGCCTACCAGCGCTGCCCCGGCCACCCGCCCCACCGAAACCCCCGCCGCGCCCAAGGTGAACCCCAACGCGCCGGCCCAAATCGCCACCATCACCACCGCCAAGGAACCCGACGCCGACCCCGTCGAGCGCACCCCTACCCGCGCCAGCGAGGTAGTAACCCGCGTGACCGAAAGCGGCGTGGCCGGCGCCATCGCGGGCAGCGGCACCGATAAGTACCTGGCCCTGCACAAAACGGCCCCCGTGGGCACTATTATGCAGGTAAAGAACCAGATGAATGGCCAGTCGGTGTACGTGCGCGTCATCGGTGCGCTGCCCGAAACCGGCGAAAACTCGAATATGCTGGTGCGCCTCTCGCCCCGCGCCGTGCAGAAGCTCGGCACCGGCGACGCCAAGTTTCGCGTCGAAACCAGCTACGTGCCGTAGGCAACGGGCCGCCCCAACAGCCGCGTCATGCTGAGCGCAGCGCAGCGGAGTCGAAGCATCTCGCGTGGAGAACTAACCTTATGCGTTAGGTTTTACTGCCCCGAGCAAGATGCTTCGACTCCGCTGCGCTGCGCTCAGCATGACGCTTTTCTTTTAATCGTTTTTAAGAATCACTGTGAGTAAATTATCCCTGGAAAAGCTGCGCGCCCTGCTCGACGAGCGCGCCGACCGTCACAACCAGCCGGCTTTTATTGCCAAAGACCCCATCAGCGTCCCGCACCAGTTTACGCAGTTGCAGGACGTCGAAATCAGCGCCCTTTTTGCGGCGCTGCTGGCCTGGGGCCAGCGCCCCACCATTCTCAAAAAAGCCGCCGAGTTGATGCAGCGCATGGATAATGCGCCCTACCAGTTCATCACCCAGCACGAGGACGAGGATTTGAAGCGGCTACTTAAATTCTGCCACCGCACCTTCTGCGATACCGATTTACTGTATTTTGTGCATTGGCTGCGCTGGTTTTATGAAGGACACAACTCGCTGGAAGACGCCTTTTTGCACGGCACCACCATGCGCGAGCGGTTGATGAATTTCCACGACCTGTTTTTCAGTTTGCCCGATGCGCCGGCCCGCACCCGCAAGCACGTGGCCACGCCCGCCCGCGGCTCGGCCTGCAAGCGCCTCAATATGTACCTGCGCTGGCTGGTGCGCCACGACGCGAATGGCGTGGACTTTGGTTTGTGGAAACGCATCTCGCCTGCCGAATTAATCTGCCCCATCGACGTGCACGTCGAGCGCCAGGCGCGGCTGCTAGGCTTGTTGAAACGCGAAAAAGTAGACTGGCAAGCCGCTGAGGAACTCACGGCCAATCTGCGGCTGCTCGACCCCAACGACCCGGTGAAATACGATTTTGCGCTGTTTGGCGAAGGCGTAGCGTAAGTAATTCCCAACCGGCGGCCAGCAGTGGGCCGTATAGCGGCCATGCTTAAAAACTCGAAGGGACCCGAACTGCCCGCCTGGGTATTCCTCGCGTTGCGACTAGGCTCGCTGGTTGCCGTCGCCATAGTGGCGGCAGTGGTAGCTAGGTGCATGTAGGTGCGGCTTATAACTTCATGCTGCCAAATGCAGCTAAGTTTATGCTTGCCTCTATGAAAGCCGCCGTACTGGAGCACTACGGCTCCCCGCAACAGTTCAAAATCAAGGATGTCGACGCGCCCAAGCTGAAAAGCGGGCAGATTTTAATTCGCAACTATGCCTCGTCGGTAAACCCCATCGACGCGCTGGTGCGGCAGGGCACACTGCGCTTTGCCTCGGGGCTGTGGGGAAATGCAGTAATAGGCTGCGACTTCGGTGGTGTGGTTGTAGAGTCGCAGAGCAGCCGCTTTCAAGTGGGCGATGAGGTGTTTGGCTTCGTGTCGCCCATGACTGGCCACGCCTACGCCGAGCAGGTAGCCGTGCAGGAAAATGTGGCCGCGCTTAAGCCAGCAAATCTCAGCTATATCGAGGCGGCCGCCCTGCCAATGGTGAGCCTCACCGCCTACCAGGGCCTCACGGCCAAGGGCCGATTACGCGCTGGTCAACGCGTGCTCATCAATGGCTGCACGGGCGGCGTGGGCGCGGCCGCCGTGCAAATTGCCAAGGCGCTGGGTGCGCACGTTACGGGTACTTGCCAGGGCGGCCGCCGGGCGGTGGCCCGCGAGTTGGGCTGCGATGAAGTGCTGGATTACCATACCCAGTCCATTCCGCAGAATCATTCCTTCGACCTGATTTTTGATACTGCTGCTAAGCTCACGCTCTCGCAAGTAGAAAAGAGCCTGACCAGCACGGGCCTGCTCGTGACCACCAAGCCCGCGTATAGCAATCTAACTAGCGCTTTCAGCTCGGCCATCGACTTGCTAAAGCCCCGTATGAAAATGGTGCAGGCAAAATCAAAGTCCGAAGATTTAGTAAAAATCAAGGCCCTGGTCGAGCAAGGCCAGTTAAAGCCAATTATCGCCCAAGCATTCCCGCTCGAAGAAATAGCCAAGGCGCACGAGCTGCTAGCGCGGGGTGGCTTTGTTGGGAAAGTGGCAGTAGAGATAGGTTGAAACACTGTGTAATAGGGGAGAATCTGGCCGCGATAAAACCAGCGACTTTACTCATTGTCCTTCATCGGGAGTTGAAGGGCAACCTATTCAGTTATGGTTGAGTCTGGAAAATACAATTTGCTGCTGACCAACCAGCGCCGGGTACGCTGGCTGTGGTGGGGGCTGCTCGCCTACGTAGTTGGGGGCGTAGGGCTACTAGGATTACATTTTTTGCCCTCGTTCGGGCTCGTAATAGGGCCGCTTGTTGTGCTACTGGGGGCGGTTATGTTCTACGATAAGCTGTTCCGGCAGCCGGGCTGGGTGCTAGTGACGGCCGATAGCATCACCTGGGTTAATTCCGCTACCAACTCGCCCGGTAGCTGGCAATTTGCGGAAGTACGCACCTATCGCTTCGAGCTCTACCGCAATGGCATCAAGCTATTCTTGTATCTGCACAACAACCAGAAAATCAAGCTGGATGCTCAGTATAGTCTGGAATACGGGGCAATGCAAAAAGCCTTTGAGCAAGCCGTGCGGCGCTACAACCAAGCATACTCAGAGGCGGAGATAACCGTAGAAAAAACGTTTTTTGAGCGCCAAATTTCCAGTAAAATTCTGCTGGGTCTGCTAGTCGCCAGCGCCGTGTGGGTAGCCTGGAATATCAGCCAGCAGGCTACTGCCGTGGCGTATTTTCCGGTAGTGATGATACTGGTGCCGTATTTGGGGACTTGGGCTGGCTATTCGGGCCGCCGCGAATAAGCCCTTATTGCTATGCTGCGCGAATCTTCTGGCCCCCATAGGTGTTTTACCTTTGCGGCTAGTTATCAGATTCCCCGCTCGTATTCGATTTGTTAGTACCCCAGAATTTCGAAGCCAAAATCGGCTTTTCGACCCTCCGCGACCTGCTAGAGCAGCTCTGCCTTTCGGCCCTGGGCCGGCAGTACGTGGCCAAGATGCAGTTCGTCACCGACCATGAGCAACTGACCAAGCTGCTGGCCCAAACCGATGAGTTCACCCAGCTGCTAAACGGCGGCGCGGAGTTTCCTGGCGCGTTTTACTTCGACGTGACGGTGCATCTCAAGCGCGCGTCGCTGCCCGGCGCGTACCTCGACGTGGCCGCGTTTTACGAAGTGAAAATGAGCCTGCGCACCATCCGGGCCGCGCTTACTTTCTTCACCCACGCCGCCGAAAACCTCTACCCCAACCTGCGCCTACTGGGCATCGGCATCCAAGCCGACCGCAACCTGCTCGCCGCGATGGACAAAGTGGTGGACGACGAGGGCCAGGTGCGCGACGATGCCTCCCCGCTGCTACGCCAGATTCGCCAGGAGCTTATTCAACGCCAGGGCCAGCTGCGCAAGCAGCTCGCCACCATCCTGCGCCACGCCAAAAGTGAGGGCTGGGTGCCCGGCGACTCAGAGCCGACCATCCGGGGCGGCCGCCTGGTGCTGCCCGTCATTGCGGAGCACAAGCGTCGCCTGCGCGGCCTCATCCACGACGAAAGCGCGTCGGGCCAAACGGTGTATATCGAGCCGGCTGAAGTGTTTGAGTTGAATAACGACATCAAAGACCTCGAAAACGCCTATCAACGCGAGCTGATTCGCATTCTCACGACCCTCACCGACCAGCTGCGCCCGCACCTGCCCGATTTGCGCAAGGCCTACAACTACCTAGGCCTGCTTGATTTTATCCGCGCCAAAGCCCGCCTCGCCCGCGAGCTCGACGCCCAGCTGCCCGAGCTTAGCAGCCGCCCGCTCATCCGGTGGCGCGGCGTGCGCCACCCGGTGCTGGCGCTCACGTTCCGCGACCAAAACAAGGCCGCCGGCAAAGATGCTGAAAAGCGCGAAGTGGTGCCGCTGGATATCGAATTGACGCCCGAGCAGCGCATTCTCGTCATTTCTGGCCCCAACGCGGGCGGCAAGTCGGTGTCATTGAAAACGGTGGGCTTGGTGCAGTACATGCTGCAATGCGGTCTGCTCATTCCGTGCGACGACTACTCCGAAGCCGGTATGTTTGAGGATATTCTGTTGGATATCGGCGACGAGCAGAGCCTCGAAAACGACCTCTCGACCTACTCGTCGCACCTGCTGGCCATGAAGCAATTCGTGACCGTGGCCAATAAAAAGAGCCTAGTTTTGATTGACGAATTTGGCACCGGCACCGAGCCCAGCTTGGGCGGGGCCATCGCCGAGGCCGTCCTGGAGCAGCTCAATAAAGAGCGCGCTTTTGGGGTGATTACCACGCACTACACCAACCTCAAGAACTTTGCCGAGAAAACTGAAGGCCTCGTGAACGGCGCCATGCGCTACGACCCCGAGCGCCTGCAACCGCTTTATCGCCTCGAAATCGGCAAGCCGGGCTCGTCGTTCGCCATCGAGATTGCCCGCAAAATCGGCCTGCCCCGGCAGCTCGTAGAGCGCGCTACCCAGCTAGTGGGCAAAGACAAAATCCGCTACGACCGCCTGCTCGAAGGTCTCGAAAAAGACAAAACCGAGCTCGAAACCAAGCTGCGCGAAACCGAAAAGCTGCAACACGGCCTGCGCAAGTTTGCCCAGGAATACCTGGAGTTGAAGAAGCACCTCGAAGACACCCGCAACGAAACCCTGCGCGAAGCGAAGCACGCGGCCAAAAAGCTGCTCCAGGACACCAACCAGCAAATCGAGGCCACTATCGGCGAAATCCGCCGCTCGCAGGCCGACAAGGAAACCACCAAGCAAGCACGCGCCACCCTCGACACCTTCGTGCGCGAAAAGCTGCAAGTAGAGCCCCCCAAAGCTCGCCCCACCCGCGAACTGGCCGACCCCAACACCCTCCACGCCGGCGACCGTGTGGCCCTGCTGGGCCAGGAGGGTCACGGCGAAGTGGTGAGCGTGAAAGGTAAAACCGCCGAAGTCCTCTTCGGTGGCATGAAAACGCTGGTAAAAGTAGCCCAGCTCGAAAAGCTGAGCCGCGCCGAAGTGCGCGAGCGCGAAGCCGCCGCCCGCAAAACTGCCTTCGCCAACACGGGCCCCAGCCTCGACCTCACCGGCCGCATGGCGGGCTTTAGCCCCACGCTCGACCTGCGCGGCGAGCGCGCCGAAGACGCCCTCACCAAGCTCATGTCGTTTGTGGATGATGCCGTGATGTTCGGCATCCCGGAAATCAAAATTCTGCACGGCCGGGGCAACGGCGTGCTGCGCCAAATAGCCCGCGACTACCTGCGCCGCAACCGAACCGTAGCCAGCGTGGGCGACGAGCACGCCGACCGCGGCGGCGACGGCGTGACCCTGGCCGTGCTGAAATAACCCGTTATGCACCCACTCCGCACCTACATCGAGCGCTTCGTGCCGCTCACCGATGCGGAGTGGGTGCCGCTGGCGGCGGCGTTGCGTCCGCGCCACCTGGCTCGCCACGCGCACTTCGTGGAAGCCGGCGAAACCCGCCCCGAACTGGCCTTGGTGCTGAGTGGTATGCTGCGGCTCTATTATCCGCAGCCTAGCGGCGAGGAGCGGACCACGTATTTTTTCTTCGAAAACCACTTTCTGGGCGATTACCCAGGCTGCCTCACTGGTCGGCCTAGCCAGCTCAGCATTCAGGCCCTCACCGATTGCGAACTGGTGGTATTCGACTACGCAGTGCTGCGTGCGCTGTATGATAAGCTGCCAGCTTATGAGCGGTTTGGGCGGCTGGTGGCCGAGTATCATTTGCTGGGCACTGATGCCCGACTGGTCGAACAGCTGACGCTTTCGCCAGAGGAGCGCTACCGCCAGCTACTGCGCAGTGGCAAAACCAAGATTCTGGAGCGGGTGCCGCAGCATTTAGTGGCCAATTATCTGGGTATTACGCCGGTGTCGCTCAGTCGCATTCGGGCGCGGGTAGCGGCCGAAATGAAGTAGTTTTCTTAGCTTTTGTTATCGTGGGCAGGCTGGGTCGAGGGGGAATTTTGCCCTGTCAATTAACCCCCGGCTTACCCATGAAAACCCTGCTGAAATTCGATGAACTGGCCTCGCTGCTGCTGGCCGTGTTGGTATTTGCCCACCTGCCCTATGCCTGGTGGTGGCTGCCGGCCCTGTTCTTGGTGCCCGACCTGAGTATGCTGGGCTACTTGGCTGGCCCACGCCTGGGCGCTTGGTGCTACAACCTGGCCCACCACAAGCTGCTGGCGCTCGCGCTGGGCGCGGCCGGGTATCTGCTGGGCCAGCCTGGGCTGCTGCTGGCGGGCGTGGTAGTGCTGTTCCACACCAGCGCTGACCGGCTGCTGGGCTACGGCCTCAAGTATGAATCTGGTTTCAAGCACACGCACCTGGGTCAGGTTGGGCAGGCCGCATAAGCTGCTGGGTCGCATACTTTTGTACCAATGCACCAACTGACCAGTAAAATCCCGATTGGCCTGATTTATAGCCGACTGCTAATTGGCTTGCTGCTGGTTGGCCTGAGCTATTACCACGCCCCGCACTATGGCCCGGTGGCCGTGGTACTGCTGATAATCGGCGTGCTCACCGATGTATTCGACGGCATCGTGGCCCGGCAATTAGGCATTTCCACCCAGCGGCTGCGGCGGCTCGATTCGACCATCGACCAGATTTTCTGGCTCTTGGTGGTGCTAGCTACTTATCTGGCCTGCCCCGGTTTTTTCAGCGAAAACGGCTGGCAACTCGGCACGCTGCTGGGGCTGGAGGCGCTGACGTATCTCGTCAGCTTTTTAAAATTCAAAAAGGAAGTCGCCACCCATTCCTTCGCCGCCAAGGCGTGGGTGCTGGTGTCATTTGCCGCGCTGGTGCAGGTGAGTCTCAGCTGTCAGGCAGGCTGGGTATTTCAGCTTTGCTTTATCGTGGGCGTGCTTTCGCGGCTGGAAATAATTGGTATTCTGCTGGTTTTGAAAACCTGGGCGAATGACGTACCCACGCTCTACCACGCCGGTCGGCTGCGGCGGGGTAAGGAAATCAAGCGGCACAAACTATTTCACGGATGAGCTAATAGTTTTGTTATGCTTGCTGTAATTTTCACTAGCTCTTTCGGAGTTGTACTCCGAAGGTCGTGGGCCGGGGAGTTGTACTCCCCGACGTAAGCACGGCGCAGGCTGAACAATGACGCGGAGTGCAACTCCGCATCCCGCCGACTTTCGGAGTGTAACTCCGAAAGTCGGCGGGCTCCTACCCCACCAATTCCGCAAACAGCCGTGTCAGCGTGGCCCCGGCATCCACGCACAGCCCTGGGTGCACGGCCGACGCTTGCACCACCGTGCTGCGCTGCGCCGTGAGCCAGCGGAAGCGCGAGGCCACTGCCAGCTGCCCAATTGGCCCGCCCTCGGCCCGGCCCCGGCAAATGCGCTCGAACGAGCGCAGGCGTTCGCGCAGGTCTTCGATATCAAGCTGAACTCCAGCGAAGGCTTGGAGGCGGGCTTCGTTTAGCTCGGTTTTGACTTGCAAAAAGCCTTGGGCCGAGCAGTACAAAATGACGCCTACGTTCAGGAATTCCTCGCGCTCGACGCGGGGGACTACCCGCAGCACGGCGTACTCAAATAGCTGCATGGCGGGCGTTTTGGGCTTCTTGAACAAAGCTTTCGGAGGCGGCCACGCGGGCCGCCAGGAAGCGCACGTACTCGTCGCGCCGCTCGGCGGGCGAGAGGGTGGAGGACTCGTCGGTCAGCCACTCGTCGGGCACCAGGGCCACGATGGCGCGTAGCACGTCGGGCGTGAGGCGGGCGCGGTACTCGGCATCTACGGCGGCGAGTTCGCTGGCTTGGGGCAGCAGCACATGGTCCTTCACCTGCGGGAAGGGGCGCGGCTGCGCCCACTCGGGGCCAGTGTGGTGAATGTAGAGCGCCGCGCCGTGGTCGATGAGCCACAATTCCTTGTGCCAAATGAGCATATTGGTATTGCGGGCGGTGCGGTCTACGTTGAGCGTGAGGCAGTCGAGCCACACGATTTGCGAGGCCAGGTGCGGGTCTACTTTAGTTGTGAGTGGGTCGAAGGTGCTGGCCCCGGATAGGAAGTGCAGCGCCAGATTTTGGCCGACGCTTGCCTTCAGCAAGTCCTGGATTTCCTCGTCGGGCTCGGTGCGGCCGAAGGCTTCGCTGAGCTCGCAGAATACTAACTCGGGCATTCTCAAGCCTAGAAAACGCGCCAGCTCACCGATTATCAACTCAGCTACCAGCACCTTAATACCCTGGCCCGCGCCCCGAAATTTCACCACGTACATAAACCCGTCGTCGGCCTCGACGAGGGCGGGAAGTGAGCCGCCTTCGCGGAGCGGAATAATGTAGCGCGTCACATTGACGGTGCGCAGGGCGAGGTCGGGAATTGGCATAGAACCGCAACAAGGAAAGGCTCGCAAAGGACGGGCCGCGCCGGCAAATGAGCGTAGCCGGGCGGGTGCCAGCTATCCTTTTAGTAACCGGTATCCTGTAGGTAATTGATAATGTGCGCACCAAAAGCAGCCAATACTTTTGAGGCATCAATTAAAACCTGGGTCAAGCGGTGGCAAATAGCATACTCTACTCTTGGCCCGAACCAGCCGCTGACAGGCAACAAAAGCGGTTACTCCCTCCATTTTATGAGCAATTTTCTCCCTCTAGCGGCATCGGCCGTTAGCGTGCCAACGCCCGTTATTTCGGTAAGCCCCGTGGTGCTTGTAGCGCCAGACCGGGGCCACGATTTGCAGGTGCGCGTTTCCGCGCCCATCACCGGCAGCAAGCTCCCCATTATTGTCTTTGCGCACGGCTTCGGCTCGTCGCTGGATGGCTACGCGCCGCTGGCGCAGTACTGGGCGGCCCGCGGCTTCGTGGTTTTGCAGCCGACTTTTCTGGATTCCAGAACCTTGAGCCCCAACCCGCAGGCCAGCCATGGCGAGGCCGTCAAGGCCTTTTTAGAAGACCCCCGGAAACTGGTGATATGGCGGTTTCGCGTGGCGGATGTCAAACTCATGCTCGACCAGCTGGACGTTATTGAAGACTCAGTACCGGGACTAAAAGGCCGCCTCGACCGTAGCCGCATCGCGGCGGTCGGGCATTCGTTTGGGGCGCAAACGGCGGGCCTCCTGCTGGGCGCACGGGTACTTGGTGCCGATGGCACCTTGGGCGAGGAGCTGGCCGACCCGCGTATTAAGGCAGGCATTCTGCTGTGCCCGGCCGGCCGGGGCGAAGACCTAAGCCCGTTTGCGGCCGAGCATTTCCCTACGCTGAGCCAGAGCTATGCCGAACTGACGCGGCCGATGCTGGTAGTGGCGGGCGATGCCGACCAGTCGCCGCTGACTACGCGCGGACCAGACTGGTTTGCGGATGCCTATACCCTGAGCCCTGGTGCCGACTGCCTCGTGACGTTATTCGGCGCGGAGCACATGCTGGGCGGAATTTCCGGGTATCTCGTAACCGAAACCACGGATGAAAACCCGGCCCGCGTGGCGGCAGTGCAACAGCTGACGTGGGCATACCTGCGCAGCGCGCTCTATCCCGGCGACCCGGCGTGGCCCGCCGCTTGCGCCACCTTACAGGATAGCCCCGAGCCACTGGGGCGAGTAGATTGCAAATAAGAGGGGTAAACCACAGGCTAGTAAAACTGATTGTTAAACAATCGGTTACGCTTCGTGGGGCGCTGCTATTTCAGGCGCCTGCGGTTGCTCCTGGCCGACTACGGTGGCGTGGTGCAGTAGGCCCCATTGGTGCATCTCGCGGATGACGCCGCCCAGGGTATGCGCGTGCGCGGTGGCCTCGTACTCCACCGTTACGGGGCGGGTGTCGCAGACGGTGCGCGTGATGAGCTTGTTGAGCTCTAGCTCTTGTAGCTCCTTCGACAGGATGCGGGGCGAGATGCCGATTCGGCGGCCTAACTCCTTGAAGCGCTGCTTGTCTTCCAGCAATACGGCCAGGATAACCAGCTTCCACTTGCCGCTCACTACATCCAGGGTATCGCGCACAGACCGGTACGCGGCCCGGCATTCATGGGAAGAAGAGGAATGGCTGTGCATAAAGGAAGGCGCTTTTGAAAACTGGTATCCAACCGGTAGCAGGTGGCAAAGTTGCAAATTCGGGCTGCCTTTTCAGGTAGCCGCTCGGTGAAATTCACCCCCAACCCCCTCTTTCTTGGAGCAGGAGTTGGGGGTGAGTTTCGTGCTCACAGCAGCAGCACATCGATGCGGTGGGCGTGCACTATCTGCATCGCCTCCGACCAGCTGAACACCGTGAAATTGCCATCCTGCGAAGCCACCAGCGCCACGCCATCGTGCTGGTCGTGGACAAACTGCGCGGCGGCCAGGTGGCGGGTGCCGCCGTTTTTGGCGGGGTGCAGGGTGGTAGTGGTCGAGCCCACTACAGGCTCCGTCACAATCAATTGCTCGACGGGCGAGCCCGTGGCGCTGCGCGTTACCTTGGCCCCGAAGGCCAGTAGCTCGTACTGCCGCGTGAGCACGGTGGCCCCGTCTACGGCCGTGAAGCCGCCCACGGTGCTGATGGTATCGAGCAGGTTATCAGACCATTCGCGCTGAGTGTGGTCGGGCTGGGCGAGCAGCGTGGTGATGCCGTCGTAGGGCGGGTGCACGGGGTAGCTCAGGGGCTGCACAATGGACTCTTGCCACGCCTCGGAGCCGGGCGGCACCAGTAGTAGCAGCGCCCCCCGACCGTGGGCGCGCATGGCGCGGGCCAGCTCCAGCATAACATCGACGCCGGGCGTGGTGCCGGGCGCGGTGGTCGAAAGCGAGATATCGGGCAGCGACTCGCATAGCCGGGGGCAGTCGGCCAGGCCGTGGTTTTCTTCGTCTACCACGCGCACCTGGTCGCCACGCAGCACGGCCACGTTCACAAATTTGCCGAAGCCGTCGGCGCGGCGGTGCTTGGCCACCAGCAGGCCGGGCTCCACCACTTCCAGCACAAAGCATACCGGCGGAATGTGCGTGACCGTGCCCCACACGTAGAGCCCCTGCTCGTCTTGCCCGATGCCCAAGTGAATGCCTGGCTGCTCTACGGCCGGGGCTAGCTTGATAACCGACTGCGGCGTGAGGCGCAGCCGATGGGCAAACAGCAGCGGCCGCCGGGCGGCCTCGGGCGCGAGCAGCGCCAGCGAGATGCGCGGCGGGCGGCCTTCTTCGCGGCGCAAGCTGGCCCAAAAAGCCACGTCGATTAATGCCTCGATAAGGTCGGCCGGTGGGGGAGGGGGCAACTGGTCGTTGCAGAGCCGGGCGGCAGCCGCCCAGTGCTGGGCAAAATGCACCGCCAGCGCCGGGGCCACCATGCGGGCGGCGAGGTAAGTAGGTTCGGAAAGCATAGGTTCGGGAGGCGGGTTTCCCGCAGGGTTTCGCGGGGTGAGGCGCGAAGTTTCGCAGAGTTTACAAGCAAACCCAAAGGTGGCGCATTTGTGCGGAGAACCCTGCAAAACCCCGCGCTTCACCCTGCAAAACCCTGCGCCCGACCCCGCAAAACACTGCGGAGAATTTCTTTTAGTTAGATAAGCTTTGAAATACAAAGTTCTTCGCAATACATTTGCTGCGTCGGCGTTTCATCACTGGCTTCAACCTAGCTCACTTTCGCTTCGCTATGCGCAATTCGCTTACTCCCAATTGGCTGCTGTTGGTCAATACTGGCCCGCTGGTAGTGCTGGCGGCCCTTTGCTACGGCGAGTTTTCGGTTATTCATACCTTACTGCGGCCCGAAAGCGTGGCGCTGTGGCAGCAGTTTGGGCTGGCGCTGCTGGGCCTGGGCGTGGCCAATCTGGCTTACCTGGGCTGGTGCCGGGTTAAAAAGCAGGAGCTAAGCGTGTGGTATGGCGTGGCAGCGCTGGTGGCCTACAGCCTGTGGCTGGGTTTCTACACACAGCACAACGAAGACATTCTGCCGCACAACGGCAGCGTGCCGCGCTGGATGGTGCCCACCGATATTCTGGTCTACGTCTGGACCTTCGTGATGCCCACTTTGGCCCACGCGCTGCTGGTACTGGTGGTGCAAACCACGCCGCTGGATAAGAAGAACAGTGCGGGACTCAACATCGCCTTGGCCGTGGTGGTGCCGATGAGTGGGGGAGTGCTAACCGCGATGCTGGAATTCGTGAGCCGGTTACCGGGCGACTGGCGGCATATTCCTTGGGTGCAAACCGTAGTCAGTGCAGTGTTTTTGGGAGGTGCGCTGGTTGTGGGGCCGCTCGCTTTTCTATTCTTCTTGGCGCGTGGTATCTACATTATCATGCAGCGGCGCGAGGACAAGGAGCTGAGCGTAGTAGTAAAAGTGCTGCTGACCATTGTGCTGCCCTTGCTGGGGCTGGCGGTCAATTCGGGGTTGTTTTTGGGCGGCCTCCATTCGCAGCGCGAGGAAGGCATTTTTGGCAATTTCAACAGCCCGTGGTTTTATGGGTTGGCCTTGCTCAATGGCGTGCTGCTGTGCGTGCCCGCCGACGGCCTCGCGCCGCGCTGGCGGCTGGCGCTGCTGGTGGGGCGCAGTGCCCTGCTGGGCTACACAGGGTACTTTTTTCTGGTGTTTCTGCCGTGGCTGCCGCTGTCGGTGCTGGCCATTATCCTCATCGGCACGGGCTTCCTGATGCTGGCGCCGCTGATGCTGCTGGTGGTGCATCTCACTACTTTGGGCGACGACCTGGCGGCGCTGCACGCCCATTACTCGCCGCTGGTGCGCCGCCTGGCGCTGGTGGGCGGCGCGCTGGTGCTGCCGCTGGCTGTCACCGCCAGCTACTACCACAGCCGCCGCGTGCTGCACGCCGCCCTCGAATACACCTACACCCCCGACTACGCCAAGCACTACGACCTCGACGCCACGGCCCTGGCCCGCACGCTGGCCGTGGTGCAGGGCCACAAAGACAACAATTGGGAGCTGTTTATGGGCTCGCAACAACCCTATTTATCAGCCTATTTCAACTGGCTGGTGCTGGATAACCTGACCTTGCCCGAAAGCAAAATCACCGATTTGCAAAAGCTGTTTCTCGGCGATAAACAAGAAAATTCTAACCTGCCATACCGCTGGACGCCGCCCACCAACTTCGCCGAAGACCAGGGCGCGGCCGTTGGCCAGCCCCAGCTGCGGCAGCTCAGCGCCCGCAGCACTTTCGATGCCAAAGAGCAAGCCTGGGTGAGCTGGGTCGATTTTGAAATTGCCAACACCGACGCCAGCCGCCAAGCGGCTGAGTATAGCACGGCCCTCACGCTGCCCGCCGGCTGCTGGGTGGGCGGTTATTACCTCGACATCAACGGCCGCCGCGAGTTCGGCATCCTGGCCGAGCGCAAGGCCGCCACCTGGGTTTACACCCAAATCGTGAACGAGCGCACCAGCCACGACCCCGGCCTGCTCTCCTACATCGGGCCTGATAAGCTGTCGCTGCGCGTGTACCCGGTGGTGGGGGCGGCGGCGCGCCGCACCGGCATTCAACTGCTGCATAAAGAGCCGTTTATATTGGCTGTTGGCGGCCAATCGGTGCAGCTGGGCACGCCGGCTACTGCACTGCCCGTGGCCGCGCCCCTCGCCACGCCGGGCGGCGCGGTGGTGTACCTAAGCGCGGCGGCCAAGCAGCAGTTGCCGCTGGTGCAGCGGCAGCCGTACTACCATTTTCTGCTCGATGTGTCGGCGGGGCAGCAGAGGCGCAAGGCCGGCTACGTGCAGCGCGTGCAGCGCTTTTTGCGCGAGAAGCCGCTGCCCAGCAAGACGCAGTTTAGCCTTGTGAATACCTACACCACGCCCGTGCCGGCCGGGGCCGACTGGCAGCCGGCGCTGCAAGCATTTGCCAATGCGGGCGGCTGCTACCTCACCGGGGCTGTGCGCCGCACCCTCACCGCCGCGCAGCTGCACCCCACCGCTACCTATCCCCGGCTGGTAGTAGTAACTGATAGCCTGCAAGATGCCGTGCTGCCCGCTGATTTTGCCGACTTGCAAGCTGCCTACCCCGAAAGCGACGAGTTTTACGTGCTCCGGCCCGACGGCCAATTGGAGGCACATTCGCTGCGCCAAGCATCACCTCAGCCGTTGCGCCTGGCCCCCGTGCCCGATAGCGCGGCGGCCCTGCCGGTAGCCGTGCGCGCCTGGCCCAATGCCACCCACGCCCTGGCCTACCTGCCCGCTACCGACGAGGCCGCCATTGTGCTGCCGCACCCCGCCGCGCCGCTGGCCGTGCCCGCTGGTGCGCCCACGCGCTGGCTCACTGGCTTGCTGCTCCACGGCTTCACGCAGTGGCAAACCCTGCACCCCGAGGCCGCCGAGCGCGGGCACGTGCCGTTCATCAAAGCCAGCTTCCAAGCCAGTATTCTTACCCCGCTCACCGCGTATCTAGCATTAGAAAATGAGGCCCAAAAAGCTGCCTTGCGCCGCAAACAGGATGAAGTACTAGCCGCCAACAGCAACCTCGATGCCCAGGAAACCGAACCCCCGAGCCCCAAAGATGAAAGCGCCGCCGTGCCACTCAACGAAGGCGAATGGCTGCTGCTATTTGTGGGGCTGGCCTTTGGGGTGCGGCAGCTGCGGCGGCGCATAAGTGTGGCCTAGGCTTTAGCTTGTGCGGCGGTAGGCCCTTCACCAGCTTCCGCACAAGCTAAAGCTTATGCTACATCCTTCCTTTTTGCTTGAAGAATAGTCTGAAATCACTCCTGCCGCTGGTGGCGCTGCTGCTGGCGGTCTGCCTCTCCTTTTGGCTGTCGCCCGCCCCCAAAGGCCAGCCCGATGTTGAATATTGGGGCCACTACCAGCGCGTAGGGCCGGGGCTGGGCTTTATCGTCAACCACGACAGCTACGGCTACCTGCAAGTGGCCCACGAGCCCGGCCGGCTGCTCCAGCCCCGCGAGGTGCGGCAGTCGCGCCCGCTCTACGCGCTGCTGGGCGCGGCGGCTGGCTACCCGTTTGCGGTGGCCTTGCGGCTGGCGGGGCGGCGGGGGCTGGTGCCGGCCGGGGCACTGGCGCAGGCGCATTACTACGGCATTTATGTGGGCTACGTGCTGCTCAATGGGCTGGCGCTACTAGCTAGCCTGGTGTTATTCAAAAAGTTATTCAACCAGTTTTCGGCGGGCCGGGGCGAAAGCTGGCAGTTCTACGCGCTGGCCTGGGTGCTGGTAGCCAACCCCATTACGAAGGCTTTTTTCTGGACGGCGCATCAGCAGATGTTTGCCTTTCTAGTGCCGCTGGGTTGCCTGGCGCTGGCTATGCGCCTAACCCAGCGGCCGGTGCTGCGCTGGGCTGCGCTGAGCGGCTGGGCCCTGGCGCTGGGTTTGCTGCCGCTGCTATACGGCAGCTTTGTGCTGGCGTGGCCGGCGCTGGCGTTTGGGCTGCTGGGGTTGAAAAATCTTACCATAAGCCGCCGCCCGCGCTGGCCAGTCACATTGGGCAAGCTGGCCGTCAGTGCCGGGCTTTTCGCGGTGCCCACGCTCCTTTGGATTGGGCTGCTGCGCACCCAAGGCACCACTTACTACAACCATGAGGCCGAGCGCTTTCACCAGCTGGTGTGGCTGGTAGAGGCGCGCCACCTGCCGCCCACCCAATACCTGGCGTTGGTAGCCAGCAAGCTCACCGAATACGTAGGCAGCTTGCAGCTAATGGGCCTTTGGCTGCTGGCAGCAGCTGGCCTCTACGCCGCTACTGCATGGCGGCTTGGAGGCACCAGGGCGCTGATGCCACCAGCAGCGGGCCGGGCCTGGGCCTGGGTAGCCGGCTGGTTTGTATTGTTTTTTGCGCTATTAGGGTATTATCCCGAGCGGCTGGCCTTCACGCTGTTGCCACTGGTGCTGTGCTTGGGGGCGGCGCTGCTGCCCCACTGGCCCCGGCGCTATGCCCGGCCCCTGTTGCTAGCCACCGCGGCCGGCTGGCACCTCTACGTACTGCTAAGCTACGGGCCGTTTTCTTAAGTCATAATGCTCCTGGGAGGTTACAAAATATTCACTTCCGGGTGCAATTCAATTCCGAAAAGCGTGCGCACTGAGCGAATAATTTCTTCGGCCAGCTCACGCAATTCTTGCCCGGTGGCCCCGCCGTGGTTTACTAGCACCAGGGCCTGGCGGTCGTGCACGCCGTGGGTGCCCGCGCCCGCGCCGCGCCGCAAGCCCTTGAAGCCGGCCTGCTCGATAAGCCAGCCAGCGGGCACCTTCACGCCGCCCGGCACCGGGTAGCCGGGCAGGGCGGGGTACTGGGTTTTCAATTCATCGAACTTGTGCTGCGAGATTTCGGGGTTCTTGAAGAACGAGCCCGCATTGCCGATTTCGGCCGGGTCGGGCAGCTTGGAACGGCGAATGTGCACCACGGCGCGGCTCACATCGCGCGGCGTGGGCTCGGTGGCATCGATACCGAGGTCGGCCAGCGTGTCCTGGATGGCCCCGTACTGTACATTGGTCGGGCGCTGGGCCTCGGCGAGGTGCAGGCGCAGCACCACGGCCGTGACGATAAACTGGTTTTTCAGCGGGCCTTTAAACACGCTTTCGCGGTAGCCAAAACCACAGTCTTCCTTATTGAAAACCCGTAGCTGCCCGGTGCTGATTTCTACCGCCTCCAGCCGCTCGAAGGTGTCTTGCAACTCGGCCCCGTAGGCCCCGATATTTTGCAAAGGCGCCGCGCCCACCGTGCCGGGAATGAGCGAGAGGTTTTCGACGCCGTGCAGGGCTTCGTCCAAGGCGTATTCGACCAGGCCGTGCCAGCTTTCGCCGGCCCCGGCGCGCAGCAGGGCGGTGTGCATGTCAGCATCTTCGCCGATAATTTCGAGACCTTTAATCTCGTTTTTCAACACTACGCCCCCGAAATTCTGCGTCAGCAATAAATTAGAGCCGCCGCCCAGCACGAGCAACGGCCCCGCTTGCACCTGTGGCAGCACCAGCAGCTGGCGCAGCATATCGGCCGAGGCAAAGCGGGCAAAATAACGGGCCTGCACATCGAGGCCGAAGGTGTTGTAGGGGCGGAGGGAAACGTTTTCTTCGAGCTGCATGGCCGCAAAGGTCGGGCCGTAGCGCGGACTCTGCGAGGGCGCAGAATGCTCTTTCGGAGTTGCACTCCGAAAGTTGGCGGGGGCGGAGTTGCACTCCGCGTCGTTATTCAGCCGGTGCTGTGCTTACGTCGGGGAGTACAACTCCCCAGCCACAGCTTTCGGAGTGCAACTCCGAAAGAGCAAGTGCGCAAGTAATACACACCAGCAACGCGGACTAAAAGTCCGCGCTACATTCACCGCATGGATACGAAAGCCGCCACCCGCCTCAGCAAGTTTCTCAGCCAGCACCTGCGCCACCAGCCCCAGGCCATCGGCCTCACCCTGCAAGAAGGCGGCTGGGTCAATGTCGATGACCTGCTGGCCGCCTGCGCCACTCACGGCCACTCCCTCACCCGCGACGAGCTAGAGGACATTGTAGAAGATAATGACAAGCAGCGCTTTGCCTTCGACGAAGCCGGCCAGCGCCTGCGCGCCCAGCAGGGCCACAGCGTAGATATCGACTTGCAGCTGACGCCGGCTGAGCCGCCCGCCGTGCTCTACCACGGCACGGTGCCCGCCGCGCTGCCCGCCATTCGGGCGGCGGGCTTGCAGAAAATGAAGCGCCACCACGTGCACCTCTCGCCCGACGAGGCCACTGCCCGGCGCGTGGGCCAGCGCCGCGGCCAGCCCACCCTGCTGGCCGTAGATGCCGCCGCGCTGCACGCGGCGGGCGGCGTGTTTTACAAATCGGGCAATGGCGTGTGGCTGATTGACAGCGTGCCACCGCAGTACTTGCGCGAACTATCGTAAGCTTGTCTAGGAATTTGCGTAACTCGCTAATTCTGTCATGCTTCGCTGCGTTCAGCATGACTTAAAATATTCTACCTCATTCCCACCCACTTTCAGAAGATGAGAAAACTACTGCTTAGCTGCACGCTGGCGGCCATCAGCATTGGGCTGGTGCAGGGCCAGGCGCAGGTGCGCGTTGCGGGCGCGGTGCCGCTCACGCCGCGCCAATTATACCCCGGCTTGTTCGAGGCCGTGCAGCTTAATCGGGTATATGCCGACAATAAAACCTTCGTGGATGCCCTACCTACGGCCCCGCCCGGCGAGATACTGGCCGCCTACCAGCAGCAGCGCGACAAGCCGGGCTTCGAGCTGAAAGCCTTCGTAGGGCAATATTTTAAGCCGCCCGTGGCTGCCACCGATGTGTACCGCAGCAACGTGCAGGCCGGCATCCGGGCCCACCTCGATACACTCTGGACGGTGCTGCGTCGCCCCGGCCAGGCCGAGGCCGCGCAGTACTCGTCGTTGCTGCCGCTGCCGCGCCCGTATCTGGTGCCGGGCGGGCGCTTCCGCGAGATTTATTATTGGGATTCGTACTTCACGATGCTGGGCTTGCGCCAGGCTGGCCGCACGGCGCTGCTGCGCGACATGGTAGCCAATTTTGGCTACCTCATCGACCACTACGGCCACGTGCCCAATGGCAGCCGCTCGTACTACCTCACACGTTCGCAGCCGCCGTTTTTTGCCCTTATGGTGCAATTATTGGCGCAGTCTGAAGGCTCTGGCAGCCAGGCTATAACGCAATTTCGCCCCCAACTCAAGCTGGAATACGCCTACTGGACGGCCGGCGCGGGCGACCTGAAACCTGGCATCGCCGCTGGCCGCGTGGTGCGCATGCCCGGCGGCGAAATTCTCAGCCGCTACTGGGACGACAGCGACCAGCCCCGCGAAGAATCTTACCGCGAAGACGTGGAAGCCGCCAAGCTCAGCCAGCAGCCCGCCCCCGAGTTTTACCGCAACGTGCGCGCCGCCGCCGCCTCGGGCTGGGACTTTAGCTCGCGGTGGTTTGTGCCCGGCAAGGGCCTCGAAACCATCCGCACCACCAGCCTCGTGCCCGTCGACCTCAACTGCCTGCTGCTGACCTTAGAGCACACCCTCACCAAAGCCGCCCAGCAAGCCGGTGACTCTACTGAGGCTAAGCAATTTCGCCAGGCCGGGCAGGCGCGGGCCACCGCCATCCGGCGCTACTGCTGGGATGAAAAAGCGGGTTTTTACGTTGATTATGACTTGCCGCAGCGCCGCCCCTCGCCGGTACATACGCTGGCCGGGGCCTTCCCGCTGGCCTTCGGCGTCGCTACGCCCGACCAGGCCAAAAAGGTGGCCCAGCAGCTGCAAAACGAGTTTCTACGCCCCGGTGGCCTGCTCACCACTACCAACCCCAGCGGCCAGCAGTGGGATGCCCCCAACGCTTGGGCTCCCCTCGAATACCTCTCCATCGTGGGTTTGCGCCGCTACCAGCAAAAGCCGCTGGCCGACACCATCGCCCACCGCTGGACGCGCCTTAATGTGCGCGTCTTTAACCAAACCGGCAAACTGCTGGAGAAATACAACGTCGAGAAAATAGGGTTGCTGGCTGGCGGCGGCGAGTACCCCTTGCAGGATGGTTTTGGGTGGACCAATGGCGTGCTGCTGACGCTGCTGAATGAGGAAAAGCGGTAGCCCCTCACACGTTTACCTCACCCCCTGGCCCCCTCTCCTTGGGGAGAGGGGGAGCCTAGCGATTTTTTACGAAAGAGCAATAAAACAAAAGAGGCTTTCAGCATCGCTGAAAGCCTCTTTTGTTCAAAACCTATTTGCTGACGGTCGGCTCCCCCTCTCCCCAAGGAGAGGGGGCCGGGGGGTGAGGTACCCCGCGGTCGGGCGTACATATTACCGCACCCGGTAACCACTCAGCGCATAAAACAGCAGATACGCGTAGCACAGCGCCGGCACCACCATCGCCACGCGCAGCCCGCCGCCGTGCGTAGCCACCAAGCCCATGAGCGGCGGAATGAGCGCCCCGCCCACAATGGCCATTATCAAAAACGACGAGCCTTGCTTGGTAAACCGCCCCAGCCCCGCGATGGCCAGCGGGAAAATAACCGGCCACATAATCGAGTTGCACAAGCCGCAGAGCACCACCAACCACAGCGCCGTTTCGCCCTGGCTGAGCACCGACGCACCTACCAGTGCCACGCCCGCCGCGCACACCGCCACGAGCAGCGCCCGGTTATGAAACTTGAGCAGCAGCGGAATGCCCAGCACCCGCCCTACTAGCGAGCCAAACCAGTACGACGACACCAGCACCGCGCCCACCGCCTTGGTAAAACCCAGCGACGTATCAATCGGGCTGGGGTTTTGGCCAAATAAAACGCCCACGAAGTTGGTCGCCACGTTCAGCCCGCGCACCAAGCTTTGGGTGAAGGCCGACAGATGCTGAATCCCCTGGCTTTCGCCGTAGCGAATGAGGAACGAGCCCAGCCCGACCTCCACGCCTACGTACACGAAAATCGCCCCGATGCCCAGCACCAAGTGCGGAAAGCCAAGGGCACTTTCCCGGTGGGTGATTTTCAGTTTGCCATCTTCCTTCCACTCCGCGCCACGCACTTCTTCGGTAGGTACTTCTTCTATCTCAGGCAGCTTAACCAAAAAGAAAAACACGCCCGCCAGCACCACCAAAAATGCCGCCAGCCCCATGTAAGGCCCCTTCACGAGCTGCGACTCTTCGGCCAAACGCTCGGCCACCGGCAGGGCGGCTAGCCGCGCCTTGAGGGCCACCGAGCCGCCAAACAGCACCAGCGCCCCTACCAGCGGCGAGAGGCTGCCGCCGAAGTTGTTGGCCACGCCTACCACGCTCACCCGCGCCGCCGCGCCCCGCGCCGGCCCCAGCACGCTCACGTAGGGGTTGGCCGCCACTTGCAGCAGCGTAATACCCGCCCCCAGCACCGCTAGCGCCGTGAGAAACAGCCCAAATGCCCGCGAGTCGGCCGCCGGAATAAACAGCAGCGCCCCGCCCGCCATCACGAGCAGCCCCACCACAATGCCGCGCTGGTAGCCCAGCTTCTTGAGCACAAACCCCGCCGGCAGCGACATCAGAAAATACGCCCCGAAGAAAGCCGACTGCACGGCCGTAGATTGAAAATCAGTGAGCTGGCACACGTCCTTGAGGTAGGGCATGAGCACATCGTTGAAATTGGTGACCGCCCCAAACAGGAAGAACAAGCAGGTCATGAGTACCATCGGCCCGGCGTAGGAGCGGGGCGGAGCGGCCAGCGTAGCCGCCGAAGCAGAAGTAACAGAAGTAGCCATACAAGGGCGGAAGGTACAAAAAAGCCGGCCACTGGGGCCGGCTGGGAGAGTTTGCTGCCTATTGCTTTAATTTAAAATAACTCAGACAATAGTTGCTTATAGCTGTCATCGTTCTTTTGGTTGCTATCATAAACTCGTATGACTAAACTTGAATCCGGTTTTGATGCAGAAAATGTTTGTCCAGCATTCCCCGGAAATCTTTCTGCCATTTTTGCTTGGGCAAGTCTGCTTATATAGGCGGTTATTGCTTTCTGTTTTTGTTTATTCAAAACTATAGTAGTATCAAACTTTGGTTTCAAATTTTTTATATTGTAGTAGTACTCTGAAGAGTCGCATTTAAAAGGATAAACTACATACTTTGCATACGCTGTTCTATTTGAATCGGTATAGATTTTGATTTTTTCCGAATGGCCTCCCCACTCGCCGCACTCGTCAAAGGTGGTACTTATCAAGATATTTCCGGGTTTATCGTAGCTCCCTAATTCATCAATATTTAGAGTTGTCTCATTTTGTTCTAACTGAATTTCATTTTGCTCTTTACAAGCAAAGCAAAATTCTGTAATTAGAATAAGAAAGGACAAACTGTATAATTTCATTTTGTGTGAAAAACGATTGTGAATGAAAGCTAGGGTTTGAGCCGCACGATTTTTCCATCGCGGGCTACTACCACCTCGCTGTTCTTCTGCCGCTTCATTTCCAGCATTCGCACATAGGCGATTTTCAGGCCGGCCACAATTTTATCCTGGCGCTCAAGCTGCTGCTCTGGAGTCATGTTGATTCTTCAGTTTCTGGTACAAGGTATCGTTAATTACCTGGAAGCCGGTACTCAGTTTGCGCGCTAGCAGCACTGGCTCGCCGCTCGAATTATCAAATAGCATAGCCTCGTCGACCAGCGGCAAATAAGCAGTGAAAAGTAGATGCAAACCCTGCCAATACCGCCGCTCAATTACCTCGGGCGCAATGTAGTGGCCGCCTTCCAATACCCGCGTTTTTACGCGCTCTTGGGCTAGTTCCGGGCTGCTCAACCAAAAATACAACAGCGTCGTGGTGTAGCCTTGTTGCTGGGCGGCTTTGATTTTCTGCTGATATACTTTGGTGGCCAGCGTGGTTTCGAGGGCGAAGGTCTCGCCCTTGGCCAGCAGGTCGGTGAGGCGATTTAGCATGATGCGGCCGGCCTCCACGGCTACTTTTTCGGGTTGGAAGGGCGAGAGGCCGCGGGCTATTTCATCGGCGTTCACAAACTCGCGGCAGTCGAGCATTTCGGGCAGAATGGTGAACGAGGCTGTGGTTTTGCCCGCCCCGTTGCAGCCCGCGATGATATAGAGGTTTTTGGTTGACATGAAGGGCGCGGCCCAGTTGCTGCCGCAAGCGTAGAAACCAATGATTACCTCACACCAAGTGCTTCAAGGCTACCACGTACCCGATGTGATAGCCCTCGTGGAAAAGGATGAAATCCAGGGCGTCGGCCAGGCTGGCAACCTCCACGCCGTACACGGCGGCAATGCGCTCGGAGGGCTTATAGGTAGTAAAAATGCCGCGCTCCACATCCGTGCGGAGCTGGTCAATGGTGGCAATAAGTAGCCCTTTGACAACTTCAATCTCGGTCTCGTCCAACGCCCGTTCGGGTCGGGTGCCGGGCAGAAACGGCCGAAAATACTGCTCATCGAGGGCAATAGGCTGGCCCGACAGCACATAGCAAATGGCCTGCACGGCGCTGTTGAGGTGAGCCAGATGCCAGATAATATTGTTGTGGTAGCCCGGCGGAATCGCATTCAACTGCGCGGTGGTAAGGCCGTCGACCTGCTGAAGTAAAAATTGCCGCAGGTGCTTGATTGTAGTTAGCTGGCTGAGCTGCTTTTCCATATAGGGTGAGAGTAGTCGGGCCCAAGGTACGCGGCAACCCGCCCGCCATTCCCGACCTTTGCGCCCATGTACCTCACCGCCACCACCCAGTTTGGCCTGGAAGAAGTTTTAGCCGACGAGCTGCGCCAGCTCGGGGCCACCGTCGACTACGTAGGCAGCCGCGCCGTCGAGTTTAGCGGCGATAAAAAGCTGCTCTACAATACCATCCTCTGGAGCCGCACGGCCATGCGCCTGCTGCGCCCCTTCGCCGACTTCTACGCCCCCGACGAGCGCGCCCTCTACGACGAGGTGTACGCCATCGACTGGAGCCGCTACATCGCACCGGGCCAGACGTTTGCCATCACGGCCGTGGTCAATAAGTCGAGCTTCGAGCACTCGCTCTACGTGGCCCAGCTCACCAAAGACGCCATCGTGGACCAGTTTCGGGAGCGCACCGGCGAGCGCCCCAGCATCGACACCCGCACCCCCGATATCCGCCTGCACCTGCGGATGCTCGAAAACGAAGTCATCCTGAGCCTCGACGCGGCCGGCGACTCGCTGCACCGCCGCGGCTACCGCCAGGGCACCAACGAAGCGCCCCTAAACGAGGTGCTGGCCGCCGGCCTGATATTGCTGAGCGGCTGGGACCAGAAAAGCCCGCTCATCGACCCCATGTGCGGCTCGGCTACCATCCTCACCGAGGCCGGGCTGCTGGCCCAGCGCATCGCGCCCGGCCTGTTTCACCACGGCAAATTCGGCTTCGAAAACTGGCCCGACTTTGATGCCGACTTGTGGGCGCAAGTGCGCCAGGAGGCTGAGGCCCAGCGCATCGAAGAGCCCCAAGCCTACCTCGCCGGCTCCGACCTCGACCCCCGCGTGATTGACCAGGCCGCCGCCAACATCGAAGCCGCCGGCCTCGACGAGTGCATACGGCTGAGCGTGCGCGACGTGCGCGATGCCCAGCCGCCTCAGGGCCAGGCCCCCGGCCTCGTCATCACGAACCCGCCCTACGGCGAGCGGATAGGGGAGGAAACGCAAATGGACGCGCTCTACAAGACCATCGGCGACGCGCTGAAAACGAATTTTCAGGGCTTTGATGCGTTCATTTTTACTGGTAATCTGGAGGCGGCGAAGGCCATCGGGCTGAAGGTGTCGCGGCGGATTCCGCTGTTTAATGGGCCGATTGATTGCCGGTTGCTGAAGTATGAGCTGTATCGCGGCTCGCGCCGGGCACCGGTTGAGAAGCTGTAAAACGGAGTGGTACTCCGTTTCGCGTAAGGCTGTCGCGCCTGATGGAAATGGAGTGCCACTCCGTTTCCATCAGGCCTTAATAGCTTGCTTTTAGCCGCGTGCAAGAGGCTGAAATACTTTGCCTAATTGCTTTGCTGATAAGTCGCTTGGTAACGCTGGTGCTTAGTTGCCCGTAAGGGGAGCTTCCCATTAAATACCTCGACCTTATGCGTCAATTCTTCCAAAGTACTGCTGCCCGCTGGGCCGCGCCCGTAGCCGCCTTCGGCCTGCTGGCCGCGTGCAGCAGCAGCCAAACGGCCACCGACACCGCCACCAGCACGGCCAAAGCCGACTCGACCGGCATGGCCAAGCCCGACTCCATGTCGGCCACAACCAGTGCCCCAATGGCCGTGAAGCCCAGCAAGCCCAAGCCCGCCTGGGGCCAGGGCCTACACCCCGAGATGCAAGCCGTACTAGAGTCGCTCGACTCGCTAAGCGGCGGCCCCACCGCCAAGCCGCTGTCACAAATGACGCCCCAGGAGGCCCGCAAAGCCCCCAGCGCCGCTGATGCCGCGATGGCGACCATGAAGAAATTTCACATCCCGACGCCGCCCGCCACCGCCGATACCGTGACTCGCACGGTGGCTCCTGGCGTGAAGGCCCGCATTTACACGCCCAAGTCGGGCACCGCGCCCTTCCCGGTTATCGTGTATTACCACGGTGGCGGCTGGGTCATTGCCAACCTCGATACCTATGATGCCTCGGTGCGCTCGCTCAGCGAGCAGACGGGCGCCATTGTGGTATCGGTAGCCTATCGCCAGGCCCCCGAGCACAAATTCCCGACCGCCCACAACGACAGCTTCGCCGCCTACCAGTGGACGGTGCTGCACGCCGCCGAAATCAAAGGTGACCCCAAGCGCATCGCCGTGGCCGGCGAGAGCGCAGGCGGTGGCCTGGCCTGCGCCGTGAGCATGATGGCCCGCGACAAAGGCGTGGCCCTACCCAAGTACCAGCTCATCGTGTACCCCATCGCGGGCTACGACCTGAACACGCCTTCCTACCAGGCCAATACCCAAACCAAGCCTCTCAATAAAGACCTGATGGCATGGTTCTTCAAGTACTATCTGCGTACCCCCGCCGATGGCAAGAGCCCGATGATTGACCTCGTGCACGCCAACCTTAAAGGCCTGCCCGCCGCCACCGTCATCACTGACCAGTACGACCCGCTGATGAGCGAAGGCAAAATGCTGGCTGACAACCTGCAAAAATCCGGTGTAGCGGTGAAGTACATGAACTATGAAGGCGTGACGCACGAGTTTTTCGGCATGGCGGCTGTGGTGCCGGAGGCCAAGCAGGCGCAGGCCTTTGCGGTGGAGGGGTTGAAGAGCGCGCTGAAATAGTGTAGCCCCCCGCCCGGGGGAACCTCACCCCCCGACCCCCTCTCCAAAAAAGAGGGGGA
>JBPBQK010000079.1:0-31126 GCA_050954845.1 Janthinobacterium lividum
AGGTAGCTGGCGGATACTCCGTCTTTTTAGCTGGCAGAAAGAGGGGGTTGCGGAGCGTATTTACTGCGGAGATTTCCCTTTTGCTCGCCGCCCGGGGACCTCACCCCCTAGCCCCCTCTTTTTGAACGGGGGCTAGGGGGTGAGGTCCCCGGGCGGCGAGCACGCTAGGCCGGCAGCAATTCCAGCACCTCCACCAGATTCGCCACTTGCTGAAACTCCACGCCCACCAGTTCAGCTTCCGGCACGTGCTCAAAAATCCAGTTGACATGGTAGGGCACGTGGATGGCGCGGTAGCCCAGCCGGGCCACCGGCAGGATGTCCGACTTCAGCGAGTTGCCAATCATCACGAAGTTTTCGGGCGTGGCCTGGTAGCGTTGAAAGAGGCGGTGGTAAGTAGCCTGGTCTTTCTCGCTCACTACTTCGACGTAGTCGAACAGCTCGCCGAGGCCCGAGCGGGCCAACTTGCTTTCCTGGTCGAGCAGGTCGCCCTTGGTGAGTAGCAGCAGGCGGTGGCCGCGCTGCCGCAGCACCGGCAGCACTTCGGCCACGCCCGGCAGCAGCTCAATGGCGTAGCGCAGCAAGTCTTTGCCCAAATCCAGAATCTGCTGAATATCAGCGCCCGTCACGGCCCCGGCCGTGAGCTCGATGGCGGTTTCTATCATCGAGAGCACGAAGGCTTTGGCCCCGTAGCCGTAAAGCTGCATGTTGCGCCGCTGCACGGCGTGCAGGTGCGGCGTGAGCGTGGTGGGGCCGCCGCAATGGGCCAGAATGTCAAGAAACGTAGCCTCGACCTGGTCGAAATGCGGCTGGTTGGGCCACAGGGTATCATCGGCGTCGAAGGCAATCAGGAGGGGCTGCGGCATAGCGGAAAGCGGCGGGGCGAGCGGCAAAAATACGCGCCGAGCCCAACCCCCGGCCCGCGCCGGCTGGCCACTGGTAGGGCCAGCCGTGCCGAAATTGCGCCCCATGAAGCACCTTATTGACCTGGCAAGCTGGAACCGACGCGAGCATTTTGCCTTCTTCTCCGCCTTTGATGAGCCGTTTTTCGGCCTGGTGGCCACCGTTGATTGCACCCGCGCCCTGGCCGAGGCTAAGCGCCTGGGCGTGCCGTTTTTTCTGTATTATCTGCACTGCGCCCTGCTGGCCGTCAACGAGGTAGAGGCGCTGCGCTACCGCATCGAGGAGGGGCAGGTGTATTGCTACGACCGCATTCACGCCTCGGCCACCATCGGGCGGGCCGACCACACGTTTGGCTTTTCCTTCATCGAGCAGCACGACGATTTAGCGGCTTTTGTGGCGGCGGCCACCACCGAAATTGCGGCCGTGCAAGCCAGCGAGGGCCTGCGCCTGAGCCCGGCCACCGCCCGGCCCGATGTTATTCATTTTTCGGCCATTCCGTGGGTGCGCTTCACGGGCCTCACCCACGCCCGCAGCTTTGGCCGGCCCGATAGCTGCCCCAAAATATCGGTGGGCCAAGCCTACGTGGAGGGCGCCGCTACGCTGCTGCCAGTGTCGATAAACGTGCACCACGGGCTGGCCGATGGCTACCACGTGGGGCAGTTTCTGGCCGCTTTTCAGGCGCGGCTGGGGTAGCGGGCGGGGGATGTAGCGCGGGCTTTTAGTCAGTGGGTAGCAGACAGACTGACTAAAAGCCCGCGCTACCTTCTAAAATAACTCTGTCCTCAAAACGACTGTTTAGGAACACCTACCATTCCTGTTCCCATCTCTCCATGAGCCAGACCATCACCATTGCGCCAAACTCAAGCAATCCGCTCACCGTCAATCGCCTCGGCTACGGCACCATGCGCCTTACTGGCCCCGGCATCTGGGGCGAGCCGGCCGACCGGCCGCAGGCGCTGGAAATCCTGAAAACGGCCGTGGCCAGCGGCGTCAATTTTATTGACACGGCCGATTACTACGGCGAGGATATTACCAACCGGCTCATTGCCGAGGCACTTTACCCCTACTCGAAAGACTTGGTAATCTGCACCAAAGTAGGCGCTACACGCCGGCCCGATAAAAGCTGGATACCCTTCAACACCCCCGCCAACTTGCGGACCAGCATCGAAAACAACCTGCGCACCCTGAAGCAAGAGCAAGTGCAGCTCGTGCACCTGCGGCTGATGGGCAGCCACGGTGAGGTACCCTTCGAAGAGCAGCTGGGGGCCATGTTTGAGCTCCAAAAAGAAGGTAAAATTCAGCACGTGGGCTTGAGCAACGTGAGCCCCGAAGAGCTGGAGGCCGGGCTTAAAATGGGTGAAATCGCCACTGTCGAAAATATGTACGGCTACGCCCAGCGCACCTCTCTGAACGATGGCCACGGCGACACCCGCGGCGGCGAAGTGCTGCCGCTGTGCGAGCAGCACGGCATTCCGCTGGTACCCTTTTTCTCGCTGGTGCACGGCCTGCCCAATGCCGGCGACAAGCTAACCGAGCTAGCCAAGCAGCGCGGCGTGACGGAGGCGCAACTCAACATTGCGTGGCTGTTGCACAAGTCGCCCTTGCTGCTGCCGATACCGGGCACCTCGTCGCTGGCGCACCTGCGCGAAAACCTGGCGGCGGCCGCTATCGAGCTCAGCGCCGAGGACATGGCGTATCTGGGGTAGGCAATAGCCCACCTCGCCCACCCAAACGAGCCCCAGCTGCGTCGCACAGTGCGACGCAGCTGGGGCTCGCTGCGTTAAGGACGCGGCGCTTTTCAGGGCTCTCTTCCGTAGCGCCCGCCATAAATTCAGCGTCTCGCCCGCCGGTTTCTTGGCTTGGCAGACAATAGTTTTGCTACGCTATTTTCGTCACTGTTTTTAGTGCATAACGCGCAGTCGCAACCTCTCCTTTTCCATTTACTTATGCCGCTTTCTACTCCGTTTTTTAGTTTTCGCCCGCTCCTCACCGGCCTGGGCCTGGCCCTGACGGTGGCCTCGGCGCAGGCCCAGGCTCCTGCAGACGCCCCTACCCCGCCGCCTGTGGCCCCGGCCAGCCGGTACCCGCACGCGGCGCTCGGCCTCTCGCTGGGCTACGGGGCACCTTATGGGTGGGGCGTCGATTTTAGCTTGCTGGTGCTGCCCAGGCTGGATATCAATGTGGGGCTGGGGGCCAGCATAACTGGGGGCAAGGTGGGCGTAGGCACCCGCTACTACTTCGCGCCCGAGCGCAAGGTGTCGCCTTTCGTGGGCGGCAATCTGGTGTACAGCGGTGGAATTAACCACCTCACCATCAGCACTAGTACCCAGAACGGCTTTGGCGGCTACTCCTCCAGCTCGGCCGATGACATAGTGGTCAATTTCAAGAGCACCGGCTTGCTGCATCTGCGGGGCGGGGCGCGCTGGCAGCCCACGCAGCGCTTTGGCCTGCTGGGGGCGGTGGGCTACGGCATTGTGCTGGGCGGCGACCCCGTAGAGTATGTAGCTGGCACGCAAGGCCGGCGCGCCCTGGTCAACCTTTTCTCGCCCGGTGGGGTCGAGCTTTCCGTGGGGGTAGCCTTTGCCTTGGGCCAGCGCCAGTAAGGCGCGCATACCCTATTATGCTTGGCAGTTAACCTTTTATGCTACTTATTCGCGTTTGTTACCTGCTTTTTTGGCTGGCACTATCGGCAGGCGCAGTGCGCGCCGCAGCTCCCGCCGATACGGTGCGCCTGCCCAGCCGGCGCGCGCACGACGTGGCGCCCCCTACCCGGCGCTGGCGCGGCACCATTGGCCAGCAGGCCGTTACGCTCACCCTCAACCTGGATTCGGGGCGCTGGGGCTACTCGGGCAGTTACTACTACGACCACCGGGGGCAGGCTATCCACCTAAACCAGGAAAAACCCACGCCCCGCGCACCCATCGTTACGCTGGCCGAATCGGTCAATGGCACAACGACCGGCTACTTCGTTTTCAATGGCCCCGCGGGCCCGCAGCTGGCGGGCACCTGGCGCAGCCCCGACGGCCGCCGCAAGCTCCCGTTTGCCTTGCAGGAAACGTATGCCGACGCCGTGCAGTACCAGGACGAAGCCTGGCGGCTAACGCGCTATTCACCAATGGCCACGGCTGCCGACTCGATGAATAACCAAGCTATGCTTTATAGGCAGTACCTACGCATTAGCCTACCTCAGCGGCCGGCGGCCAGCCAGCGGCTGCGGCAGGCGTTGGCCGCCCCGCTGTTGCCAGCGCTGATGCCGCACTACCTCGATACGCTGGCGGCCCGGCGGCAGGCGTTAAGGCCCGATTATTTCTACACCGGCTATAAATGGGTGGTGTATAATAGCAACTATCTCCTTTCGGTAGTTGAGTCTACCAGCTTCAAAACCGACCCGCAGGAAGAAGACTCCACGGGCATGTATACCCACGAGTGGAGCCAGGGCAGCACCTTCGACCTGCACACCGGCCGCCGCCTCGCGCTGGCCGACTTGCTGCGCCCCGGCTACCAACCCCGCCTGCGGCAGTTGGTGCTAAAAGCGCTGCGCACGGAGTGGGGCACCAGCCCATACAGCGAGGTGGGCCGCAGCGGCCGGCTGCCCGCGGGCGGCTTTTATCTGTCGCCCACCGGCCTCTGCTTCTACTACGACGACCGCGACGATAGCAGCCTGGCTTTCCCCGCCCCCTACCACGCCGACCGGGAGATCCAGATTGAACTATTGTATGCCAGCCTGCTGCCCCTCATTAACCTGGCCGGCCCGCTGGCCCCGCTGCTGCAAGAGCGCCGCCTGCTGCCCCTCAAGCAGCCCTGAGGCCGGTGTATTTGTGTGACCGGAACACTATTTTAGGGCTGTCAATCCAAGGCAAACAGGCGCAGCAGATAGCGAAATTTGGCCTCTGAAAGTTTGCTGCATTTACAATATAACTAACATCATAGCAGCAGGTTACGCCCTTAATTCTGACTTTTACTTCCTAAGCCCCTAATTTTATAATTAAGGATTTACAGCGTAGCTTTTGCGGCCAGCTCAATTTCTTGTCGCGCACTCGGTGAGGTGCGGCCACTCGCCCCCTTTTCCGTTTGCCTATGCTTGCTCGTTTACGCTATCTGCTTACGCTCAGCCTGCTGCTGCTCGGCATAAGCCAGTCTGCTCAGGCCCAAACCCAACCGCCAACCACCCGCTTTGGCTTTGACGTGGGCAGCGTGGCCAAACTCGTGCAGGGCGCCGACACGCTGCCGCACGCCTGGGCCGGCGGCCTCAACGCCCCGCAGTTCAGCAGCATCGACCTCAACTACGATGGCCAGCCCGACCTCTACGCCTTCGACCGCCAGAGCCTGCGTAGCTATACCTTTCTCAACGTGGCCGCCGCGACCGGCCCCGGCCGGCGCTGGCAGTATGCCCCCCTCTACGAAAGTGCTTTCCCCCAAGACCTGGATAGTTGGGTGGTGTTATGCGATTACGATTGTGATGGCAAGGCCGATATGTTTACCTACTTCCAGGGTGGTATTCGGGTATTCCGTAATACGGGGTCGGTGGCGAGCGGCCCCCGGTTTACGCTGGCCAGCGCCGAGCTCTACTTTGCGCTCTCCTCCCCGCAGACGTATAATCTAGCCGTAGACTATTATAACATGCCGGCCATCCAGGATGTGAACAGCGATGGCCGCCTCGACATTTTGACCTACGACCCGCGGGGCGCGTCATCGATGGAACTGTACCTGAATGGGGGTACTGGTACCTGTACTGACCTAGGGGCCTGGCAGCGGGTCAGCAACTACTGGGGGCTGCTTCAGGCGTGCGCCGACTGCCGCTCGTTCCTGCCCAACGGGGCAACCCAGTGCCTGACCCGGCGGCCCAGCAGCCCCGTACCAGACCCCAACGCGCCCGCCGGCCGCCCCACCCACAGTCAGGGCCACAACCTGCTCCTGGTTGACCTAAATGGTGACGGCGTGCTCGACCTGCTCGATGGCCGCGACAATTGCCCGCAGCTGACGCGGCTCCTCAACGGCGGCACCAACGTGGCGGCCAGCTTTACGGCCTCCAACATCAGCAGCAACTTTCCGCTGGCCACGCCGCTGTCTGCCTTCACCCTGCCCGCGCCTTATCTGCTTGATGCGGACTTTGATGGCGTAAAGGACCTGGTGGTAGTGCCCAACCAATACGACAACTCGGTCGACCGGCTAAGCATGCGCCACTCCGTGCGCCAATTCCGCAATACCAGCAGCGCCAGCGCCATACCCAGCTTTACGCAGGTGTCGGATGGCTTTTTGCAAAACGACATGATGGATGTGAGCGAGGGCGCGGCCCCCGCTTTCGGCGACCTCGATGGCGATGGGCTCGTTGATATGCTGGTAGGCAACCACGGCGACCTGGTGAATGGCTACTACCGCGCCAGCCTCGCCTACTACCGCAATGTGGGCACCGCCCACCGGCCGGTGTTCCGGCTCGTCACCGACGACTACCTGGGGCTGGCGGCCACGGCGGCGCTCACGCCGACCAACAAGTTTGAGGGCCTGCGCCCCGCGCTGGTCGACCTCAACCAGGATGGCGCACTCGATTTGGTGTACTCGGTGCACACGGGCACTACGACCGTGCTGAGTGACAATAATCAGCTGCGCTTTATCCTGAACACGGCCCCAGCCGGGCTACCCGCCAGCTTTAACCCTACCCAAAGCGATTATCTGCGGGCGGGTGCCGGTGGCCCGGCCATCACCGGGTACGCGGGCGACACCCCGTGCTTTTTCGATGTGGATGGCGATGGCCTGGTGGACCTGCTGCTCGGCACCAACGACCTGACGGTCCTTTCTGCGCGCCTCTACTATTACCGCAACCAGGGCAGTGCTGCGCCGACCAACAGCCAGTTTGCCTTGGCTGATAATGACTACGGCACCCTGCGCAACGCCAACGGCACGAGCCCATTGTTCAACCTGAGCCCGGCGGTGGCCGACTTTGATGGCGATGGCCGCCCCGACCTGCTGACGACCGATGGCAACGCAACGGTGCGTTTTTACAGCGATTTCCGGAACCAGGGCAGTCAATTTACCGAGCGCACCGACTTGTTTTTTAAGCGCCTCACTAGTACCTACGCGGCGGCTCAATTAGGCCAGGGGCTGGTACTACACTTTCGGCCGGTGGCGGCCGACCTCAACCAGGATGGCACGCCCGAGCTGTACATCGGCACCGAGGGCGGCGGTATTGTCAGCTACCTGCCCGGTAGCCACCAGGTACTGGCCAGCCGCCCCGCCGCCCAGGCGCTGGCCCTGAGCGTGTACCCGAACCCAGCCGATTTAGCGGCCCCCGTCACCATCGAAACGGCCCAGCCCACCAGCCTGTGCCTGTACGACCTCACCGGGCGCTTAGTGCGCCAGGACGCCACGGCCCAGCGTCGGCACACCTTCTCGCTCAGCGGGCTTGCCGTCGGTCTCTACGTAGCCCAGGTCTCTACGGCTGAAGGGACAGTGGCTACCCAGAAGCTGCTGGTAACCGAGTAGTCGGTCAGCTAAGCGAGGTGAGCTGTTCTAGTAAGCCTGGACAGAATGAGGTCTCATCGTTCGAACGCTAGGAAAGACAATCCCCAACCTGCTGAACGTCGGCGCAAGCATGCCGCTTTCCACCTAGCGGACCTGCGCTCGGCTAATGGAAGCCGCTCGACCTAGGCTGCGTGCGTGCCTGATGCTTCTTGGAAGCGTTCAGCAGAGCGGATTCATCCGGTGAGCGTGGCAGTAGCGGACATCAACAGCGATGGCAAACCTGACCTCCTTACGGCCAACTACAGTAGTAGCACGGTTGGCGTGCTGCTAGGTACAGGCGCCGGCATTTTTGGCGCCGCAACCGCCCTTAGCCTGGGCCCCCTTTCCAATCCGGACAACCTGGCGGTAGCGGACGTGAATGGGGATGGTAAACTCGACCTGCTTGTAGCTAGACGCGGTCGGGGTGCTGTTGGGCACGGGCACCGGTAGTTTCGGGGCCACTACCCTCTTCAATGCGGGCGCCGCTTGCTATCGGCTGGCCGTGGCCGACGTAAACGGCGACGGCAGGCCCGACCTGCTCACAGCCAACGGAAATGCTAACACGGTAAGCGTGTTGCTGGGTACGGGCACGGGCAGCTTTAGCAGCGCCACCCTCTTCAGCACGGGCGCCGGCAGCAATCCCCGCAGCATCGCCGTGGCCGACGTCAATGGGGATGGCAAGCCCGACCTGCTGACGGCTAACGAAAATGTCTACTCAGCCGGCGTATTACTCGGCACAGGTACGGGCAGCTTCGGAGCCGTAACCACCTATAACACCCTCTCGACTCCCTACACCATGGCGGTGGCCGATGTCAATGGCGACGGCCAGCCTGATATGGTCACGGTCAACGGTCTCGCCCACAACTTAAGCGTCCTGCTCAACACGACTACCCCCCTGTCTACCCGCGTGGTGCTGCCTGGCACCAGCGCCACCCTCTCCCCCAACCCGGCTGGTACCACTGCCACGCTCACCACGACGGGCCTGCCCGCTGCCGCCCATACCGTGGAGGCCACACTACTGAGCCCTGTTGGCCAACCCATACGCCGCCTCAGTGTACCCGTCGCGCGCGGGGCGGCCACTGCTAAGGTGCCTACGGTTGGGCTGGCAGGTGGGCTATACCTGCTGCAACTGAGTGCCTCGGATGCGCAGGGAGCGGTGTTGGGAGCGCTACCTACGCAACGGCTCAGCGTGGAGTAGCGCAACCAGCTGCTTCAAGCGATTACATAAGGAAGACTCTTCGCACCCGATAACGGGTTTGCACAGCTAACCAGCCGGTTAAGCGGCTGGTTAACGTTTAGCAGTGACTATTTCCACAACTGACTATAGCAGACTATGTGCAAAAGGGCGGATTTATAAGCAACCATAATTTACTAGTGCACAGCTTATCTGCTTATATATTTGCGTGCCATATTATTTTTTCCTTGATAATACATCTACGTGCAGCACTTTTCCCCTTCTTCTTGCCATGTGTTGCGCTGGGTCATTGGGCTCTGGCTAATCTGCTGGCTGCTAACTAGCCCGGTACTAGCGAGTGGTGCTGGACCAGCGCTACCAGAGGCCGCGACTACTCCCTCGCTGGCCGAAGCCCTTAACCCCGATGGCACGCTGCGCGCTGGTATCCAAGGCACATTCGCGGTGCGTGGCTACCGCTTCAGCCAAGCCTCAGATGGACGGCCTCAATTCCGGCCCACTAGCCCGCTTGGCGCGGGTGATGCGAGTTGGAAGGACGGGTTTGGACTAAATGGCACCGATGGCGAAGTATTGGCCTTGACCAAAGCGGCCACCGGTGAGATTTATGCGGGAGGTCGTTTTTTGACAGCAGGTACCGCGCCGGCGGCCCATATTGCCCGCTGGAATGGTACCTCTTGGAGTACACTGGGTGCGGGCATTGGGCTGGGCGTCGCCAACCCTACCATCCCGGAAGTGGTGAACGCGATAGCCGTCGATGGCTTGGGCAACGTCTACGCAGGTGGCAAATTCACCCTGGCCGGCGGCGTGGCCGTCAGCAACATTGCCCGCTGGAATGGCACGAATTGGAGCGCGTTGGGCGCGGGCCTGAACGGCGAAGTAAGCGCACTGGCCGTTGATGGGGCAGGCAACGTCTACGCGGGTGGTAAGTTCACGACGGCCGGCGGCAGCGCGGCTCCCTACGCCGCCCGCTGGAATGGCACGAGTTGGAGCGCCCTGAGCCCTACGATTCCTTATCCAGTGACGGCCCTGGCTGTGGGCCCGGCCAACGCATTGTACGCAGCCGGCGGTGACCAGCTAGGGGGGGCCTACGTTGCCAAGTGGGATGGCACCAACTGGCAACAGCTAGGGTTGCTTGGCGCTGGGCTGAGTACGGAAGCCCTGGACCTCGTGGCCGACAACCTAGGTAATGTATACGTGGGCGGGATATTCAACACAGCCGGCGGTGTAGCCTGTCAAAACGTAGCTAAGTGGAATGGAACGGCGTGGCAAGCGCTTGGTACTGGCATCAACAAGTACGTGTTTGCCCTGACGCTGGATGGGCTGGGCAACCTCTATGCTGCTGGCGACAGCCAAGGCAACCAGCTGTACAAGTGGACCGGTACGCAGTGGACGGCAGTGGCTTCAACCGATGGTCTCATCAACGCACTCGCGCCCGACGGAGTGGATGGTGTCGTCGCGGGCGGCATTTTTCGGCAAGCGAGTGGCGGGGCGGCCACCAACTACCTAGCCAGCTGGAAGAACGCTCGCTGGAGCGCACTGGGTAACGGGCTAGATGACACGGCCGGGGCCCTGGCCATTGATGGCAGCGGCAACGTTTATTTGGGTGGGTCCTTCACTACCGTGGCCGGGCTGGCCGCTGGCCACGTGGCTAAGTGGGATGGTACCAACTGGAGCACACTAGGGACGGGCCTGAACGGCAATGTATACGCCCTGGCTTTGGATGGAGCCGGCAATTTGTATGCGGGTGGCGAATTTAATCGGGCGGGCAATTTATCCGTGGTAGGCGTTGCCAAGTGGAACGGCACGAGTTGGAGTGCGCTGGGCAGCGGCGTCACCGCTTTGGGGTACGCTGGGGGACCCGTGTACGCCCTAGCCATCGATGGGGCAGGCAACGTCTACGCGGGTGGGCGCTTTAGTAAGGCGGGCGGAGTCACGGCCTACTGCCTTGCCAAATGGAATGGTACGAGTTGGAGTGCGCTGGGCACTCCTACGGGCTTCGATTATCAAGTGAATGCCCTGCTGCTCGACCGGACGGGGAATCTGTATGTGGGCGGGGAGTTTACTAAGGCAGGTGGTGTAACGGCCAAGTGTATAGCCAAGTGGAATGGCACGAGTTGGAGCGCACTGGGCGTGGGAGCGCCCGGCACCGTGTACGCGCTGGCCTTGGACAGGGCGGGCACCTTGTACGCAGGTGGCTCAGGCACTTCACCAACCTCTGTTGCCTTCAGCTTTATAACTACTTGGAATGGCACCAATTGGGCTTCCCTTGCCACTGGCACGGGTAGTAGCGTATATGCCCTAGCTTTTGACGGAAACGGCGCGTTGTATGCAGGAGGGGACTTTACGGTAATGGCGACCCTAGCAGCTCGCAATATCGCCAAATGGGATGGCACGAGTTGGAGTACACTAGGTACTGGCCTGAACGGCCCTGTAGCTGCGCTAGCATTACGGGGAGCCTCCCCCTTGTGCGTAGCTGGAAATTTTACGGCCGTCGGTGACCGTAGCAAAGCCACTGCCTACGTTGGTATGTATACAACGAATGCCGTTCCACTACCCCTCGCCACAGTGGGCCGCCAGCCCAGCACGCTCGTGCAGCTTTATCCAAACCCGGCGCACGGCTCTTTTAGCATCAACGTTCCATCGGGCACTGCCCAGCACGCCGAACTACTGACCGCGCAAGGCCAGCTGGTGCGTCAGCTGTGGCTGACGGCTCCGCAAACGCAGATTGACACTCGCTTCTTGGCCGTCGGCGTGTATGTCGTACGCCTTGTCGTAAATGGGCAGGTAGTAACTGAGCGCCTGCTAATTAATTAGGGGCTTAGCAAGCAGCGCCAGTGTTCAGGGGTTGTTGAGGTAGTTCTTCAAGCAGGACTGGGGTGGTCTAGCAAAACCTATCTTAGCGCACTATCCGTTTTCGCTAGACCACCTCACTACCCCAACAGTGCTAGCACGGTGACCGCGGTGCTATGGATGGAGGTCAATCAACTTGAGCTAGTTAGCCGTCGTGACGGTCAGGTTTTTGAAGGTTGCCGTAGCGTTATCAGCGAAAAGCCCCCACGAGGCTTGCGGAGCGCGGTACACGCGGCAGGTCAGCGCGGCGGTATTATTGAGGTAGACCACGACTACGGAGTTCTCTTCCACAATCTCAACCGTGTAGTCGGTGTTGGGGCTCATGTTGAAAGGCACATCGACCGATGTAGAGCTAATGGTCACGTTGCGGCGGTCGGTTTTATCGAGGCTGAAACGGTTTTGCGACGGAATAAAGCGCAGGCTATAAAACCCGTTGTAGTTGTCGCAGGCCCCCAGCATAAAGCCAAAATCCTTGGCGGCGCTGGCATAGTTGACGGTGGTGCTCACCTTGAATTTCGTGGCTGTAATAGGATTGAATACCACGCTATTGAGGAAGGTGCCCATGGTCGAGGCCAGCGTGTAGGTATTGTTGGCGCCAGTGGTAATGGTACCGGCCTGGGCGTTTTTCACCAGCGCAACGGGCTTAGCCTCTAGGTTGGCCTTGAGCGTATGCGGGATGGTGATGGCCAAATCGCCGTTGGCCTGCTGGTAGAGTTTATGCACGACCAGGTTGCCGCCCCACTGCCGGTTGCCGGTGTCGGAGTTGCCTTCCTGGCGGTTTACCCAGCCCATGAGGTAGTTGTCGCCATACTTGTCAGTGATGAGTTTAGGCGCGTAGAAGCCCATCCCATCGAGACGGCTGGTGCCGCTGGGGGCGCTCCAGGGGCCATTGAGCGAGCTGCTTTTGCGGTAGTACACATTTTGGCTGCCTTGGTCCGAAAAAAGCAGGTAATAGGTGTTGCCGAGCTTAAACAGGTCGGGACACTCCATATTAAAGAAGTTGTCGTTGCCCCCGTCGTAGAATACGCCCTGGTAGCTCCAGCTCAGCAGGTTGGTGGAGGTGTACTTGGCCAGCACGCCCTTCCAGTTGCCGCCGCCCACATCTTTGCGGGCGGTTACCAGCATCAGATACTGGTTGCTAGCGGCGTCGAAATACACGAATGGGTCGCGGAAGTTGTCGCCAAAGTCGTAATTCAGGTTGCCTGGTGCGTAGAGCGTGCTGAAGCTGGTCTGCTTGGTAAACTTTTGGCCCAGGCTGGTCGAAGTAGCCAGCATAATGCCTTCTTTTTGGCCGGTGCAGCTATTGCCATTGTTGCCGGTGTAGAAGAAGTAGTACGTGCCGTTGCGCTGCATTATGCTGCCCGTACCCACGGCAAAATCCTGGGCGCAGGTGGTCGAGTTGCTGCTCAGCATTTCGCCCGCTGGGACTTGAGCGTAGCTGACAAAATCACTGGTAGTAAAAGCATTAACCGGGTGGTGCTGGCTGGTGCCGTCGTTCCAGATGTCGCGCAGGTAGTAGATGTACGACGTGTTGGACGCCGCATCGTAGTAGGGCATCACGTCGCCCACTCCCGCCCCGCCGTTGCCCAGCGGGTAGATGGTGTAGTTGGTGCTCTCGGCCGGCGCGGCGCAGGTGAAAGGCGTAGCCGGCTTAGTTTCGTCGGCCACCTCGGGGGCGCTAGACTCTTTTTTGCAAGCGCCCAGCATGAGCAAGGCGATGCCAGCCGCGCCCAGCGCGGAAGTGAAAATAGGTTTCATAAAGGAATGGGTGGGAATAGGTTAGCGCTGGCCGACTACCGTAGGCTTGCCGGTAGCCTTCGGGGCTAGCGGAGTGTTGCTGATTTCCTGAAACGTGACACCCTGGGCCGACCGGAGCTTCACGGTAGTCAGGGGCTTGCTGGCAAAGAAAATCTCGGTCATCGCCGTCAGGCCCTGGTCGGCAAACAGCTCGACCGAGGCCGCGTCGAAGTACAGCGTCAGCTCGGTGCCAGCCGCCGGGCTGAGGCGCGGGGCCGTGGCCCGGCCCGCAAACTTGGCGCTGAACCCTACTTGCCCGGCCTTGCTACGGTCGATAAAATACTGGTTAGCCGCTTTATCGTAGCCAATCACCAACTCTTCGCCAGCCGCATTGCCCAGCAACAGCTCGAAGCTGCCAAGCTGCGCGGTTTTCAAGGTGAGCTTGTGCTTGTCGGCCGTGGCTTTCAAGCGGGTAGTGAGGTCTACCGTGTTTTTCACGGTTACGTTTTGGATGGTAGTAGCCCCCTTGGCTAGCCCGGCCAGCTCGACGGCGGGCTTGGAGGTGAGATAGATTTCGCTGCCCTCTTGGCGCAAACCCAACTCGCGGGGAATGGTCATGGCGCTGCGCCAGGGCGAGGTGGGCACCTGATTGGCGTACTCCCAGTTGCTCATCCAGCCCAGAAACAGGCGGCGATTGCCGGTATTGGCAAACGTAACGCCGGCGTACTCGTCGGGGCCGTAGTCGGCCCACTGGGTTTTCGTTTGGCTGGTCGTAAAGGTGTGACCATCAAACTGACCCACGAAATACTGCGTGGCCGAGCCCCCGTTGGGGCCGCCCGGATTGAGGTTGACAATCAGCACCCAATGCGTCTTGCCGCCAAGTGCGAGCGGAAACAAATCGGGGCATTCCCACACGCCGCCGTGGGCGCCCAGCTTCTGGCCAAACTCGCTTTCCTTGGTCCAGTCCTTGAGGTTGGGCGACGAGTAGAAGGTGATGCGGTCCAGCGTGGCCAGCGTCATCACCCATTTCTTGGTTGCCTCATTCCAACTCACTTTCGGGTCGCGAAAGTCCTTGATACCCGGGTTTTTCAGCACCGGGTTTTGGGCGTATTTCTTCCAGGTTTTGCCCGCGTCGAGGCTATAGGCTAGGCTCTGGTTCTGAAATTTATCGGTACCAGCCTTCTCGCCCTTGGGGTCATGGTGGGTGAAAATGGCCACCATTGCATCCTTGCCAAAGCCCGCTGTATTGTCCTTATCAACCACGGCCGAGCCGGAGAAAATATACCCTAGGCTATCGGGGTAGAGCGCAATCGGGTGTTCCTTCCAGCTCAGCATATCGGGGCTGGTGGCGTGGCCCCAATGCATTGGGCCCCAGGTCATGCCGTCGGGATAATACTGAAAAAACAGGTGGTAGGTGCCCTGGTAGTACACCATGCCGTTGGGGTCGTTCATCCAGTGGGCAGCGGGCGTGAAGTGGTAGGCCGGGCGGTACTGCGGCGTGGCTGGCGGCACGGGTGCGGCCGTTTGGGCAAGGGCGGCCGTGGCCAGCAGCGAGCAACCCAGAAGGGCGAGTAATTTCTTCATAATCAGCAGTAAGGGTGGGGAAAGAATAGGCTGGATTACACCGTTGGCTGCGCCAATAGCGCCTCAACGTCGGCCGGCGTAATGGCGGGCGTGGCGCCTTGGTGCGTGGCCACCAGCGCGCCGGCCGCGCAGGCAAAGCGCAGCATGGCCTCGGGCTCGTCGCCGGCCAGCCAGCCTTTGAGGAAGGCCGCCAAAAAGGCGTCGCCGCTGCCGATGGTATCACGCACCTCCACCGGCAGGCCGGAAGCGCGGTAGATTTCGCCGCCTTTCAGCAGCAGCGCACCATCGGCGCCGCAGGTCACGCACACGGCTTCCAGGCCAAAGCGCTCGGCCAGCCAGCGCATGGCGGCGGGCCGGTCAGATAGCTCGGCTTCGCCAAACCAGCCCATGATTTCAGCCAACTCGTGGTGGTTCATTTTCACGAGGTTAGCTTTTTCGAGCAGGTACTTAGTTACCTCTTTGGTGTAGTGCGGCGGGCGCATATTCACGTCGAACACCCGGTAGCGGGCGTGCTCCAGCAGGCGGTACAGGGTTTCGCGGGTGCCGGTCTGGCGGGCGGCCAGGCTGCCGTACACCAGCACGTCGGCCTGGTCCACGAGCTGGGCCAGGGCGTCGTCGTACTGAATGTAATCCCAGGCTACGGGCTGTACTATCTTGTACACCACCTCATTGGCATCGCCCACGTTGGCCTTTACCACGCCCGTGAGATGCGTGTGCCCGCGCTGAATGTGCGCGGCACTGAGGCCCTTGGCCTCGACAAAATCCAGCAATTCGCGGCCCAGCTCGTCGTCGCCCACGCGGCTGATGAGCTGCACCGGCTGCCCCAGTTGATGCAGGTGCACGGCCACGTTGAAGGGCGCGCCGCCCGGCTGCTTGCCGGTAGGCAGCATGTCCCAGAGAATTTCGCCGAAGCAGATGACGGACTTATTCATAAAGAAATTAATTGAGGTAATAGAATGCTCGTCAGCCGTGTGGCCCCACCCCCAGCCCCTCCCCTCCGGGAGAGGGGAGCCTGACGTTAGATAACGTCTGCTGGCGGTCGGCTCCCCTCTCCCGGAGGGGAGGGGCCGGGGGTGGGGTTCTACGTTGGTTAGTGCATTACCAGCGCCTTATCGGCCGCTTCGAGCGTCGTGCCTTTGGTTTCGGGCATCATTTTGAGCACGTAGAGTAATTGCAGCACCATCATGCAGGCGAAGAAGGCGAACGTGTTGCCGCCGCCCAGCTTTTCGGTGAAATAGGGGAACGTGAACGTGATGATAACGGCCATCACCCAGTGTGTGCTGGAGCCCAGCGCCTGGCCCTTGGCCCGCACCGCGCTCGGGAAAATCTCGGAAATAAATACCCAGATAACCGCGCCCTGCGAGAAGGCAAAAAAGGCGATGTACCCAAACAGCAGCACCGGCACCAGCCCAAACTGCTGGGTGTAGAACGAGCGCGCCACCAGCCCCAGGATGATGATGAGGCCCACCGACCCAATCAGCATCAGCATCCGCCGCCCGAAGCGGTCGATAATGTTGACACCCAGCAGGGTAAAGATAAAATTGACCAACCCCACGCCGGCCGAGGCCAGCAAGGAAGCGTCCTGGCCACGCCCCGTCATCTCGAAAATACGCGGCGCGTAGTAGATGATGGCGTTGATGCCGGCCAGCTGGTTGAACATGGCAAACAGGATGGCCAGCAGCACCGGCCGCCGGTATTGCGGCGCCCACAGCGACTCGCTGGGGCCGCCCTGTTCGGCGGCGTTGGACACCAAGATGGTTTGCACGTTCTCATCGGCCGTAGCCGGGTCGATGCGCTCGAATACGGTGCGGGCCTCGTCTACGCGGTTGTGGCGCAGGAGCCAGCGCGGGCTTTCGGGGATGCGGAACAGCAGCAAAAAGAACGCAATGGCCGGCACGGCCTGCACGCCCAACATCCAGCGCCAGGCGTCAGGGCCAATATCTTTGAGCAGGTAGTTAGATAGATACGCGGCCAGAATGCCGAACACGATATTAAACTGGAACATACCTACCATGCGCCCCCGCGACGCGGGCGGCGACACTTCGGAGATGTAGAGCGGAGCCGTTACCGACGAGGCACCCACGCCCAGGCCGCCCAAAAAGCGGAATACCATGAACGGTACCCAGCTCGGCGAGAGCGCCGCGCCCACCGCCGACACGAGGTAGAGCACGGCAATCCAACTGAGGGTGGTGCGGCGGCCCAGCGCATCGGAGGGCACGCCGCCAAAAATGGCTCCTATCACCGTGCCAATGAGCGCGATGGAGATAGTGAAACCGTGCTCCCAGGCACTGAGGCCCCAGAGCTGCTGGATGGCCTTTTCGGCCCCCGAAATCACGGCCGTATCGAAGCCGAACAGAAAGCCGCCCAGTGCTACGACGATGGACCAGAAGAAGACGTTATTTTTCACGAGAATAACTAAAATGTTGATTGACAAAGACTGATAACTAAGCCAACCAGGCTCCAACGCGATAAAGCGGTCCATAAGTGGTTCCACCCGCTATAGGTCGCTTCATCTTGCCAGAGCCTGGGCTATGTGCTTACCAACCGTTGTTTTGCTTGTACAGGCCCTTGCTGAAGTTTATCTGGTTCAGCGGGATGGGCATGTACTCGTCGCGGCCGACCGTGAAATTGGCCGTGGAGAGGTACTGGCGTAGGTTTTTCTCCTTGGCGAAGTAGGTGTTCATGTAAGGGCCCGCGATGCCCCAGCGCACGAGGTCAAAGAAGCGGCAGCCTTCCATCGCAAACTCCATCCGGCGCTCGAAGCGCAAGGCATCACGCGCGTAGGTCTGGGTGAAGCCGGCGGTGGGATACTGGCCAATTTTGTAATTGGACGTAGCCGAGCCGTTGGTTTGCTTGAGGCGGCCGGTGCTGTTTTGGGCACGCGTCCGAATCTGGTTGATGAGCGGCAGGGCATCGGCCGGGCGGTTCAGCTCAATCAGCGCCTCTGCTTTCCATAGCAGCACGTCGGCATAGCGGATAACGGCCCAGTTTTTCGACGAGCTCATAAAGGGCGGCGTCTTCTGGAAGCTCGGGTCGCTGGGCAGCACGCTCTCTTTCATCGAGAGGTTGTAGCCATATACCCCCGGCACCCGCACCCACGACTGCTGAAACACGAAGTTGGGGTCGTATTTAAAGGGGTGGCCCACAATGGCTACCGTGTGGTCGAGGCGCGGGTCTACGGTCGTAGCCAGGAAGTCGGCGGCCGTTACCAGGTCGCCCGAGGTGTTGAAATCAGTGAAGCGGGGCAGGCCAGTGGTACCGTCGGTCTTGAACGAGTTAATCAGGTTCTGGCTGGGCTGGTGAAACGAGCAGCAGCCGTAGTCGGGGTTCATGGGGTAGTTCAGCTCGTTGCCGCGGTCGGTGCGGCCCTTGGGCGTGCCGTCGTTGCGCGAGAACTGGATGGCGAATACCGACTCTACTCCATTGTCGCCAGTCGTCAGGAAGTTGGTGGCAAAGTCACTGTGCAATTGGTATTTGCCCGAGGCAATTACCGCGTCGCAGAGCGTATTCACCTCCGCCATTTTGGTGGCGTCGATGCCGGTCACGGCGTTGGCGTCGTTCTGGGTGTAGGCTTGGTAAAGCACCGTTTTGGCCAGGTAGGCCTGGGCGGCCGACTTGTTGGCCCGTCCGATTTCGGGCTGGGTGGCCGGCAGGTTGGTTACCGCAAAGCGGAAATCATCGGAAATCTTGCTCCAGAGCGCGTCGTTGCTCAGGGCGCGGTTCGCCACGTTGGGATAGTCTTCGGTGGCCAGGGTTTCGTCGATGTACGGCACGTACTTAAACATCTCCTTGAGCATGAAGTAGAAGTGCCCGCGCAAGAAGCGCACTTCGCCCTGGCGTATCGTCTTGGTCGGCATGGCCGTGGCATCTACGGCGTTGAGGCGGCGCAGGGCGTCGTTGCAGCGCGATATGCTCAGGTACATGCGGTACCAAAACTCATCGGTGTTGCTGAGGTCCACGCGGTTGAAGGTGAACGTTTCGTAGAAGTGAAACGCATCCACGTCGGCCGTGCCGCCGCCGCCTTTGTAAGCATCGCCGCCGCGCACGTTGCCGTAGGGCCACATCGAGGTGTAGGGCACGTAGTAGATGTCGTTGCCGAGCTGCGAGTAGGCGGCAATTACTTGCTTATCAATGTTCTCCGGGGTGTTCAGCTGGCTGTCGCTGAGCGCGCCGGTTGGGTCCACGTTGAGAAATTCTTTGTCGTTGCAGCCTACGCCCAGCGTGAGCAGCGAAATGGCCAGCAGACTGGTTTTGAAAAGTTTCATGGGAATTAGCGCTAGCGTAGCAGTTAGAAGGAAACGTTGAGGCCGGCGGTGAACACGCGGGGAATAGGATACTGGTAGTTAGTTACTTCGGGGTCGGGGCCAGTGAATTTCTTGCTCTTCGCAATCAAGAAGTTCTGGCCCTGCACGTAGAAGCGCACGCCTTGCAGGCGAATCTTGCTCACCAGCGAGGTGGGCAGGTTGTAGCCCACCTGCACGTTGCGCAGCTTCAGGTAAGAGGCGTTTTCCACGAAGTAGGTCGAGGAGCGGCCTTCGTTGTTGGAGTTTACCAGCGTCGGGGCCGGAATGCTGGAGCCCGTGTTGGTCGGCGACCAAGCATCGAGCAGGCGGGCGCCCCAGTTTTCGCCCGAAGCCAGCGACGAAAAGTCGGTGCGGAACTTCGAGTTGTTGTAGGCATCGATGCCCTGCACGCCCTGCAAGAATACCTGCACGTCGAAGCCTTTCCACGAGGACCCCAGGTTGAGGCCGTAGATGTAGTTGGGCACCGCCTCGGTTATCCAGGTCTGGTCGAAGTTGTCGACTTTGCCGTCGCCGTTCAGGTCTTTGTAGCGGATGCGGCCGGGGGCTGCGCCCACCTGCGTGGGGCCACCCGCCACTTCGGCGGCGTTTTGGTAGAGGCCGTCGGCCACGTAGCCGTACACAGCATTCACAGAATGGCCCAGGCGCGTCACGTCCTGGCCGTTGCCGCCGTAGGCGTTAATTACCTCGGCGGGCAGGTACGTCAGCTCGTTGCGGTACGTAGATACGTTGCCGTTAATGTTAAACGTCAGGCCGTTAGCCAGCGTGTTCTGGTAGCCCAGCACAAATTCCCAGCCCGAGTTCCGAACAGAAGCCCCGTTCACGAACTTGTCGCCGCCCTCGCCCACCACGCCCAGGTAGGGCAGGTTCACCAGGATGTCGGTCGTGTTCTTGATGAAGTAATCGACCGAGCCGGTAATCTTGTTGCCCAGGAAGCCGAAATCAGCCCCAAAGTTGGTTTGGGTAGTGGTTTCCCACTTCAGGTTGGGGTTGGCCTGCTGCACGCGGCGGTAGCCGGCGGGCAGGTTGGTGTCGTTGCCGTAGATGTCGTAGGCCGTGCCAATGTCGTAGGCAAAGTTGGGGTCCAGCGTACCCAGGCTCGACTGGTAGATAGCCCGCGAAGCATAGCTGGCAATATCCTGGTTACCAGTCTGCCCCCAGCCCACGCGCAGCTTCAGGTCAGATATAAATGCGGCGTTATCCTTCAGGAAATTCTCCTCCGAAATGCGCCAGCCGCCCGAGATTGCCGGGAAGATACCAAATTGATTATCAGCACCGAAGCGCGACGAGCCATCGCGGCGAATCGTGCCGGAGAGCAGGTAACGGTCCTTAAACGAATAGTTGACTTTGGCGAAGTACGAAGCCAGGCGGTAGGCCGAGGCCGAGCCGCCGTTGTCCTTGTTGGCCGAGCCGGCATCGAGCACGATGTAGTTGGGGTCCTGGCTGGCGAAATTGGTGCGCGAGGCGTAAAAGCTCTCGCTGACGTAGCTGATGCGCTCGTTGCCCAGCAAGAAGCTCAGCGCGTGGTTGCCGCCGCCCAGCGTCAGGTCATAGTTCAACGTGTTCTGCCACACCCAGTTGCCGAAGGTACTTTCGGTATTGGTTACCCGGTTGTTGGTGTTGGAGAGGTAGCCGGCGGTGAAGGTTTTGTACAGCTCGTTGTACTTATAGAGCGAGTAGTCGATGCCGAAGCTGGTGCGCAGGTGCAGGCCCTTGATGATTTCGGCATCGGCAAAGGCATTGCCAAACACGCGGTAGAGGTTCGAGCGGTTCTGCTGGTTGTCGGTGAGCAGGCGCACGGGGTTGTCGCGGTCGCCGATGCCATTGACCGGGCCGCCCCAGCCCACGCCGTCCACGGTATGCACCGGCACGATGTTGAGCAGTTGGCTACTGCGGTCACGTATCAGGTTTAGGTCGAACTGCGCTTCGTTCAACTTACTCACGTTCAGGTTTTCCCCAAATTTCAGCCGGTTGCCCAGCAGGCCGTAGTCCGAGTTGAGGCGAGCGGTCCAGCGGTCGGCCCCGGTGTACTTGAGCGTGCCGCTGTTTTTGTAGTAATTCAGCGAAAACAACACCCCGCCGTGCTCGCCGCCGTTGCTGATGTTCACGTTGTACTGCTGCACCAGCGCGGTCTGCTGGGTTTCCTTAAACCAGTCGGTATCGGCCGTGCGTGCCGTGCGGGAGCCATCCAGGAACTCGGGCACGACCACCGCATCCAGCACCGGCTGGCCGCCCGCACCCTGGTGCGACTGGAAGGTGTAGAACGGGATATTCGGAGTAACACCATCGTTGATAGCCGCTTGCCAGTAGATGCGCCCGTAGTCCTGGGTGTTCAGCATCTTGATGTGCGGCCCCGGCACCTGCGCCGACACGAAGCTCGATACATCGACCCGCGTCACGCCTTTTTTGGCCTTCTTGGTGGTGATGATAATCACGCCATTGCCGGCCCGCGAGCCGTAGATGCTGGCCGCCGAGGCGTCCTTCAGCACCTGAATGCTCTCGATATCATTCTGGTTAATCTGGTTGATACCCGTCTTGGTCGGGATGCCATCAATCACGTACAGCGGGTCGTTGTTGCCCGAAAGCAGCGTGCCGAAGCCCCGGATGCGCACGGCGGTGTTGGCCCCGCTCGGCGAGCCGTCGGCCGTAATCTGCACGCCCGGCACGCGGCCTTGCAGGTTATTGACCACGTTATTGGAAGTCATTTCCTGAATTTCGGCGGGTTTTACCACCGCTACCGCGCCCGTCAGGTCGGCCCGTTTCTGGGTCTGGTAGCCGGTTACTACCACTTCGTTCAGGTCCTGCGTGGTCGGCTTCAGCTGCACCGTAATGGTGGTGTGCCCCGCCACGGCCACCTCCTGCGACACGTAGCCCACCGACGACAACACCAGCGTAGCCGAAGACGAAACCGTGAGGGTGAACTTGCCTTCCCCATCCGTTGAAGACCCGTTGGTCGTGCCCTTCACGACTACCGTTACCCCCGGCAGGCCTTGGCCTTTCTCATCATTTACCTGGCCCGTAATGGTAATGTCGGCGTAGGCCCCGGCAGTGGTTTCGGGGGCGGCGGCCAGGGCAGCGCCGGGGAGCGCGGCCATTGCCAGCGGCGCGGCAGCCAGCAGCGCGGGCAGGCCAAGCCGCTGCGCCAAGAGTATGCGTTTGCGCATAGTACGTAAGAAAAATGGGTGAGAAAAAGTAGTGCTGCTGTTGCCGTCCGTACCCTGGCTTATCCGGTAAGTGCTTGCTCACTTGGCTGGTGGTGGCCATCAAAATCTGATAGTGCACTGCCCCCAGCTAATCAAGTGAAGCAAACCGGACCAAGTAGTTGCGGCGGCTTCAGGACTCAAAATTCCCCCTTCTTTTCTTTCTACCTATTACACGATTAATTCAAAAGCTTTCAAGTTTGCATCAAAACTTCATCTAGAGATTATCTACTGAAATACAAATAGTTATTATCAGGAAGGCAGCGTTATTTATTAAACCATTTTCGATTTTCGAACCCGGCTTTCACTTTTGAATCAAATGCTAGAAGCGCTGTGCAGCGCCCGAAACTCGGAGGGCGACATTTGGTAGCGCGCCCGGAAGCTGGTCGAGAAATAGGCCGGCGAGGAGAAACCCAATTGATAGGCCACTTCGGCAATCGTCAGCCCCTCCTCTAGCAGCAGCTGGCGGCTTTTAGTGAGGCGCAGGCTTTGGATAAAGTCGGTGACCCCGGTGCCGAGCACGGCCTTCACCTTGCGGTAGAGCTGCACCCGCGACAGCCCTAAACTGTGCGCCACGTCATCGACGCTAAGCTCGGAGCGCGTCAGGTTAGCCTCCACAATAGCCGTGAGGTCAGCCAGGAATTTTTGGTCGGGCCGCTGGGGCGCGGCCACGGTAGCGGTGGCCGTGCTCAGCTCGCGGCGGAAGTGCTCGCGCTGGCGCTGCCGGTTGCTGAGCAGGGTGCGCAGGCTCTCCAGCAAGAAGGCCGGGTTGAAGGGCTTGGTGAGGTAGAGGTCGGCGCCGGCCTGCACCCCTTCCACTTGCTGCTCGGGCGCCGAGCGCGCCGTGAGCAGCACCACCGGAATGTGTGAGGTGCGCCAGTCGCCCTTGAGCTGGCTGACGATTTCCAGCCCGCTCAGGTCGGGCAGCATCACATCGCACACGATGAGGTCCGGAATACTGTCCGCCGCCAGGCGCAGGCCATTGGCCCCGTCGGCGGCCGTCTGCACCTGGAAGTGCGGCCGCAGCTTGCGGGCCAAAAAGGCGTTGACCTCGGGGTTGTCCTCAATCACCAGCACCAAGGCCGCGCTGGTATCGCCGGTGGCGAAAGCTGCGTCGGGCAGGGTTTCGGCCAGGTCCTCATCCAGCGTGAAAGCCGCCGATACCGGCATCGACACGGGCACCGCCGAGCGCATGCCTTCGGGCAGCACCAAGGGCAGCATCACCACGAACGTGGTGCCCTGGCCCGGCTGGCTCCGAAACGTGAGCTGGCCCTGGTGCAGCCGCGTGAGGCCCAGCGAAAGCGCCAAACCCATGCCCGAGCCTTTGCCCCCCGGAGCCTGCCCCTGGTAAAACCACTCGAAAATGTGCGCCTGGTCCTGCGCGCTGATGCCGGGGCCGGTGTCTTCAATGCTCACCCGCACCTGCCCCTCGGCTGGTATCGGCTCGATACTCACCGTAATATGGCCCGCTTCCGGCGTGAATTTCAGGGCATTAGCCAATAGGTTGAAAAATACTTTGTCCAGAATGTTCACGTCGAACCACATGCCGATTACCGGCTCAGCGGGCAAAAACCGCAGGCTGATGCCGCGCTGCCGGGCGGTTTTCTCAAACATGTCCATGATTTCGCGCACAAAGGCTACCAGGTTGCCCTCGGTAGCCCGCACCGGCATTTTACCTATGTCGATTTTGCGAAAATCCATGAGCTGATTTACCAACTGCAAGAGCCGCTGGGCATTGCGCCGCACCAAGCTCAGCTCGTGGCGCTGACTGGCCGCCAGGGGTGGCCCATCGGTAAGCACCTCTTCCAGCGGCCCCAAGATGAGCGTGAGCGGCGTGCGCAGCTCGTGCGAGAAGTTGGTGAAAAAGCGCAGCTTGGCCTCCGTTTCCACGCGGGCCAGCTCGGCCAGCTCCTGAATTTGGTTGCGCTGCGAGCGAATTTCCTGGTTTTGCCCGGCCAGCATCCGGGTAAAACGGCGGTTGGCCCGCAAGGCGCGCCATACCCATAGCCCCAGCCCGGCCGCCACCAGCAGCGCCACCACTACCACGTACAGCACCAGCTGCTGGCTGGCGTAGGTAGCTCGCTGCATGCGCAGCAGCTCCTGCTGCCGCTGAATGTCCTGCTGCTGGCTGGCCAGCTTTTCCGACTGCATCTTCATCGTCAGCACGTTGGTCGAGTCAATTACCATCGTGCTGAGCAGGTTTTCTTTCGCGTAGGGCTCGTGCTGCAAGATGTGCATGGCCGTGCGAATAGCCTCTTCGCCGCCCGGCGAGTACAAAAGCGTCGCCGCAATAATGTCATCCTGCACCAGCTGAATGCCGCCTTGTGGCCCAGATAAGCCATCGACACCTATCACACGCACTTGATGGGCTAAACCTAGCTGCTTGCACACCTGATAAGCCCCGAGCGCCATGCGGTCATTATGGGCAAAAATGAGCCGCACCTGTGGGTGCGCCTGCAACATGGTCGGCAAAGTTGCCAGTACCGACGGACGTTGCCAGTTACCCTGTACTTGCCCTACTACCCGCACGCCCGGAAAAGCTTCCAGTGCTTGCAGCAGTCCCCGGTGTCGGTCGAGGGCCGGCGACGAGCCAGCCGCGCCTAGCACTTCCAGTATTTCTCCCTTGCCCCCTAAAAGGCTGCCGATATAGCGGCCCGCCGCCTGCCCCACCTCTTGGTTATTGCCCCCCACGTAGGCCGTGTACAGCTTGGAGGTGGTGCGGCGGTCGAGAATAACTACTGGCGTGCCTCGGTTGAAAGCCTCTTCTACCAAAGGCGTAATAGGCTCCGCTTCGTTGGCAGAAACAATCAGCAAATCAACTTTTTCCTGTAAAAACTCCTGCAATTGCTGCTTCTGCACTGCGCTATTGTCGTGGGCGTCCTTCAGCCGAAACTCCACGTTGGGGTAAAAGCTCAGCTCCTTCTTCATGCCGGCCAGCATCGCTTGGCGCCAGGCATCATTCATCGTGCATTGTGAAAAGCCAATAACGTAGTGAGGAGTTGGAGCCGCACTCGTCACCTGAGGGCTTAAGATGCACATCAACAGGCAGCTCAACAGTAGCCAACGTGTTATTTGGACGGCAAAAATCATACTGCTAAGGTACTAAACCTAGGCTGAGTATATAGAAAGTGCAAATAGCTGCGACAGCTTCCCTCTTGTATTGAACTTGTTGTTTATTTAACCACTACAGCCATATTCCGAAGGGTGTGCCATACGGACACCTCCTGCCCTACCCCGCTAGACAAACCGAAAACCTACTTTCTGCCGAGTCAAGAAGTAGGTTCCGAAAGTTTTTGCCCGTTTGATTTGTGAACTATACTTCCTGACCCCTCCAAAAAGACTCGTATTTTGCAGCGACTCCGACACCCCGCCGACGGGCTAAAAAACGATTTGGGTTAGGATGGCTAGCGGCTTCCTGAAAATAGGCTATTTTGCGGCCTCTTTCCCACCACTATGTCTGACTTGCCCTTCGCCGAGCGCGCCCACTTAGAAGCGCAAATTCAGCGTCTGCGCGCCGAACTTGCCAGCCTGCAGACCGCGCACCACCAGCAGGCGCAACAGCAAGCCGAAGAGGCGCGCTTATACCGCAGTCAGCTACGTTTTTACACGGTTTTCGAGCATTCGCCGCTAGGCCATAAAATCATTGACGCGGAGTTGATTATTCGGCAGGCCAACCCAGCGGTCGCCCAATTGTTAGGCCTGGAATCCCCGTTGGATTTAGTGGGCCACACCATTCTGGAGTTTGTTCACCCCGACTACTACGACGAATGGGCGCGCTTACAGCGAGAGCTATGGGCGCACTACACGCCCGCTTTCACATTGGAAACCTGCTTGCTGCGCCCCGACGGCACCATGCGTTGGTGTCGGGTGACCTCCGTTTTATTCCCCGACGATGGCCATGAGTTAGGCTTCACAACGCTCGAAGACATCACCAAGCGCAAGCAACTGGAAGCCCAAATAACGCAGCATACGGGGGAAATACAGTATACGAACGAGCAGCTTGCCTCCCTCTACGAAGAGCTGCAGGTAACCAATGAAGAACTGCTGGAAGCCAACCGAAAGCTAGGCAGTGTCAACGCCGAGCTCGATACGTTTGTCTACGCCGCCTCCCACGACCTGCGTACCCCCATCAGCAACTTACAGGGGCTGGTGCTGGCCTTGGTCAGGGCATTGCCCCCTGACCCGCAGCAAGCGACGCTGGTCCAGCCCATCCTGGGCATGATGACGGACGCGATGAACCGGTTTGGGGACACGCTCGACCGCTTGACCGACTTCACCGTGGTCCATACGCCGGAGGGGTCAATGCGCGAATTCGTGGAGCTGGCCGGGATAGTCGAGGAGGTGCGCCACGAAGTTGAGCCCCTGCTAGTGGCCACGCACGGGCAACTCGTGGTAGACCTAGCGGGCCGGGCCTCGTGTTGGTTTGCGGCTAAGCACCTGCACTCCGTAATCCTTAATTTAGTCAGCAACGCTATCAAGTACCGCCACCCTGACCGGGCGCCGGTGGTGCACCTACGCAGCCACCGCGAGCCCGGCCACTTAGTCGTATCCGTGCAGGACAATGGGCTAGGCTTGAGTGAACAGCAGCAGCGGCAGCTCTTTCGCTTATTTAAGCGCTTGCACTCCCATGTGCAGGGGTCCGGGGTAGGGCTCTATTTAGTCAAGAAAATCATTGACCATGCCGGAGGCAGTGTCAAGGTCAAGAGCGAGGAAGGGGTCGGCTCCACGTTTACGGTGGTCCTTCCGCTTTAGAAAGCCCCCGTTACGAGTGCACGAGCTAGTCACTCCTCAACGGCGCGGTGCCCAGTCAGGTGGTCGGGTTCGGTCGGACAGATTGGAGGTTTAATCAGACGCTGTTAAGATGCACCTTCAGGTGCCATCCTAACAGCGTTTTTGCGTTTAGCAGACGGTCGTTTGCAGAATACAAAGTGCTAATTAACTGACATATAGCGTTTATTCGCATGAACGAATCGCTTTGATTAGCCAGTGCCCTCGTTCAACGGCTAAGCTAAAGGCCAGATTAGGCCCCTCGCTCATCTGGTCTTCCCGCCAGCGATAAATAACCTGCGCTGTATCCGCCCTTATCACTACGCTGGCTGGTTTACTGCGCAGAACTAAGCGGGTTTGTTCTTCTCCAGCCTGAGTGTATAGAACGCGGTCATAATTCAACCCTTCAATCAGCCCATCCGTCTGAGGATGTACTTGTAAGGAATCTTGACACTGTTGAAAGTAGTGGCGTTGTGCTTGTAGATAGGTAGCAGAGACACCATGACTGCTAGTTAGTAGGCGCAAGTAGTCCTCGACAGCCCGAAAATCTACCGCGAAAACGTGCGTCGTGTCCTCAGCTAAGGCAGCTGGTACGACAGGCAGGGAGTTGAGCTGAGTTTGATGCTGCTCATACCAGGTTAAAAAATCGTGGATGGCGGCGGTAGGAGAACCAGCTGGCTTCGAGACATCTGCGGAGGGAAGCGCCGTAGGTTTAAGTGCTATCTCCTACCGGATAAACTCCTGCTTCTAGTATTTGCCCTACCGCTTTATAAATAGATGTTATTATATAAGCTGCTGGAAAGCGTTAGGACTAGCCCTAATGCTAACTGCAATCGCTTCATTTATAGCTTTAACGCATGAAATGGCTCGTCTTTTTTGCCTGCTATCTAGTATCGCTGACTAGTTGGTCCCAAGTGGACTCTATCACGCGGGCCCGTTCTACCCGCATGAATCAGTCCGGCTGCCAGCAGTTGCTCTGGTTGCCAGACGGTTCCTCCAGTACCGCGGCAGCACTTGCGGAGCGGGACATTCAGGCCGGTACCCCGTTTCTGATTCTAACCAGCGGCGAAGCTCCCATAACGCTTACCACGGATGCGGCATTTGAACGACAGTTCAAAGTGGAATACTTTGAAATGGGCTGTGTTTCCCCCTACCCAGCGTCTGTGCGAGCTTATAATGCCCGCATGTTTGCTTATCTACAAGCTACCTACGGTAAGGCTTGGCACCGCCGTATCCGGTCGGATGTAGTCGGACTGGCGCAGTGGCACCCCCAGCCATAATTGCCGTGACTGCTGGGCTTGTCCGCTAGATTACTACCTATTGGCCCCAGATGGGCTTTGTCTCAAGGGTTCAGAAAGCCGAAAAAGGGTGGCTCAATAAGGTGCACTTTTCGAAACGCAACCGCGAGGCGCACAGTACGTGGCTGTTTTAGGAGGCTAGCTGTTGCAACTGCTCCTGCGGCTCGTTCCAGGCGAGAAAGGTGATGGCCGGGTTGCCCTGCTTGAGGGCGTTGACAGTCCACTGGCTGTCGGCCAGCAGCACCGGGCGCTGGTCGCGGTCGTAGGCAATACTGTTGGTGCGGCGGCTCACGAACTGCCGCAGCTCGGCAGAGCTTTCCGCTTCCAGCCAATAGGCCTTGAAAATAGACAAGGGCCGGAACGAGCAGCGCGCCCCGTACTCGTGCTCCAGCCGAAAAGCCAGCACGTCGAATTGTAGCTCGCCCACCGTGCCGATGATTTTGCGGTTGCCCGGCTGCTGGGTAAACAGCTGGGCCACGCCCTCTTCCGTCAGCTCGCGGATGCCTTTGTCGAGCTGCTTGGTTTTCATGGGGTCCTCGTTTACAACCTCGCGCAGAATCTCGGGCGCGAAGCGCGGAATGCCCTGAAATATCAGCGGCTCGCCCTCGGTGAGCGTGTCGCCGATGGCAAACTGGCCGCTGTCATAGAGCCCCACGATGTCGCCCGGCCAGGCCTCGTCCACCACGCTCTTGTCATTGGCCAAAAAGGTAGTGGGGTTGGCAAAACGCAGCTTGCGCCCCAGCCGGGTGTGCAAGTAAAACGCGTGGCGCTCGAAGCGCCCCGACACAATGCGCACGAAGGCAATGCGGTCGCGGTGGCGTGGGTCCAGGTTGGCGTGAATCTTAAAGACGAAGCCCGTGAAAGCCGGCTCTTCGGCCCGCACAAACCGCGACACCGCCGGCTGCCCGCTGGGGGCCGGGGCCAGGGCCACGAACGTGTCGAGTAGCTCCTGCACCCCGAAATTGTTGCTGGCGCTACCGAAGAACACGGGCGCCAGCACCCCGCGGCGGTAGGCGGCCTCGTCGAGCGGGTCGTAGATGCCCTCCACCAGCTCTACGTCGTCGCGCAGCTGGCGCACGTCGGCGGCCGGCAGGTGCGCGTCCAGCTCGGGCGCGTGCAGGTCGCGCACGGCCACCACATGCTCGGCCCGCGTGGTTTTAGCAGGCCGAAACAGGTTCAACTCCTTGCTATACAAGTTGTACACGCCCTGAAAGCTGCGGCCTTGGTTGATGGGCCACGTCAGGGGCCGCACCCGGATTTTCAGGCTTTCCTCCAACTCATCGAGCAAGTCGAAGGGCGGCTTGCCGTCGCGGTCGAGCTTGTTGACGAAAATCATCACCGGGGTATTGCGCAGGCGGCACACCTCCATCAGGCGGCGGGTCTGGGCCTCCACGCCCTTCACGCTATCGACCACCAGAATCACGCTGTCCACCGCCGAAAGGGTGCGGTAGGTATCCTCGGCAAAGTCGCGGTGGCCGGGCGTGTCGAGGATGGTGACGCGGCAGTCCCGGTAGTCGAAGCCCATGACGGAGGTGGCCACCGATATGCCGCGCTGGCGCTCAATCTCCATAAAGTCGGAGGTCGCCGTCTTTTGAGCTTTGTTCGATTTCACGGCCCCAGCCGTTTGGATGGCCCCGCCAAAGAGCAGGAACTTCTCGGTCAGCGTAGTTTTGCCCGCGTCGGGGTGGGAGATAATAGCGAAGGTGCGGCGGCGGGAGATTTCAGTAGAAACAGACATGCAGAAAAACGGGACTAGCGCAGGAAGTAGAAACCATCCAGCCGGGGCTAGGTGTCGCGGGGTGCACCCACGTAGGGTACCCTAGGGTGCGACTATTAGCAGACAGCTAAGCTGTGTAGTGGTCCGGTTACGGACTACCAACTTACAATGGGCACTGTTCGGAAAAGGATTTCGGTATTGGTTAAATCGGTAGCGTAAGCGACGCGGAACATAGAACAAATTTACATAGCCCTTCCTTTTCCCTGTTCTCTCTTAGAGCATCAGCCATCCTTGCCTGATAAAAGTGAGGACTGCCCCCTGCATAAAGGTCTTGGTGTCAGTCGTTCTACTCGCAGCCTCATTTTCCACCTCAAAGACATACGTCGAGGGATTGGCTATACGGGGGTCAAAAACCACAAACGTAAACCGTCTTCTCGTGGCAGAATTGGTGGCCTTTGTAAGCTCCTTACTAGCGCATAGGTTGTGGAAAGATAGCCCCCCACGGTCGGATAGAGCGTGCCTTCGGTAAAGAGTGGCAGGTAAGCCTTCGCTACGTCAAGTAGACGCAGCGTATCCCGACCGTAGCTAATCAGTGGTGGCTGCTTGGCTAGGCTGATGCTAATCGGCCCATTAAATTTGGGCGGCGGCTGGTAGCGATAGTGCGCTTGGAAGAGCTGCCTAGCCCAGTATGTACGCTTCTGTACGCTTACCATCCAAATGAACCAGCTGTAAGTAGAGAAATGCTTAAGGATGCTGGTAATACAAGGACTGATAACACGCCATTTTTGCCCTTCCACACTTGAGAATAATTACCATCGATAAGTAAGCTGCTTCTTATCGGCGGTATGAAATGCATCTGCTAACTCCTTCTGACTTTATTTTCAAAAAGCTTGATAAGATTTCATTGCTAGCATAGCAAGGAAATCCAGCAGCGCCACGACTATGGTCCCGTTCGTTCTTAGAGGGAATAGGGAAATAAAAGGGCTATGTAAGTTTGTTCTATGTACCGCGCCGCTTACGCTACCGATTTAACCGATACTGAATGGCAACTAGTTGAGCCTTACGTGCGCACCAGTGGCCTG
>JBPBQK010000080.1:0-21009 GCA_050954845.1 Janthinobacterium lividum
TGCTCGTACCCGCGAGGCCCTGAAGACCGCTTTGGATGCAGCACTGGCTTGGATAACGGCCGAGGATGCGCAAAACTGGTTTGACCATTGTGGCTACCACGTACACTGACTCCGAAACCGCTATAGGCTATGCGTAGCGCTAGCAGCTACTGCCCAGCTACCAACTAAATAGCAGCGCCTGAGTTAAAGGCTTGCCTAACCTCCACTACTCGGCGGGGTGTCGACATCTTACTTCTATGCCTCAGCTATCTACCCCAACCTTAGCCACGCCCACTACCCTACCGCCCTTCACCGAGCGGCGCTACATCCTCACGCTCATTTTCGTGGTGTCGCTGTTTATGCTCTGGGGCGTGGGCGTCACGATGGGCGACATTCTCAACAAGCACTTTCAGGAGGTGCTGCACGTGAGCAAGGCCGACTCGGCGCTGGTGCAGCTGTCTATTTTTGGGGCTTACTTCGTGATGGGCCTGCCCGCTGGCTGGTTTATGAAGCGCTTTGGCTACCAAAAGGGCGTGCTGCTCGGGCTGGGCCTCTACGCGGCCGGGGCCTTTTTGATGGTGCCGGCAGCCAATGCGCTGTCGTTTGGCTACCTGCGCCTGGCCTTGTTTGTACTAGCCTGCGGGCTGGCCACGCTGGAGGCGGTGGCCCACCCCTTTCTCGACGGCCTCGGCGACTTGCACAGCTCCGACCGGCGAATCAACTTTGCCCATGCCATCAACGGCATTGGGGCGGTGTCGGGGCCGCTCATTGGGGGCTACTTTGTGCTGCGTGGCACCCACGCCAGCGGCGACCTCACCTCCGTGAAAGTGCTCTACGGCCTTATTGGGGCGGTGGTGGGCAGCATCGGGTTAGCGTTTTTCTTCGTGAAAGTGCCCCCGCTCATCGACGAGCCCACCGACGAGCTAACGGCCGCTCCCGCCGAAGCTCCCACCGACCTCGCGGCCGACAAAAGCCTGTTTCAGCACAAGCACTTTGTGTGGGCCTGCGTGGCCCAGCTCTTCAACACGGCGGCGCAGGGCGGCACCTGGGCCTACTTTATCAACTACGGCACCGACTACATGGGCCTGAAGCCGGGGCCGGCCATCCAGGGCTTCTGGCAGGTGGGCACCCTCTTTGGCCGCACCGTGGGTTTGGCGCCCGGCCTGCCGCACCTAGCCAATGATGTGGCTGCTTACTTCTTCTCCCTCAGCTTGGTGGGCATGATGCTGGGGCGCTTTCTGGGCACCTACCTTATGCAGTTTATCGCCCCCAACCGCCTGCTGGCGGCCGTGGCGGTGGCCAATATCGGCATGTGCCTGCTGGTGGCCCAGCACTGGGGCTGGGTGTCGTTTGGGGCGCTCATTGCCCTGAATTTCTTCTTTAGCATCATGTTCCCCACCATTTACAGCCTGGGCCTCAAAGACTTGGGCCGCCACAAGCAGCTGGCCTCGTCATTTATCGTGATGGGCGTGGTGGGCGCGGCGCTGTTTCCGCGCTTCGTGATGGGCCCGGTGGCCGACGTAAGCGTGGCGCACGCCTACTACCTGCCCATTATTTGCTACGTGGTCGTGTTTTTATTCGCGGCCAAATTCTATAAGGTAGCCAGCAAATAGCCTTGCATTAGGGGAAATAAAAAGGAAGAATTAGAACTGCTCAAAAGCAAGCAGTTCTAATTCTTCCTTTTTATTTCCCCTAATGCTACACCGGGGGTTGGTACCACATGGCCTGCAAAGTATCCTTCACCATGGGCACTCGATACGCCCAATCGCGCAGCCGGGCGCGCTGGGCCTCGGCCGGCGAGGCGTAGCCGGTGGCTACCTTTTGCTGAAACGTAGCCAGGTCACACGCGGCCGTCAACTCGATGCGGGGCAGGCGGCGATAGTCGCTGGCGGGCGTGGCCAGGCCCGTGTGCACGGCAAAGCCTGCCTGGTAGCCCAGCGGACCCAGGGCGCGCAGCGCGTGGCGGTCATAGCGGCCGTAGGGAAAGGCGTAGAAGCCCGGCGCGCGCCCCAGCTGCCGGGCAATGAGGGCCTGGCTCTGGCGCAGCTCGGCCGCGAGCTGGCCCGCGGGCAGCGCATCGAGCGGGCGGTGCGTGCAGCCGTGCGACTCGATGCGCCAGCCGGCGGCGGCCAGCGCCCGCAGCTCGTCCCAGGTGAGGGGGCGGTCGCCGCGGGGGGCCGAGCGCGCAAACTCAGGCAGGCTGGCGTAGCTGGGTTGCCCCACCGAGGAGGTGGTGAGAAAGAGCGTGGCCGCAAACCCATGCTGCTGCAAGATGGGCCGGGCGTGGGTGTAGAGCGATTGATACCCATCGTCGAACGTGAGCGCTACCACGCTGCGCCCACCCTGGCGGGCGGCGGGCTGCCGCAGCGTGGCCAGGGCCTCGGCCAGCGGCAGCACCTGGTGCCCCGAGGCCGCCAGCCACGCCATTTGCTCAATAAAGCGCGCCTGCTCTACGTGCACCGCCGCCATGTAGGGCTCGTGCCGCTCGACCAGGGCGTGATACATTAAGATGCTAACCATTTTTCAGTGAGCAATTATCAGCGGAATTGATAATTGATAATTTACCGAGTGGCGTCCCACTCCTTCGCCTTATAGCCGGCGGCTATCAGCACCACCGATTTTACGATGCCCATCACCAGCCGGCCGCCGTAGAACAGTACCCGTAGGTGCCGGGGCGCGGCCCCAATTAGGCGCAGCCCCAGCAGGCCGTAGCCCAGCAGCCCGGCCGCCAGCCCCAGCCACACCCAGGCGCTCACCAGCGACCACTGCCCCGTGGCCGCGGCTACCAGCCCAAATACCAGTGCGCCCACCAGCAGGCACGAGCGCGGCAGCTGCAACAGGTCGCAGGCAAAATCGAGCTGCGACAGGCTGCCGCGCAGCAGTCCCTGCCCCAGCATGGCCAGCCCGTGCGCCCGCACCGAGGCCCAGTGCCCCGACAGCCACCGCTTGCGCTGCTTCTGAAAAGCGGGTCCGCTGCCCACGGCCTGGTAGCTGAGGCGGGCGGCCGGGCAGTAGGCCACTGGCACCTGGCGTTGCGCCAGGTAAGCCTTCCACTCCTTGTCTTCGGCCAACGACCGAAAGGGCAAGCCCACCAGTTGCGCAAACACTGCCCCGCGAGCGCAGCAGCCCAGCCCGAAAATAAACGACTCGAGCCCCAGCAGGCGGCGAGCCCCGGCCCCCACGCGCTGCCGCAGGGCCTCGGCGGCGGCATCGAGCACCGTCACGTCCGAGTCGAAGGCATTGCTGACGCGGCGGCTACACTGCACCACCGGGGCCGCCCCCGGCTGGGCAAAATGGCGGTCGAGCTCGGTTAGAAACGTGGGCGTGAGGTAGCAGTCAGCATCGAGCACGCACACTACCGTGGCGGGCAGGGCGTGGGCAATGCCGAGCTTTTCGGCGGCGAAAGCCAGCGCCTGCGACTTGCTGGAAGGGTGCGCCGTGGTGCGCTCGAGGCACTCGGCCCCGGCCTGGCGGGCTAGCAAGGCGGTACGGTCGGTGCAGTTGTCGGCCACCACCACCGTCCGAAACCGGCCGGCTGGATAGCGCAGTTGCCTAATGCTGGCCAGCAGCGTTGGCAGCAGTCCTTCTTCATTGTGGGCCGGTATGAGCAGTAAAAAGTCGGTTTGAGGCGGCACCGGGGCCGCGGGCCAGCTGTGAAACAGCCGACCAATACGCCCGCTGCACAGCAGGTACACCAAGCCTGGGGCCAGCACGTAGGCCCCAAACAGCAACACGTAGGCCTGCATCAAGTACCAGATGCTCAGCGCCAGGCTACTCACCCATTCGTGCTTGGCTCCGAGGTCAACTATCCCCATACTCTGGTGGGCAAAAACGTGGTAATGCATGTCCAGGCTGCCCGCCGCCTGGTTGTATTCAGGCACGGCGCACCCTGGCGGTCAGCCCCCGCCAATGGTAGCCACTGGCAGCAAATCAGCCCTCCTATCGGTAGCAAGTTATCAAGAATTAATTGAACGTAATAAAATACTCATCAAAATATCATAATCGGACTAACCCATGTCCTTGACTGTTCTGCTTTCTTATGTCGCAGGCTGAGGCGCTGGGGTCGGCTTTGCCTAATACGCTAACTATGAGCCAGCTGTTGGCCGCGCCCCTATTTACGGGTAGTAAAAAGGTCCTAGTGTGGCCCTTATCCTGCCTTTTTCCGTTAAGCAAACGAGCTGCTGGCTGGGCAGCTTCCTTTATTTTTCATCTACCCGCGCTCCCTTTGTTTTCGCCCACCATCTCCCGCCCTATGGATTCCCAATTTCTGTTTGCCACCGGCATCGAAAACTCCAATCCCACCATCCAAAACGGCCGCCTGCGGGTGGATGAACTGGAAAAATGCAAGCACTACCAGTTTTGGAAAAAGGATTTTGACCTGGTAGAGGAACTGGGCATCCAGTTTTTGCGCTACGGCCCGCCCATCCACACCACCTGGCTGGGGGTCGATAAATACGACTGGTCGTTTGCCGATGAGACGTTTCAAGATTTGAAGCGGCGCAACATTATGCCCATCGTGGACTTGTGCCACTTTGGGGTGCCCGATTGGCTGGGCAATTTCCAGAATTTGGATTTTTCGCTGCTTTTTGGGGCCTACGCCAAGGCGTTTGCGCAACGCTTTCCGTGGGTGCAGCTCTACACGCCAATAAACGAGATGTACGTCTGCGCCGAGTTTTCGGGCCTGTATGGCTGGTGGAACGAGCAGCTAGCCAGCGACCTGGCTTTCGTGACGGCCCTCAAAAACATCGTAAAAGCCAACGTGCTGGCCATGCAGGCTATTCTGGAAGTACGGCCCGATGCGCTGTTTATCCAAAGCGAGAGCAGCGAGTATTTCCATGCCGAAAACCCCGCCGCCATCAAGCCCGCCGAGCTGATGAACTCGAAGCGCTTCCTGTCGCTGGACTTGAACTACGGCCGCCGCGTGGACTCAGAAATGTATGAGTATCTGCTCGATAACGGCATGACCCGCGACGAATACCACTTCTTCCTGGGCAACAACCTCAAGCGCCAGTGCATCATGGGCAATGACTACTACCGCACCAACGAGCACCGCGTGCGGGCCGACGGCAGCACCACGGCCTCGGGCGAAGTATTTGGCTACCATGTCATTACCACCCAATACCACGACCGCTACCAGCTGCCCGTCATGCACACCGAAACAAACCTTTGGCAAGGCCCCAATGGCGACGAGGCCGTGCTCTGGCTCTGGAAAGAGTGGGCCAACGTGCTGCGCGTGCGCAACGATGGCGTGCCCATCGTGGGCTTTACCTGGTACTCGCTCACCGACCAAGTGGACTGGGATACCGCCCTGCGCGAAAACAACGGTAACCTAAACCCGCTGGGCCTGTATGACTTAGACCGCAACATCCGCCCCGTGGGCGCGGCCTACAAGCAGCTCATCGAAGACTGGCGCCAGGTGCTGCCCGCCCAAAGCGCCTGCCTGCAACTGCCCCTGGTGATGCCCCACGAGGCCGACCAGCCCTGGGCCGCCGCCCAAAGCGCCAAAGCTCGCCGCGCTCGGCACGACCCCAACTCGCAAGCCATCACCACCGCCCAGCCCGAGATACATTGATTTTTAATGGTTAACGCCTTTTTTATTACCCATCGCGGCTACTAGTCATTAACCATTAATAACTAACCATTAACCCTTAAAACAATGCGTTTTACCGACAAAGTAGCCATCGTAACCGGCGGAGCCAATGGCATCGGCCTGGCCATTGCCAAGCGCCTCGCCTCCGAAGGGGCCCGCCTCGTGCTGGCCGACATCAACCAGGCGGCGCTCGACGCGGCGGTGCCGCAGGTGCAGCAAGCCGGCTCACCCGGCGTGTGGGCCAGCGTGTGCAACGTGGCCGACGAAAACCAGGTAATTGCCACCGTGCAGGGCGCACTGGCCCAGTTCGGCCGCCTCGACGTAATCGTGAACAACGCTGGCCTGATGCAGTTCAAGGCCCTCGAACAGCTTACCGGCGACGACTGGACCCGCATTCTGAGCGTGGATTTGCTGGGCGCATTCTACTTTACCAAGCAAGCCTTTCTGCATATGAAGCCGGGCGGCAACGTGGTGAACGTATCGAGCATTCACGCCGTGGAGACGGAGGCGCTGGTCGCGCCCTACGCGGCGGCTAAGGCGGCCGTGCTGTCGCTCACGCGCTCGTCGGCCATTGAGGGCAAGCCCAAGGGACTGCGTATCAATGCCGTGCTACCAGGGGCCATCGACACGCCTATGCTTTGGGATAATCCTAATGTGAAGTCGGGCGTCGAAAAAATCAACCCCAATGACGTGGGCAAGCCCGAGGACGTGGCCGCTACCATCGCCTACCTGGCCTCCGATGATGCAGCTTTTGTGCAGGGCGCCGAGGTGCGCGTGGATGGCGGCCGGCTCGATAACCTGTAAGTTGTGCTTCGCAACCAGCACCATCCAGCAAGGCAATGAAAAAGCGTAGTAAACTCGCAGCGGTAGCAGTAGGAATAATTTGGCTAGTGGCATCAGCAGCCCACGGCCAAACCACCAGCCCCAACGAAATGGCCCCGGCGATGAGCGCGGAAACCAACGCAAAATCCGACGCGGAAGCCACTCAGAAAGCCGCCGACTGGGTAGCCTCGCTAAGCCTGCACGATGCGAAGAAAGAGGCCGCCGTACAGACGGTCATTGCCACGCACCTACGCGCCATCTGGGACTACAACAACGCCCACCCGTACACCGAAACGCCGGCCGGGTTCAATCCCGCTACCGGCAAGCCACTCAGCGTCATGGAGCGGCAGCTTATAGCCGTGTCGGCCATGCCGAAATCTATTCACGAAAACCTGATGGCTGGCCTGCGCCAGCAGCTCACGCCCACCCAGGTAGAAGCCATTCTGGATAAGTATACCATCGGCAAGGTGGCGTTTACTTTAAACGGCTACCGGTCCATCGTACCCGACCTGACTCCCACGGAGGAAGAAGTTATCCTGACCAACCTAAAGCAGGCTCGCGAGCAAGCCGTGGATTTTAAGAGCATGAAGCAGATATCAGCCGTTTTTGAAATCTATAAAGACAAAAACGAGGCGTACCTGAATACGCACGGCCGCAACTGGCGCGAGCTATTCAAAACCTACGTCGATGCCGTGAATGCCAAAAAAGCCGCCGAAAAAGCCAACGCCCCCGCCACCCCCAAGACCACGGCGCACTAGCGCAGTCAACTGGATATGTACGAACGCAAAATCCCGCTCGACCTCGCCTGCGGCGTAAATCTGGCTCGCGAAGTGCTAGCGGGCAAGTGGAAAACGAGCCTGCTCTACTACATCGCCAGGGCAGCCAGCGCCCCAGCCAGCTTCAGCAGAAGCTGCGCGATGCCACGCGCCGGGTCATTCACTTACAGCTCAATCAGCTGGAGCAGCAAGGCTTAATCAGCAAAACCGTCCTCTCAGAGCGGCCGCTGCAAGTAGCCTACCATATTACAGCCTTCGGCGAAACGCTACTGCCCGTGATTGCCGCCTTGGGCGAATGGGGCGAAACTCATCGCGAGCGATTGGAGCAAGCCCTCGCGCCAACCGAGGCAGCATCTTAGCAGGCATAGGCAAAACCAAGAAGCTAAAATATACCGTCATGCTGAGCTTGTCGAAGCATCTCTACCGCATCGTTGAACGATTTCTAACGATGCGGTAGAGATGCTTCGACAAGCTCAGCATGACGGTATATTTTAGCTTCTTTACAAACCATTAGGCCACCGGCCGCGTGGGCCACACCACTTGCTCAGCGCGGCCTCCCGTCAGCATAGCGCGCCGGGCCTCGTCCGTCATCACATCGTGCGGATAGCCCAGCGTAATGGTAGAGGCCTCACGTAACCGCTGGAGCTGCTTGCTGCTCAGCACTACACGGGTCGCTGCCAGCTGCTCATCGAGCTGGGCGCGGGTGCGGGCTCCTACCAGCGGCAATATACCTTGCGCTCTAACCCACGCCGAGGCCACCTGACCAGGCATCACTTCCAGCTCCTGCGCCACGGCGAGCACTACATCCAGCACCGGGTCGGCCTGGGCCGCACCGGGCACCGAGCCGGCCCACACCGTACCCCGGCCAGTTGCACCCTGGCGGTATTTACCGGTGAGGACGCCACCCGCCAACGGCGAGTAGCCCAGCACGCCGAGGCCCAGCGCCTTGGCCATTGGCAGCAGTTCACGCTCGGCGGTGCGCTGCAAAAGGTTGTATTCTACCTGAATACCAATTATCGGTGCCCAGCCGCGCAAGTCGGCCAGCATCGCGGCCGAGGCCACGCGCCAGGCTGGGAAGTTGGAAAAACCGCCGTAGAGGATTTTGCCGGCCCGCACCAGGTCGTCGAAGCCGCGCACGATTTCTTCGATGGGTGTCACGCTATCAGGCAAATGCACCAGATACAGGTCGAGGTAATCGGTACGGAGCCGCCGCAGGCTGGCTTCCACGGCATGCGTCATGGCCTTGCGGTGGTTGCCGAGCTGCGCGATGGCCGGGGCCGCACTGGCGCTGCGCGTGTACTTGGAGGCCAACACAAAGTCGCCCCGGCTGCCGGCCATAAATTGCCCCAGCAACGTTTCGGATTCGCCACGCTGGTAGGCATCGGAGGTGTCGATAAAATTGCCGCCCGCTTCCACGTAGCCATCCCAGATGCGGCGCGCCTCGGCGGGCTCGGCCCCATAGCCGGCGGCCGTACCAAACATACTGGTGCCCAGCGCCAGCTCACTCACCCAAAGCCCCGTGCGGGAGCCGAATTGTTGGTAGTTCATTGGAATTTTTTGACAAAGCTCCGTCCTCACTACCCGCCGCACAATATGGGCTAACTTATTCCCTACGCCCGGCCCAAGCCGCCCTGACGGTTCATTTTCCGTCACGAGGCACTTTTCGTCTTCACGTAATACAAACCCGGCACGCAGCGGGCGAGCGGCTGGATAAGGGGTAGCAATTGTTCTGCGTGACTAAAAGCAAGGTACCTCGCCGGAACCGCTATAAGTAGCTTCCCGACGAGGCTCTGCAAGCGGCTAGGGCACCGCTACGGAAAAGCGGCTACCCCATTGGCCACCAGCTAGGCGCAGCTGGTAGATGCCGCTGGGCAGCACCGGCAGCGGCAGCGTGTGGGTGGTAGTGCCGGCCTGCGCGGGCACTAGCTGGCTGCTCACTACCTGCCCGACGGCGTTGTAGAGGGTGGCCGTCAGGGGGGTAGTGCCCGGCCAGTCGGCTAGGTGCAGGTGCATGCTGGCCTCGGTCAGCGGGTTGGGGTACACTGTTACGCTGGGCGTAGCGGGCCGGGGGGCATTGGTAGCCAAAACGCTGCTTGGCTTAAAGCGGGCCAGACTGATTAGGGAGCCAGCCGGATAAGGGGCCACAACTGTTGAGCTGTAGCTATTGCCCGCGAAAATGAGGCTGTTATCTGGCTGCACCAGCATTTTCATAAACGACTCCGAATCGTTTGAAGGATTCCGATACCGGCCGTAGTCAACGCTGATATAGGGGTTGTTGTACGGGTTAGCACTACCCGTGGGCGCAAAGGTTAAATCCAGCTGCCCGGCACTTGTCAGGCGTATTGCGTTCAGCAAGTACGTGGCCCCGCCAAGGAGCAAGCTATTATCAGGCTGCAAGCGCATGGGGTAGGCCACGTTGGGGCCTTGCGAATTCTGCCCCTGTGCCAAGCCCTGGTTGCCATAAGAGACATCGAGCTGACCAGCGGCCGTGAAGCGCATAATCGTAAACTGATAGCCTGAATTCGCCGGGGCCGACTGGCTTACATTGACCAAAAATTTGCCATCGGGCAAAGGAACGCTGGAACGCACATTATTGAACGAGAGAGCATGCTGGCTGCTGTAATACGCGATGAGCGTGCCCTGAGTACCAAAGCTGGCATCGGGCGTGCCATTGGGCAGCAAGCGGGCTATAGTCATAAAATTAGACGTCGAATAGCGCTCGGTACCAGTGCCGATGGCCAGGATTTTACCATCGGCCTGTATTACCAGCTCGGTGCCCACAACTATGGCTTGGCGCCCGGGTGAGGACGCCGGGGCAATGAGTATATGGTCGAGCAAGGTCGTGAACTCGAGGGTACCATTGGCCGCCAGCTGCGTTATCTTCATTTGCCCGCCCGAGAAGGAGCCCACTTGCGTAGTGACATCGGTACTGCTGGCCACGACCACCTTGCCACTGGGTAGCAGCGCATAGTCGGACACCTTGGTGCCGAGCGACAACACGCCCTGGGTACCAAAGCTGGTATCTACCGTGCCATTGGCCTGATACAAGGCCAGCAGCAGAGTGCCGCTAGCCGTAGTACTCGCTCCACTGACTAGTACCCGGCCATCGGGCAGCAAGTCGTAGCTGGGAGCTAAGGCCTTATCGCCTCCCCCGCTGCTAGGCGTGATACCTGCCGGGAGACTAGCCAGGATTAGCTGACCTGCCGTGCCGTAGCTGGTATCAAGCGAGCCATCAGCGTTGAACCTGATTTTGACCAGCCCGCTCGTGCCTTTGGCCAGTACCAGCAACTGGCTAGCCGGCTGCTGCTCTACGTCCAGCAAGACATTGGTGCTCGTGGGCGGCGTAGAAATAGCCGCCAGCACCTTGCCGCCGCTCCCAAAGGTGGGGTCCAGCACGTAGCCCTGGCCTTGTGCCTGCGCTACCTGCGAAGCTAGCAGCAGGCTAGCAACTGCCGTGTAGAAGTGTATTTTTTTATGCACAGGTCTTTTTTATTTGGATGAATATACTTGTTTACACACCCTTACGATTCAGCCCTTCGCAAAGTTAAGAAGTCCTTTGTGCTCAGCTACTACTTCTGCTAAAACACTCCGTGCTGTCCCGGCGTGTATCTTGCCCTAACCTTATCCTAGGCCGCATTTACCTGAAAAGTTGATGAAAAAGCTGCTTTCGCTTACACTAGTCCTAATATACCTACCCTTCCCAAAGGACTCATTTGCTCAAACCTCTACCCCCGAAAACCTTGTGCAGTACGCCCACCCGTTGGTGGGCACCGCCAAAATGGGCCATACCTACCCCGGGGCCACGGTACCCTTCGGCGCGGTGCAGCTCTCGCCCGATACCGATACCATCAGCTACGAGCAAAACGGCAAGTACAACCCCGAGATTTATAGCTACTGCGCGGGTTATCAATACAAAGACCCCACCATCGTGGGCTTCAGCCACACGCATTTCAGCGGCACGGGCCACTCCGATTTGGGCGATTTTCTGGTGATGCCCACCACCGGGAAGCTCCAGCTTAACCCCGGCACGGCCGACAAGCCAAGTAGTGGCTACCGCTCGGCCTACTCGCACGCCACGGAGGTAGCCGAGCCGGCTTACTACAAAGTGCGGCTGGCCGATAACGATATTCTGGCCGAACTCACGGCCACGACCCGCGTCGGCATTCACCAGTACACCTTCCCGCAAGCCGATGAGTCGCACATTATTCTCGATTTGATGGCCGGGATTTATAACTACCCCGGCAAGAATACCTGGACCTTCGTGCGGGTCGAAAACGACTCGCTCGTGACCGGCTACCGCCAAACCAACGGCTGGGGCCGCACCCGCACGGTATACTTCGCGCTGAGTTTTTCCAAGCCATTCAAAAGCTACGGCAGCCGCAGGTACGACCCGAAGCAGACCTACGGAGGCTTTTGGGGCCGCTTCGACCAAAACCACAACTGGCCCGACCTGGCCGGCCATCAGCTACGCCTGCATTTTGATTTCGGCGCAACGCAAGCCGGCCAGCAAATCAAGCTAAAAATGGCCCTTTCGCCCGTGAGCACGGCCGGGGCGCTCGCCAACCTGCGCGCTGAAGCGCCCGGCTGGAACTTCGCCGACTACAAGCGCCAGGGCCAGGCCCAATGGCAGCAGGAGCTGAGCAAAATCACCATCAGCTCGCCCCGCCGGGTCGATAAGGAGAATTTCTACACGGCCATGTACCACGCCTTCACCGGCACCACCATCTACCAGGATGCCAACGGCGACTACCGCGGCCTCGACCAAAACACGCATAAGGCGGAGGGTTTTACCAACTACACCACCTTCTCGCTCTGGGATACCTACCGCGCCCTGCACCCACTCTACAACCTCGTGCAGCCCCAGAGAAATGCCGACATGGTACAGAGTATGCTCGCCCATTTCAATCAAAGCGCCGAGCACATGCTGCCCGTCTGGAGCCACTACGCCAACGAAAACTGGTGCATGATTGGCTACCACTCGGTGCCGGTGGTGTGCGATGCCATCGTGCTCGGCAACGCCCCTTTCGACCAAAATAAGGCCCTCGATGCCTGCGTCACCACCGCCCGCCAGCGCTGGTACGACGGCATCGGCCTCTACATCGACAAAGGCTACGTGCCCGAGGATAAGAGCGGCGCATCGGTATCCAAAACCCTCGAATACGCCTTCGACGACTACTGCATCGCTCAGGCCGCCAAGAAGCTAGGCCGCGCCGATATCGAGAAAGAATTCGGCCAGCGCGCTACCAATTGGCAGAACGTCTACGACGCCCGCATCGGCTTCATGCGCCCGCGCCTCGCCGACGGCTCGTTCCGCCAGAAGTTCGACGTGCTCACCACCAGTGACCCCGCCTACATCGAGGGCAACGCCTGGAACTACAGCCTCTACGTGCCCCACGACCCGGCGGCGCTCATCGCCAAAATGGGCGGTAGCGCCCGCTTCGTGCCGCACCTCGACTCGCTCTTCACCATGAACCTGCCCGACAAGTTCTTCGCCGAAACCGAGGACATCACCCGCGACGGCATCATCGGCAACTATGTGCACGGCAACGAGCCCGCCCACCACGCCGCCTACCTCTACAACTGGACCGACCAGCCCTGGAAAACCCAGCCCCGCATTCGTATGATTCTCAACAAGATGTACCACCAGGGCCCCGACGGCCTCGGCGGCAACGACGACTGCGGCCAGATGTCGGCCTGGTACATCTTCTCGGCCCTGGGCTTCTACCCCGTTGCCCCCGCCTCGGGCGAGTACGCCCTCGGCAGCCCGGCCGTGCACGGCGCCACGCTGCAAGTCGGCGAGGGCAAAACATTCACCGTAAGCGTTAAAAACCAGAGCGATAAGAACGTCTACGTGCAGTCGGCCCGCCTCAATGGCAAGCTACTGACGCGCCCGTTTCTGCCCGTGAGCGAGGTGCGGCAGGGCGGCACGCTGGAGTTTGTAATGGGCAGCAAGCCGGCGAAGAAGTAGAGCCAAAGCGGTTTTTTAGGCATCAGTTTTCAGTATGAAGAAGCTTTTGTATCTACTCATTTATGTAGTGGTGCTGGTAGTTGCCATAATTGATTATCCCGCTGAGATGAAGCGCAAACGATTAGCGAGTGCGCTGGCTACTGGTCATTTAGCTATTCTTCCCGCGCAGGCACACAACATTGAGGCAGATACGGAAGGCAACTTATTCGCTCGTAGCTACTGGGTTACTTTCACCGCATCAGATGCCGATATTCAGCGCTGGCTACTGGAATCCCCCACCTTGGCAGCAAACAAACCTACTCGCTGCGCTCGGCCAGTGCTATTTGGCGAACGGCCAGCCTGGTTTCGGCCAGAAGGTATTCGGGATGGCCTACTCTACCATATTCCGCAAGACAGGAATGCTGATTACGGCACCGTATGGATTGATAGAGAAACCCAAACCGTTTACATTAAAACCTCGCATAGCTAAATAGAAAAGCCACGGCTTGCACCGTGGCTTTTTAATTGACAACTTCTCACAGGCGCTTATAAAATGCAGATAATTAAGCTACTCACTATCTGTATTCGCGGTCGAACTACTTGGCACCCCACGCGTATCCCGCGTATTCTTCTGCACGGCGATGGCCCCAAACAGCGCCAGCAAAAACGCCATGCCATAGAAACCCTTTTCGCTGAGTGTAAGGGTCGCATTCCAAAGGCCGACGAGCAACAAGGCGACTGCGAGCACCGTGGCAAACCAACACAAGCCATAGTACAGCCCCGTGACGGGGATTTTCTCGAGTTGGTCGCGCACCGTTTTTTGGAGGGAGATGGCGGCAAACAACCCGAACATCAAGACGGTGAAGTAGTAGCCTTTTTCGTTGAGCACCATCGGGGCGTTGAAAAGGCCGACCACGAAGCCGCCCATGCCCATGAGCAGGGCGCACCACGAGGCGGCGATGAAGGCGGCAGAAGGACGGGCGGTGATTACGGCAGCAGGTGTCATGGTTGGTTGGGCTTGAAGTATGGCTCAAAAGTAGGCCATCGCGGCAAGAGGCAGAAAGTTGATTTTTAAATTCGTCAGACTTCGGGCAATGCTATTTATGATTCAAATCGTCAATACAAAACTCAATCTATCAAATGATTATGACCTAAATCATCTGACATTATCAATATCAAATTTAATAGCGCAAACTGCCGAACACACTACTTATGCAATCCAGGTCAGCCCTCGCTACCTTCGCAACTGCCGCTGTCTGAACAGTCAGCGAAACTCATTGCACACAGCAAACCTCTTCATTTTCATTTCTTGATGCACCTTTCGACTCTTCGCCACTGGCTAGCCCCCGCCACGGCTGCCCTCCTGCTGGCGAGTTGCCAAAGCAACTCCACCACCTCCGAAACCACCGCCACCGGCCAGCCCGCCGAAGCCGCCCCCACCGACACGGCCAGCGTGCCCACGCCCAACGATGGCATCACGCCCGCGCTGCTGGCCCAGCACATCAAGGTGCTGGCCTCGGATGAGTTTGAGGGGCGGCGGCCGTTTACGAAGGGCGAGGAAAAAGCCACCGCCTACCTGGCTGCCGAGTTTAAGAAACTGGGGCTGAAACCCGGCCCCGGCGGCAGTTATTTCCAGCCGGTGCCGCTGGTGGAAATAGCCGGTACGCCCGACTCCACGGCCACCATCGCGGGCCAGGGCAAGAGCCTGACGCTGAAGTACCGCACCGACTACATGTTTCTGACCGAGCGCGAAAAGCCGACGGTCGAAATCAAGAATTCGCCACTGGTATTTGCCGGCTACGGCGTGGTAGCGCCCGAGTATAAATGGGACGACTACGCCGGCCTCGACGTGAAGGGCAAGACCGTAGTGGTGCTCATCAACGACCCCGGCAACGCGGGCAACGACACCACGATGTTCAAGGGCAAGGCCATGACCTACTACGGCCGCTGGGGCTACAAATACGAGGAAGCCGCCCGCCACGGGGCCACCGGCCTGCTCATTATTCACGACACCAAGCCCGCCGCCTACCCCTGGACCGTGGTGCAAAGCAGCAACGGCGGCGCCAAGCTGCACCCCCAAACGCCCGACCACGGCGCCAGCAAAGTGGCTCTCGAAGGCTGGATGACCCTCGACGCGGCCAAGCGCCTCTTCACCACAGCCGGCCAGAATTATAATGAATTGTACGCCGCCGCCAACAAACCCGGCTTTCGGGGTAAAGACCTGGGGCTGAGTGTCACGACCACGCTACACAACAAAATCACCTACAAAACCTCCAAAAACGTGGTGGCCGTGCTGCCCGGCACCACCCGCCCCAACGAGTACATCATCTATTCGGCGCACTGGGACCACCTCGGCATCGGCCCCGCCGTGGCCGGCGACTCCATCTACAACGGCGCGCTCGACAATGCTAGCGGTTGTGCCGGCCTGCTGGCCATCGCCAACGGCTTCCAGCAAGCCAAAGAAAAGCCGCAGCGCAGCATCGTATTCCTGGCCGTGACGGGCGAAGAGCAAGGCCTGCTCGGCTCCGATTATTACGCCCAGCACCCACTTTTCCCGGTGGCTAACACCGTGGCCGACATTAACATGGATGAGTTGCTGGCCTTCGGCCCCATGCGCGATGTCACCATCACGGGCTACGGCCAGTCGGACCTCGACGACTACGCCCGCACCGCCGCCAAAGAGCAAAACCGCTACACCATCCCCTACCAGCACCCCGAAACCGGCAGCTTCTACCGCTCCGACCATTTCAGCTTTGCCAAAGTGGGCATCCCGGCGCTCTACGCCAGCGGGGCTTTCGAGAGCCGCCTGCACGGCAAAGCCTTTGCCGAAAAGGAGCGCGAAGACTTCGAGGCCAAAAACTACCACCAGCCCTCCGATGAGTACAACCCCAAGTGGGACCTGCGCGGCGCGGCTCAGGATGCCCGGCTTCTGTTCCGCATCGGCCAGCAGCTGGCCTCCGAAACTACTTTCCCGCAGTGGAAAGCTGGCTCGGAGTTTCGGGCCGTGCGACTGAAAAGCCGGCCGCAGTAGCAGCTGTGTGTCAGACAGAAGCGGCGTCTGTAACGTCCGCCCCGTCTGTCATGCTGAGCTTGTCGAAGCATCTCGCTCGCACCGTTGGGTAATAGTTGATTACTGCGCCACGCGAGATGCTTCGACAAGCTCAGCATGACAGACGGGGCGCTCAGCATGACGGACGCTAGTTCGGCATCAGAATATTGACAACATCGAAAACAACAAAGGCCGCTGGCGCAATCAACGATTGCACCAGCGGCCTTTATTATAAAGCCAACTTACCGAAGCAGTTATTTCTGCGAAGCGGCCAGCTCTTTGAGCTTCTTATACGTCTTTTTCGACTCGGCAAATTGCTTTTTCACCGCGTCGCGGATATCGCCCTTGAGCGCCTTGCGGCGGAGCGTCTTTTTGTAGGCGGCAATGGCCCACTGCTCGCCGTGAATGTTAGCGGCCAGAATGGTTTTTTCGTCGCGGCCGGTTACGGCGGCGGCCGTATCCATAAACTTGCGGTAGAGCTTGCCTTTCAACGTAGTACCCTTCTCTAGTTCGCCACCTTTTTGGGTGAGGTAGCCATTCAGAATGCTGGCAAACTGCTGGCTTTGGCCCACCAGCTGCTGGTAGTAGCTTTTCAGTTGGGTGTCTTTGCTTTCGGCCACGGCACGCTTGTAGCCCTCGATGCGGTCATTTACGAAAAGCAATAGCTCGTCCAGGGCCTTAGCGGCGCGCTTGGCTTTGCCTTTCTTTTTGGGCGCTATCAGCAGGGCCAGGCCGGCGGCCAGCAGGGCACCGCCCACTACTTTCTGGGTGGTAGTGAGGCTCTTGAAAGCTCCAACGGTCTTGTCGCTGGCGTCTTTCACAGGAGCGGGCACCTTGTCGAGCAGCTCCTTGCCTTTCGCGGCGGCCTCGTCGTAGAGGTCCTTCACTTTGTCGGTAGCATCGCCATACAGGCCTTTGGCTTTGTCGGTAGTGGTGTCGAGCAGGCCTTTGGCCTTATCAGCAGCTTCGGGGGTAGTTTCGGGCAATTTCATTGCGCTAAAAATCAGGATTAATGGAAAACACCTGTTTTACGGCGAGTAACCTCCGTGCGTTGATTAAAGCGTATTTTTTACGAATATTCTCCAACGCTCAACCTTACCAAACTACTTGAGCTACCTGGCTTTGCTCAAAAATTGCAGTAGTCTTCCGTGCCGCTCATCTGCGCCCAGCGCGCCGACAGAAACTTGGCATACGCCACCGGCATCAGCCCATACGCGCCCAGGGCATAGCCGTCGTTCACTTCCACCACGAGCGTAGCTCCGGCCGCCGTCATGCCCACATCGAGGGAAAAGGCGGCGGGCGCTTCGGGCACGTAGGCCGCCAGCGCGGCCTCTACCACGACCGGGTCGAAGTGGGCGCGCCAGTCGCCCTTGTAGGGCCGGGCATCCAGAATGTGGCCGTAGCGCACAAAGCAGCGCCACTCGGCCACAAACTGCACCGGCTCGGCGCACCACACGGGCGTGTCCTGGTGCTGGTCGCCGCAGCCTATCAGGTCGCCCGTGCGGCGCACCAGCACGCCGGTAAATTTCTTGGCATCGTGCACGGGCTTCACAAATACCGGCCAGCTTTCGGGGTGCGCCGCCACGGTATTGATGGTGCTCTGCCACAGCCGCCGCCCCAAAAATGGCAGCAGGGCGTCGGGGTAGCCCAGCTCGACCGGCGGTACCAAACCCAACGACCGCAGCCCCGCACGCACGGCAGCAATATGGCCCACTACAATTTCATCGGGCGCGTGGTCGCGCACTGGCTCGGCATCGGTATAGGGCACTATTTCCCAGCCCATTTGCTGGAAGCCATCCATTGCCAGGTAGTTATTGACGCTCTGGGGCCAGCCTTTTTGGTCAAAATGTATATGAGCGCGCATCGAAATTCGGGGTTACGTAGCAGCAAAGTTGCACCTAATAAAAGCCCTGCCGCACGCCTCATTTTATAGAGATGCGTGCGGCAGGGCTTTCAAAATTCTAACAAATCAACTGGCTTTTACCCAATCGACGCCTGCTTATTCTTGGCGCGCTTGTAGAGGTAGGCGGCCCCGGCCGCCAGCAGTGCGCCGCTCAGTACGCCGTGCTTGGAGGTAAAGCCGCCGCTGGTCGAGCCGTCTTCGTTAGTGGTTTTACCGCGGAACAGGCTGGCAATCATGCCGCCCAGGGTGTTGCTTGGAGTGTCGCTCATCAGTGAAAGCAGGTATAAGGTGAATACCTGCTTTCTACGCGAGCGGCGCGCCCGGCGTTACCCCACGGCCGCCACCGGCACGGGGTGCAATATCAGCCACACCAATTCGCGCAGGATTTCGCCCTCGTCCATGCTGCCGCTTTCGATGCCCTTGCTCTGCGCGTCGGCCCTGCGGATGAGGTGAATAAGGTCCATCGTGCGCTCGGGGCTGAACTGCCGCATGGCCTGCTGGTACTCTTTCTGAGCAAATTTATTGATGCCCATTTTTTGCATATCGCTGTCCGACGGATTATTTCCGGCCTGGTGCAGCATGAGCAGGCGCGTGAAGAAATTGAAGAGCAGCGTGAGGTTAGGGATGAGCGGGTTGGCTTTGGGATTAGCAGCGAAGTGCGTGAGGATGCGGTTGGCTTTCAGCACGTCGCGCTGCACTAGCGCCCGTTGCAGCTCGAAAATATTGTACTCCTTGCTGATGCCTACCATGCGCTGCACCAGGTCTTCGTCGATGGCCTGGCCGGGCTTCACGTTGAGCAGCAGCTTGTTGATTTCGTTGGCCAGGCGGCCCAGGTCGGCCCCGATGTACTCGGCCAGCAGGGCGGTAGCACCGGGCGTAATCTGCTGCTTGCGCTGGCGCACGTAGCCGCCCAGCCACTGCGGTATCTGGTTGTCGTAGAGCTTCTTGCTGGTCATAAGGGCCACACCGGGGGCGGTGGCCAGCAGCTTGCCGAGCTTCTTGCGCGGGTCCAGCGTTTTGTGCTTGTAGCAGAGCACCAGCACGGTGCTGGCGAGCGGGTTCTTTATGTAAGCTTCGAGAAATGGCCAGGCTTTTTCGTTTTCCAAATCGGCCACGGCCTGCGCTTCCTTCACAAGCACGACCGAGTAATCGCTCATCATCGGGAAGCGCTTGGCCTGGCCCAGGATGCCTGTCGCGTCGGTATCCTTGCCATAGAGCACCGTCTGGTTGAAGCTGCGCTCCGACTCGGGCAGCACCGAAGCTTCGAGCGCATCGGCCACCGTATCAATAAAATACGGCTCCTCGCCCTGCAAGAAATACACCGGCTGAAACTGCCGCTGCTGAATTTGTTTAAGAAGGTCTTCGGAAGAAAAAGTAGCCATAGTAGGGTGCGGGGCTCGCCCCCGCCCGTCGTTGAACAGCACCTGAACAACGAAACAAACGCTTGGACGGGGGCGAGCCCCGCACCCTACAAAGCTACCGCCCGGCTACCTTTGCCGACTGTTTTTATGGCGGCTTCGGGCCGCCACGATTTGCGTATGTCTTCTGAAATCAACCCCCTGCCCTCTCCTACCGACTTACTCGCCGAGCTAAAATGGCGCGGCATGTACCAGGATGCCATGCCCGGCACCGCTGAGCACCTAACCAGCGCCGCCCCCGTGTCGGGCTACATCGGCTTCGACCCCACGGCGGCCTCGCTGCACATCGGCAACCTGGCCAGCATCATGCTGCTCGTGCATTTGCAACGCGCTGGCCACCGCCCGGTGGCCCTGGTGGGCGGGGCCACGGGCATGATTGGCGACCCCAGCGGCAAAAGCTCCGAGCGCAACCTGCTCGACGAAGACACCCTGCGCGCCAACCAAGCCGGTATCCGCGCCCAGCTCGAAAAATTCCTCGAATTCAACGACTCGCCCACCGGTGCGCTGATGGTCAACAACTACGACTGGTTCCAGGGCTTCGGCTTCCTCGATTTCCTGCGTGACGTAGGCAAGCACCTCACCGTGAATTACATGATGGCCAAAGACTCGGTGAAGCGCCGCGTCAGCGGCAACGAGGAAACCGGGGCCGAAGGCATCAGCTATACCGAATTCAGCTACCAGCTGCTGCAAGGCTACGACTTCTTCCACCTCTACAAGTCGCTGGGCTGCACCCTCCAAATGGGCGGTTCCGACCAGTGGGGCAACATCACCACCGGCACCGAGCTAATCCGGCGCATGGGCGGCCCCGAGGCCAAGGCTTATGCCCTTACCGGCCAGCTCATTACCAAAGCCGATGGCAGCAAATATGGCAAAAGCGAAAGCGGTGCCGTGTGGCTCAACCCAGCCCTGACCTCACCCTACCAGTTCTACCAATTCTTCCTCCAAAGCAAAGACGAGGACGCGCCCAAACTCATCCGCGTCTTCACCCTGCTCGGCCAGGAAGAAATTGAAAAGCTGGAAGCCGAGCACGCCACCGCCCCCCACCTACGCGTGCTGCAAAAGGCCCTGGCGGCCGATGTAACCACCCGCGTACATTCAGCCGAGGCCACTGAAGCCGCCATTGCCGCCTCGCAAATTCTCTTCGGCGGCGGCGACCTAGCCGCGCTCGATGAGGCCACGCTACTCGACGTATTCGCTGGCGAGCCGCGCTTCGATGTGCCCGCCGCCCAGCTCGCCGAAGCCGACGTAGCCACGCTGCTGGCCGAAGCCATCGGCGCGCCACTGTTCCCCTCCAAAGGCGAAGTGCGCAAGCTGGTGCAAAACAACGGCCTCAAAATCAACCGCCTGAAAGTAGACAGCCCGCAGCAGCCAGCTACTGAGCTGCCGTTGTTGCTGGGGAAGTATTTGGTGGTACAGAAGGGCAAGAAGTACGCCTTGCTGCGGGCGGTATAGGTGCTGTGTTTTAGTACGGTCGTCAAGCAGAGCGTTGCGAAGCAACAACCGGGGGGCAGGAATAAAAGTAGAA
>JBPBQK010000081.1:0-15342 GCA_050954845.1 Janthinobacterium lividum
CGAGCGCAGCGAAGCAATCGCATCAAGACGAGCCGCTCGGGTGCGATTGCTTCGCTGCGCTCGCAATGACAACTGTACACTAACGCTGAATTTGCTGTATCTAGCTCAAAGACAAGTCTGTACCCCTAGCTCTGTTTCTCACTCTGCTACTCATTCCTTTCAATTCCCAACACTGCATGCGTATTATTCTTCCTGCCCATCTTGCGGCCCTAGCCCTGCTGGCCAGCTGCAACGGCACTCCCAAAACCGATGCTGAGGCTGCCACATCGGCTACCAAGAACCCGACCGATACCGCCGCTACTGCGGCGGCCACTGGCAATGATTGGGCTTTGCTGAACTTCGTGAAAGCCGACAGCGCCAACCCCATTATGGGCCCCAGCGCGGTGGGTAAGTTCACTGACCCTATTCTGAAAAAGCCGGTGCTGTGGGAAGAAAAAGACGTGTTCAACCCCGCCGTGGTGGTGCGCGAGGGCAAGATTTACATGCTGTACCGGGCCGAGAATAAAATCAGCACCTTCGGCAAAGCTTCGCGCATTGGGCTGGCCAGCAGTAGCGATGGCATCCGCTTTCAGCGCGAGCCCGAGCCGGTGCTTTACCCCGATAATGACCCCGAGAAAAAATACGAGTGGCCCGGCGGCACCGAAGACCCCCGCGTGGTAGAAGACGACAAGGGCACCTACTACATGACTTACACCGCCTACGATGGCACGCTGGCCCGCCTGCACGTGGCCTCCTCGCCCGACCTGCGCCACTGGACCAAGTACGGCAACGCCTTTGCCCAAGCCGCGGGCGGCAAGTACCTGGGCAAGTGGAGCAAATCGGGCTCCATCGTGTCGAAGTATGAAAATGATGGGCGCATCGTGGCCACCAAAATCAAGGACAAATACTGGATGTACTGGGGCGATGCCCAAATCTGGCTGGCTACTTCCGACGACCTCATTCACTGGACGCCCATCGAAATGGCCCCCGGCGAAAAGCCGCCCGTGCCCCTGCGCGCCCAGGCCCTCACCCTGCCCAATCTGAAAATCATCCTGCCCACCCGCGAAGGCAAATTCGACAGCGACCTGGTAGAATCGGGGCCGCCGGCCATGCTCACCGACCAGGGCATCCGGCTCATTTACAACAGCCGCAACGTGCCCGCCATCGGCGATAAGTCGTTGCCTGAGGGCACCTACTCGGCCGCCCAAGCGCTGTTCGATAAAAATGACCCAACCAAGCTGCTTCAGCGTAGCGACACTTACTTTATGCGCCCCGAGAAGCCCTACGAAACCACCGGCCAGGTCAACCAAGTCGTGTTTTTGGAAGGCCTGGCCCGCTTCAAGTCGAAGTGGTTTCTATACTACGGCACCGCCGACTCGAAAATTGCCGTCGCTTCGCGGCCTGAGTAATAGTTTGTCATTGCGAGCAAAGCGGAGCAATCGCACCTGAACGGCTCTCCAACGGCCCGTCCGGATGCGATTGCTTCGCTTTGCTCGCAATAACAAGCTATACGCTAACTATTTTACTCATGCTTTACCTAACAGTATGAACGGCGCTCAAGGCGAATACAACCTGTGGGGCCTCGACCTGGGCGGCACCAAAATCGAGGGCGTGGTTCTGAAATCGGCGCAGGAGCCGGAGGTGCTTTTTCGCCACCGGGTGCCCACCGGGGCCGACCAGGGCTACGGCCATGTGCTGCGCCAAATCAAGCACTTGGTCGGCCAGATGGAGCAGGCGGTGGGCAGCCCACCGCCCAGCCTGGGGCTGGCCACGCCGGGCACCCTGGTGCCGCGCACGGGCCTACTAAAAAACAGCAATGCCACCTGCCTCAACGGTCAGCCCATGAAGGCCGACCTGGAAAAGCTGCTGGGCATTCGCATCGAAATGGCCAATGATGCCAATTGCTTTGCCCTGGCCGAAACGCGCCTGGGCGTAGTAAAGCAGCAGTTTCCGGAGGCCAAAGTCGTCTTCGGCGTCATCTTGGGCACGGGCGTGGGGGGCGGGCTGGTGGTGAATGGCCGGGTGCTGGAAGGCTTCCACGGCCTGGCCGGCGAGTGGGGCCACAACTACCTCGATGAGGCAGAAGAAGCGCGCTGCTTTTGCGGCAAAGCGGGCTGCAACGAGAGCATTTTGGCCGGCCCAGCCTTGCAGCGCTACTACGCGGGCCTCACCGGCCAAAGTCGGTCGTTGCAAGAAATCGCTGAGCGGGCGCAGGCCGGCCTCGACCCCGCGGCGGAAACTACCATACAGCGCTTATTCAGCTATTTCGGGCGGGCGTTGAGTGTGGTGGTCAATATCGTTGACCCCGACGTTATTGTCATCGGTGGGGGCGTGGGCAACATCACGCGCCTCTACACCGAAGGCGTGAGCAGCGTAGCGCCCTACGTGTTCGACCACGTATTTGAAACACCTGTGGTCAAGCCTGTTTTGGGCGATAGCGCCGGTGTTTTTGGGGCCGCTTACCTCGTAGTTTAGAGGGCGGCATCTGGGGCTAAAAAGGCGGTAATAGCGCCCGAATACGTGAGCGTGAGCTGGTGCATGGCGCGGGTGCAAGCCACGTAAAGCATGCTCTTATCGACCTCCGTCTTATAATTCTGGGCGGAGGCGAAAGGCACAATGACCTCATCAAATTCGAGCCCCTTCGCCAAGTGGGCCGTCGTGATAATGATGCCTTCCTTGAACGTCGTAGAATCGGCCGTGAGCAGCTGAATGCCGGGCGCTTGCAGCGCCTCGTGCACCCGCGTGGCTTGCCGCAGGGTTTTGCAAATGATGCCCAAGGAGTGATTTTGGCCGCTTTTAAAAGTCGTAATTAACTCCTGAATGGCCGCCAGCTCTTCGGCCGAACTATTGCAATGCACGGCGCGGGGCTCCGGCCCGTGCCGGTCGAGCGGCATGATGTGCGGGTTGGGGGTGATGCGCTGCGCGAAAGCCGTAATCTCGACCGTGGAGCGGTAGCTGCGGTATAGCTTAACCACTTCAGCTTGCGGAAAAACGCGCTCGATGGTTTCGGCCGAGGACGCGCTGTACGGGTTCACCGTCTGGCTGATATCGCCCAGAATGGTCTTGCGGCAGTGGAACAAGCGCGACAACACGGCGTACTGCACGGGAGTGTAATCCTGCATCTCGTCTACCAGCAGGTGCTTGACGTGGTCGTACCCGGCGATGCCTTCCAGCCGGATGCGCAGGTAGATAATGGGAAAAACATCCGCGTATTCCAGCTTCTGCTGCTGGTCAAAGTTGAACAGCGCGGGCTTGCCCAGCCAGCGATAAAAATCCCGGTAAAAGTCCAACACGTTTTGGAAGCGGAACAGGCGGGAAATCACCTCCCCAATCGTGGATTTTTCCTGCCCGGTCAGCTTGCGGCGGGTGGCGTCGCGCACGTAAGTGCGGACATCCTCGCCCACCTGCGTAAACCGTTTTAGAAGCGGCACCCGGTGGTAAGCTTTCACCCGCGCCTGAATGAAGGCGGCCGGAACAACGAGCCGGCCTAGTTGAATGTCCTTGTACGTGAAGTAGTTGTTCTCAACGTGAACCAGGTATTGATTGAGCTGGCTGAGAAACTCAAACGAGGACTTGAACTGAATGCGCTCGACAAAAGCCGGGGCGGGCTGCTCCAACAGCGCCGATACCTGCTCAAAAAAAGTCTGGAACCGGTACTTATTTTCGAGCAAGTCGGCCGCTAAATCTTCCATGCCCAGCTCGGGCAGGTGCTCTTCGCCCAGCTCGGGCAAGACGTTGGAAATGTAGTCGGCAAAGACCTTATTGGGGGAAATAATCAGCACGTCTTTGGCCGAAATGGTATCGCGGAAGCGATACAGCAAAAACGCAATGCGGTGCAGCGCAATCGAGGTTTTGCCCGAGCCGGCCACCCCCTGAATGACCATTACCTGCGCGGTTTCGTTGCGAATCACCGCGTTCTGGTCGCGCTGAATGGTGGCGACAATGTTCTTCAGCTTGTCATCGGACGACTTGGCCAGCTCGCGCTGCAACACATCGTCGTGAATGTTCACGTCGTTTTCGAGCACGAACTCCAGGCGGCCGTCCCGAATTTTGTATTGTCGCTTTAGCTCAATGGTGCCCGCTATCGTTCCGGATGGCGTGGCGTAAGAGGCCTCGCCCAGCTCAAAATCGTAGAACATGGACGAGATGGGTGCCCGCCAATCGTAAATCACGCTTTGGCGCTGCCGCTCATCCAGAAAGGAGTAGATGCCGATGTAAACCGGGGCGGCGGCCTGGCCCTGGGCGGCAAAATCGATGCGGCCGAAGTACGGCGATTGCCCCAGCTTGAGAAGCTTGCGTTTGCGGGCCACGGCGGCGTCGCCCGTGTAGGCCATGCGGTCAATGGATTGGCCGGCGGCCACCATGTCGGCATCGTCCATGCCCGACTGGTGCTCGTGGATATACTGCTTTTTCTGCTGTAGCTCGTCGGAAAACTGCTTCACAGCATCATCTATCCGCTTGATGGCCAGCATCAGGCGCTCCTTGGTTTCTTCCAGGTGTTGTTTTTCTGCTTGTTCCGTTGCGTTGGTCACTGGCTGCTCTGAGGAAATGGAGCGCAAAGGTGGCCTGAAATTTTGGTCTGGGGATGTTTTGTTATTGATAGAAAGTAATGGTTGTGCTTGGTGCCGATGGGCTGCGCGAACCAAAACGGTCGTCATGCTGAACGCAGTGAAGCATCTCTACCGCACCATTCAACGAAGCGGTCGTCATGCTTCGCTACGCTCAGCATGACGACCGTTTTTGGCCAAAATCAACAACCAACCTACTTTCTATCCCAACCCTTCATCGCCTGCACGATGCTGCCGGTAGCCGCGCTATCGCTTTTAAACGTCCAGTCCAGCACCTTCATCGTGGTGGTGTTATCGTTGCTGTTGTGGTAGAAAATCAGGCTTTTGACCAGCGGGTATTTCGTCGGCATATCGGTGAGGGCCTCTTTAAACCACTGGCTGCGGCTGCCACCCACTTTCAGGCAGCCAAACTCCGTAATCATAATCGGCTTTTTGTAGGAAGCCAACTGCGGGTAGTATTTGCCAAAAATATCGGCGAAGCTCCACCACTGGCTCCAGATGGCCACGGTGCCGTAGTTGAGCGTGCCCGCGCCCACCCAGTCCACAAAGGCATCGCCGGGGTAGTACTCGGCAAACGTGTAGGCCGGGTGCGGGCCCCATACCCACACCACGTTGGTAGCCCCGGCCTGCCGGAAGCGGGTCACCACGTGCTGCCATGCCGCAATAAAGTCTTTGGGCTCATTGTTTTGCGGGCCCCAGGGGTAGCGGTAGGGGTCGTTCATTTCGTGGCCCAGGCGCACTAGCAAGGGCTTGCCTACTTTGCGGGCGGCGGCGGCCCAGCGGTCGATATAGGTATCGAAGCTGCCGTTGGCCACGGCCCTCATGCCGCCTTTGTCGCGGGTTTTGGCATCGGCCAGGGCGGCGGGCACGTCCTCGGGGGCAAAGTCGCTCAGCCACGGCTCCCAGGTGATGAGCGGCAGCGAGCCGAGGTGACTGATAGCCTCGACCTGCTGCATCGGGAAGGCCTCCTCGGCTTTGCTACCCCAGGCGCTATATATCTGGATAATAGGCAGGTGCGTGCGCAGGCTGTCCTCCAGCGTCGAAATCGGCTCCAGGCTTTCCCCCGTATTATCGTCAAAAGCGCCCAGCAGCAGACGGTCGGGCTGGCGCAGCTTGCCGAGGCTGTTGCGGTAGGGCGTAAACCACGCCAGCTCTTGCGCCCTGGTGTGCTCGCGTCGCTCCAGCAAGTACTTGTTTTCCATGCTCGATACGCCGACGCTCACGTTTTCCAGCACCTCCGTTACGGGGCCTTCCGATTGGTGGCCCAGGTACGTGAGGCCATACGTGAGCCCAATGCCCAGCCCCATGGCCAGCAGCGTGAAGCCGGTTCGTTTGAGCACGATATTTTTCACGGTAGTAAGTAGTTAGGAGTTTAAAACGCCTGTCATTGCGAGGAGGCACGACGAAGCAACCTTTCCTTTCTCGTAAGCGAACGTCCTTCATGCGTCAAGGAAAGGTTGCTTCGTCGTGCCTCCTCGCAAGGACAGGTGCTTATTAGTCAGTTATTGAATAGGCCTGAAGCCGGTGCAGCGCCGCCACCGGCTCGGTAGCAACCTGCTCATGCAGTCCGCCCGGCACGGTTATTTTCGTTAAATCCACCGCGTCCCACGGGTCGGCGGGCTTCAGGAGCCAGCCTTCGAACACGGCGTACATGCTGGCCAGGGCTAGCACCACCGCGATGCCGGCAAAGAGCAGCATGCCCCAGGTTTTCTCGCTCGTCATCACCAGGGTAGCTTCGCTCAGCACAAAGCGGCGGTAGAGCAGCACGTAGGTGGTGACGAGGGCAAAGAAGCCGATATGAAAAATTAAGGGCCGGGCGAAGGGCGTGATTTTGCCGATAACGGCCTGCTTGGCGGTTGGAATATAGGGAATATCCTTATCGGATAGCGACAGCATAAAACCCATAAAAAACACCGGCCAGCAGGCAAATTTCAGCACCGTGCCCCGCCAGTGCAGGCCCCGCTCATCGGCCGGGTGGCACATCCAGAGCTGCACATACAGGTACACCAGCACCCCGATTACGCCCACCGGCAGGCTATACTGCAAAAACTCCATAAAAGGCATTTTTGCCGGCAGCACCCCAAAGAATAAATACAGGTAGGGGATGAGTAGGTAGATAAGCGTGGTGAAGCCCACCGTGTAGTACGTGCCAATAGTGCAGTACGACAGCTTCTGCCAGAAGCTCAGCTTCTTAAATAGCTTGGGCACCTCGGCAAACAGCACCTCGTGCACGCCCCGCGCCCACTTGAGCTGCTGCTTGCAAAACGACCCAAAATCCTCGGGCACCAGCCCGCGGCTCACTACCACCGGGTTGTACACCGATTTCCAGCCCGCCGCGTGAATGTTGATGGCGCTGATTAAGTCTTCGGCCAGCCCGATGCCGTGCCCGCCGGCGCTGGCCAGCGCCGCCCGCCGAAAAGTGCAGTTGGCCCCGATGGCCACGGCGCAGTTGCGGCCAAAAAGCCCCATCTGGGTGGGCCCGTAGAAGCCGTAGGTTTGCTCGGCCGCCCCGCGGGCCACAAAGCTGCGGTATTGGTTGTAGTACGCCTGCGACACCTGCACGAAGCCCACCTTCTCGTCCTCAAAATAGCCCAATACTTCATCCAGAAAATTGGGAAACGGGATGTGGTCGGGGTCCATCACTAGCACAAATTCTTCGTCGGTCAGCGACAGGGCTTTGTTGACTTTGCCGGCCTTGGCACCGGGCAGGCCCACCAGTTCGAGGTGCACGGCGCCCCACTTTTTAGCCGCTTCGCCAAAGCGTGGGTCGCGGGTGTCATCGAGCAAATAGGTGGTGTGCGGGTAGGTAATTTGGCTGCACGCTTCGAGCGTTTTCTCGAACATGCTCAGCGGCTCGCCCGGCGAGCTAGTGGTGAAAATGGCCACCCGCTTGCCCGCCGGCGCGGGCACCCGCTCGGGCCGGCGCACATACAGGTAGTTGACCCAAATGAGCAGCATCCGCAGCACGCCGTACCAAAAAATGCCCGACAGCACGCCGTACAGCACCACATTGCCCACGTGGTCAGCCCGAAACCACCAGTTGGCCAGCCGGGCCACGCTAATAAAGCCCCCCGCCACCAGCACCATCAGCCCAAAGCGCTCGGCCATAGTGGTGCGGGCCGCCCGGCGGTAGCGCCAGTGGTCGAGGGCTTTCTGTCTTTTGGTAAGTGGTTTATCCATAATTGATATCTGCTAAGGAGTTCGTTTTTCGAGTCATGCAGACCGAAGGGAAGCATCTCGCGTGCAGCAGTAATCCCTTGCGGTAGCAACGAAGCGAGCGAGATGCTTCGCTGCGCGCTGCATGACCCGAAAAACGAGTGCCCAAACCGCTCTAAAAAGAATATTTCAGATTCGTAAACACCTGATTAGATGTATAGAAGAAGGCCTTCGTGTGCACGTAGCCGCCCTCCAGCCCCAGATGGCTGGCCAGCGAGTAGCTCACCTGCCCCTTCACTTCAAACGGCGTGTAACGCTCGGTGTAAAAGCCTTTGTCGATGAACAAAGTCGCTTGGTCGCTATTGAGAAACAGGTAGGGATTTTGGGCCTGGGCAAATACGCCCACCGAGCCTTTCAGCGAAAGCCAGCACCGGCTGCCCGCCTTGGCGTCGGCATTCAGCAGCAGGCTATGAATGCGCTGCTGCTTCGGCGTGAAATAAGGGCCATACGTACCCGCTACCGGCCGGCCCGAAGCCGCGATTTGGGCGGCTGACAGCACCGGCGCGTAGGTGTTGTCCTGCGCGTCGTTGTAGCCGAAGCTGTACCCGCCCTTCACGTACACTGGCCCCAGCGTGAGGGCCCGCGACAGCACCCAGGCGCTCAGCCCCAGAATGTGGTTGCTGCCCGCAAAAAACGACTCGGCCGCCTGCACGCGGCCCTGCCAGCCCTGCTTATTCTGGAACAGCAAGGCCCCGTATACCTGGCTATACAGCACCGCGGCCCGGCTGCTGGCAATGGTAAAAAAGTAAGGCGAGCGGCTGCCGGTCGCTTCCAGGCTGAAGCCCTTAGGCAGCTTGTATTGCAGCGTGGCATTGCCCACAAAGGCCGGCCCGCTTTGGGCAGCGTGCTTAAAAACCCCGGCTTGCAGCTGCACCGTTAGCTTCTGGTTTAGCAGGGTGCTTTTATTGCCTGCCAGCACTTCAAAATGCTGCCGATAACCGCTGGTGCTATCGCGCGTGCTCCAAAGCACCGCTTGCAAGGTGGGCGAAAACAGCGGCGAGCGGTAGCTGCCCACTTCCAGCTTGTTCTCAAGCCACTTCAGCGGCTGGTCGTCGGTGCGGTAAACAGTGTATAGATTCAGGTAAGGCGCACGGGCTGCTTTCAGGTCTTTTATCTTCTCGGCGAAGACTTTAGCGGTTGGGTTGTCGGGGTAGGGGAGGAGTACTTTATTGAGGTAGCTAGCCGCCGGGCCCAGGTTGCCTTCGTTGTAATTCATGAGGCCCATCATGGTGAGGGCCTCCACGTTGTCGGGCTCTTTTTGCAGCAGCGGCCCCAGCACTTCCTTGGCTTTGGCATACTGCTTGGTTTCGTACAGGATGCGGCCATAATCCAGCTGGAAGTTGGTGGCGGCCGGCTGCTGGCGGCTGGCGCGGCTATACAGCTTGGCGGCTTCGGGCAGCCGGTGCAGCCAGTACAGCAGCTGCAAATGCAGGCGCACCGCATCGGTATTGGTGGGGTGCGCTTTTTCGTAGCGCGCCAGTAGGGTTGCGGCTTTGCCAAACTCCTTGGCGGTAGTCAGCCCCTGCGCCAGGGCCAGGGTATCGGCCCCCTGGGCCTGCGCCTGGCTGGCACCGCCCAAGCCCGTGAAAAAGACCGCAGCAAAAAGTAATCTTTGGGCTATAACTAGCATTAATTGAGACGGATATACTAGTCTCAAAAGTAGCGGGCACAGGCCTGGGTAGTTGGGCTGAATTCGAAAAGGCAGAATACTATCGGCGAATGGAATCCTGCAATCGGCGAATGAAATAGTCTAATCGGTGAATGAGCGCGGCGTAAGCAACCAATCTGGCCGCCGCCCCCAGCCTTAGGATTCAGCAAAGTGAAGACTCGGTGAAATTAAGTAGTAATACGGAGGAATATATACATTGCAAAAGCGTAATATTGTAGTGTCTATTCTCCGCTTTACTAATTATGAATCCAAGCCATGTTCCGCGCCCTTTTAGCCTGCCTCTTCCTTCCCAAATCCGTTTCCACCTTTAACCCCGAACAAGTCTACTGCCAGGCCCAGCGGTTTTTGCAATACCAGGCACGCCAAGTGCAGCAAGCCGAGCAGGCACCAGCCCCGCGCACCCCAGCCGCTCGGCCCCCAGTTCCCAAAGCCGCCCGGAAACTGGTGGCGTGCTAAGGAGCGCTGAGCGTCTCACTTTCTAAGTTTTGCTTAGCAGCTACTAAACACGCTAAAAAGCAGCCGCAAACACAAAGAGGCCCGCCGGTACCGGCGGGCCTCTTTGTGTTTGCGGCTCCTGAAACCTGCGCTAGTGGGCTCGCTAGCCTACGTAGCTAAGCCAGCACCGCGAAGGCGGCCGGCTGCAAGCGCTGGGTACGCCCGCGCAGCAAGGCAATCACCTCGCTTTCGGAGCGCGCCGTGTTATTCAGCTCCACAAAGTGCCGCGCCAGCAGGTCGTAGCGCTTGCCCATGAGGTAGCAGAAAACGTGCAAAAAGTGAATACCATCGAACACAATAGCTTGGTTAGCAACGTACTGGCCCAGGTGCTTGCGAAAGTGGGCCGGGTGCTCGGTCCAGTGCATGGCAGGCTTGAGGTGGTGGCTGATGTGGTAGCCATCATTCCAGCACTTGTGGTTGTAGCGGGTATTGATGCAGGTAATGCTGTTGGTGTAGCAGTTGCCGGGGTTGGCCGGGTCGATGAAGGCGTGCTGCGCCCAGTTGCCCAGCATCATTACCACCCGCGAGAGCAGCACGGGCAGCACCAGCAGCGCCAGCGCGGCCGGCAGGTTTACCAAAGCCAGGGCCAGGGCCAAGCCCCAGTACAGCAGCTCGCCGCGTAGCAGGCGGTGGCGCAGGGTGGGCTTGTTGTTGCGGGTGAAATAGCCCACCAGACGCGCAATGCCCAGAGCCAGAAAATCAGTGAGGTAGTGCAGAAAGCCCCTCACCGAATCGCGCTGGTAAAACATAGTGGAGCTTTCATCATCTTCCAGGTTGTTTTCGGCGTGGTGCATGCCCAAGTGGTGGGTAAAGTACGTTTCCGGCGTTTGGCCAAACAGCGGCCCGATAACCCAGGGAATGTACTTATTGAGCCAATTGTACTTTTTCTTGAACAGCACGCGGTGGCTGGTGCAGTGCAGCATCAATCCAAACGGCCCCTTAAAAACCAGGTTGCTCAGCCCCAGGTACACCCCCAGCACCGCCCACCAAACCCAGCCCTGTACGGCGGGCACCAGCAGCAGCGCCGCCAGCGGTAGCAGGGTGGCCGAAATGCGCAGGATGAGGTACACAAACGGCATATCGCGCTCATCTTGCAGGTAGCGGCTCAACAGTAGGTGCAGGCGCGAAGGAGCGGCCGGCCGGCAGTAGCCAGGGTCCGTCGAGATGGTCAGGGATTTCATAAGGGAGAATGTGGTGCGCCCGTGGCTGAGAGCCGCCGGGCCGCAGCCCGACCCCAGCATCGAAATAAGGCTGGCCGGGCAAAGGCTATGGGCTGGGGCAAGCTGACCCAGCGTGCAAGATAGCGTAGACCTACTGCGTAACGTATTCAGTAAGCGAAACGAACAGGTAGCTAAAGTCGAGGATACGCTAGCTACTGCCGCGCTTATGTCCGGTAGGGCAGTCGGGGCCTATACGCACAGGAGATTGAAAATAACAGCCAGGCAGAATGCGCTGCCTGGCTACCTGATTTGGATAGGCGCTAAGTCAAGTAAGTCAGCGTACCTTTTTTAGCTGGCTCGCAAAAAAAAGACATGGTTATCAGGTTTTTAATTCCACCCGCCGGCCGCGGCCGCGGCGCAGCCAGCAGTAGCTGCTAGGTCCGCTCACCCCAAAAGCGGGGTGCACGGGCCCGCCTACGCCCATCCGGCCGCTCAGGATTCCGCCATTTTGTGCGAAAATTTTAGCACAATAAATTCGGCTGGCCGCACCGCAGCCAAACCGAGCTCCACCACCAGCCGGCCCTCCCTGATGTCGAGGGCCGTCATGGTTTTGCCCAGCCCCACAGCCACGTAAAACGCCTGCTCGGGCTTCGCGCCCTGCAACGCGCCTTGCCGCCAGAGTGTGTTCAGGAAGTTCTCAATCATACCCCGCGCCCGCGCCCAGGTGGTAGGGTCGTTAGGCTCAAACGCCAGCGAAGCCGTGCCGGCCCGCACCGATTCCTGCACAAACAAACACAGGCGCCGCACCGACACGTAGCGCCACTGGTTGTCGTTGCCGGCCAGCGTGCGCGCGCCTCCCACCAGCGTGCCCCGGCCCACAAACCGCTGAATGGCATTCACCGACTTGCCACCTGCCGCGTCTATCGTCAGCTGGTCTTGCATGGCGGTAGTCAGGGCAATGGTGGGCTGAATAACTGCCATAAGGTCTTCACTGGCGGGGGCCTTCCACACGCCCCGGTTGTAGTCGGTGCGGGCATAAATGCCCGCCACGGCGGCGCTGGGCGGCAGCTTGCAGGGCAAGTCCCGAATGGCCTGGCGCGCCTGTTCGTAATAGGCAGGATTGCTGGTATCCAGCGTGTTGAGCTTGCTCACTATGGCCGCCTTGCCGTTGAGCGCGTAGCTTACCGCCACCTGCGTTTCGTCCACGGCGTAGTCCAGCACGGTTTCCAGGTTGGGCGCGTAGGCTGCCCCGTACGACAGATTGGCGGCCCCCACGCCGGCGAGGCGAAAATTGGCTACGGCATCCAGCAGCCGGGTTGCCGGGTCGGCCAGCGACAGGTTGCCGCCGTGCACATCCAGCAGCAAAAACCGGTCGCCGAGCAGCGCGCACTGCGCCAAGGCTTCGTCGTGCAGGCGCTTAAAATCGGCGATAGCTTCCAGCGCCTGCGCCTCCGGAAACAAGAGCAGCGTGGGGGCATCGACTGCCTGCACCTGGTGCAGCCCCGCGGCCAGCTCGCTGGCTACCAGCGCCGTACCCAGCGCCTTATACCCACCCACCGACACGATGTAGCAAGCGCCGCCCCCATTAGCAAAAAACAGCTGGAGCGCGTAATACAAAATGTGTCGCGAGCGGTCGGCCTCCGCGAGCGTGGCCACCGCGCGCAGTGCCAGCCGCTTCCCCGCCGCATCCTGCTGCTCCTGGATGGCCACCGTGAGCCGCGTTTCGGGCTGCGGCCCACCAAAAAATCGCGTATACTCGGCCAGCGACGTAATGCGCGTAGGCAGCAGGTGCAGGTCGTCGGCGGCGAGTTTAGTGGCCTGCTGCGTGTAGCCAATAAAAGCTGGCACCGCCGTTTCGACGGGGGCGATGGTGGGTAGGGTCTTGGGTATTTCCTCCACGTACACCCCTGGTTTTTTGTAGGTTAAGGCCATAGTGTGCAGGGGTGCTAATAGGACTTAGGCCAAAGCCATTTGTCATTGCGAGCGCAGCGAAGCAATCGCACCTGTTCAGCGACACCGTTCGGGGGCGATTGCTTCGCTGCGCTCGCAATGACAGATGGCTTTGGCCTAAGTGCTGGATAAATAAAAAACCGGGCGCTGGCCGCCCATCGCTAAGGCGAGGTGGTATATAGATTAAATGTAATGCTTAAGCCACTGCCAAACAACAAGCGCAGCCCGGAACCAGTAAGCACCCGCAGGCTTGCTGAAGCAAGCCTCCTGGCTGGCCCAGACAAGAAAGCCCTCGCCCCACTCGCCCAGGCATTACTACCAACCGCTCGGTGCCTTGAATTATGACTGAAAATAACCCTATCAACAACGCAGAAATACTAATTATCGGGGCTGGCGCGGCGGGGCTCATCGCCGCCCGTGAGCTAGCCGCCGCCGGCCGGCAAGTGCTGCTGCTCGAAGCCCGCGACCGCGTGGGGGGGCGCGTGCACACGCTGGTGCCGCCTAGCTTTACCCAGCCCATCGAAGCCGGGGCCGAGTTTATGCACGGCGAAGTACCCCTCACCCGCGCCCTGCTGGCCGAGGCGGGCATAGCCTGGCAGGCCACCGCCGGCCGCACCTATATGGTGAGAGATGGCCAGGTGCAGCCCGATGCCGACTTTTTTGCTGAGCTGCCGCCGCTGCTGGCCAAGCTTCAGGCGCTACCCCACGATATGCCCCTGGCCGAGTTTCTGGCCCGCGAGTTTGCCGGCCCCGAGCACACCGCGCTGCGCGCCACCGCCACCCAATTTGCCGAAGGCTACGACGCCGCCGATGCCACGCGCGCCAGCGCCTGGGCCCTGCGCGACGAGTGGACGGCCGGCGGGGCCGACGACTCGCCGCGCCCGGTGGGTGGCTACGGGCCGCTGCTGCACTGGCTGGCTGGCCAAGCGCAGGCGGCCGGAGCCACGCTGCACCTAGCCACCCCGGTGCAGCAAATAACCTGGCAGCCCGGCCACGCCGCCGTGCAAACCGAGGCCGGCCCCACCTACCACGCGCAGCAAGTGCTGTGCACGGTGCCGCTGGGCGTGTGGCAGCGGGGCGCGGGCCAGCCCGGCCACCTGGGCCTGGTGCCCGACCTACCCACGCACCGGGCCGCAGCGGCGCAGCTGGGCTTTGGGGCAGTTATTAAGGTGCTGCTCGAGTTTAGGGAAAACTTTTGGCACGACCGCCTGCCCGAGCTGGAGTTTTTGCTTTCCGAAGCGCCCGTGCCCACCTGGTGGAGCCAGCTGCCCGACCCGCGCCCCCTGCTGACGGGCTGGCTGGCGGGGCCCGCGGCCGACCAACTGCGCACGGCCCCGGCCGAAACGGTTTTGGCGCTGGCGCTGGAGTCGTTGGCCCAGCTGCTGGCCGTGCCGCCCGCGGTGCTGCGGCAGCAGCTGCGCGCCAGCTCGGTGCAAAACTGGGGAGCCGAACCGTATGCCTACGGGGCTTATTCCTACGCCACGGTGGGGGCCCCGGCGGCCAGGGCAGCCCTGGCTACCCCCGTGGCCGACACGTTGTTTTTTGCGGGCGAGGGCCTGCACGATGGCACCGATGGCGGCACCGTAGAGGCCGCGCTGGCTAGCGGACAGGCCGCCGCTCGCGCTATGCTGGCCCGGCTTCCGCGCTAGCCAGTGCCTTGGTAGGGACTGAAAATAACTGTCCTTGCGAGCGCAGCGCAGCAATCGCACCCGCACGGCTCGTCTTGCTGCGGTTGCTTCGCTGCGCTCGCAAGGACAGACGTACATTGACTATGGGTTTGCTACAACCAACTACTTTACTATGCTGAAAATCATTGGGAAACTACTTGCCGTGCTGGTGGCGGTGCTGCTGGTGGCGGGCGTGGCCTTTGCGCAGCTGAGCCCCGAGCTGGGCGGCACCCCCACCCAGGGCTATACCGCGTCGGGCCACTACCGGGAGGGGAAGTTTTACAATCCGCAGCCCACCGAGGTCATGACGGGCGGCAGCATGTTTGGGGCGGTGCGGCGGATGCTGTTCGACTCGGCGCGCCACAAAGCCCCGGCTGGCCCGCTGCCCATGCAGCACCTCGACTCGCTTAGCATCACTAAAAAAACGCCCGACCTGGTGCGCGTAACTTGGTTTGGCCACTCGGCGAGCTTGGTGGAAATAGCGGGCCAAAACCTGCTGCTCGACCCCATGCTTAGAGCGGTTTCAAAGTCAGTGTACGTGGTAGCCGCAATGGTCAAACCAGTTTTGGGCATCTTGGGGCAGAATCCAGTCTGCTGCGGTGCGCAAGGCTGCCGTTAACAACTCGCGGGTGCGCACA
>JBPBQK010000082.1:0-11328 GCA_050954845.1 Janthinobacterium lividum
GGGTTGGGGGGTGAGGTTCACTCTACCCCGTACTCCTGCAGTTTCCGGTACAGCGTCGTCAGCCCGATGCCCAGCCGCTTGGCCACCTCCGGCTTATTCCCCAATAACTCGCCCATCAGCCGCTGAATGTGCCGTGCCTCCAGTCCGCGCAAGCTCTCATCATCGGCCGCTGGGCGGGCCGCCATGCCGTGAAACTCATCGGGCAAGTACGCCGGGGCCAGCAGCTCGCCGGCCGGGGCCAGAATGGCGGCGCGCTCTAACACGTTTTTTAGCTCGCGCACATTGCCCGGCCAGGGGTAGCGCTGCAATAAATCTAGTGTTTCGGGCTCGAAGCCAGGCAGGCGCTTGGCCAGCCGGGCGGCGAAGTGCTGCAAGAAAAATGCGGCCAGCAGCGGCACATCAGTGCGGCGGTCGCTGAGCGGCGGCACCACAATGGTAAACACCGACAGCCGGTAGTACAAATCGGGCCGGAAATTGCCCTGCGCGGCCTCTTGCTTAAGGTTGCGATTGGTGGCCGCCACCAGCCGCACATCGACCTTAGTGGGCTTGGTGTCGCCGAGCTTGGTAAACTGCTGCAACTCCAGCACCCGTAGAAATTTGGCCTGCACGTTCAGCTCCAACTCGCCGATTTCGTCCAGAAACAGCGTGCCACCATTGGCTTCTTCCAGCAGGCCTTTTTTATCAGAAAGCGCCCCCGTAAAGGCCCCTTTCTTGTAGCCAAACAACTCACTTTCGAGCAGGTCTTTGGGGAAGGCCGAGCAATTGACGGCCACAAAAGGCTTGCTTTTGCGCCCGCTGGCTTGGTGCAAAGCCTGGGCAAACAACTCCTTGCCCGCGCCGGTAGGGCCTTCGAGCAGCACGGTGCTGTCGGTGGGGGCTACTTGGCGGGCCAGGGCCTGGGCGCGGCGCAGGGCGGGCGCTTCGCCTATCATGCTTTCGAAGGTGTGCTGGCCCTGGCTCATGCGCTTTTCGAGCTCGGCCACGCGGCGGCGCAGGCGGGCTTTTTCGGCGGCGCGCTCTACCACCACCACCAACTGCTGCTCAAAATCGCCCTTGGTGAGGTAGTCAAACGCGCCCTGCTTCATGGCCCGCACCCCGTCGGGGATGGTGCCGAAGGCCGTGAGCAGCACCACCTCGGCCTCGGGCGCCAGCGCCTTGAAGCGGGGCAGCAAATCGACGCCGTGGGCATCGGGCAGCTTCACGTCGCTGAGCACCACCAGCACCTCGGCGGCGTGCTGGCCCAGCAGCGCCAGGCCTCGGTAGGCATCAGGGGCTTGCAGCACGGTGTAGCCTTCCAGCTCCAGCACTTGCGCCAGCAGTTGGCGCAGGCGGGCTTCGTCGTCGATGAGGAGCAGGGTTCCGGTGGGCACTTTCGGGGAGTTGTGAGTTAGGGGTTCAAAGTTATGAGTTGGCTGGGCCCGGCTTGATACTAGCTGTGCGGTCGGGCAGTAGTACCTGGCTACGGCCCTACTTTCGCAGCCTTATGACGCTACACTGGACTACCAAGCCTTTCGACACGCTAACCCTAGCCGAACTATACGCCCTACTCCAACTCCGCAGTGAAGTCTTTGTGGTAGAGCAAACCTGTGCTTTTCAGGACATAGATGGGCACGACCAAGCCGCCCTGCACCTATTAGGGTACACCGAGGCGGGTGAGCTGGCGGCGTATGCCCGCTTATTCGAGGCCGGGCAGAGCTATGCGCAGGCCAGCATTGGGCGGGTAGTGACGTCGCCGCGCCACCGGGGCCACGGCCTGGGCCGGCAGCTGCTACACGAGGCCATTGCGCAGTGCGAAACGCAGTTTGGGTGGCAGCCCATCAAGATTGGGGCGCAGCAGTATTTGCTGGCGTTTTATGAGAGCTTCGGCTTTGTGCAGGAGGACGAGGGATATCTGGAGGACGGTATTCCGCACGTGCACATGGTGCGGCCGTAGCGAGCGGGTTGGGCGGGCAGAGAGGGGGTAAATGAAAATGGCGCTACATTTATCGCCAAGCTAGCCACGGGGCTGATTTTTAGCAGTATTCCGAGACTGGCTTGGCTTCGCCGAAGCAGCTGGATAGGAAATTAGCTGCCGGAAGGAGATGCTTACTTGACGCTTTCCCCTCCTGATTTCAAACGCCATGAATATCCTGCAACGTCTTTTCAAAATCGGGCAGTCGGAAGTCCACGCCGCTGTCAACCAGCTCGAAGACCCTATCAACCTCACTGAGCAGGGCCTGCGCGACCTGCGCCAAGACCTCGACAAAGCTCTGCACGGCCTGGCCGAAGTGAAGGCGATGGCCATTCGGGCCCGCAACGAAACCGAGGCACACCGCGCCAAGGCCGCCGACTATGAAAACAAGGCCGTGCTGCTGCTTCAGCGCGCCCACAAAGGCGACCTCGCCCCCGCTGAAGCCGACCGCCTCGCCACCGAGGCTCTGCTCAAAAAGGCCGAAAACGAAGCCCACGCCACTCGCTCGGCCCAGGACCAGGCCAAGTTTGAGCAGTCGGCCGCCCAGCTCGACCAGAGCGTGCAGACGCTGAAAGCCACCATCAGCCAGTGGGAAAACGAGCTGAAAACGCTGAAAGCCCGCGTCACGGTGAGCACCGCTACCGTTACTATCAACAAGCAGTTGGCGCAGCTCGATTCGTCGGGCACAGTGGCCTTGCTTGAGCGCATGAAGGAAAAAGTAGCCGTGCAGGAAGCCCTGGCCGAGTCGTACGGCGAACTTGCGCAGGAGAGTAAAAGCATTGATGACGAGATTGATAAAGCCATCGGCAAGGCTGGGGCCGGCCAAGCCGCTGAAGACTTGCAAGCCCTCAAAGCCAAGCTCGGCCTAGCCGAATAGCCGCGCGCTGTGTAATGAACCGAGCTAGCCAGCGATAAGTACCTCGGCCGGAAAGCGCCTCTCTCTATGACCGAACTTTTACAGGCCGCCGTGCTGCCCCCCAACCTGGTTGCCACCGGGTTGCTGGTGTTTGTGCTGCTGTACTGGCTCACGGTAATTGTCGGCTTGCTGGACTTTAAAACGGCCGACCTGCACCTCGGCGGCCACGTCGATTTGCATGCCGATGGCGCGCACCTGCCCCACGGCGACTCGGACTGGCTCAATGGTGCGCTGGCGTTTTTCAATCTGGGCCGCATTCCGCTGATGGTGTTTATTAGCTTTGTGGCGCTGCCGCTGTGGGTAGGCAGCATTTTGGCCAATTATTACACCGGCAATACCTCGCTGCTGCGGGGGCTGGTGTTTCTGTTGCCGCTGTTTGTGGGTAGCATTTTTCTGGCTAAGTTCCTGACGTTGCCCTTCGTCAAGCTGTTTGCCGCCCTCGAAAAAGACCACGACGGCGGGGCCGTTGCCCTCGGCAAAGTGTGCACCGTGCTGCTACCCGCCACCACCGACCAGCTCGGCCAGGCCACCGTGCACATCGACGGCGCGCCGCTCATGCTAAACGTGCGTGCCTTGTCGGGCGCACTTGCAAAAGGTGAAACCGCCTTAGTTATTGATTACGATGCCCAACGGCGCTGCTATTTAATTGAAGCCTATGCCGTGGGGTAACTGCTGCCCGAAGCGACTTAAAACCGCCCGCTATGCTGACGAAAGAAGCATCTTATCAGGTTTGTTTCTTGGAAATTAGTAGCCCAGCCAAGATGCTTCCCTCGTCAGCATGACGGACGAGTATAAAACGAGATTTCTACGTCTCTCAAATTCAAAATTCTACTTCAACTTTTACCTATTCTGCATTTTTACTTTTTCTCATGGTTGCACAAATTTCCTGGGCTGTTTTGGTTATTCTCGGCGTGTTGCTGCTGGGTTTTCTGGCCATAGTGGCGCGGATGTACCAAAAAGCCGTGCAGGGCGAAGCCCTGGTGCGCACCGGTATGGGCGACACCAAAGTATCATTTTCTGGTATCCTCATCGTTCCCATTCTGCACAAGCTGGAGGTAATGGATATCAAGCTCAAAACCATCATTATCGCCCGCGCCGGGGCCGAAGGCTTGGTGTGCAAAGACAACATGCGCGCCGATGTGAAAGTAAATTTTTTCGTGCGGGTCAATAAAACGCACGACGACGTGGTGAACGTAGCGCAAAGCATTGGCGCACACCGCGCCTCCGACCCGCTAGCCCTCGAAGCGCTGTTCGACGCCAAGTTTTCGGAAGCGCTGAAAACCGTGGGTAAGCATTTCGATTTTATTGAGTTATATAATTCCCGCGAGCAATTCAAGCAGGAGATTCTGCGTATTATCGGCACCGATTTAAACGGCTACGTGCTCGACGATTGCGCCATTGATTACCTGGAGCAAACGCCGCTGTCGTCGCTCAACCAGGATAATATTCTGGATGCGGAAGGCATTAAGAAAATTATTGCGCTAACGTCGGAGCAGAAAATTCAAGCCAACCAGATTCAGCGCGACCAGCAGAAAACGATTAAAAAGCAGGACGTAGAAGCGCAGGAAACCATCTTGCAGCTCGAAAAACAACTGGCCGAAAATCAGGAAAAGCAGTTTCGCGAAATTGCTAGCATCAAAGCCCGCGAAGCCGCCGAAACCGAAAAAGTGCGCCAGGAAGAGCGCCTGAAAGGGGAGAAGGCGCGCATTGTTACGGAAGAAGAAATCAAGGTTTCGGAGCAAAACCGCGACCGGCAAATCTTGGTGGCCGAGCGCAATAAACAGCGCACCGACGCCATCGAAACCGAGCGCGTGGCCCAGGCCAAAGCCCTGGAAGCCAATGAGCGCGAGCGCATGGTGGCCCTGGCCCAAATTGAAAAGGATAAGGCGCTGGAAGAAGAGCGCAAGAATATTCAGGTGATTATCCGCGAGCGCATTACGGTAGAGAAAGCGACTGTGCAGGAAGAAGAGCGCATTAAAGACACCCGCGCCCAGGCGCTGGCCGAGCGCGAAAAACTAGTAGCCGTGACCGCCGCGCAGCAGCTAAACGAAACCAGCACCATCAACTTCGTCGGCGCCGCCGAGATGGAAAAGCAGGCCGCCGAGTTTCGCGCCAAGCAAGTAGTAATTGACGCCGAGGGCGAGCGCACGGCCGCCGACCACCGCGCCCAGGGCATCCGCATTATGGCCGATGCCGAGGCCAGCAAAGCCGCCGCCGTGGGCCTCGCCGAAGCCCAGGTGATGCAAGCAAAAGCCGTGGCGCACCAAAAAGAAGGTGAAACCCACGCCGCCGTCATGCAGCTTACCTCGGCCGCCGAAGCCCAGGCCATTCAGGTGAAAGCCACCGCCCAGGCCGAAGCCGACGAAAAAATCGGCTTCGTGGCCGCTAAAGTCAACCGCGAAAAAGGCCTCGCCGATGCCGACGTAGTGGAAGCCCGCGCCACCGCCGACCAGAAGAAAGGCCTCGCCGAAGCCGTTGTCAACGAGCAGAAATTCACGGTCGAAGCCAAGGGTATCGAAGCCAAAGCCGACGCCATGAAAAAGCTTGATGGGGTGGGTAAAGACCACGAAGAATTCAAGCTGCGCCTCGACAAAGAAAAGTCGGTGGAACTGGCCCAAATCAACATCCAAAAGGATATTGCCGCTTCGCAAGCCGACGTTATCGGTGCGGCCCTACGCGCCGCCAAAATCGACATCGTGGGCGGCGAAACCATGTTCTTCGACCAGATTATCGGCTCTATCACCAAGGGCAAATCCATCGACCGCACCGTGCATAATAGCGAGGTGCTGAGCACGGTAAAAGACGCCTTTTTTGACCACAACGGCGGCGGTGATTTCAAAACTAACCTGCGCAAATTCGTCAATCAATTTGGCATCAGCAGCGAGGAAATGCGCAACCTGAGCGTGTCGGCGCTGCTGCTGCAACTGATGAATAAGGCGGGCGACGCGCAGACGCGCAGCACGATTTCGCAGTTGTCGAGCACGGCCGCGGCGCTCGGGATAGGGGATAAGCTGGTGAAGACGATTGATTTGAAGTAAGCAACGATTACCCCACCCCCCAGCCCCCTCCCCTCCGGGAGAGGGGGAGCCTGACGACTTTTTGCGGTAGCTTATTATTTCATTGATTGGAATCTTGCTTTGATGAATGCTGAGGAAGAAAAAAGCGAACCAGCGAAAGGGAATCGTCAGGCTCCCCCTCTCCCGGAGGGGAGGGGGCCGGGGGGTGGGGTAACCGCGCTAAAGCAAGCAGCTGGCAAAGACGTGCATACCTACGGCATGTACACCACCGATGCCAAGCGCTGGAAGAAATCGCTCAAGGAATACGCCCGCACTAATCGTAAAAACCCGACGCCCGCCGAAAATCACCTTTGGCAAGAAATACGCAGCAATAAGCTCCAGGCGTCCTTTCGCCGCCAGCACGCCATCACGCAGTTTATCGTTGATTTTGTGTGCTTAGCTGCCTGGCTCGTTATTGAAGTTGACGGCGAAGTACACGCCGACCCCGGCGAAGCTGAGTACGATGGTGGCCGCACCCACGAGCTGCAAGAATGCGGTTTTCTGGTACTCCGCTTCACCAATAATGAAGTGCTTCACCACACGCCTAGGGTGCTGAAAAGCATTACCGAGCACCTAAGCCTGCTCCATCCCAATTACCCCACGTATTAAATAAGCCAGTCCCGCTCGCGGTCGGCTCCCCTCTCCCAGAGGGGAGGGGCCGGGGGTGGGGTCACCCGCGATGGAACCCACTCCCCAACTCGAAGGCGGCACCTACGAAATCCTCCGCAGCCGCTTGCAAAAGAGCGGCGCCGACCTCCAGGCCCGGCTCCTAGCGCTTAATAATGAGCGCAAAACCGTGTTCGGAGCCATCGACACGCGCCTGCTCGGGACTACCCGCATCACGACCACCAATAATTGCGTGCCGTGGGATATGGTGCCGGTCGGCAACAAGTTTATCTTCGGGTTCAATGTCGTGATTGGCTTGAAAACGGAGACGGAATTGAGCGACGTTTTTGGGGTGTATGAATACGCCAACCGCGAGTTTCGGCCGCTCGATTTAAAGCTGCTCGAAGCACCGCAGTTTTTGGAGGAATTTCGGAATTTATACCGGTATTATAAGAGCACCCAATTTGTGAAATTCGCGGTGCTGGGGCCGCACGTATTTATGGTGTTTCGGGTGGGTAAAACCCCGAACGATATCAAGACTTTTAAGTGGCTGCTCAAGGACGACACGCTCACGTATCTGGATAATCGGAGCGACCACGAATACGTGTTTCCGCCGCAGCACGAGTTTGCGTGGAAACGGGCTACGCGTGATATGCAGGTGGCGGGCAAATACCCGCATATCAGCATCGAGGACAAGGTTTTTGTCGAAACTATCGGTGGCGACCTTACTATAAAAGTCGAGAATAATACCGAAACCGGCCGCGGAATTTTGGCCGAACCGGTGGCCGATAAAGACCAAACGCTCGACGATTCGGAAATTCACTACGCCGTAATTGATAATTTAATTCTCCTGAAAATAAAGCCGTATCAGGAGTCGGCGTACCGGTATTTTTTATTCAATACCAAGCTGCGCACGGCCCAGCGCCTCGACGCCCTGGCCGATGCCTGCGTGCTGCTGCCCGACGGGCAAGGCTTGATTTTTCCGCACGGGTTTTACTTGCAAACCGGCGAGGGAAAATTATTCGAAAACGGCCTGCGTGATATGCTGTTTGAGAAGCGCATCGCGTCGCCCAACGGCGAGGATTTTCTATACGTGTTTTACAACAAGGAAAACGGCACGTATTTATTGTTGTCGTACAACTTGATTGCGCAGCGCGTCGATAACCCGATAATTTGCAGCGGGTACGCGCTGTTTGATGATGGCGAATTGTGCTATTTGCGGCCCGATGCCGAAGCCAAGAAGCACCACGCCGTGCAAATCTGGCAGACGCCCTACGTGGCCCCTGATTTTGAGCTGCCCGTGACGACGGATTCGGCGCTCTACAAGCTCGGAAACAAGGAGATTGTGCGGGCGATGGCCGAGGTGCAGGAAGTGCTAACGCTGGTGGGCAAGGAGGACAGCTATTCGGGCCTGTACCTGGATTTGATTCGGCGCACGACTACGCTCGCCGACGTATATTATTGGCTAGGTGACCCCGACGCCCAAAACTTGGCTGAGCCGCTGCGCGCTATTCAGCAAACCGCCACGGCCGCCGTGGATGAGTTTGATAAAGTGCGCAGTATCCGCAAGAGCACGGCCGAAACGACCCAGCGCGTCTTAGGGCAGGCCGACGAGCTGCGCGCCCGTATTGCCCGGATGCCCGACGTGACCGAAGTCAACGACTACGTGCGGTTGCTAGCCGAGCTGCGCGCTGCTCGGGGCGAGGTTATTTCGCTGAAAGAGCTGCGCTACGCGGACGTGCCCGCGGTAGAAAAAGCCGCCGACGGCCTCGCCGAAACCAGCAAGCAAGTGGCCGGCCAAACCGTGGATTTTCTGCTGCGGCCCGACGCGCTGAAACCCTACGCCACCCGCGTGCAAACCATTGCCGACAGCGTAGAGAAAGTACAAAAAACAACCGAAGCCGCCGAGCGCGAAAAGGAGGCCAATGCCGTATCGGGCGAGCTGGAACTGTTGATTGAGGTAGTGGGCAACTTGCCGATGGACGACCCCACGCAAACCACGCGCATCATCGACAGTATTTCCACAATTTACGCGGGCTTCAACCAGATACGGGCGGCCCTGAAACGGCGGCGGCAGGCGCTGGCGGGCACTGAGGCCCAGGCCGAATTCACGGCCCAGCTCAAGCTGCTGGAGCAGGCCTTGGTAAACTACCTCGACCTGAGCGATACGCCCGCCAAGTGCGACGAATACAGCACCAAGCTGCTCGTGCAGTTGGAAGAGCTAGAGGGCAAATTCCCCGATTTTGACCAGTTTTTGGCCCAAATAGCGGAGCGCCGCGAGACGGTGTACGAGGCGTTTGAGTCGCGCAAGGTGAGCTTGGTGGCGGCGCGCAACCAGCGGGCTTCGGCCCTGGCACAGTCGGCCGAGCGCATTATTAAGGCGGTGCAAAACCGCCTAGGTCGCCTCGAAACGCTGGCCGATATCAACGGCTATTTTGCCGCCGATATGCTGGTGGAAAAGGTGCGCCAGACCGTGCAGGACCTGCTCGACCTAGGCGACACCGTGAAGGCCGACGAGCTGCAAAGCCGCCTCAAAACGGTGAAGGAAGATGCCGTGCGCCAGCTCAAGGACCGCGCCGAGCTATTCACGGACGGCGGGCAGGCGCTGAAATTCGGCTCCTACGCCTTCACCGTCAACACCCAGCCGCTCGACCTCACCATCGTGCTGCGCGATGGCGAGCTGCACTACCACCTCACGGGCACCAATTTCTTCCAAAAGCTCACCGACCCCGCCGTGCTCGGCGCCCGCCCGGTGTGGGACCAGGCGGTGGCCTCCGAAAACGCGGACGTGTACCGCGCCGAGTACCTGGCTTGGCTGGTGCTGCAAGCCGCCGAGCACCCTAGGGCCGCCCAGGCCGACGCGCCCGCCGTGCTTGGCATCGAGGAGTTAGCCAAGCTAACCCTCGAAGAGCTAACGAACTACGTGCAGCAATTCATGGCCCCGCGCTATGCCGAGGGCTACCTAAAAGGCGTACACGATGCCGATGCTGCCCTGCTGCTCGGGGCGCTGGTGCGCCTCACCCGCACCGCCGACCTCTTGCGCTACCCCGCCCCGGTGCGGGCCGCGGCGGCGCTCTACTGGCAGCGTTTTGCGCCCGAAACCCAGCGGGCCAGCTGGCAGCGCCAGCTGCACGGCATCGGGGTGCTGCTCCAGGTTTTTCCCGATGCGAGGGAGTTTAGAAGCTTGATGCAAGACTTGCAACGCGCCGTAGATGAGTTTGCCACTAGCACCGGCCTCTTCTCCTTAGCAGAAGTGGCCGAGGCCGGCGAGTACTTATTCTACGAATTGACGCGGGGCGAAACCTTCGTGGTGTCGGCCGAGGCGGCCACGCTGTACGAGCAGTTTCAGCAGTCGCTGAAGGAGCGCCGCGCCACCGAGCAGTACGAAGCCTCGGTGGCCGCGCTGGCCGACCAGCCGGCCGCGCAGTTTCAGCTGGTGCGGCAGTGGGTGGGGGCGTTTGTGCGGGCTAATCCTAGCGCGGGTAACCCCACCCCCAGCCCCTCCCCTCCGGGAGAGGGGAGCCTGACGTCTGGTGGCGTAAGTGACAGTAGTACAATTAATAATAACGATAATCGTCAGGCTCCCCCTCTCCCGGAGGGGAGGGGGCTGGGGGGTGGGGTCCCCACGCCCGCACTAACCGAAACCGCCCTCCTCCTAACCACCTCCTACGACCCCGCCCGCGTCGTTCGCACCCCCCTGCGCGAAACCCTGCCCAACCTCCAAGGCACGCACCCGCGCATCGAAGACCGCAATTATCAGCTTGATTTTCCCGATTTTCGCCAGCGCCTAGGTCACTACGCCCGTACGGTGGTGCCGCAGTTCGAGGCGTTTCAGCACCTGAAAAAAGACCTGCTGGCCCGCGCTGCCGACGAGCTGCGCCTCAGCGAGTTTCGGCCGCGGGTGCTGGCGTCGTTTGTGCGCAACAAGCTCATTGACGAGGTGTATCTGCCGCTCATTGGGGCCAACCTGGCCAAGCAAATCGGCACGGCGGGGGCCGACAAGCGCACCGACCTCATGGGCCTGCTGCTGCTGGTGTCGCCGCCCGGCTACGGCAAAACCACCCTGCTCGAATACGTGGCCAACCGCCTGGGGCTGATTTTTATGAAAATCAACGGCCCGGCCATCGGCCACGCCGTCACGAGTGTAGACCCCGCTCAGGCCCCCAACTCCGGCGCCCGCGAAGAGTTGCTGAAGCTCAACCTGGCCTTCGAGATGGGCGACAACGTGATGATATATCTCGATGATATTCAACACTGCAACCCCGAGTTTTTGCAGAAATTCATCTCGCTCTGCGACGCCCAGCGCAAAATCGAGGGCGTGTACCAGGGCCGCGCCAAAACCTACGATTTCCGGGGCCGCAAGGTGGCCGTGGTGATGGCCGGCAACCCCTACACCGAGTCGGGCGAGCAGTTCCGCATCCCTGACATGCTCGCCAACCGCGCCGACATCTACAACCTCGGCGACATCATCGGCGACACCCGGCCGGCCTTTTTGCTCAGCTACATCGAAAACGCGCTGGTGGCCAACCCCACCCTGGCCCGCCTCGTGGCCAAAAGCCAGGCCGACGTGTACCCGCTGCTGCGCCTGGCCGAAACCGGCGACAGCACCGGCCTCACCTTCGAGGCCACCCACTCGCCCGCCGAAATCGCGGAGTACGTGGCCGTGCTGCAAAAGCTGCTGACGCTGCGCGACGTGGTGGCCCGCGTCAACGAGGAGTACATCCGCTCGGCGGCCCAGGCCAACGACTACCGCACCGAGCCGCCCTTCAAGCTCCAGGGCTCGTACCGCAACATGAGCA
>JBPBQK010000083.1:0-3659 GCA_050954845.1 Janthinobacterium lividum
GCTCACCGCCCGCTTTCCCAAGCAGATTCACGCTGTGACGGCCGCTGGCTTTGCCTTAAAAATTGCCCTTTTCATCTTTGCCCACGTCCTGGACCAAGCCGGCTTATAGGCCGCAACTTGGGTTAGCTAGCGTAGCAGCTCTAGCCTAAGCTACCTGGGCAAGATAAGGCCGGTTTTTGGTAGGGACCCGCTTATGTTGGCTGATTTTTTCACTGAATTATAATCAGTTAGCTGTCTGCGCGAACCCCCAGCAGCTAGCGCGGAGGCCGCCCCGCCCCAGCCCTAGGCGGCACGCGAAAAGCGAGTTACCCACCTACAAGGAGGAGATACGAAACCTCCGCTATAGGCCGAGTTAGTACGCATTAGTATGCAGGCGAGGGCTGCCTGAAAAACAGGGTTTCGGCCGCTCGTTTGAGAGGAGCTTAGGCCGGGCGGTTGGCCGTTGCCCACCAAATCGGCCGTCGGGTTAAACGCTAGCGTAGCGCGGCAGCCCCCTTTTTGGGCCGCAAAAAACAGCCCCCGGAAGGCTGGGCTACTGTATATTTGGTCGTAATCAAGCCGTTTCGGAATGTCCGAGTTATCCGCCTTCTTTATAGAGCAGGCGGCAGCCGGGCTCCATGTTCAGTTTGTGTACGATGTGCCAGCCGGCCAGGTCGTGTTTGTGAACGCCGCCTACCAGACCTTGCTCGGCGGCACGCCGGCCGCGGTAAATGCCGAGCTGCCCGCCCTACTAGCGCGCCTGCACCCCGACGACCGCCCCTTCCTGGCCCGCTACTGGCAGCTGTGGGTGCGGGGCCAGATGCCCGACGAGGTCGAGATTCGCCTGCTCACCGAGGGCGCCCCGGACCACTGGTTTTGCCTCACCCCCAGCTACTACCGCACGCCGGAAGGGCACGTGCTGGTGGGCGGCTCGCTGCGCGACCTCAGCGCCCAAAAGGCCTACCAGACCAATGCCGACCGCTACAACGCCCGCAAAAATGCGGTGCTCGAAATCCTGTCGCACGACCTGAGCGGCTCGTTTGCCATGGTGCAGCAAATAGCTGACTACCTGCGGGAAGAAGTGCCGGCCCCCGCCGACAGCCGGGTGCCCGAGCTGCTGCGCGTGCTGGAAAACACCAGCCAGACCAGCATCAAGATGATTCGCGACCTCATCGAGCTGGAGTTTCTGGCTTCAGCCAACTCGGACCTGAGGCGGACCCGCGTGGAGGTAGGATACGTGCTGCGCGACCCCCTGGAGCAGCTGCAGCAAGGGCAGGCGCTGCTGGGCCAGCGCTTCACGTATGCGCTGCCCACCGAGCCCGTGTACGCTAGCCTGGACGTGAACAAGTTCACCCAGGTACTGAGTAATCTGGTCAGCAACGCCTTCAAGTTCACCCCCGAGGGGGGCCGGGTGCACGTGGTAGTGGAGCCCAGCCCGCGCAGCGTGCATATTCGGGTGGAAGACAGCGGCATCGGGATTCCGGCCGAGGTGCTGCCGCGCTTGTTTGAGCGCTTTACCCCGGCCCGGCGGCCCGGCCTGCGCGGCGAGCCCTCGACGGGCCTGGGCTTGGTGCTGTGCAAAACCATTGTGGAATGGCATCAGGGCACTATTTCGGTGGCCAGCACGGTGGGCGAAGGCACCACCTTTACCGTGGAAATCCCCCAGGCTGACTAAGCCCCGCTACGGCAGGGCAGCTTGACCACCAGCAGCTTGCAGCAAGCGAATGGCATTGCGTTTGCTGTAAGCTGCCCGCCTGGCGGGCAGCTTACAGCAAACGGAAGCAACTAATTTTTGACCGAACGGTGAGTTGCTTGCAAATGCCCTGTCTTCAAGGCGCAGGCACTGGCTAAAGCCGAGCTGGCTGGGCCTTGGCAGTCAGTAGCTTAGAACGGTGGCTTGGCTCCCTACGTTGGGAGAAACTTAGTCAGGTAGCCCTGCTTCGGCAGGGTACTTGGGCAGGTGTACTTTCTTTCCCGCAAACGCGGGTTTTCTGCTCTATATGACTTCTCCCCTCTTGCCGGCCAACCCAGCTGACGGCGCCCGCCACCTGGCGGCCCTCACCCAGCAGGTGCTGCACACCATGCCCTGGGGCGTGCTGGCTTTCGACCGCCAGGGGGTGCTGCGCCTGCTGAACCCCTACGCGGCCCGCTTGCTGGGCTGCGTGGCCGCCGAGGCCCTGGGCCAGCCGCTAACCCAGGTGCTGCCGCCCGGCTTACCGGCCGAGCTGCGGGCGGCCTTGCAGGCAGCGCTCACCGCGCCGGCCCCCGTCACGGGCGAGTTTTACTTGCCCGCCTCGCAGCAGTGGCTGGAAATGACCACCGACCCCAGCGGCGCAACCGAGGTGCTGGTGTACTGGCAGGATATTACGCGGGTAGTCACCCAGCGGCAGCAGTACCAGGCCCTGGCCGACAACACCCCCGATGCGCTCGCCCGCTGGGACTCAGACTTGTGCCTGCGCTACGCCAACCCCGCCATGGAAACGAAAGTCGGCCAGCCGCTGGCAGCTTTGCTCGGCAAAACGCTGTCTGGGATGGGAGTGCCGGTGGCTATTGCGGAGCCGCTTGAGGCGGCCGTGCAGCGCGTATTCACTACTGGCCAGCCGCAGCGGCACTTCAACACCCTGCCCACGCCGCAGGGCGAGCGGCACTACCAAACGCGCCTGGTGCCCGAAGTGCATGATGGCGAGCTGCATACGGTACTTTCCATTGCCCACAATATTACCGAGCTCAAGCAGGCCGAGGCGGAGCTGCTGCGCTTGCAGCTGGCGCAGCAACAGCAGCTGGCCAATGCCGTGCTCAACGCCCAGGAAGTAGAGCGGCGGCGCATTGCCGAAAGCCTCCACAACGGGCTGGGCCAGCTGCTCTACGCTGCCAAGCTGCACCTTGATGCGCTGGGTACCGTACCCTCGCCGGCTACGTTTGCTGCCAGCAATCAGCAGGCTACTGAGCTGCTGACAAGGGCTATCACCCAAGTCCGCGCCTTATCGCACCAGCTCATTCCGACCGTGCTGGAAGATTTTGGTTTGGCCGTAGCCCTGCGGGAAATCTGCCAGCATTTTCGTCACCCGCCCCTCCAGCTGCACTGTGTGGTTGAGGAGCTGCCCCCGCTGCCGCTGCCCTTCGCACTGGCCTGCTACCGCATGGCCCAGGAGCTGGTCAGCAACCTGGTGCAGCACGCCGGGGCTACCGAAGCCCACCTGCACCTGGTCGCGCAAGCCGGCTGGCTAGAGCTGCACGTCGATGACGATGGCTATGGCTTTGACCCCGCCCGCCCCCGCCCGCCCGGCCTCGGCCTGAATGCAGTCCGCGACCGGGTGCAGCTGCTGGGCGGCGAGCTCACGCTCACCTCTGCCCAGGGGCGCGGCACGCAGGTCAGCATCCGGGTGCCCTACCCTATTGACCAGGCCTACTGATTGATGCAGTGGCTGCCCACGGGCAGGCCGCTTGCAACTTCAAATATTACTTATCGGGCTTATGAAGTTCAACTCGTGCTGCCGCTATTTGGTCTGGCAAGTATGAGGCAGGTGAACACGATAAAATGGAATTACAGCAACTAGAGCGGTTTCGGAGTAAGTGTACGGGTTTTTAGTTTAGATTGCGCTATGCAAGCTTATTCAAATGATTTGCGCGAACGGGTGGCTGCCGCTTACGCAACGGGCCAGTTCACCATTGACCAGGTC
>JBPBQK010000084.1:0-3534 GCA_050954845.1 Janthinobacterium lividum
CCCAGCCTTGCGCCTGGCCAGCGAAAGCCGCTCCACGCTGGCCGCCGCCCGCGCCTTGAACATCGACCCCAAGCGACTCTACGCCTGGCAGAAAGCGGCCCAACAGCCCTTGCCTGCTGACCCAGCCGAGGCCGCTGAGGTGCGCGCCCTGCGGCAGGCTAACAAACGGCTAGCACAGGAACTAGAGATTTTAAAAAAAGCCATCACCATCTTCTCGACTTCCCCCACGCCGTGAGTCAATTGCAATTTATTGACCAGCAGCGCTTTCACTACCCAGTGCAGGTACTCTGCCACGTCCTGGACGTCGTGCCCAGCCGCTACTATGCATGGCGAAAAGGCGCGGCTGCGGGGGCAGTAGCCTCCGCGGAGCCGAGCTGGGAAACGGCCCTAGTCGAGGTGTTTGACGCGCATCAACGCCGCTACGGTGCGCGCCGCTTACAAGTCGAGTTGCGGGAGTGGGGGCATCACGTGGGGCGGCAAGCCGTGCGCACGGCCTTGCGCCGCCATGAGCGTAAAGTGGGGTGGTCGGGTGCCAGTGGACACGGAGCTAAGGTAGGTTGTTAAAGCGGTAGTGGAGTTCGATTTCGAGCGGGGTGCAGTAGCCCAGGGCCGAGTGTAGGCGCTGAGTATTGTAGTAGTGGTCGAGGTATTCGGCTAGTTCCAGGCGCGCCTCTTCCAGGTCGGTAAAGTAGGCTCCACGAGGCAGCAGCTCCGTTTTAAGCGTACTCCAGCCACTCTCGGCCAAGGCGTTATCGTAGGGATTGCCCGGCCGGCTTAGGCTGGCGATGGCCTGCGTCCGGTCCAGCAGCGTGGTAAAAGCTTCACTGGTGTACTGACTGCCGCAGTCGGCATGGACGAGCAGACCTGGTGGGGACTGGCAGATGGCCACAGCGCGGTTAAAAGCAGTAAGAATCAACTCGGTATGTAGCGACTCACTGACGTGCCAGCCCACCACCCGCCGGGAAAAGGCATCGCGCCAGCAGGCCAGATATGCCCACTGCCCCGTGGCCAGGGCTAGGTAGGTGATGTCGCCGACCCAGATTTGGTTAGGAGCCGTAGCGGCCGGCCAGCTGGCTTGAGGTGGTCGGGTGAATCAGGAGAGAATAGGGTGGTAACTTCCCAAACTCATGGAAAAAGCCCCTCCTACAAAACGGCCGCGCTATGATGCCGCCTTCCGCGCCGAAGCCCTGCGCCTGGCCAGTGAAAGCCGCTCCACGCTGGCCGCCGCCCGCGCCTTAAATATTGACCCCAAGCGCCTCTATGCCTGGCAGAAAGCGGCCCAGCAACCCCTGCCCGCTGACCCGAGCGAGGCCGCCGAAGTGCGCGCCCTGCGGCAGGCCAACAAACGGCTGGCCCAGGAGCTGGAGATTTTAAAAAAAGCCATCGCCATCTTCTCGACTACCCCGGCGCGGTGAGTCAGCTGCAGTTTATTGACCAGCAGCGCCTTCACTATCCGGTGCAGCTGCTTTGCCAGGCCCTCGGGGTGGTGCCCAGCCGCTACTACGCCTGGCGCAAAGGGGCGGGGGCGGGCGGGGTAGCCCCCGCAGAACCGGCCTGGGAAACGGCCTTGGTTGACGTATTCGACGAGCATCAGCGCCGCTACGGCACCCGCCGCCTACGCGTCGAGCTGCGCGAGTTGGGGCACCAGGTGGGGCGGCAGGCCATCCGCACCGCACTGCGCCGCCAGGCGCGCAAGGCCTTGCAGCCCAAAGCGTTTGTGCCGCGCACGACCGATTCCACCCATGGTAAACGGTGCGCGCCAAACTTGTTGCTCGACCAGCCGAAACCTACTCAGGCCAATCGCGTGTGGGTCAGTGACATCACCTATCTGCCCCTGGCCAATGGCAACTGGGTGTACTGCTGTGCTTTTCAGGACGTGTGCACCAAGCAGGTGGTGGGCTGGCAGGTGCGGGCTGACATGCCAGAGGCGCTGGTGACCACCGCTTTGCAACGAGCCCTGTTGGCCCAGCGGCCCGCCCCCGGCCTGCTTGTGCACTCCGACCGGGGTGGCCAGTACGTGGGCAAGGTCTACAAAGCCCTGTTGCGCGATGCAAAGGCCCAGCTCTCGCACAGCCGCGCCGGCGACTGCTACGACAACGCCCAGGCCGAGAGCCGCTGGTCGCGCCTCAAAACCGAACTGCTCGAATTACGCGACTGGCCTGTTTTCACGGACCTAGCCGACGCGCAGACCAGCGTGGCCGACTATTTTGACTACTACAATCATAAACGCCGGCATTCCAGTATCGGCTATCAAAAGCCTTATCACTTTCACCAGCAACTACTTGCTAACATCACCCAATTCTCTCCTGCCTAACTAGACCACCTCACAGTTGAGCTTGTCACATTTTATAAACCAAAGTTGGCAAGTGTGACAAGCTGGGGTATAGTCATTTGTTGAAGGACGTTTAAGTAATGACTCACCCAGTAATATAGGGTGCATGAGTGCCCCTAGGGGCGCTTAGGCAGGGTATCACGAGCCGCGAAGCGCTACCGCGGTTTTCTACTGACGCGTTGAACGCTCGAGCAGATTGGCGCTGGGAAAAGGGGCAACCCGCGGCGTTCGCGGCGGGTATCTTTGGCCGCACTTTCCCTCTTCATAGATGACCATGCTCGCTTGGGCCTTTCTATTCTCTTTGCCCATCGCAGTAGGCTTGTTTGGGCTCTGGGCATTATGCCGGCTGATGTTCCCAGCTAATTCCCCCTTGCTCGCGGCAGTGCGCGTGGGCGGCATTGTATACTATCTGGCGGTTTGCTTGCTCACCTTCTCGCCTATCCCCCACTTGGTTGACCACATTCACAACATCAAGCCCTGGGGGCGGTATGCGATGTTAGGAACGGGGCTGGGCAATGGTCAGTCCTTTCAAACTGTATTTGTGCTCGCCCTGTGGATAGCCGTGCCCGCCGGCTGGCTGGCCGCCCGCAACGCCTACCGTAACCTGCCTTACGACTAAGCGGCGATGCCTGAGAGGTTAAGCATGCTGAGTTGATGAGCTAGTAGCTAGTTGAGGGCACGGCCAGAAAGGCGCGCTTTATTGACGCATTAGTTTTGGAGTTACTAAACCCCTGCCACGCGCTAGAAACGCACTTAGAGCGGTTTCGTAGTCAGTGTACGTGATAGCCACAATGGTCAAACCAGTTTTGGGCATCCTCGGCCGATAGCCAAGCCAGTGCGTCATCCAATGCCATCTTCAGGGCCTCGCGGGTACGAGCGGCGGCCGTGCGCAAGTGCGTCTTGAGCTTACTGAAGGCCAATTCGATAGGGGTAAAGTCCGGCGAGTACGGAGGCAGGTACAGCAGCCGCGCCCCACGGGCTTCCACCAGTTCGGCCAGCCCGGCTGCTTTATGGACCCGCAGGTTGTCGAGCACCACCACGTCACCTGGCTGCAAATTCGGCCCCAGCACCTGCTCCAGGTAGACGGTAAAGCTCGCCGTGTTTATCGCCCCGTCCAGCTCCATGACCGCCTCTACCCCCTGGGCCGCGCGGCCACCACCGTTACGTTCGGGCCGTTGTGCAGCGGCACGGCCGCGTCCACG
>JBPBQK010000085.1:0-2971 GCA_050954845.1 Janthinobacterium lividum
GTCCGGGTTCGGGCACGAGGTCGCCCCCGGTGGCGAGGCCGCGCACCAGCGTAGCGCTCCTGCCCTTGATGAAGGAAGCATCCAGCTTCACGCCCGTCTCAAACCGGCCTTTCCCATCAGGGCTGGGGTGCACGTAGTCGGCCTGCGCACTGTTGAAAAACACCCGCGCTCGCTGGTCCTGCTGAAAGCCGCCGGGTGGGCCCCCGCCGTCCAGCGTCTGGCTCAAGGGAGAAGTCACCCAGTTGGGCGAGGTGCTGAAGCTGGCCGTTAGGGCGCGGCCTTGGTGGGTAGCCCAGGTGCGGTGGTAGTCCCCCGTCACGGCAAACGACCGAATCGAGACGTTGTAGCGCTGGTGCCCCTGCTGCTGGACGATGACGGGCGAGCCGACTGTCTGCTGGGTCAACTCCTGGCTCAAGGTTCGGAGGTAGCTATCCCACTCGGGCGATACCTTCACGCTGAAGCCCTGCTCCGCGCTCAGGGCATACCCTAAGCCTAGGCCCAGGGTAGGCGTGCGGTTGTGGTCGCTGCCCGTACCAGCTTGGGTAGTAAGTAGCTGGCTGCCATCAGGCAGCCGGGCCGCCTGCGCACTGGTAGCATGGGTCTGGTACACCTGGTCGAGGCCGTCATAGTCGAGGGTAAACGTGGCCTTGCCGTGGTGGCGGCTCACGTGCAGACTAGGGGCATACTTGCTGCCGGTGCCGGCTACCAGGGCTACCTGGCCGTCCCAGCCGTCCTGGTTACTTTTCTTGGTGATGATATTGATGACGCCCGCTCCGCTGGCATCGTACTTGGCCGACGGATTGGTGATGACCTCAATCTGGGCAATGCGCGAAGCCGGCAGTTGGTCCAGCCGCGGGCCCGCGCCGCCATTGCTAAGGCTTGTGGGCTTGCCGTCGAGGAGAATAGTTAGGTTGGCGGAACCGCGCAAACTAACGGTGCCACTAGCGTCGACCGCCACCGAGGGCACGTTTTCCAGCACGTTGACGGCCGTGCCCCCCACGCTGCTCAAATCCTTTTCGACATTGATGACCGTTTTACCCAGTTGCTGCTCTACTATCGCTTTTTCGGCCCTAACCTGCACCTCGGCTAGTTGAGTAGTGCTGGCCAGCAAGCGCAGCAGCCCCAAAGCCAGGGCCGGGGCGGCGGCAGTAAGCGTAAGCCGCTGGTGCAGGGACTGAAAATTCAGCGCCTGCGTACGCAGCAGGTACTGCCCCCAGGCGAGGCCAGTAACCTGAAACGTCCCATCGAGACCGGTCTGGGTACTGCTGACCAGGGTCGAATCGGTGACCCGCAGCAGCAGTACATCGGCGAAAGGCACCGGCTGGCCGCTTGGTGCGGCGAGCAGGCAGCCACTCACCCGACCGGTGTAAGCCTGGTTGGCCGCCCCGGGTTGGGCTTGTACGTTCCTGACCAGGAGCAAAACCAGCAATATGAGCAGCCAGGCCAAGTCCCGCCAGGGCCGGCTAAAAAAGTCAGGAAGTACCATTAACTGTAGGAGGAGGGGGGTAGTGATAAGCCCAGCAATTGCAGGCTGAGCAGACGATGGTAGGCACCCCAATGAGCTAGCAAGAGGCAAGGAGTTGTTCGGCCCCGACAGGCTGCGCCGTAACTTGTAGGCCCTAAAAGCGGGGCAGTTTAGGCGCCTACCTACCCCACCATCGGGCCAACTAGCGGGTTGCGCTCATTGGTTGGTAAACTTATCCTGGGTAGCTCTCATGAAGCGATTCATTAGCTGACCAAGTTTTGCCAAGTTATATCATGCTGATTTACAATGCCTTCAGATTCAACCGATTTACTTCAGTGCAAACAGCTAATTGAGGAAAAACTCGGCTGGGGAACGGGTAGCACCTGGACTAGCGCCGACTTTGATAATCTGCAACAGCGGGTTCTGGAGGCAACTGGCGTTTCACTAAGCGCCAGTACGCTGCGCCGCATTTGGGGGCGGGTCGATTACCAGCACCTGCCCAGTGCCACGACGCTCAATACCCTGGCTAGGTTTGCGGGCTACCCCGATTGGCGGCTTTTCGTCCAGGCGCAGGCGCTGCCAGTCGTGCCACTGCGAGTGGGCAGCTCGTTGCCCACCCAGCCAGTACCTGCCCTACCCCCTCCAAGGCCGGGCAACTGGCGGCGGTTAGGCTGGCTCGTAGGGTTAATGCTGGCCAGTATTCTACTGGGCGTGGTGGCTTTTCAGCAGCGGCAGCGCCTGCTGCCAACCGGGCAGTACCACTTTAGCAGTCGGCCCGTGACGCGGACAATTCCCAACTCGGTTATCTTCACCTACGACGCCTCGGCCGCGCCTACTGATTCGGTGTACATTCAGCAGTCCTGGGACCCGGCGCGCCGCAAGCGAGTGGCCCGGAATGGTACGACGCACACGGCTATCTACTATGAGCCCGGTTATTACCTGGCCCAACTGGTGGTAGCGGGGCAAGTGGTGCAAAAACAGCCGCTGCTTATTCCCACGCAGGGCTGGCTAGGGGCTATTATGACCAGCCCCGTGCCGACGTACGTAGCCCAGGCGTCTTTCGTAGGCAAGGCTAAGCTCTGCTTGCCAGCCGCAGGTATTGAGCAGTACAACGTGGCGTTGCAGCCACAAACCCCGCTGGTGCAATACTATAATGTGGGCAACTTCGCCCCGGTGCCCCTGGCGCATTTTGCCTTTAGCAGTGACCTGAAAAACGAATACAGCCTAGGGGCGGCCGCCTGCCAGCTATCGCGGATTACCCTGGTCACCACCGAGGAGCCCATCGTTATTCCTTTGTCGGCGAAAGGATGCGTTTCCGAGCTAACCCTGGTGGATGGGGTACGGCCAGTATCGGGGAAAACCACTGACTTGTCGGCCTTCGGGGTTGATTTCTCCAACTGGGTCCACGTCACCTGCCAAAGTGAGGGCCGCACCATCCAGTATTTAATCAACGGCAAACTGGCTTACACCTCACTACTGCCCGCTCGAAAAGCCACTATTGTGGGA
>JBPBQK010000086.1:0-2520 GCA_050954845.1 Janthinobacterium lividum
CAAGAGCTAGAAATTTTAAAAAAAGCCATCATCATCTGCTCGCAGACACCGGACCAATGAGCCGTTACCGCTTTATCGAGGCGCAGCGCGACCACTACCCCGTGCGCCTACTCTGCCAGCTGGTGGAGGTGCCGGCTAGCGGCTACTACGCGTGGCAACAGGCTCAGCAGCAGGCAGTAGTCAAGCTAGAATCGGCTTGGGAAACGGCACTGGTCCAGGTATTTGGGGTGCATAAGCGCTGCTATGGGACGCGTCGGCTGCGCGTCGAACTGCGCCGCAAAGGCTACCGCGTCGGTCGCCAGCGCCTACGTGCGGCCCTGCGCCGCCGGGGCCTGTACGCCCTGCAACCTAAGGCCTTTACCCCGCGCACCACCGACTCCACCCACGGGCTGCGCTGCGCCCCCAACCTACTGCTCAACCAGCCTAAGCCGACCCAGGCTAATCAGGTCTGGGTCAGTGACATCACCTATTTGCCGCTAGCTAACGGCGAGTGGGCCTACCTGTGCGCTTTTCAGGATATGGCTAGTAAGCAGGTGGTGGGCTGGCACGTGATGGCCACGATGCCGGAGGAACTGATTACCACGGCCTTGCAGCGTGCTTTTTGGGCTCAGCCGCCTACGCCAGGTCTGCTCGTGCCCTCCGACCGGGGCGGGCAGTACTGCGGTAACGTGTACCGGCAACTGCTGCGCGACCACGAAGCCCAGCGCTCGCAGAGCCGCCGCGGCGACTGCTACGATAATGCCCAAGCTGAAAGCCTGTGGTCGCGCCTCAAAACCGAAGTGCTCGAAGGCCGCGAGCGGCCCGTTTTTGCCGACCTGGCTGACGCTCAAGCCAGCGTCGCCGAGTATTTTGATTACTATAATCACGAGCGCCTGCACTCCAGCATCGACTATCAGACACCGTATCACATTCACCAACAGCTCCTTCAACTTAGTGCCCTAAACTGTCCAGCGTAACTGGACCACCTCATTATCAACTCTTCGCTGCGGGGGTCTTCCTGGATAAGGCGCAGGCGGGTGGCGTTGTCTATCACAAACGCACGTTCAATTAACGTTATAAGCTCGTCAGCTACTCATGCCCTTCATTGACGTTAGCTCCGCCGAGGTTACATGAATATCTTTACAAGGCGAGCCTTTTGGAGCTGGACGACTTGACTTCTAGAGCAATTTCGGAGTGAGTGTACAGTATTTTGGCGTAGCTTGCGCTATGCAAGCTTATTCGGATGATTTGCGGGCGCGTGTAGTTGCCGCCTACGCCACCGGCCAGGTCACGATTGGCCAAGTGGCCAATCGCTTTGCCGTGTCTACTTCCTTTGTGGAGAAACTCCTCAAGCGCCAGCGCACCAGTGGCTCGGTAGCTGCGCTGCCCCACCGCGGTGGACCCGTCCCGCGCCTGCAAGAGGCCGACCGCCTGCGCCTCTCGGCCTGCGTGGCGGCCCAGCCCGATGCCACCCTGGCTGAACTGGGCCAACAGTTGGTGGCCGCCGGCAGCCCAGCGGTGGGCCAGACCGTGCTCTGGCAGACGCTGCAAGGGCTGGACCTGCGGCGTAAAAAAAGAGTCTGCACGCGGCCGAGCGCGACACCGAGCGCGTGAGAGCCTTGCGCCGCGAATTTCTTGAAGCTATTCAGCACGAAGACGTTACCCGTTTCAAGTTCATGGACGAAACGAGTGTCAAGCTGACGTATACCCGCCGCTACGGCCGCGCGCCGGGCGGGTAGCGCGTAGACGCGGCCGTACCATTGCACAACGGCCCGAACGTGACGGTGGTGGCCGCCCTCTCGGCCCAGGGGGTGGAGGCGGTTATGGAACTGGACGGGGCAGTGAATACGGCCAGTTTCACCGTGTACCTGGAGCAAGTGCTCGGGCCGGGCTGGCAGCCGGGCGACGTGGTAGTCCTCGACAACTTGAAAGTGCACAAAGCGGCCGGGCTAGCCGAGTTGGTGGAAGCCCGCGGGGCGCGGCTGCTGTACCTGCCCCCGTACTCGCCGAACTTCACCCCTATTGAACTGGCGTTCAGTAAGCTCAAAACCCACCTACGCACCGCCGCCGCTCGCACCCGCGAGGCGCTAAAGCCTGCGTTGGATGCGGCGCTGGCCTGGATAACGGCCGAAGATGCCCAAAACTGGTTTGGTCATTGTGGCTATCATGTACACTGACTCTGAAATTGCTCTAGCTCAGTGGTAGCGGGCGGTGGCTGGTAGGTAGCGAGGGGGAAAGCTGCATAAATCAGTTCCATAGGACTTGCAAGAACTGGTTAGCAGACGAGGTGGAATGTAGGGCTACAAACCTGTTTGACAGTGCCTTATTAGCTGGTTGCCGAACCTTGGCTAGGCTGCCTGGCGGGGAAGGCGCTGGGTGCGGGTGCGCAGCAGGGCGATGACTTCGGCTTCGGTGCGCTGGGAGGGCGCTAGCTCCACAAAATGGCGGGCCAGCAGGTCGTAGCGCCTCGCCATGAGGTAGCAGAAGATGTGCAGGAAGTGGATGCCTTCAAACACAATGGCCTCGTGCCGGGCATACTGC
>JBPBQK010000087.1:0-64787 GCA_050954845.1 Janthinobacterium lividum
TTACGAAACCAATCCTCGTGTCAGTGAAGCGATTATCAAAGCCTGTTTTTGTCATCTGATATTGCGCCGACTAGCCAAAGAGGCTCCTCTCAAACATAGCGCTTGAATTATCCTATACCCTCTAAGAAAGCCTGCTTACAACAGCCGCATCGTAAGCATCTTTGTTTCTTTTCGCTCACGGTATAGAGGTATTAATTTATGATTCGTTGCTACGTATTGATTGGGTTGAGCATCATTTTGCTGCTGGGGTTAGGCGGCTGCTCGGTGTACACGCCCATGCTGGGGGCAGCCCCCGAAATCCGGGGCAAGGGCGAGCTGGAAGTAACCGGCAGCTGGTCGCTCACCGACCGCTTAGATGTGGGGGCTACGTACTCGCCCTTGCCACACGTGCTGGTGCGGGCCGCCGCCAGCCTAAAAGGGAGCAGCCACTCGAGCGCCGACAGCAGCAGCTACGTGCGCAACAACCAGTATGAGGTGGGCCTGGGCACCTACTGGCCGCTGGGGCCACACTGGCTGGTAGGCGGCCTGGTGGCCTATGGGCAGGCACACGCCCAAGCGCGCTACGCCGACGATGGCACCACCTTTATATCCTTTCGCGAGCCGGTGCAGCACCAGTTCGATGCCGTTTATAGCAAGTATTCGGGCGAGGCCTACGTGACCTGGCAGCCCATCTCATTCTTGAGTGCGGGGCTGGCGTACCGGGTGGTGCAGGTGCGCCTCACCGACGCCACCAACTTTGGCGTACCGGTGCAGTCGGCCCCCATCCTGCGCTCCGAGCCCATGCTGTTTGTTCGGTTGCGGCCCAGCTTTTTTCAGCGCAGCTTTCAGATGCAGGTGGCGCTGGGCGGCTCCAGCACCTTTGGCTACAGCGCGCGCAGTGCCGACGACCGCGACGACCCCGCCCGGCAGTTTAAGCTGGGCCGCAGTTACGTCTCGGTGGGCGTGGCATTTTACCCGCATCAGCTGTGGCATAATAAGTAAGGCAAAGCAGCAATGAGCTAAAGTCCTTGAATTACATTCCTTAAAGCAGTTGGGTAGGGTGTTGAAGGCTATTTAATGAATTCATAATCAATGAAAAGCAGCAACTCTAAAGTCGAATAGCCCGCACTTTCAGGTTGCCGGCCAGCTGGGGCGATAGCGTGATTTGGCTTTTGCCACTCCCTACCCCGCCACGGCCATGCTACTTGAAAAATTACTTTCTGCGGGCCTGTGGGCCTTGCTGGTGCTCGCTACCAGCTGCACCGTGTATGCGCCCATGCAGCCTGTGATGCCGCTGGTGAGCCAGCGCGGCCAGGCCGAGGCCGGGGCCAGTATACAGTTGCTGGGTAGGGTAGAAGCTACCGGCAGCTACTCCCCCGTTCAGCATGTGGTCCTGACGGGTGGGCTAACAGCCTCGCCCCGCCTCGGTGACCAGCGCTTTCTGACCACGATTCAATATGAAGTAGGAGCGGGCCTCTACCAGCGGCTGGGTCAGCATTGGCTGCTGAGTGGCTTGGGCGGTTTCGGCCATGCCTATTGTCACCGGGGCTATGTCGATTTGGGTATTTTCGGCCCCGGAGTCTATAGCGAATACGAGGCGCGATATGCCAAATATTTTGGGCAGGTAGGTTTTGCGCGTATTTGGAGAAGAAATGCCCTCAGCCTAAACTACCGACTAACGCAGGTGCATTTCAACTACTTGGTTGATGCCAAGTACGGGCCGTTGCCGCTGGCGAACATGACGCGCCACGAGCTGGCTTTTTCTTGGCGCCTGAACTTGGAGAGTGCTCAGCGCTGGCAGCTGGTGAGTACCGCCGGCTTATCGGCGGCCAGTACGCCCAGGCAGGATGACAGCCAAGTGCCTTACACAGACCATGCCCGCTACTACCACGCCAACCGCAATTTGCTCCCGGCTTTTCTGGCTAGCCTCGGCGTAGTGTATCGGCCCGGGCTACTGGCTCATTAACGTTGACCCAGCCCCAAAAAAGAAGCCGTTGCCTGACTAGGCAACGGCTTCTTTTTTGAAGAGCAAGAAATGATTACTTACCGCTCAGCGCTTTCAGCATGGTATCGCCAATCTCGGCGGGCGAATCCACGACGAAAATGCCACACTCGCGCATGATGGCCATTTTGGCAGCGGCCGTGTCGTCGGCACCGCCCACGATGGCACCGGCGTGGCCCATGCGGCGGCCGGGAGGCGCGGTTTGGCCGGCGATGAAGCCCACGACGGGCTTCTTGTTGCCGGTTTCCTTAATCCAGCGGGCAGCTTCGGCTTCCATGCCGCCGCCGATTTCGCCTATCATCACGATGCCCTCGGTTTCGGGGTCGTTCATCAAGAGCTCTACCGCCTGCTTGGTGGTGGTGCCAATGATGGGGTCGCCGCCGATGCCGATGGCCGTGGTCTGGCCCAGGCCGGCTTTTGTGAGCTGGTCAACCGCTTCGTAGGTCAGCGTGCCCGATTTTGACACGATGCCTACGCGGCCTTTGGTGAAGATAAAGCCGGGCATGATGCCCACTTTGCACTCGCCGGCCGTGATAACGCCGGGGCAGTTCGGCCCAATCATCGTGATGCCGGGGCGGTCCTTGAGGTAGTGCTTCACGGCAATCATGTCCTTGGTGGGGATGCCTTCCGTGATGGTCACGATAACCTTGATGCCAGCTTGCGCAGCTTCCAGAATCGCGTCGGCGGCGAACGCCGGGGGCACGAAAATGATGCTGGTATCGGCCTGCGTGGCAGCTACGGCATCGGCTACGGTATTGAATACCGGGCGGCCGAGGTGCTCGGTGCCACCCTTGCCGGGCGTCACGCCACCCACTACCTGGGTGCCGTAATCCATCATTTGCTGCGCGTGGAACGAGCCTTCGGAGCCGGTGAAGCCCTGCACGATGACCTTGGAATCTTTATTGACGAGAACGCTCATGGGCGGCTGACTTGTTGGGAGGAATGAATTGGGGCAAAAGTAGGGCCGGGCCGGGCATTCTGCGCACGTTAGTTTGCCGCCGCCCGCACCTAAGGCCCCTGCCTACCTTTGCAATTCAATCGCCGCTTCATTTCCCCTCCCACCTTCTCCATATGTATTTCAATCACATTATCGAAACCCTCGGCAACACGCCGCTCGTCAAGCTGCAAAAAGTGACCGAAGGTATCAAAGGCACTATACTCGCTAAAGTAGAATACTTTAACCCCGGCAACTCGGTGAAGGACCGCATGGCCCTGCGCATGATAGAAGACGCTGAGGTGGCCGGCCTGCTCAAGCCCGGTGGCACTATCATCGAGGGGACCAGCGGCAACACCGGCATGGGCCTTGCCCTCACGGCCATTGCGAAAGGCTACAAAACCATCTTCGTGATGAGCGATAAGCAGAGCAAGGAAAAGCAGGACATCCTGCGCGCCGTGGGAGCCGAAGTAGTAGTGTGCCCCGTCGATGTGGCCCCCGACGACCCGCGCAGCTACTACTCGGTAGCCCGCCGCCTCAACCAGGAAACGCCCAACTCGTTTTACCCCAACCAGTACGATAACACGTCCAACGCGGCGGCGCACTACGCTACTACCGGCCCCGAAGTCTGGACCGGCACCGAGGGCAAAATCACGCACTTGGCGGCCGGCGTGGGCACGGGCGGCACCATTTGCGGCATCAGCAAGTATGTGAAGGAGCAAAAGCCGGAAGTATTTACGCTGGGCATCGATACGTATGGCTCTGTCTTTAAAAAATATAAAGAAACCGGTATTTTCGACCAAAACGAAATATATCCTTACAAAACGGAAGGTATTGGCGAAGACATTCTGCCTAAAAACGTGGACTTCAGCGTTATCGACCAGTTCATCAAGGTAACTGATAAGGATGGCGCGCTGATGACCCGCCGCCTGGCCCGCGAGGAAGGCCTGTTTGTGGGCTGGAGCTGCGGCTCGGCCGTATTCGGGGCGTTGGAATATGCCCGCGAACACCTCACCGAGGCCGATACGATGGTAATTGTGCTGCCTGACCACGGCACTCGCTACCTGGGCAAAATCTATAACGATGACTGGATGCGGGCCCAGGGCTGGCTCTAAAATAAAGATGCCAGCCGGGTAGGACAAAGCCGGCCCGCCGTGGTAACTTCGTAGGAAGATTAGAAAATTTCAAAGACTAAAAAATTACTATGGAGGTGCTTAACCATATTGTGCTGGTGGACGATAACGAAACAACGAGTTTCCTTAACAACCGCCTGCTGGGCCGCCTGGCCCTGGCTGGCAAGGTGAGCACGTTTTCGCGCGCCGAAGAAGCCTACCGCTTCCTCTGGAGCGACGCGCAAGCCACCGCTGAGCCCACCGTAGACCTGGTTTTTGTGGATTTGAAGATGCCCGGCATGAGCGGCTTCGAGTTTCTGGAGCAGTACAACCAGCTGCCCGCGGCTGTGCAGGAGCGCACTGTGGTGGCCGTGCTCACGACCTCGATGCACGCCGCCGACACGGCCCGCGTGGCCCAGTACCCCAACGTAGAATACCTCACCAAGCCCCTGACGGAAGAAAAGCTCCAGCGTCTGCTCGCCAAGCGCTTTGATACGGATTTGAATGCCGTGCCGGCCAAATAGGGCAGGCGATTTAGAATAGAAGCCCGATTGGCTGCATTATGCAGCCAATCGGGCTTTTTATTGTGCGACTCGCGCTCGCCACCGGCTAACCTCACCCCCTAGCCCCCTCTCCTTGGGGAGAGGGGGAACTAGCTTCTAACTCTAAAAACTGGATAAGTAGCTAGGTCTAAAACTAGAGCTAGTTCCTCCTCTCCCCAAGGAGAGGGGGCTAGGGGGCGAGGTACCACGAGCGGCGAGAAACTACCCCACAAACTCAAATTTATCCCCATCAAACAATCCTTTGTCGCTCAGCTTCAGACTCGGAATAACCAGCAGGGCCATGAACGACAGCGTCATAAACGGCGCTTGCAGCCCCGAGCCCAGGTTCGTTTTGGCAAAATCATCGAGCTTGGAATAAGCCGCTGCCACCTCGGGCCCCGGCTGGTCGGACATGAGGCCGGCTACGGGCAGCGGCAGCACCAGCTCGGCCCCGTCGGGACCCACGGCGGCCAGGCCGCCCTGGGCCGCCACTACCAGGTTTATGGCGCGGGCCAGACTTTCGTCATCCACGCCCACGGCCGTGATATTGTGCGAGTCGTGGCCCACGCTGCTGGCCAGCGCGCCAGCTTTCAGGCCAAAGCCTTTGATGAAGGCCACGGCGGGCGGCACGCCGGGCGCATAGCGATTGAGCACGGCCAGCTTGAGAATATCCTGCTCCAGGTCGGGCTGGAGCTGGCCGCTGATTAGGGGCAGAGTTAGATTGCGCCGGCTGGTAATAAGCTGGCCATCAAAGCACTCGATAACGGGCGTGAGCGCCGCATCGGCCGGGGCGGCCAGGGCAAGCTGGGCGGCCTGCACCGGCTGGGCGTGGAAGTTATTGAGCACCGATACCGGGGCGGCGGGTACCAGGCACTGGCCGTTTTCGGCCACCAGCTCACCGTCGAGGTAGGTTTGCTGCACCGTGAAGTCGGTCAGGTTATCAACCACAATAAAGTCGGCCGCATCGCCGGGGCGCAGCTGGCCCACGGGCAGCTTGTAGTGCGTCACGGGGTTCAGGCAGGCTACTTGCAGTACTTCAAACACGCTGTAGCCCAGCGCCACGGCTCGCTGCACCAACTGGTTGATGTGGCCCAGCAGCAGCGTATCGGGGTGCTTGTCGTCGGAGCAGAACATGAGGCAGTCGTAGTAGCGCGGCAGCAGCTCGATGAGGGCATCGAAGTTGCGCGCCGCCGAGCCCTCGCGAATGAGGATTTTCATGTCGGCGGCCAGCTTGTCGCGGGCCTCGTCGGCGGTGAAGCACTCGTGGTCGGTAGCGATGCCGGCGCTAGCGTAGCGCTCGGCATCTTCGCCGCGCAGGCCGGGGGCGTGGCCATCCACGGGGCGGCCGTAGCGCAGGGCCAAGTCGATTTTGTCCATCACCATGGGGTCGCGGTTGAGCACGCCGGGCCAGTTCATCATCTCGGCCAGGTAGCCGATTTTGGGGTTTTGGAACAGCTGCTCGATGTCGGCGGCCGTAATCTCGGCCCCCGCCGTTTCAAAGGGCGTGGCCGGCACGCAGCTCGGCGCGCCAAAGCAAAACTTGAATGGCACGGTGGCCGCATTGTCCAGCATGTACTGCACGCCGGCCACGCCCAGCACGTTGCCGATTTCGTGCGGGTCGCTCACGGTGGCTACCGTGCCGTGCGGCAGCGCCAGTCGCGCAAACTCGCTGGGTACCAGCAAAGAGCTCTCGACGTGCACGTGCGCATCGACAAAGCCCGGCAGGGCGTAGGGCAGGGCCGCATCGGGGCCGGTAGCGCCCGGCACTGCCTCGATGGCCGCCACGCGCCCCTCGATTACCCGCAATGTGGCCGGATAAATAATGCGCCCGGGAATATCAACCAGATTGACGGAAAGCGAAAAATCAGTAGCCATTTGATGCTGAATAAACTAACTGCCCGAGTGCCAGCGTTAGGCAACTTAACCCGAGGAAATTACTTTTATAAAAAATATTCGTGCCGTGAAGCTATTCATTAACTCTCGTTTGCTCGCCGGGCTGCTGCTGGCCGCCGTGCTGAGCACCGCCAGCGGCTGCGCCCGCCACGGCTCGCTTCAGCAAAAAACGCGCTGGTACAAGCACCACGCCGGCAAAACTACGCCCTGCCCCTGCGGGCACTAAGGGTAGCGTAAGCTTTCACTTGGGTGTCAGATAGGTAATGGATATGGATGGTGCGCGCTTGCCTTAAGTAGGTGGTGTGGCCGGTGGTGCATCTTTGTGGCTGCTTATGCTTAAAAACATACTCCAGCTACTGTGCGGCCTGCTGCTACTGGCGCGCACCGGCCACGGCCAGATGATGCCCCCCATGCCGCGCTACACCCCGCCCGTCCCCAATAGCAATTGGTCTACCATGCCGATGTGGCAGGGCACTAACCCAGATGCCCGCCAGGGTAGCGGCAGCTACCAGCTACCCGACGGCAGTTGGCACCCAGCCCTCGACCTATCTTTCAATGGGTTGAAGCTGGTAGTGAAGGGCGAAAAGAAAACTCTGCGACTGCTGGCTATGCAAGTCAATCAGTTTGAAATAGAGCAGGATACGTTTCGAGCCGTGCGCACGCTGCCCGTCGAGTTGGTCAATGGCTCCGACTTTGCCGAAGGGCTCATCAACCAGCAGGGAGTGCAGGTGTGGCGGCTGCTAGGCACCGCCGACGAATATCTGCTGCAACTGCCCCAACTGCCGCTCGATTTGCTGCCCACGCGCAAAGCCGAGTTTAAAAAGCTGCTGCTACCCCTCGTCAGCGGCTGCCCGGCGCTGGTGGCGGGCATCACCGATGGCACCTTTGGGCCCGGCGACATTGTATCCATTGCGCGGCGATACCTAGATTGCCGGGCGGGCATTTCCGCCACCGGCAAGTAAAGCTGCTCGCTCACCCCAGTACTTACCTTTAAGCTTATGCCCGACCAGTCGCCCCAGGCCCTTGCCCTTACCACCACTGCCGAAGAGGTGCGCCAGCAGCTGGGGCTACCCGGCTACGGCGGCGAGGCGGTGCCCCACCTCAGCCACCTCATCGACAGCCAGCGCCACGGCCTGGCCCCCGACGAGCGCGAGGGCTTTATCACGGCCGTGGGCTGCTACCTGGGCGAGTGCCTGGTGCGTACCTACCACGGCGAATGGGCCGCCGGGCCCGACGGTACCACGGGCGTAGGCATTGGCGGTCAGCTTTTTTTTAACCCATTTTTTCTGGTTAAAGAGCAGCTGGATAAGGGCGCTACGGCCTCGGTAGCGGCTTTTTTTGCCTCGGTGCCGTGGCGGCTAGCGGGCAAGGGCGCGGCGCATAAGGCCAAGATTTCGTAATCTTGCGGGGCCAATGGCCACTTTCGCGCGTTTATGAAAAACCTCGTTATTGCCATTGACGGCTACTCCTCGTGTGGCAAAAGCACTACTGCTAAAGCCGTTGCCGCCGCTCTCCACTACGCCTACCTCGATACCGGGGCCATGTACCGGGGCGTAACGCTCTACCTGCTCGAAAACGATATTGCCTTCGGCGATATGCCGCGTATCGAGCAGGCCTTGCGCGATGATATCCACATCAGTTTCAAGCGCAACCGCCGCACCGGGCGCAACGAATTGTGTTTAAACGACCACATTCGCGAGGATGATATTCGCCAGATGCGGATTTCCAACTCTGTGAGCGAAGTGTCGGTAATCGCCCAGGTGCGCCACGCCATGGTGGCCCAGCAGCAGCGCATGGGCCGCAAGCGCGGCGTGGTGATGGATGGCCGCGACATCGGCACCACCGTTTTCCCCGATGCCGAGGTTAAGATTTTTATGACCGCCGACGTGACCATTCGCGCCCAGCGCCGCCAGGAAGAGCTGGCTGCCAAAGGCGAAATCGTGCCCCTCGACGAGATTATCGAAAACCTGCGCAAGCGCGACCACATCGACTCGACCCGCGCCGAAAGCCCCCTGCGCCGCGCCCACGATGCCGTGCTGCTCGACACCACGCACATCACCATCACCGAACAGGTCGATTTTGTGCTTGATAATGTGTCGTCGGCCCTCTTCGCCGCCTACGCCCACAAGGTAAACGAGCGCATCGGCAACGACTAAGCAGCTTCCGCGCCTTCCGCGGTGAAAAACTAGTGACTCAGCTGCGCAATATCCGCCGCCAGCCGCTGGCTGAACTGCTCGGCCGCTTGGCGCGTGATGTGGTTGCCGTCGTTGGTGGGGTAGGGCTGGTCGAGGTAGTTGAGGTAGGGTACGTGCTGAAAATTAGCTAACTCTTGTAGCTGCTGGTCAAAATCGGGTTGGTAGTGTTGCTCAAGGGCGGCCATTTTAGGCCCGGTAGGTATGCGCACCAGCACCACTTGGCCATGCTTTTGCAAAAATGAGATGGTTTGCCATAAGCTGGCATAGCGAGCTTTGGCAAAAGAGTTGGTAGCCGCCAGTTGGCGATACGTAGCCAGTTTTTCGGCGGTGCGGCGGCGCAGCAAGGCAGCATCGGCGCTGGGTGGCGGCAAGGCTATTTCAAGCCAGCCATCGGGGTGCAGGCGCTCGACAACGTGGGCTGTATCGGTGTTTAACAGTAGTTGGTAGAAGGGCTTATGCAGGTAATGAGCCAAGTAATCGAGGTTAGGATTCTGGCTAACGTTGGCCAACTGGCTGACCATGGACTTTGCTTCGGGGTAATTTAAGAGGTTTCCAAAGCTGGATGAAGACAACTTAGTTGAATGTGGAATTGCGTTGCGTTCTACCTCCTTCGGCAGCGACAGCGACCACGGGTCTACGGCCAGCACAAACAGCCCGTGCGTAATACCCGGCGCAAGTTTGCGCTGAATGCTGCTCAGATACCCCGGCCCATACGGCGACTCGGCCAGCGTGAACGCGTAGTTGAGCCACGGCCCCGCGTAGCCCTTGCTGCCCAGTCGCGCCGCCAGCACACCGGGCTTGATGCCCTGCGCCGCCCGCGAGGTGCCCAGCACCAACGAACCCGCTGGCGGGCTTATAAAGCGCGCATAAAACGCATCGATATAGCCGCGCCGCAACCCCACCCAGAGGCCCAGGCTGCCCAGCAGCCCGGCCACTCCCAGCAACAGCGTTAGGCGCAATAGCAGTTTTTGCATGGCTAAAGCGCCTTAAAATTGAAAATAAATAAACTGGCTGCTCCCAAAGATGCCGAAATACAGCATCGCCAGCAGCAGCCCCAAATAGCCGGCCCAGCGCACCGGCGCGGGCCACCGCGCCAGCCACGCCGCCACCGGGCCGCGCTCGGCGCGGTAGTCGGCGGCGGCCAGCAGCGCCCCGGCCCCGGCCGCTACCAGCAATTCGGCCACAAAATGGCGGCCCAGCCCCGCTAGCAGCCCTTGCAGCTGCGCGGTATGCAGCTGGCCCCAGCCTTGAAATAAATGCGTGCTGATGTAGAAGGCATCGGGCAGCGAGTTGGCGCGGAAGAATATCCAGGCGTAGGCTACCAGCGCCAGCGTGGCGGCCGTGCCCAGCGCCCGGTGCAGGCGCGGCCGGGCGGCTAGCCCGCTAGCCTGCGCCAGCCGGGCGCGGAGCGAGGCCGACCAATTTTCGGCCACAAGGTAGAGGCCATGTAGTGCGCCCCACACCACAAACGTCCAGCTGGCACCGTGCCAGAGGCCACTTAGCAAAAATACAACCAGCACATTGCCATAGTTGCGGGCCGGGCTGCGCCGGCTGCCTCCCAGCGGAATGTACACGTAGTCTCTAAACCAGTTGGAGAGTGACATATGCCAGCGCCGCCAAAAATCGCCCACCGAAGTAGCCAGGTAGGGCTGCCGAAAATTGAGCACCAGCCGGTAGCCCAGCACCCGCGCCGAGCCCCGCGCCAGGTCGGTGTAGCCTGAAAAATCGGCGTAAATCTGCCCCGTAAATGCGGCCACTGCCAGCACCAGCGCTAGGCTGTCGAAGCGGCGTGGGTGGTCAAAAACCGGGTTAGCCAGCAGGGCCAGCCGGTCGGCAATCACCACTTTTTTGAACATGCCCCACGCCATGAGCCGCAGCCCGCTGGCCACGTTATCGTAGTCAAACGCGTGGGTTTGGCGCAGCTGCGGCAGCATCTGCCCGCCCCGCTCGATGGGGCCAGCCACTAGCTGCGGCCAAAATGCCACGAACAGCGCAAAGCGCCCCAAATTCTGCTCGGCCTCCAGCTTACCCTGGTATACATCCACGATGTAAGCCACCGATTGAAAGGTGTAAAACGACACACCCACCGGCAGCACCAGCTCTAGCACGGGCACGGCATAGGGTAGGTGTAAGGTGGCCGCAAGGGTGCCCGCCGTTTCGCGGAAGAAGTTGAAGTATTTGAAAATAAACAGCGTGCCTAGGTTGCTGGCCAGGCTGAGATAGAGCCAGGGGCGGCGCTGCGCCTTGGTGCCCAAACGGCTCATGCGCACGCCACTGTAATAATCTAACAGCGTGGTAGCCAATAGTAAAAGCGTGTAAATCGGCCGCCAGCTAAAGTAGAAATAGTAACTGCTGACGAGCAGCAGCGGCGCCCGCCAGCGCGGCGGCAGGGCGTAATACAGCCCCACTACCAGCGGGAAAAAGACGAGAAAGTGGAGCGAATTGAACAGCATGGCCGGGCGCGGGCCAGCAAAGGTCGGGCAAGTGTGGCATAGGTTTTGGCAGGGCGGCCTGAGCCCATGCTCAGCAGGCCAGCGGCTATGCTACATAGCCATTACTGCTTGCGTACCTTTGCCTTTTCGAACCCAGCAATCCGCCGGGCTGTTATCTAGCTACCATGCAGGTTACCATCGATAAAAATTCCGGCTATTGCTTCGGCGTCGAGTTTGCCATTCAGATGGCAGAAGATGAGTTAAATAGCGGCGCCGAAACGCTCTATTGCCTCGGCGATATCGTGCACAACCGCATGGAGGTGGAGCGCCTCAACAAGCAGGGCCTGCGCGTGATTGACCGCGAGCAGCTTGGTACCCTGCACGACTGCAAGGTGCTCATTCGGGCGCACGGCGAGCCGCCCGAAACCTACCAGCTGGCCCTGCAAAACAACCTGGAGCTTATCGACGCCAGCTGCCCGGTGGTGCTCAAGCTCCAAAACCGGGTGAAGCACGCGTTCGACATCACGACCCGTGAGAACGGCCAGATTGTGCTCTATGGCCAGCCCGGCCACGCCGAGGTTATCGGCCTCGCCGGCCAAACGCGCAACCAAGCCATCATTGTGATGCACGAAGCTGACCTCGACCAGGTTGACTTTACGCGGCCCGTCACGCTCTTCAGCCAAACTACCAAAAGCACGGCCGGCTTCTACAAGATGAAGGCGCTCATCGAAGCCCGCATTGCGGCGGCGGGTGGCGAATTGGAGAGCTTCGATGCCAACGACAGCATTTGCCGCCAGGTAAGCAACCGCGAGCCCCAGCTCGGCAAATTTGCCCTAGAGCACGACGTAATTCTGTTTGTGAGCGGGCGCAAAAGCTCCAATGGCAAAGCGTTGTTTTCGGTAGTGAACGCCGTGAACCCACGCAGCTACTTTATCGAAAACGAGAGCGAAATCCAGAGCGAGTGGCTTGCCAATGCCACCTCGGTCGGCATTTGTGGCGCTACCAGCACCCCACTGTGGCTGATGCGCCAGGTGGCCGAGCGCGTAGAGGGCATCGGCGTAGCAGCGTAGCAGTTGCGCGGACTTTGTAGTCCGCGTCCGGCTGGTCACGCACTTGTGGACGCGGACTACAAAGCCCGCGCAACTTCCTGCTCGTATAGCCGCTTGGTTTCGTCATCAAACGCTACTAGCACAACTTCTTGCGGCCACTCGTGCGCCGCTAGCCACCGCTGCACCTCGTGCACGGCAATGGCCGCGGCGGCTTGCTTGGGATAACCATAAATGCCGGTGCTGATGCCCGGAAAGGCCACCGCCGCCAACTGCTTATCAAGGGCGATTTTCAAACTGTTGCGGTAGCAATTGGCCAGCAATTCCGGTTCGCCTTTGTGCCCGCCATTCCAAACCGGGCCCACGGTATGAATGACGTAGGCCGCAGGCAGCCGACCCCCGCTGGTGACAACGGCCTCGCCGGTTTTGCACTTGCCCTGCCGGGCACGTATCGCTCGGCATTCTTCCAAAATCTGCGGGCCGCCTGCGCGGTGAATGGCCCCATCGACCCCACCGCCGCCCAGCAGCGAAGAGTTGGCCGCATTGACGATGGCCGTAGTTTCGAGCTTGGTGATATCGCCCTGCACGATGCGCAGGCGGGAAGTAGAGGCGGTGGGCATAAATTAAAAAGCAAGGTAATTGGGTGGTTGTACGCGACGCTTCGGTCGGCGTTTGGGCAGCTTCGGGCGTGCCCATTGCTGCTTCGGCAAAGGCGAGTTGCGAAGGGGTAGGGCGAATTTCTACATTTGACCATCACTTCCAACCACCACTAACCCGCCTTCGCCATGCAGCCCCTCCGCCCCGCCTCCGCCACCACCGCCGATGCCACCCGCGACCAGCGCCTGTGGCAGATTGCCAAAGCCCGCACCAAGTTTCAGGGCCATTTGGTAGTGTACGCCCTTGTCAATGCCGGGCTGTGGGCGCTGTGGGCCATCACGACCTGGCCCCTCGAGCGGCACCACAGCGAGCTGCCCTGGCCCATCTGGACGTCGGTGTTCTGGGGCATCGGGCTGGCAATGCAAGGCTTTGCTGCCTACAGCAACCTCAACCGCGGCCAGCGCACCCAGCGCGAATATGAGCGCCTGCTGAACCAGCAGCAGTATTAAATACAAGCGCTTCGCAAGGCCAAAAAGCTGTCATTGCGAGGAGGAACGACGAAGCAACCCTTCCTTTACACGTACCGGACGTATTCTTGCGTCTGCGACCGTGGAGGAAAGGTTGCTTCGTCGTTCCTCCTCGCAATGACAATGCTCATCAGTTCATTACCTGCCCTGTGCTGAAGCCCAAAAAAAAGCGCCTGCTCGGCCGCCACGAGCTCATCGACCTGCCCGCGCTGGCTCTGCGCGGCGTCGAGGCCAAGGTCGATACCGGGGCCTACACCAGTGCCATCCACTGCGATGAGGTGCACCTTGCGCCCGACCCCGCCACCGGCCAGCCCGTGCTGCACGTGCGCCTGCTCGACCCCGAGCACCCCGCCACCGACGGCCGCCCGCTGGCCTTCCGCGAGTTCGACCGGCGCGACATCCGCTCCTCCAACGGCGAGGTGCAGGCCCGCTTCGTCATTACCACCACGGTGCGCCTCTACGGCCAAGACTTCACGGCCGAGTTTTCCTTGGCCGACCGCTCCGACCTACGCCACCCCGTGCTGCTGGGGCGCACGCTGCTGCGTCAGGGTCGCTTCGTGGTCGATGTGGCGCGGCGCGATTTATCGTATAAGGCTGAGCGCCGGGCCGCTGCCCGCCAGCAGCTCGGCAAACCTGGGCCCGGTGGCCCGGTTTAGCCGTAGCTTGGTAGGTATAAACGCAAAATTCAGAAAAAATCAGCAGCTGAAACAGGAGTGCGGTGGCCACCCGGCCGGTAGAAAATCGCTGTTTCAGTCCATTCAACTTAGTGGCGATAGGTAATTTTATGAACCTGGCTATTCTTTCGCGGGAGCCCAAATCGTACTCCACGCAGCGGCTGGTGGCGGCGGCGCAAGAGCGCGGCCACGTGGCCCAGGTTATCGACCATTTGCAGTGCAACCTGGTGCTGGAGCAGGGCCAGCCCGACATCATTTACCAGGGCCAGCCACTGGCCCGGCCCGATGCCATTATTCCGCGCATCGGGGCGTCGGTCACGTTCTATGGCACGGCCGTGGTGCGGCAGTTTGAGATGATGAAAGTGCGCACGGCCGTTGACAGCCAGGCCATTATCCGCTCGCGCGATAAGCTCCGCTCGACCCAGATACTGAGCCGCGCCGGCGTGGGCATGCCCAAAACGGCCTTCGCCAACTTCACTAATGACGTGCCTGCCCTCATCGAGCACGTAGGCGGCGCACCGGTTATTATCAAGCTCCTGGAAGGCACACAGGGCCTGGGCGTGGTGCTGGCCGAAAGCGCTAAAGCTGCCCAATCGGTTATCGAAGCCTTCCACAATCTTAAGGCCCGCATCTTGGTGCAGGAGTTTATTGCCGAAGCCAAAGGGGCCGACGTGCGCGCCTTCGTGGTGAATGGCGAAGTAGTGGGCGCCATGCGCCGCCAAGGCAAGGAAGGCGAGTTTCGCTCGAACCTGCACCGCGGCGGCGTGGGCACGTTGGTGAAGTTGAGCCGGGCCGAAAAAGCTGCGGCCCTGCTGGCTACCAAGGCCTTGGGCCTGGGCATAGCGGGCGTAGATATGCTGCAAAGCAAGCGCGGCCCGCTGGTGCTGGAAGTCAACTCGTCGCCGGGCCTCGAAGGCATCGAGAAAGCCACCGGCCTCGACATTGCCGGCCGCATCATCGACTACACGGCGGCGCTGGCCGAGCGCAAGCGCAAAGCCAAAACCCAGAAATCGGCCCCCGACTCGGCCGCCGATTAGCCTTGTGCGGTAAGCTTTAGCTTGCCGTAAGCCCAGTAAGGCGCTGCAGTTGGCCAGATTCTTGAAGCGCGACCTGACTTTGCTTGAATCCCTGCCTGCCGCCTCCGCTATGCCGACCGACGACCTGTTATATCTCAATGATTTAGCCATCAAGCCGGGCGAGCGGGTGCTCACGCGGCTCGTCATTTCGAAGCTGCCCTCGGGCGCGGTAATCGACGTGCCGGTGCACGTAATCAGGGCGCAGGAGCCCGGCCCCGTGCTGCTGCTGATGGCCGGCATGCACGGCGATGAGGTGAATGGCATCGAAACCATTCGGCGGCTGCTGCGGCGCAATCTGCTCCAGCCCGCACGGGGCACCATCATTGCCATTCCGATTCTTAACATCTATGGCTTCCTGAATTTTAGCCGCGAGGTGCCCGATGGCAAAGATGTTAACCGCTCGTTTCCGGGCCACCCGCGCGGCTCGGTGGCCAGCCGCGTAGCCCACCGCTTTATGCGCGAAATAATGCCGCTCGTGGACTGCGGCATCGACTTTCACACGGGCGGTGCGGCCCGCGCCAACTACCCGCAATTGCGCTGCGTATTGGGCGAAGACGACACTACCGACGCCCTGGCCGAAGCCTTTGCCGCGCCCTTTACGCTGCACGCCCGGCTGCGGTCGGGCTCGCTGCGGGCCACCGCCCACGCGCTGGGCAAGTCCATTATCGTGTACGAAACCGGCGAGAGCCTGCGCCTCGATGAGCCAGGCATTGAGGAGGCCATTGCGGGCACGCTGCGGGTGCTGCACCACTTGGGTATGAGTGCCACTGAGGCCCCGGCTCCAGCGCGGCCCAGCATTGTGTGCCACCGCCACCGCTGGCTGCGGGCGCGCTACGCCGGGCTGTTTCGGGCCATGGTGAAGCTAGGCGATTTTGTGGAAAAGGGCCAGGTATATGGTTCGGTATCTGACCCCTACGGCTTGCAATCGGTGCGGCTGGAGTCGCCCATGAGCGGCTACGTCATCGGCTTCAACTACATGCCGGTAGTAAACCAGGGCGACGCCCTGCTGCATTTGGCCGTGCCAGTGTAAGGCAAGAAGTGAGTTGGTGAATGAGTGAATGAGTGAGTTGGCAAACGAAGCCCAAAACATTCACTCATTCGCTCATTCACCAACTCACTCCTTGGCCTCCTTACCTTTGTTACTATGAAAAACCCTGCCCAACTAGCTTTTAATGCGGTGCTGCTCATTGCAGTGGCCGTGCTGTATTTTCTGCATTTCAACCAGCGCTCGGCTACTGCCGCGGTTGCCGCCACTCCGGTAGCCACCACCGAAGCCCCAACTCCGACCGGCACTGACACCACCGCTACCGCCGTGCCCACCGAAGAAACGGCCGCTCCCGAAGCTGCGGCCCCCGTAGCGGCGGTGCCCGCTGGCCCGGCGCCCGCAGCCGGTGCTATCGTGTACGTCGAGTCGGGCAAGATGCTCGATGGCTACCAGGGTATGAAAGACGCCCGCAAGGCATTCGAGGCCAAGGCCAAAGGCTGGGAGCAGCAAAATAAAGCCCTCATTGGCAGCTTCCAGAGCGCCGTGGAGCAGTACCAGAAAACCGCTGCCTCGCTCACCGCCGAGCAGCGCGCCGCCGCCGAGCAGAAGCTCCAGGCCCAGCAGCAGCAAGGTGCCGTAGAGCAGCAAAAAATTCAGGCTCAGGCCCAGGAGGCCGAAGCCAAGCTGACCCAGACCGTGCTCGAAAGCGTGAATAAAAAAGTGGAAGCCTACGGCAAGTCGCACGGCTACAAGATGATACTAATTGCCGCCCCCAGCGGCACCATCGCCTACGGCGAGAAAGGCCTGGACATCACCGCGCCCGTATTGGCTTACTTGAATGCCGGATACCGGAAGAAATAAGGGTTGATGCTGCTTTTAATGAAAAGCGCCCGCAACGTTGAGTTGCGGGCGCTTTTTTACGTCCGTTATGCTTCGCTGCGCGCTGCATGACGAGCGTTTTTTTACGCGATATCCAGCACTACCTTACCCAATTGCTGCCCGGCTGCCAGGTATTTCAGCGCCGCCTCACCTTCGGCCAGCGGAAAGTGCTTGTCCACCACCGGCACAATCTTATGCTCGTTCACCAGCGCTAGCATTGCGTCGAAGTCCTGCAAGCTGCCCATCGAAGAGCCCAGGATACTGAGCTGCTGCCAGAATACTTTGGCGGGCGGTATCTGCGGAATGACCCCCAGCGTGCCGCCGTAGAACACGATGCGCCCGCCCGGCGCAGCTGCATCGAGCAGCGCCCCAAACGCCTCCCCGGCCGCGCTATCAATGATGACATCGAACTTGCCACCAGCTCGCTGGGTCAGTTCTTTAACCCACTTTTCCTGCTTGTAATTGATGCCGCCGCGCAGGCCGATGGGCAGCGCCAGCACTCGCGCCAGCTTCTCATCATCGCCCGACGTGACCCACACCTCAGCCCCGGCCGCCACGCAAAACTGCGCCGCCGTGAGGGCCACGCCCCCGCCAATGCCCGTAATGAGCACCCGCTCGCCGGGCTGCAGCTGCGCCCGCACAAACGCTGCCCGATAAGCCGTAAGGCCCGCCAGCGGCAGCGCGGCCGCCTGCGCCCAGTCGAGGTGGGCCGGGCGGGGGCGCACGTAGGCTACCGGGGCCACATGGTACTCGGCAAATACGCCGGGGTCGGGCATGCCCAGCACCCGAAAATCGCGGCCCTGCACCTGCTGGTTATCGCCCCACTCCACGCCGGGGTAAATGATGACGGGCGCGCCCACCGCTAGGTCAGTTACGCCGGCGCCTAGCGTCGCTAGTTCGCCGCTGCCATCGGCCCCGAGGGTGCAGGGCAGCTTCAGGCCCGCGTACTGGCCCTTCTGAATCCAGACGTCGCGGTGGTTGAGGGCGGCGGCGTGCAGCTTTATTAGCACCTCGCCCGCAGCGGGAGCAGGGGTGGTGATATCCCGCGCCACGGCGGGCTGATTGACGGCATCTTGTTGGAGCGCAAGCATGTTTTGGAGGAAGAAGTGGGAAGCTGTTAAAAAATACGTTTTTTAACAGCTTCGAAGTGGGAATAACTACTGAGAGCGTAACAACGGCCACGCCGCATTGTCGTTTCTTATTCCTCCTTCTTCATCGTAAAAACTGCCAGCGGCCCCGCCACCAGCAGCCCCATCAGCAAGCCACCGACGTGCGCAATATTGTCAATATTGCCGCTGAGGCCAGAAATCAAGTTGCTCAAAACCAGGTACACCACCAGCCCCAGCATAGCGCGGCGGTCTGACTTGTCGAGCACTATTTTTTTGCTCAGCAGCAGCACCAGCATAAAGCCGTAGAGCCCAAAAATGGCCCCGCTCGCCCCCGTCGAGTTGATGCCGCTGGCGTGGTACCATACTGTGGCCAGGCTGGCCGCTACCCCGCTGGCCAGGTACACGGTCAGTAGCCGCCACGCCCCCACACGCTGCTCCAGCATCAGGCCCAGTAGCCAAAGGCTAAACATATTAAGGGCCAGGTGCATAATCCCCCCGTGCACAAACAGGCTAGTGAGTAGGCGCCACGGCTGCCCGTGCAGCGTGAGGCTGCTCACATTAGACCCCCAACCTACCAACTCGTGGCCAGTAGGCGCAGTGGGCGACACGCCGCTGAGCACCATGGCCAGCCACACCAGCACCGTGAGGTCGATGAGTAGCGGCACCGCCACGTAAGGCGGGCTGGGCCAGAACAAGCCTATGCCCAATTGCCGCAGCAGTTGGCCCCAGGTTTCGCGGGGCTCCTCGGTCGGCGGGGCGAGTGGGGCAGGGGCCGGCCCATCGGGCACCAGCCCGCGCCGTTGCAGCTCGGCCACGGCGGCGGCCCCCACGGCGGGCGGGTAGCTGCCCGCGTGCTGGGCCATGTAAAGCAATTCGGCGTCGGGCCGCTCGGTAAAGTGCGCGGCGGCCGCCTCGGGGGTGGAAATATCCATCGAATACCCTAAACCGCTAACAGCCGGCTTTGGGTTTCGATAAGCTGGGCAGCTTTAAGAAATGAGCGTGAGGCGGCGCAGCAGCTCGTCGCGGTAGGTGCGGCCCAGCGGGGCCTCCAAGGTGCCCGGTAGCCGGATGATGCCCGCCAGCGGGTCAACATACTCGACATAGTTCAAATTGACCAGCCACGACCGATGCACCTGTACGAAGGTATCGGGCAAGCTCAGCATGAGTTCGGCCAGCGGGGTGCGCACCGAGTGCCGCCGTCCCGATACCAGCGTGATAACGGCGTGTTTCTGCTCGGTGTGCACGCAGGTGATATCGGCTACGGCCAGGCGCATCAGCACATCGCGCTCGCGCACAAACAGCCAGGGCGAAACCGTTCCCTCGGTAGTCGGGCTGGTTTGCCAATCGAGCGGCGTGCGCGCCTGCCCATAGATAGCCAACTCCACCATGCGGCGCAAGCTGGTGATGGTGAATGGCTTAGGTAGAATGGCCAGCGGCTGTAAGACGCGGGCGCGGGCCAGCAGCACCGTGTCGTCGGTGGCCGAAACGAAGATGAGCGGCAGCGGGCCAATGCGCCGCAGGTCTTGCGCCAGGGCCACGCCGTCGTTGCCAGCGCCCAGGCCCAAGTCAATAATGGCCAGCGCTGGCCACGCCGTGGTGCAAAGAGCTAGGGCATCGGCTGCCGTAGCCGCGGGCCCCAGCAGAGGTAGCCCCAGTTGCAGCAGGCAGGCACTCAATAGCCGCGCCTGCGTAGGGCTGTCTTCCACTACCAATACGCTCGGAGTAAAGTCAGGCATAAGCGTAGATAACAATAAAATCTAATAAGAATAAAATAGTAGAATAATCCTAAAAATGCTATCTCATTAATAGGCGGATAAAGATACACCAGTAAAACGAAAAAAGCCCTTTCCCGCGAGGGAAAGGGCTTTTGATTTGCGGCGCGAAAGCGCCGGAAATTACATTTTCTTAGCGGTGTCGCCAGCAGCTTCGATAGCGTCAGCTTTCTGACCAGCTTGAGCTTTAGCAGTGTCAGCAGCAGCTTCCATTTTAGCAGCGGTAGCGTCGCCTTGGGCTTCTACTGCGTCGGCTTGCTTCTCAGCAACTTTGTTTTCGCCGCAAGAAGCGAGCGACATCGATACAGCAGCAACGGCGAGGAACAGTACTTTTTTCATGGTGAAGGAGGAAATTGGTTTTTAAAGTTTCCGAGGCTTAATACCGGGCAACTGTGGAGGTAACCCGTCCGTACTAAAAACTTTTTTATTTTTTGCGGAAGGCCAGTCCAATCGGCACGCCTTTGAAGTCAAAATGCTCGCGCATGCGGTTTTCCAAATACCGGGCATAGGAATCGGGGATGTACTGCGGCAGGTTGCAGAAGAAGGCAAACACCGGGTTGTGCGTGGGCAACTGGGTGGCGTATTTGATGCGGACCATTTTGCCCTTTTGGATGGGCGGCGGGTATTTCTCAATCTCCTTCAGCATCACGTCGTTGAGCTGCGAAGTTGGGATTTTCTTGCGCTTATTGGTGTACACTTCCATGATGACTTCCAGCGCCTTGTGCACGCGCTGCTTGTTCAGCACCGAGATAAACAGGACGGGAGGGTAAGCGATGGGCGCAATTTTCTCCATGATTTTGGCTTCAAAATCACGGGCCGTATTCGTTTCCTTATCCTCGATTAAGTCCCACTTATTCACCAGGATAACGATGCCCTTGCGGTTTTTGTCAGCCAGGGAAATAATGGCAACGTCCTGGGCCTCGATGCCGCGGCTGGCGTCGAGCAGAATCACGCACACGTCCGACGCCTCCATGGCGCGCAGCGAGCGCATGTTGGAGTAGAATTCGATGTCCTCGTTTACCCGCGCTTTGCGGCGCAGGCCGGCTGTATCGACCAGCATAAACTCGTGGCCAAAGGCGCTGTATTTCGCCTCGATAGAGTCGCGGGTGGTGCCAGCGATATCGGTCACGATGCTACGGTCTTCGCCCAGCAACAGGTTGGCAAACGACGACTTACCCACGTTGGGGCGGCCAAGGATGGCGATGCGCGGCAAGCCAGCATTAGGCTCTTCCTCGCCTATTTCGTCGAAGTGGCTCACTACGGCATCCAGCAGTTCGCCGGTGCCCGAGCCATTGGCCGAGCTGATGGCGAACACTTCCGTATCGCCCATGCCCAGGGCGTAAAACTCGCCCGAGCCTTGGGCGCGCAGGTTGGTATCGGCCTTGTTAGCAACCAGATAGATGGGCTTCTTGGTCTTGTAGCGCCGCAGCATACCGGCAAACTCCTCATCGAGGCCGTGCAAGCCCTGGTCGGCATCTACCATGAAGATGATAACGTCGGCTTCATCAATGGCTAGTTTCACCTGCCGATTGATTTCGCTTTCGAAAATATCGTCCGAATTGTGGACGTAGCCGCCCGTGTCAATCACGGTGAAGTTGTGGCCAATCCAGTCGCCGTAGCCGTAGTGGCGGTCGCGGGTTACCCCGCTCTGGTTGTCCATGATGGCTTGGCGGCGGCCCACCAAACGGTTAAAAAGGGTCGACTTGCCCACATTGGGGCGGCCGACAATAGCAATGGTATTCATTGTGTTGACTCCAGCCGCCGGCCCGACCTTGGCGCGGCAGTACCCGGAGTGATTAGGGTTGATTGTGGTCGTAGTTAATAGTTTGTCATTGCGAGGAGGAACGACGAAGCAATCTTTCCTTATCGCTTATTAACGCTAGCTAAGCGTGAAGGAAAGATTGCTTCGTCGTTCCTCCTCGCAATGACAAGATATATTTATTGATACCCAAAGCGGGTGAGCGCCTTCGTGTCCGTGCGCCAATTCTCATTGACTTTCACAAACAACTCCAGAAACACTTTTTTCTGGAAAAACTTCTCCATCTCCTCTCGCGCCCAGGTACCTACTTTCTTCAGCGCCTCGCCTTTGGCCCCGATGATGATGCCCTTCTGGCTATTGCGCTCGACGTAGATAACGCCGCGAATGCGGATAATATCGTCGTCTTCTTTAAACTCCTCGATGGTGACTTCGCACGAATACGGTACCTCCTTTTTATAGAGTTTGAATATTTTTTCGCGCACCATTTCGGCGGCGAAAAAGCGCTCGGGCTTGTCGGTCAGCTCGTCTTTGGGGTAGTAGGGCGGGTGGATGGGCAGGCTTTCGAGGGCCAGCTGCAATACCTTCTCAGTGCCGAAGGCGTTGAGCGCCGAGATGGGCAGCACGTCGGTGGCGTTGGGCAGCTGCTCTTTCCAGTAGGCCAGCTTGGCTTCGACTTCGGCCTGGTCGGCCTGGTCTATTTTGTTGACCAGCACGTAGATGGGCGTGTCCGTGGTTTTGCGCAGGCGCTCAACTACGGGCTCTTCGTCGTGCTTTTCGTAGATATCGGTGACAAATAGAATCACGTCGGCATCTTCCAAAGAAGAGTACACGAAGGCCATCATGGCGTTGTGCAGCTCGTATTTGGGCTGGATGATGCCGGGCGTATCGGAATAAACTAGCTGAAAATCATCGCCATTAAGGATGCCCAGAATGCGGTGGCGCGTGGTCTGGGCTTTGCTCGTGACGATGCTCAGGCGTTCGCCCACGAGGGCGTTCATCAGCGTCGACTTGCCCACGTTAGGCTTGCCGATGATGCTGACGAAGCCGGCACGGTGAGGCTTAGGTTCGGGGTTCACGCGAGGTAGGGGTTTGAAAATGAGCCCGCAAAGGTACGGCTTTTTTGAGCGGTTAGCTATTGGCCGCTAGCTATTAGCTTTTTTTGCAGTTTGATTGAAGCCTAAAAGCTGCCGTTTTGGTTAAACGTGCAGTTCCTACTAAAAAGCTCCGGCCAAGCGTCTGTTAGCCCTTTAAAAAGCTGACAACTACTAGTCAGCAGCTACTAGCTCTAAAGAAATAATGCCTACCCCCGCCCGCCGCATTGGCGTCTTACTAGTAAACCTCGGCACGCCCGACTCGCCGCAGACCAGCGACGTGCGCCGCTACCTCAACGAATTTCTCACCGATGGCCGCGTGGTAGACATGCCGGCCGCCTTGCGCTACCCGCTTTTTCAGGGCTTGGTAGTGCCGCTGCGGGCTCCAAAATCGGCCAAAATATACCAGGAGCTGTGGGATGCCGAGCGCGGCTCGCCGCTGCTTTTTCACGGCCTCGACCTGAAGGCGGCCTTGCAGCAAATTCTGGGCGACGAGTACGTGGTGGCCTTCGGCATGCGCTACCAGAAGCCCAGCATCGAAACGGCGCTGGCCGAGCTGCGCGATGCCGCCGTAGACCGGATTGTGGTGCTGCCGCTGTTTCCGCAGTACGCCTCAGCCAGCACTGGCTCGGTGCAGGAGAAGGTGATGGATATCGTAAAAGACTGGTGGATAGTGCCGAGCATCAATTTCATCAGCTCGTTTGCCGATGAGCCGGGCTTTATTGCCAGCCTCGTGACGCGCGGCAAGGCCGAAATGGCCAAGGGCGACTACGACCATTTTGTGTTCAGCTATCACGGCATACCTGAGCGGCACGTGCTCAAGGGCAGCTTCAAGGGTTACTGCCAGCTGGGCAAGTGCTGCAACACCTATAATGAGAACAACCGCTACTGCTACCGGGCGCAGTGCTTTGCCACGTCGCGCCTGCTGGCCGCCGGCCTCGGCCTGCGCGACGACCAGTACACTGTGACCTTCCAGAGCCGCCTGCAAAGCCGCCTGCGCGACCCGTGGCTGCAACCTTATACCGACGAGGTGCTCAAAGAATTTCCGGCCAAAGGCATCAAAAACGTGCTGGCTTTCTCGCCCGCCTTCGTAGCCGACTGCCTCGAAACTACTATCGAAGTAGGGGTGGAATTCAAGGAGCTATTTGAAGAAAATGGTGGTAAGCACTGGCAGCTAGTGCCTTCGCTGAACTCAGAGCCATATTGGGTGACGGCCGTAGCCGACATGGTGCGGGCTAACTAGCTATAGCATAGTAGCTAAACAAACACGTCCGTCATGCTGAGCTTGTCGAAGCATCTTGGTCGGTTACGTTACGAATAGTACTCCAACGAACCTACCAAGATGCTTCGACAAGCTCAGCATGACGGACGTGTTTGTTTATTCAAGGTAATTAGATGCCCAGCGCCCGCTGCATTACCTCCTCAAACTCAGTCGGCAAAATAAAATCCACAAACGGCGGATAGGTACTTACAGTGTTGCGGCTGAGCGCCGTGACGAACACGCTGCTGCCTTCAGTATCGAGATTGACAGCCGCCAGCGGCAGCAGAATCTGCGTTTCATCGTGCGGGGCAGGCGTGGGCACGCCGGGCAGGCCGCGGTCGAGCTGCACATTGAGGTAGAGCACACGGCGGGTTTCCAAGTCCACAAACAACTCTTGCACGATGCCGAAGGCCTGGCCATCGCCGCCGCGTACGGGCCAGCCGCGGGGGTCGGGGTCGCCGGTGGCCATCTCAAAATCGGGTAAGTCGCGCAGGCGGCGCAGGATGGGGCTGGGCATAACTAGCAGGTTTACAGTACGTCCTTGATGGGATAGCTCAACATATTGAGCTGGTCAGCCACCTTGGTCAGGTACTCGTGGTTTTGGGCTTGCTCGGCGGGCGTGGTGTCGCGGCCCGAGAGCTGGTTAGCTTGGCGCAACAAATTAGCCGCCTCGGCTTCGAGGTTGGGGTAGCCTTTTTGCTGCACGGCCAGCAGCAGGCTGGCGGCGGCTACCAGGCCAGGGCGCAGGCTGGCTTTTGGGTCACCGTCTTCGAGGCGGGAGGTGGCGCTGGTGAAGTTGTCGCGCTGCTCGCGGATGGTGGCATCGTCGCGCAGGTCGGCGCGGTCGGCGAGCTGCGTGAGCTGGGGCGCGAGTTCCAGCAGCCGGATGCGGGCGGGCGACGGGCTGCCCAGCGGCGGGCTGGTTTCGATGGAATCGTCGGGCGGCGGGGTGGCGCGGGCCTCGGCGGCGGGGCTGTCGGGGGCCAGGCTATCGGCGGGCGCGGGGGCAGAGACAGTGGCCGGATTGGGTGCCGGGTCGTCGGCCGGGTCGGGGCGGAGGTAGAAATACGCGGCGGCAGCCAGCAGCACCGCTGCCAGGGCCACCAGCAGCCACGGACTAGGGCCAGACTTTTTAGGTTGAATACGGAGCTCGGCCATTGATTAAAATGGGTGATTGGGTAGCAGTACGAAAGCGCAAGCAGCCGGTTGGGGCCAGGCAGGCGCGGCGGCAGGAGCCAGGGCGTAAGTTTAAGCCAACTTTTGGCTTCCGCCATCCTGCTTATGCCCACACCTACTGCCCGCCTGCTGGCCGAGTTGGAAACTGCTGGCCTGCTGCCGCCCGCCCAGGCCGCCGCCATTGCCGAAGACGAGCGCACCCGGCCATTTTCGCTGCACTACGAGCTGCGGGCGCTGCTTTACTTGGGCATCACGCTGCTGGCGGGTGGGGTGGGCGTGCTCATCTATCAGCATATCGACAGTATTGGGCACGGGGTGATAATAGGCGCTATCACGCTGGCTATGAGTGCATCGTTTACTTACGCCGTGCGGCACTTGGGGCCTTTTACCTGGGGTGAGGCCCCGCGCACGAGCATCGCGGCCGATTATTTATTGGTGCTGAGCTGCCTGCTTTTTCTGGTGCTCGAAGGCTATTTACAGGTGCAATACCAGCTGTTTGGCACGCGCTATAAGCTGACCACGGTGCTACCGGCCGGGCTATTTTTCGGGTTGGCCTATCGCTTCGACCATCGGGGCGTGCTCTCAATGGCCATTACGGCGCTGGCCGCGTGGGTGGGCGTGAGCGTGGCCCCGCTAAAAATGTTTAATGATAGCAACTTTCTCTGGTACGCGCTAAGCCGGTTGGCTCTATTGCTGGGTTTAGCGCTGGTGGCGGCCGGCCTCTCATCGGAGCTGTTGAACCGCAAGCGGCATTTTGCCTTCACGTACCTCTCGCTGGGCAGCAATGTGGCGCTGCTGGCGACTATGAATCTGCTGTTTGATGCGGGCAAGGGGCAAGGGTTTGGGTGGCTGCTACTGGTGCTGGCCCTCAGCGCGGGGCTGGTGTGGTATGCGCGGCGCACGCAGTCGTATTTATTTCTGCTAATGAGCGTGGCCTACAGCTACGTAGCCATCACCTACGGCATCGTGACGGTGCTCGCCGGCGACCACTCTGGCAATTGGATAATGGCGATGATAATGCTGTACCTGCCCTTGACGCTGATAGGTATCGTACTGTTGTTCATCAACATCAAAAAAATCCTTCGCCTCGCATGAGCTTCAAAGCCTACCCCGCCGCCTGGCCGCTCCATGATGCCCTGCGTACCCAGGTCGCCCGCTGGCAGCGGCGCGGCTTGCTGCTGCCGGCGCAGCAGGCCGCTGTCGAGGCCGCGTATCCAGTTGATTATTACCAGCCGGTGCTGTTTCTGCGGGTGGGGCTGTTCGTGGCCACCCTGTTGAGTATCGGCAGCCTGCTGCTAGCGCTGGCCGTGGCCACCAAGCTGGATAATGAGGTGGTGCTGGACGTGGTAGTGCTGGTGGGCAGCCTGGTAGGGCTGGAAATGGTCATTAAAAAATCGCACCATTACCGCTCGGGTGTCGATATGGCGCTGCTATACAGCGCCTTGCTGGCGTGGCGTCTTTTGGTTTTACATGCGCTAACCAGTTGGATGCCTTACGACTATGGGCACCATTTTTATGGCGGTTCCACCTTGCTGTTTGCGCCGGGGATATGGCCGCGCTTGCTGCTGCTACTGGTGCCGCTGCTGGTAGCGCTGGTGCGCTACGCCGACCCGGTGGTGGCCGCCGCTACCTTCGGCACCACCTTGCTGCTGCTAGCTAATGTGCTGTTGCAAGTCAGTTTTGGGCGGCTCCTATTGCCATTTGGGGTGATGGCCGCGGTGGCGGGCTTGGTTTTCTGGCTCGAAAAACTACCGGTGTGGGTCGATGCTTTTTATTACCGCAGCAGCCTGTTGGTGGTACGGGCATTAGCACTAGCGGTCTTCTACTTGGCGGGCAACTACTTCATCGTGCGCGAAGGCAACGCTGCGCTACTAGGTAGTTACGGCCCGTCGCCACAAGTGCCTCTGGCCCCGATATTCTACGTCTTCACGGCGGTAATACCGCTGCTCTATATCTACCTGGGCCTGCGTCGGCACGACCGGCTGCTGCTCCTACTCGGGGTGTTGGCGGTGGCGTTTTCGATTTTCACAGTGCGCTATTACCACTCTATCATGCCGCCCGAGCTGGCGGCCACGGCGGCGGGGGTATTACTCATCGGGCTGTCGCTGGCAGCCCTGCGCTACCTGCGTATCCCACGCCACGGCCTCACCTCGGCCGCCGATGAGGAGGCCACGCCGCATTTCAATCTGGAGTCTTTGGTAATGGCCCAAACTGCCCATGTACCCACTGCGCCCGCCGATGCTGGGTTTCAGTTCGGTGGCGGGCAGTCGGGTGGGGGCGGGGCCGAAAGCCAATGGTAGGGTCGGCGGCTTCGAATTAGTCCCGACCTTTGCGCCCGCTCCCGAAACCTTCCGGCCCCCGGCCGGCGTTACCGTATTCATGTCCGACAATTCCGCTCTGCAAGTGGCTGCCCCTGCCACCGACGCTATCGACCAGCTCGACCCGCGCCAGTTTATTGTTATCAAAAACGCCCGCGTTCACAACCTCAAAAACCTGAGCGTGGCGCTGCCCCGCAACAAGTTTATCGTGGTGACCGGCCTCTCGGGCTCGGGCAAGTCGAGCCTGGCTTTCGATACCTTGTACGCTGAAGGCCAGCGCATGTACGTGGAAAGCCTGAGCAGCTACGCCCGGCAGTTTCTGGGCCGCATGGACAAGCCCGATGTCGATTATATCCGGGGCATTTCGCCGGCCATCGCCATCGAGCAGAAGGTCAGCATCAAGAATAATCGCTCGACCGTCGGCACCAGCACCGAGATTTACGATTACCTCAAGCTGCTGTTTGCGCGGGTGGGCCGCACGTTTTCGCCCGTGAGCGGCGAGCAGGTGCGCAAGGACACGGTGGCCGATGTGGTAGATTATTTATTCACGCTGCCCGCCGATACGCGCGTCACGCTATTGGCCCCGCTGCTGCGCACCGAGCCCGACCGGCCCATGAGCAAGGAGCTGGATTTGCTGCTGCAAAAAGGCTACAGCCGCGTAGTGCTGGCCGATGGTCAAAACGCCTTTATTGAGGATTTGATAGGCGAGGGCAAGCCCGAAATTGAAGGCGACATATTCATCCTCATCGACCGCGCTGTGGTGCAGCCCAATGATGAAGACCTGCAATTCCGCTTCTCCGACTCGGTGCAAACGGCTTTTTTTGAGGGCCACGGCACCTGCGTCGTGAAGCTGGACGACGAGACGCGCACCTTCTCCGATAAGTTTGAGCTGGATGGCGTAGTGTTCGAAGAGCCAAGTGTTAACTTCTTCTCCTTTAATAACTCTTACGGCGCGTGCCACACCTGCGAAGGCTTTGGCTCGGTGCTGGGCATTGACGAAGACTTGGTCATCCCCGATAAAAGCATGACGGTGTACGAGGGAGCCATCGCCCCTTGGCGCACCGAAAAACAGGGCGAATGGCTGAAGCCATTGCTGAAAAACGGCATCCGCTTCGATTTTCCCATTCACCGCCCTTATAATGAATTGAGCGAGGCCGAGCAGCGCTTGCTTTGGACTGGTAACAAGCACTTTGAGGGCCTTGATGCGTACTTCCGCTGGGTGAGTGAGCAGACGCACAAAATCCAGTACCGCGTGCTGCAAAGCCGCTACCGGGGCCGCACCACCTGCCCCGATTGCCGCGGCACGCGCCTGCGCAAAGACGCACAGTACGTGCGCATCGAAGGCAAAAGCATTACCGATTTGGTGCTGCTGCCCATCTCAGAAGCGCAGGCTTTTTTCGAAAACCTGACCCTGACCGAGCACGAAGCTAAAGTGGCCGACCGCCTGCTGGCTGAAATCACCAATCGCCTCGGCTACCTCAACCGGGTGGGCTTGGGATATCTGACCCTCAACCGCTTGAGTAATACGCTGAGCGGCGGCGAAAGCCAGCGTATTTCGCTAGCCACGTCGCTGGGCTCGGCGCTGGTGGGCTCGATGTACGTGCTCGACGAGCCCAGCATCGGCCTGCACCCTAAGGATGCCGAGCAGCTGATTGGCGTGCTGCGCTCGCTGCAAGAGCTGGGCAACACCGTGGTGGTGGTAGAGCACGAGGAGAAGATGATGGAGGCTGCCGACCAGATTATTGATATCGGCCCCGAGGCGGGTAGCGGCGGCGGCCACCTCATGTTTCAGGGTACATTCCCGGAGCTGATGCAGGACACGGCCACCTATACCGGCCAGTACCTTAGCGGCAAGCTGGAGGTGCCGGTGCCCGCCGTGCGCCGCCCTTGGCGCAACTTCCTGGAGCTGACTGGTGCCCGCGAAAACAACCTGAAGAACGTGAGCGTCAAGATTCCGCTGGGCGTGATGACGGTAGTAACCGGCGTATCGGGCTCGGGTAAATCGACGCTCATCCGGCGCATCCTGGCCCCGGCCTTGATGAAGCAACTCGGCGGTGGCGCGGGCGAAGCGACCGGCAAATTTGACCGTTTGCTGGGTGTGAATGGGCAGGTATCGCACGTCGAGTTTGTGGACCAAAACCCCATCGGTAAGTCGTCGCGCTCGAACCCGGTGACGTATGTGAAGGCCTACGACACCATCCGCACGCTGTTTTCGGAGCAGCCGCTGGCCAAGGCGCGGGGCTATAAGCCGTCGCACTTCTCGTTCAACGTGGAGGGCGGGCGCTGCGAGGTGTGCCAGGGCGAAGGCCAGGTGAAAATCGAGATGCAGTTTATGGCCGATATCTACCTGACCTGCGAAAGCTGCGGCGGCCACAAATTCAAGCAGGATATTCTGGAAATCAAATTCCAGGACAAGAATATTTTCGAGGTGCTCGACCTGACGGTGGCCGACGCCGTGGAGTTCTTTAAAGGCCAGTCCAAAGTGGCCGAGCGCCTCAAGCCGCTGCTCGATGTGGGCCTGGGCTACATCCGCCTCGGGCAGTCGGCCAACACGCTCAGCGGCGGCGAAGCGCAGCGCGTGAAGCTGGCCAGCTTTCTAACCAAAGGTGCTACGCTTCAGCAAGATAAGATTATGTTCATCTTCGATGAGCCAAGCACGGGTCTGCACTTTCACGACATTGCCAAGCTACTGGGCGCGCTGAATGCGCTGGTGGAGCAAGGCAACTCAGTGCTCATCATCGAGCACAACGTGGACATTATCAAGTGCGCCGATTGGCTGATTGACCTCGGGCCGGAGGGTGGCATCAATGGTGGGCACCTGCTCTTCGAGGGCACGCCCGAGCAACTGGTGAAGCTGAAGGATAGTAACCACACGGCACGGTTTCTGGCCGATAAAGTGGCGGGGTAAGGGAACAGTTGTAGCTGCCGGGAAAAATAAATCCGTGTTAGCACGGATGCGCAGGTTGCGACGGCAGGCATACTTTGGTGTTCTGCCGTCATTCTTCCAACCGGCTACTCCTTGCTATGAACAGGCTCTTTCTGCTTCCACTGTTGTTAATTGCTTTCGGGATACGGGTAGCTGCAGCTCAACAACTCGACAAAGCCAAAGAAGAGGAGGCTATCAAGCAGGTTATAGTAAACTATGAGAATGCCTGGAATCGCCATGATGCGAAAGGCTTAGCTGCTCAGTATCATCCCGATGCAACCTGGGTCAACTGGTTTGGGGCTTATTCGAAGGGCCAGCAGGATATCCAGGCGCATTACCAAACCGTCCATAGCACTTATTTCAAAACCTCGCACTTTTATACTCGCGCCATTGAGGATATAACCTTCGTTAAGCCTGATGTGGTTATCCTGCACATGCGTACTGGTTTGACGGGTGATGAGCGCTATCCAGGAGAAACCTTCGAATTCCGTAGAACGCTCGTGTTGACCAAGCGCGAGGTGGGGTGGCGTATCCTGGCCGGACAGAATGCGAAATTTGAGTCTGGAGTAAAATAAGGCCGAAGCGCCTTTTGAGCATCTGTTACCTATGTGGATTAATATACTGAGCACCACATAGCTAAAGCGAAATTATGAAGCCCAAATACCTCGCCCTTGGCGCTATTGTTCTGCTGCTAGGCTGGTTTGTGTACGACTCGCTCAGCCAGCCTACCGGGCAGGATTTGCCGGGCAATTTTCAAGAAGTTGCTACTTATCGCAACGAGAATAATACTGGTCCCATCACCCGCGTTTTTGCCGTGACAGTGGCCGATACCCTATGGCGCGAGATGCGCCAGTACGGCGATTTGATGCCTTATACCAAGTATGGCACGACCAAGGTGTATTTCTTCCGCCAGGGCCAGCCGGTACCCAAAGTGGTGCAGCCGGGCGAAGCGAATTTCAGCCCGGAGTTTAATAAATACTGCCTGGCGAAATACGAGAAGGAAGTGATGAGCAACGTTTCCTTTCGGAAATACCCATTGCAGTAGGGGCAGGGACAACTTCCGCGTTCCCTGCGCCTTCTTTAAGAAGCTACGGCAACCAGCCGCTTCTTCGGTGTCTTATTGCGCCGGCCCCACCACAATAGCGTGCCCGTGATAGGCAGGCTGGCCGAAATTAAACTCACCAGAAAGGCAATGATTTTGCCACCTAAGCCCAAAAGCTGGCCGGTGTGCAGGTCGTAATTCATATCACCGAGCTTCTTGCCATTGCTTTTGGTAGCGTGCGGCAACGCCCGCAGCAGCTGGCCCGAAACGGGGTGGAAATAATACTCGTCGCGGTGATAAAAGTGCAGCGCCTTCTGGTAGGTGAGGCAGTAAATAGGATTCTTGCGGTCAGCAGCTGGGCCAACTATCACCATTTCGGCGGTGGGTGAGCCACGGCGCACCTGCTGATACGCCACATCGACCAGCGGCTGGGCCGGGGCCGTGGTAGCAATCAGGGTATCGACTTTGGGCGGCATTTCTTCGAGCGGGTAGTGCTGGCCGCCGTTGACGGCGAGGCTGGCGGCTTGCATCCACGAGCCGAAAATCATAACCACACCCGAGAGGGCGATGATGAACGCGCCAATGGCGATGTAGAAGCCCAGCACTTGGTGCAAATCATAGTTGAGCCGCCGCCACTTGGCACCCCATTTTATAGTGAGGCGCTGCTTGCGCTCCTGCTTGCGCTTGGGCCACCAGAGCACCAGGCCAGTGGCCAGCATGACCAGGAAAATAGTGATGGAGATGGCCACTATCCATTCGCCCCAGGGATTCGGGATGAGCAGGTACATGTGAATGTCCTGCACGATGGTGAAGAAGTCGCGGGTCATGTCGCGCTCATCCAGCACCTGGGCTGTGTAGGGGTTGAGGGTGGCGATGTAGTTGCCGCCCGCCTTCTCGGTGAGATACACCGTGGCCGAGCGGTCGGATGCGTAGTAGGTCGTCCACGACGGCAGCGCGCCGGGGTGCTGGGCCACCACGGCCGCTTGCAGGCGCGAGGGCGGCAGCGGGGCATGGGCCGGCACGGCTACGTGCCGCCACGGCTGGGTAGCATCGCGTATTTCGTCCTGAAACGTGAAAATTGCCCCCGTCAAACTCACAATAAACACTACCAGCCCCGAGCTGAGGCCGAGCCAGAGGTGCAGTTTGCCGATAGCTTTTTTGAAAGTCATGTGCGGATATTCTGAGGAAAAGATACTTCTTACAAACAGAAAACTGTCATGCTGGCTAGCGGGAAGCATCTTGGCTGGTTTTTTCGCACCGTGCAACGGTCCGGCCAAGATGCTTCCCGCTGGTCAGCATGACAGTCTTAACAGATTGGCTTTCTAAAACTTAAATGCTACCTGGCCGACGATGCTGCGCAGCTTCTGCGGGTTCATCGAGCCGTAGCCAATCCAGTAGTGCTTGTCGGTGATGTTGTCCATCTTCACCGAGAGGCGGTAGTGCGCTTGGTCGAAGAAGGCGCTGGCGTTCAGCACCAGGTAGTTGGGTAGCGTGAATTGGCCGTAGTTGCTGTCATTTACCACTATGTTATCGCTGGCATAGTTGCCGCCCGCGCCCAGGCCCAGGCCCTTGAGCGGACCGTTGGGGAGGCGGTAGCTTACCCAGAGGTTGGCCAGCACTGGCGAGCCGGCGGTGCCGGGGCGGCGGCCTTCGTAGATGGCATCGCTCTTAACTAGCTCCGAGTGGTTGTAGGAGAAGCCCGCCACCACGTTGAAGCCCGTGAAAGGGTTCATTATCACGTCGGCTTCTACGCCGCGGCTTACCTGCTCGCCGTTTTGCACCGAGGCACCGAGTGCCGAGCGAGCTGGGTCAGGGTCGGCGCGCAATACGTTGCTAACCCGAATGTTATACACGCTTAGCGTGGCCGAGAAGCGGCCGCCGAGGCGGTCAAATTTTACGCCAGCTTCCACTTGGTTGGCATGCTCCAGCTTGGCATTGACGGGCGTAAGCGCGCTGGTTGCCGCATCGAAAGCGCGGTACGTGCCCCGGTTGCTGAACGAATTCTGGTAATTGGCAAACACCGACAGCTGCTCGGGCACGAGCTGGTACACGGCCCCAAACTTGGGCGAAGCCGCCGTTTGGTTGTAGCCGTCGTTGGCATCGTCGGTGCCTTTGTTGATGAAGCGGTCGACCCGCACGGCGGCCAGCACGCTGAGGCGGTCGGTCAGGTTCAGCACATCCGATAGGAAGGCGCTGTAGGTATTGGTAGTGTTAAACGCCGGGTAGGTGTAGCCCGGGGCTTTCGTGGTGTACAGCTGGGTCATGTTGGCCCCGTTGAAGGTGCCATAATCGAAGTTTGAGCCAATAGTAGGCTTGGCAAACGTGCTGCCGAAGAAAAACTGGTCGTTGCGAATGTGCAGGTAATCCAGGCCCAGCACCACCCGGTTGCGCAGGCTGCCCAGCTGAAAGTCACCGTTGAACAGCTGCTGCACTTGTATCTGGTGGGCGCGGCTGTCGCGGGTCGATTGGTCGGACAGGAAAAGCGAATCCTGGCTGGCTACCCCCGGCGTAGCCCCCACGTTGAGGCCGATGTAGGGCCCAAAGCCGTTGGAATAGCTGTTGCTCGACGAGAAATTGGTAGATGAGCGAAACGCCGGGGAAATCTGGTAGTTTACTTGCCCAAACAAGTTGCTGACCCGGCTAGCCGTCCAAAGCCCCGAGCCCGAGTAAGCCTTGCGGTAGTCGACGGGCACTTGGTCGGCCCGGTCGAAGCCCAGCTGGCTAAGCGGCGCATTGGGAAAAAAGAACGTGCGCCCCGTGGCCGTGGCCCACTGAAACTCACCGTCGAGCGTGATGCTCAGCTTGTCGGTGGGCCGGATGGTGAGGGTAGGGGCCAGCGCGTAGGAGCGCCGGAAGCCCACATCCTGAAAGCTGCCCTCGTAGTTCCAGGCGCCGTTTACCCGAAACAAGACGGTCTTGTTCTTGGTCAGCGGCGTGTTGAGGTCGAGCGTAGCGCGGTTGAAATTATAGCTACCGGCCGAGTAGCTTACCTCGCCCCCAAAGTTGTCGTAGGCTTTTTTGGTGACGCGGTTGAGCAAGCCGCCGTAGGAGGTGAGCCCGCTGCCGTAGAGCGTGCCCGAGGGGCCTTTAATTACTTCCAGCTTTTCGAGGTTTACCGCATCAATGGTGCTGGACACGTTGCCTACCAGGCCGTTGCGTAGCTGCGCCTGCGTCACGAAGCCGCGCATGGTGTAGTAGCTGCCCCCATCGCCGGAGCGGTCCGTCGATTCCCAGAGGCGCTGAATGCCCGGCACGTTGCGGGTGGCATCATCGGCCGTGAAAACCAGCTGCTCGGTTAGCAGCTCCTTGGTCACGGTGTTGTACACCTGCGGGTTTTCTACGTTTTTGAGTGGCATTTTGGCCACGTCCACGCTGTTTGTGCGGCTAAATTTATTGGTGCGGCCGCCACTCACGACCACTTCTTTCAGCTCGGCGGCGCTTTCGGCCAGCGTGAAGTTGGTGGTGGCCGTTTGGCCGGCTGCTACGGTCACGGTCTGCTGCTCAGTTTTCAGGCCCACCGCCGATACTATCAGCGTGTACTGCCCCGGTGCTACTTGGCGAATGCGGAAGCGGCCTTGCTCGTCGGTAATATCACCTTTGGGCTGGCCTTGCAGGCCCACGCTCACAGCCTCCACGGCTCCGCCGTTGCTGTTGGTAACACGGCCAGTAATAATACCGGTAGTTTGGGCCTGCGCCGTAGCAGAAGCCGCAAAAACCACCAAGGGAAAGAGCAGGTAGCGAGAGTTATTCATTAAAACTTTAATTAGACAAAATCTAAAGAAAGGCAAAATAACAACCCAAAGCCACCTGCTTCAAAATTTATTTAGAAATAATCTACATAGTGTTTCGCCTAAATTCGCTTTAACTAAGGCTGTTACCTCATTCTTAAGCTTATTGCCCCAATAGCCTCGCCAGCCGTCAGATACAGCAAAGCCCAGCAGCAATGGCTACGTAATAAGCCATTGCTGCTGGGCTACTTGTGCACTAAGCCAGCTTATCCGCGGATGCCACTAACGAATTCACCGATAGCCGCGTCGCGCCCATCGGCTGGTGCCTGCTGCAACAGCCGGATAAATGCGCTACCAATAATGGCCCCCGTGGTGTGCCGGCTGGCCGCCGCAAAGCTCGCCGCATCGCTGATGCCGAAGCCCACGAGCGTAGGATTGCGCAAACCCAGCGCCTTGGTGCGGCTTAGGTAGGCGTCCACGTCGGCATTCATATCAGTCTGTGCGCCGGTGGTGCCCGCCGCCGCCACGAGGTAGATAAAGCCATCGGCCAGCGCATCGAGCTGGCGCACGCGGGCAGCGCTGGTCTGCGGCGTCACCAGGAACACCACTTTTATATCGTGCTGGGCAAACAGCGGTTGGTACTCACGCTGGTACACTTCGAGCGGCAGGTCGGGTAGAATAACGCCATCGACGCCCGCCGCCTGGCAGTGCTGGCAGAACTTTTCGATGCCGAACTGCACCACCGGATTGAGGTAGCCCATGAGCAATATGGGCACCGTAATGCCTTCTTGGCGAACATCTTGCAGCTGTTCGAACAGCGTGGCTACGGTCATGCCGTTTTCCAGCGCCTGCTGGTTGCTGCGCTGAATGGTTTCGCCATCGGCCACCGGGTCGGAGTACGGCATGCCGATTTCCACGAGGTCGGCCCCGGCGTCTTGCAGCGATTTTAGGATGGAAACGGTGTCGTGTAGCTGCGGAAAACCGGCCGTGAAATAGACGTTAAGCACGTCGGCGGTTTTGCGTTGGAATAGAGTGGTGAGGCGGTTCATGGTATAAATGTCATTGTCATGCTGAGCGCAGCCGAAGCGGAGTCGAAGCATTTTGGCCGCTTCGTTGCTAACGGCAGGAGTTAGTACCCCAGCCAAGATGCTTCGACTCCGCTGCGCTGCGCTCAGCATGACGGACGTGGTATTAAGAGTACTCTTCCAGATGCTTGGTGTAAGTGGCCAGGTCCTTATCGCCGCGCCCCGACAAGCACACCACCACCACATCCTCTTTGCCCGCCCCGATGAGCGGCAGACAAGCCAGCGCGTGGGCAGTCTCCAACGCCGGAATAATACCCTCCAAGCGGCTCAGTTGAAAGGCCGCATCCAGCGCCTGCTTATCAGTGATGGAGATGAACTCGGCCCGCCCGGTGGCAAACAACTGCGCGTGCTGCGGCCCGATGCCTGGATAATCCAGCCCCGCCGAAATCGAGTACGGCTCAGTTACTTGCCCGTCCTGCGTTTGCATCAAAATGGTGCTGCTGCCGTGCAAAATACCCGGCTTGCCCAGCGCCGTAGTGGCCGCCGAGTGCCCCGAATTTACCCCTTGGCCCGCCGCTTCGGCCGCCACCAAGCGCACGCTGGGCTCATCCAGATAATGGTAAAACGCCCCCGCTGCATTGGAGCCGCCGCCCACGCAAGCCAGCACAAAATCGGGCGTGGCACGGCCGGTCTGGTGCAGCAACTGGCGGATAATTTCGGCCGAAATAATGGACTGAAATCGCGCTACCATATCCGGGTACGGGTGCGGGCCCACCACCGAGCCGATGATATAGTGCGTATCAGTGGGGTTGCTAATCCAGTGGCGCATAGCCTCGTTGGTGGCATCTTTCAGCGTTTGGCTGCCACTGGTGGCGGGCACCACTTTGGCCCCGAGCATCCGCATGCGGTCCACGTTGGGCTTCTGGCGCTCGATGTCGATGGCCCCCATGTACACGATGCATTCGAGGCCCATAAGGGCGCACACCGTGGCCGTGGCCACGCCGTGCTGCCCAGCCCCGGTTTCGGCTACAATGCGGCGCTTGCCCAGGCGCTTAGCTACCAGTATCTGGCCGATGGTGTTGTTGATTTTGTGTGCCCCGGTGTGGCACAAGTCCTCGCGCTTGAGGTAGATGGTGGTGCCGATTTCGGCCGACAGCCGCTGCGCCAGAAACAGCGGCGTAGGCCGCCCCACGTAGTCGGTCAGCAGCTGCGTAAACTCGCGCTGGAACTCGGGGTCTTCGGTGATGCTGAGGTAATTATCGCGCAGCTCTTCCACGTTGGGATACAGCATTTCGGGCACGTAGGCCCCGCCGAAGGGGCCATAGTAGCCAGCCGCATCGACGCGGTAGGGGGAGGTGGTTTCCGTTATCATTTAATAAGGTATCAGGTAACAAGTAGCAGGTTTAGGACTCGGTATGCAAGCGTGTCAGTAGCTCGCGGGTGGCGGCCACATCCTTCACGCCGGGCGCGGTTTCGAGGTGGCTGTTGAAGTCGTAGCCCGTCAGGTACGGGTGCTTGAAAGCCAGCAGCGCATGGGCATTGGCAGGCCCGAGGCCGCCACTCAGCAGAAAAGGCGTTGGGCCGTGGTAAGCAGTCAAAAGCTGCCAGTCAAACGTGTAGCCATTGCCGCCAGGCTGCTTGCCTTTCGTGTCGAAGAGGAACAGTTCGCAAGCCGGCGTGTAGTCGGCGAGCGTGTTGAAATCGAAGTGCTCATCAACCGAAAACGCCTTGATAATTCGCAGGCCCTGCTCGCGCACCAGGGAGCAGTAAACCGGCGTTTCGCGGCCGTGCAGTTGCACGTAGTCGAGGCTGTAGCGAGCGGCAAGAAATAGCAAATCGGGCAGGGGGGCATCGACAAAAACGCCCACCTTGCAAATTGACTCGGGCAGGCTGCGCAGTACCTCCGGCGAAAGCGTTTTGCCCACGTAGCGCGCCGATTTTTCGTAAAAGATGAACCCCAGAAAATCAGGGTTAAAATCGGCAATTGCCAGCATGTTGGCTGCCTCGCGCATACCGCAGATTTTGATTTGCATACCGCGCTTAGGAAGCCGAAACGGGCGTAGTTAGTTCAGCCACCAGCCCCGCCAGCGCGGCGGCGGGGTCGCTAGTCTTCATAAACGTTTCGCCGATGAGGAAGCCCTGGTAGCCCACCTGCCGCAGCTCCTGAATGGTGCTGGCGTGCTGCAAGCCACTTTCTGCCACCTTCACAAAGTGGTCAGGAATAAGGGCCGCCAGCCGCGCCGACGTGGCTACATCGGTCGCAAAAGTGGCCAAGTTGCGGTTATTCACCCCCACCAAATCAACGCTATCGGCCAAGTGGCTCCGTAGCTCATTTTCGTCGTGCACTTCGAGCAGCACTTCTAGCTCCAGCCCATGCGCAAACTCGCTGAACTGCCGCACCTCGCCCGGTGTGAGGCACGCCGCGATGAGCAAAATTAAATCGGCCCCCAGCGCCCGTGCTTCAGTAATCTGGTATTCGCTGACAATAAAATCCTTGCGCAAAATCGGCGTAGCCGGGCAGGCCGCCCGCGCCGCCAGCAAGTCGGCGGGCGTGCCGCCAAAAAATGGCTCATCGGTGAGCACCGACAGCACAGCCGCACCCGCCGCCACGTAGCCAGCTGTGGTTGCGCCGGCCTCGGCGGTGCCATTAATTAAGCCTTTGGAAGGCGAGCGCCGCTTAAACTCGGCAATGATGCCCGACGAGCCAACGGCCGTGAGCGCCGCCCGCGCCGACACAACCGGGCGCGTGAAACCGAGCTGCGCTTGCAGCGCGGCGGCCGGGGTTTCGGTTTCGCGGCGGGTTACTTCCTGGCGCTTTTCGGCGATGATTTTATCGAGGATAGTCATGTCAAAAGTCGTTTATGTACGGTGGTCATGCTGAACGCAGTGAAGCATCTTGGCCGCTTCGTTGAATCGGTAAGGACGAACCTGCCAAGATGCTTCACTGCGTTCAGCATGACAGACGTGATAAGGTTAATTCAGAGCCAACAGCTTCTCAAACGCCAGTCGTGCCCGGCCGCTGTCCAGCGACTCGGCCGCCAGCGCTAGCCCTTCGGCTGCATTGGCAGCACGGCCGGCGGTGCGCAGGGCCAGCGCCGCATTGGCGAGCACGGCATTGCGGTGGGCCTCGGGCGCTTCGTTGCGCAGTACTTTCTGGAAAATATGCGCCGCCTCGGCCACCGTGTCGCCGCCAAAAAGTGCCTCGGGCGTAGTAGCCGGCAAACCCAGGTCAGCGGGCGATAGCAACTCCTCGCCGTGTTTGCTGATGAGCTTCACCGGCCCCGTCAGCGATACTTCGTCGTAGCCATCGAGGCTGTGCACGATGAGGAATTCCCGGTCGGCCTCCTGCTGGTGCAAGTAAGCGTAGAGGCGGGCTAATTCGAGGCTGAACACGCCCACCAGCTGCAAGCGCGGCCGGGCCGGGTTCACCAGCGGCCCGAGCATGTTGAAAAAGGTTTTGACCCCTAATTCCTTGCGCAGCGGGGCCACGTTTTTCAAAGCCGGGTGAAACAACGGCGCGTGCAAAAAGCAGATATTAGCCTCCTCAAGCTGGCGTTTCAGCTGGTCGTTATCAGCCGTAAATTTCACGCCCATATACTCCAGCACCGTGCTGCTGCCGCTGATGCTCGACACGCCATGGTTGCCGTGCTTGGCTATGGGCTGGCCCGCGCCGGCCAGCACAAAGGCTGATAAAGTAGAGATATTGAACGTGTTGCGCCCGTCGCCGCCGGTGCCGCACACGTCCATCGCATCGACCTCGCCGAGGTCCACGGGGCGGCACAGCTCCAGCAGCGCATTGCGGAAGCCGGCCAGCTCTTCCACCGTCACGCTGCGCATGAGGTACACGGTGAGGAAGGCGGCAATTTGGGCCGGGTTGTACTGGCCCTGGGCGATGCCCAGCACCACGCGGTGCGCCTCTTCTTGGGGCAGCGTGCGGTAGGCGAAGAGGTGGTTGAGGGTATCTTTCACTTGGTGAGAAGCTAAACAGTTGTCATTGCGAGGAGGAACGACGAAGCAATCTTTCCTTTTATGTAGGCGAACGTCTGGTCTGCGGGAAGGAAAGGTTGCTTCGTCGTTCCTCCTCGCAATGACAGACTTTACCCATTCACCCAGTTAGCCAGCATAGTCTTGCCGTGCTCAGTCAGCACCGACTCAGGGTGGAACTGCACGCCCAGCACGTCGTAGTCGCGGTGGGCGAGGGCCAGCACCTGGCCGTTTTCATCGAGCGCCGTGATGCGCAGCTCGGCGGGCACCGCGTCGGGCGAGATGGTCCAGGAATGGTAGCGGCCCACGCGCACATCGTCGGGCACGTCGTTGAAGAGGCGGTTGTCGGCAGCGGCGGGCGTCTGGTGCAGCGTGTGGGCCACGCCGTGGTGCACCTCGCCGAGGTTGGCGAGCTGGCCGCCAAAGGCTTCGCCAATGGCCTGGTGGCCCAGGCACACGCCCAAAATATGCTTGGTCGGCGCGTAGCGCTTGATTAGCTCGGGCATGATGCCAGCTTCGCTGGGGATGCCGGGGCCGGGCGAAAGTAGGATGTGCGAGTACTTCTCAACCTCATCGAGGCTGATTTTATCGTTGCGAAAAACGTCTACTTCCTGGCCTAGCTCGCGCAGCATATACACGAGGTTATAGGTGAAGGAATCGTAGTTGTCGAGAACGAGGATAGGCATTTTATATGGTTAGTTTTTTGTAATGTCATGCTGAGCGCAGCGCAGCGGAGTCGAAGCATCTCTACCGGTGAACTAACTCTTGACGCTATTGACGCTAGCAACGAAGCGGTAGAGATGCTTCGACTCCGCTGCGCTGCGCTCAGCATGACGACTGTTATTCATTGCCCATTTTTAACTACACCCGCTCGGCCTGTTGCATCGCTGCGCGCAGCGCGCCCAGCTTGTTATGCACTTCCTGCAACTCGCTGGCCGGCACCGACTTGGCAACTACGCCCGCACCGGCCTGGTAATACAGCGTGTTGTCCTTGCTGAGGAAGGTGCGAATCATAATAGCGTGGTTGAAATCGCCGCCGAAGTCGAGTGCTCCGATGCAGCCGCCGTAAAAGCCGCGCTGCGTGCTTTCGTATGCATCGATGAGCTGCACGGCGCGGTACTTGGGCGCGCCTGAGAGTGTGCCGGCTGGGAAGGTTTCGCCCACCACGTCAAGCGGCTCAGTGGTAGCGCCGAGCTGGCCCACTACTTTGGAAACCAAGTGGATAACGTGCGAATAATATTGAATTTCCTTGAAGCGCTCCACGGCCACTACGTCGCAGCGGCGACTGAGGTCATTGCGGGCCAGGTCTACGAGCATCACGTGCTCGGCGGTTTCCTTGGGGTCGTCGAGGAGCTGCTGGGCCAGGTGGGCGTCGGCCGCATCGTCGCCGGTGCGGCGGAAGGTGCCCGCGATGGGGTAGAGCACCGCCTGGCCCTTATTAATCACAATCTGCGACTCGGGCGACGAGCCGAAAATCTTGTATCCGCCGTAGTCGAAAAAGAACAGATACGGCGACGGATTGAGCGAGCGCAGCGCCCGGTACACGTTAAACTCATCACCCTGAAAACCCTGTTGGAAGCGCCGCGACAGCACAATCTGGAACACGTCGCCGCGCTGGCAGTGGTGCTGCCCCAGCCGGATTAATTCGAGGTACTCCTCGTCGGTGGCGTTGGAAGTTTCCTCGCCGGTGAGGTGGAACGCGTGAGTGGCAAAGTTGCGATTCTGGATGAGCGTTTCGATGGTATCGAGCGTATCGGCGGCGGGGGCCTCGCCTTCGGCTAAATACTGATGCTCAAATAAAAACAGCTCGTCCTTGAAGTGATTGATAGCGATAACATAGCGAAACGCTTGGTACACGATGGCCGGCACCGTGCTGGTACCGGGCTTATCGCGCAGCTCTACATCCTCAAAGTATTGCACCGCCTCGTAGGCCATGTGCCCAAACAAGCCATTGGTGATAAACGGCAGCCCCGACGGCGCGGCCGGCTTAAAGCTCTCCCGAAACTCGCGCAAATGGCCTAGCGCTTGGCGTGGGTCGGGCAGGGTAGTAGTGGCGGCGGGCTGGCCGGGGCGCTGGGTGGTCAGCTGGTTTTTATCGAGCTCGAACCGAGCTACCGGGCTAAAGCACAGGTACGAAAAGCTGTTGTTATTGCCGTGGTAGTCGGAGCTTTCGAGCAGCAGCGTGCCCACAAACTGGTCGCGCAGGCGCAGGTAGAGGCTCACCGGCGTGAGGGTGTCGGCCAGCAGCCGACGGTGGCGGCTATGCACGATGGTGGGAGCAGAAACTTCAGAAACGGCCGGCATGGCGGGGGGAAAGCGTAAAATCTAAACAACAAAAAAGCCCGCTGCGGTGAGCAGCGGGCTTGGAGAATCTCAAGGGGTTCAACCAACTATATATGCCTAATGCTCAGCCTTTTGGGAAGGTTGAGTGCCACCAGCTTTGCGAAACGGTTGCGAAAAAGGACATGGGTTGCAGTCGGTTTAGGAGGGCAAAGGAACGACGAATTTCGGGAAAAGCAAATTTTTAGTACTCGCAATTCACTGCCTAAACCAAGAATACTCTATTTTTCTATTACTGCGAAGTTAATGTTAACCAAGTAGATATCCTTGGCAACGTCTACTACAGGACGCGGGAGAACCCCGATTTTAGTTGGCTCAACTTTGCCGCTTGCGGCCAGCAGGCGTTGCGATTCTACCAGTTTGGCGCGGCTGAACAGGTCGCCGCTGTGTAGAGGCAAGTCGCCTAGTAGGTCGTGGCTGGACAGCTTGAGGGTATGATTGTTAGCACCCATTACGGTGATGGTGCCTAACCGAAACGGGTGGCCTTCGGCTAGTACGAAGGTGAGGTCGGTAGTGCCATCAGGCAGCGTTTTGGCGGTGGGTTCAATACTAAAAAAAAGGTAGCCTTGGTCCATGTAGCGCGAGGTAATGCTAGCGCCATCGGGTCTGTTCAGCTTGGCATCCAGCACTTCCTTGCTGTATGGGTCGCCCGGTTGCAGCCCTAGCGCTTGGTTGAGCTGGGCGGTGGTCAGAAAAGTATTGCCTTGCCAGGTAATCTTACCGATGCGGCTTTGGGCAAGGCGCGGACTAGCCACTGGCGCACTAGCCGCCACGGCCGGAGCCGGCCCTAACATAGCCGCCCCAACCCAGGCCAATGCAGCCACGGGCAATACCAACAGAAAACGCATTTTTTTCATGGGAGAAGAAGGGGGATTGGTGAGCATAAGAATGCGGCGGGCAACCTGCCGGGTAGAAAAGGGATGCACTAGCGCTGTGGGTAACGGCCCGCTGGCCAGCTTGAGCAGCAAGTGGCCGTAGGCCACGCGGCTGCCGGCCGGGCGCGCCACGGCGGCATCGGCCAGGTACTCGTGCACCGTGCGCAGCTCGCGCCGCAGGTAAAAAACCAGGCCATTGAACCAGAAAAACCAGTTAATTGCCTCCGCAAATAGTAAATCGAGCGAGTGGTATTGCGCGCCGTGCACCTGCTCGTGCTGCACCAGCTGCGCGTACTCAGCGGGGTTAAGCTGGGCGTGCATCGGCGATAGAAATACCGTGCGCCCAAAGGAAAACGCCGGCCGGCTGGGCTCGGGCAGCTGCACCAGCCAGCCCTGGCCAAGGCGGGTGCGCGGGTGCCGCCGGCCGAGGCGATATAGCCAGCCTAGGCTGCGAAGGGTGCGGCCCGCTTGCCACGCCACACCCAGCCAGTACGCGGCCAGCACCAGCACTTCCCAAGAGAAGCTGGCCGGTGCAGCCATTTCAATGGCCGCGGTAGGCGTGGCAGCCCCCAGCTTCCACGCGGGCAGTGCCCAAGCGGCTTCTGGGGCTACGGCCGGCCACACTAGCTGGGCCCACGCGGCCGGCAGCGCCACCAGCGGCAGCGCTACACTCAAGACCAAGCTACTCAGCAAGTAGGCCCGGTTCCAGCCGAAGGCGCTGAGGCGGGCCAGCACCAGCCAGTAGAACAGCGCGAAAACCGCTTGGCAGCCCGTAGCCGCCGCCAAATACAGGAGCCAGCTGCTACTCATAGTCGGGCCGGTTTTTGGCTTCTTCGTCGCTCAGTAGCTTGCGAAGCTGCTGTATCTCCTTGGGGTTCAGCGATTCCTCAACCATATACGACACCAGCGCGGCGGGCGAATTGTCGAAGTAGCGGGCTAGCATCCGCTTCAGACTTTGGGCGCGATATTGCGCCTTGCTGATGAGCGGGAAGTACTCATAGGTCTTGCCGTAGGCCTTGAATCCCACGTAGCCCTTGCGCTCCAAGATGCGCACCACCGACGATACGGTGTTGTAGGGCGGCTTGGGGTCGTCGGGCAGGTGCTCGATGATGTCTTTCACAAAGGCCTGCTTCAACTTCCACAGTGCCTGCATGATGGGTTCTTCGGTTTTGGTCAGTTCCTCCATGGCACAAATGTATAACGTATTTATCAGTTGTGAAATGTTGTTGTGCGTTTTATAACTGATAAATACGTTAAAAGGGATTTTGGCGAAATATCTTTTCGTGGGTTATCAGCTTGGTTATCGGTCAGTAACTTTGCTGGTTTTGAAGCAGTCAAGCTTTTTATTTCACCACGAAATTGTCCTTCTCTATCCCTGTTATATGAAAAAATACCTACTCCTTTTGCTGGCTACCGCCAGCCTAACCAGCCACGCCCAAGGCAGCTTGAATAGCGGCTTGCTGGGCCGCTTCCCATTTGATAATAACCTGGTCGATGCCACGGGCAACATCACTAACTTCAGCGATGCCAACGTTGCCTACGGCACCGACTCGCACGGCCAGGCCAGTGCCGCCCTGCGCTTGACCGGCACGGGTGAGGTGTCGGTAGAGCCCAGCGGCTTGCTCGATTTTGGCACTACTGGCAGCTTCACGTTTAGCGTAGCTTTCCGCACACTTTCGTCGGGCACCCAGGCCATATTTAGCAACCAGGGGTCTTATACCGCTACCAGCACAGCCGACTCGCGGGGCTGGAGCCTGGGCTTTGACAACGGCCAAGTGGGCAAAGTGTACCTGAACCTGGTGCGCAGCGTATCGACCAACGGTGGCCTGGGGCTGGCCACCCAAGCCAGCTTCAACGATGGCCTGTGGCATACGGCAGTAATGGTGGTCAATCGCACCAGCCGCCAGATACGGCTCTTTGTAGATGGCACCGCGCAGGCGCTCACCTACGTGTCAAGCAACCCAACGTATGGCACGGTGGCCGGCTCCACGTTCACTTTGGGCAGCACGGCCACCATGTTCGTCGACCTCACCCCCGGCTATAGCCCTAGCCTGACCAACGTGAGCCGCCTCAACAACCGCTTTGGTCTGAGCTACAATGGCTGGCTCGACGAAGCCCGCTTCTACAACCGCGTGCTGACTGATGCCGAAGTGCAAACGCTGTCGGCGCAGGTGCTGGCCACGCTCACGGCGCAGGAAGCCGCTGCCCAGGTGCAGGTAGCGCCCAACCCGCTGGGCGGGGCTGCCGCCTTCACCGTGGCGCTAACCCAGCCGGTGGCCGCCAGCCAGCTGCGGGTGGTCGACCTGCTGGGCCGCCCCGTGCCCGTGGCCATTGTGGCGCGCCAGGCCGGCAGCCGCTTGTATGAGCTGAGCGGCCTAGCCACCGGCCTGTATTTGCTGCACGTGACCTTGCCCCAAGGGGAAGCCGTGCGGCGGATACAGGTTAATTAATGCATTGCTGGAAAGTAAGTTATGTGGGGTTAAAACGGTAGACTTGAGGCTTGTTCTTAAATTGAAAACCTCATAAAAATCGTCATGCTGAACGCAGTGAAGCATCTCTACCGCACCGTTTGGTTTGTAACTCCAACGGTGCGGTAGAGATGCTTCACTGCGTTCAGCATGACAGGCGTTGAGACCTAGCTCATTTGCAAGCAAGCCTGGTAGTTAATTGCTCAGCGTCATTCGCCGGCCACCAGCCGCGTTTCCTCGGGGCCTAGCTCTACCAGGCCTTGCTTATAGAGCGAGCCCAGCGCCTTTTTGAAGGTCTTTTTGCTCATGCCCAGGCGGCGGTACACATCGTCGGCCAGACTCTTATCGCCGAGGGGCAGGCGGCCATCGGGGCGGGCGCGGAGGGCGTTTAGCACCAAGTTGGCGGCGCTTTCCACCTCGTCGTAGCCGGCCTGTCCGAGGCGCACGTCGAGCTTGCCATCGGGGCGAATGAGGCGCACGTGGCCGGGCAGCAGCTCGCCAATGCGCAGCGGCCTAAATACCTCATTGCTATAGAGTAAGCCCGAGTGCGTGCCGTTGACAATGACGGAATAGCCCAGCGGCGTTTCTTCGGCAATGAGCAGCTGCACCGTGGCGCCCTCGGCCCCCGCAAAGGGCTCGGGGCTGATAAACTGCTGCCACTTGGCCGAGGCCACGAGGCGGTCGGTGGCCTCGTCGAGGTACACGTACACCAGCACGCGGTCGCCGGTGCGGGCGGCCTGGCGCTGGTTAGCATGGGGGAGGAGCAGGTCTTTTTCGAGGCCCCAGTCGAGGAAGGCGCCGGGCGGGCCCACGTCGCGCACGGTGAGGGCGGCGAAGCTATCGACCACCGCCAAGGGCTCTAAGGTGGTGGCAATGAGGCGGTCCTCCGAATCGCGGTACACAAATACGCGAATCACATCGCCGACGTGCGCGCCCACCGGGCGGTACTTTTCGGGCAGCAGCAGGTCGCCGTCGTCGCTGGTGAGGTAGAAGCCGATGCTGACTTCGCGGGCTATTTCGAGGTCATTAAAATCGCCGAGGTGAAGCATAAAGCTGAAAACAGTAAGCGCATTGAATAAACGCAACGAAGGTAGCGCCGACCTGGATAGCAGCCGGTATCGGGCAAATCGAAGAACTTTTTGGGTAATTAAAAGAATCGAAAAAATAAGTAAAAAAGCAAGAACTAAGTGCCGGACAAAAGCAGTATGTTTGATTAGTTATCTCTTTATTAGCAACAGTATAGTCAAATTTTACACTAGCGGTTTATGCCCACCTATTTTTTTGGCTTTTTAGCACTATTCAGTGTAGGCTTTGGTAGCTCGGCAATGGCGCAGCGCGCGGCGGGGCCCACCCTGGCCTCGATAGCGCAAACCGAAAAGCAGCACGGGCCAGCGGTTGCTGCTACGGCGACGGCCGCGCCGGCTGCCGCGCCCCAGGTCAGCCCCGATTCGGTTTTTATTAACCCCGAAGTACGGCCCCAGTTTCCGGGGGGCGAGGCCGCCTTTCGGGCCTACCTCGCCAAAAATATTCACTACCCGGTCGAGGCCATACGCCAGCACACTACTGGCAAGGTATTCGTGAGCTTTGTGCTGAGCGCTACCGGCCTGGTTACCTACGCCACCGTGCTGCGCGGCCCCGGCAGCGGCCTCAACGAAGAAGCGCTGCGCCTGGTGTGGCACATGCCCCCGTGGCAGCCCGCCCGGCAGCACGGCCAGCCAGTGCGGGTGTCGTGCTCTATTCCCATCAGCTTCACGCCGTAGTTACTGCTAACTTGTAACGGAGCACGTAGCCCACATTTATCACATTAGGCCTCGCATAAAGGGCAGCGTGTGGTAAATGTGGGTTTCGTGCTTATTGGCTATAAGCTAAGTAGCAGAACGGCGTCTTTCAGTGAGTATGTTTGAAGACCAAACTGTACTGCCTGTTTTGTGATGCCTGCCGAAATTATGTGGCCACTTTCTCTGAAGGAAAGGCTAGACCAAGCGCCCCACCGCCATGTGGTGCACAAAGGCCTGGAAAATTTCAGCGATTGGTTTCGCAGCAGGCGGCCACCGTTCTTTCCTGACTACACCAATCCGGGCATTCAATACATCGAGCAGGTGCCCGATGAAGCTTGGGTGCTGCGTGGCGGCAAGCCAGCTGCCACGCAAGGAACTAGTTAGACAAACAGAAGCTGGTTTAGAAAAGCGAATGCACAAGCAGCTGCTGTGTCAAACAAACGACCAAACGACGCGCTATGAAATTTGCCAAATTGCTTTTGCTGCTGCTAAGCGTGGGGTGCTGCGGGGCTTGGGCCCAGTTGAAACGGCCCGCTAAACGGCCGCCAAACATCATTTTTATTGTAGCTGATGATTTGGGCTATGGGGATATCAGCTGCTACGGACAGCAGCGATTCAAAACCCCCAACATTGACCGGCTGGCTGCCGAAGGCATGAAATTCACGCAGGGCTATGCCGGCACTGCCGTTTGTGCGCCCTCGCGCTCGTCGTTTTTTACGGGCCAGCACACCGGCCACACGCCCATTCGGGGCAACCTGGCCGTGAAGCCCGAAGGGCAATACCCGCTGCCCGATTCGAGCCGTATTATTCCGCAGCTGCTCAAGCAGGCGGGCTATGCCACCGGGTGCTTTGGCAAGTGGGGCCTGGGCGGGCCGGGCACCAGCGGCGACCCCGTGAACAAGGGCATTGACGAGTTTTTCGGGTACAACAGCCAAACCCTGGCCCACAATTACTATCCCTACTACCTCTGGCACAACCGCGAAAAGGTGCTGCTGCCCGAAAACAGCGGCAGCCGCTCGGCAACTTACGCCCCGGAGTTAATTCAGCAGCACCTGCTGGCTTTTATAGAACATAACCAGGCGCAGCCCTTTGCCCTCTTCATGACAACGGTGATTCCGCACGCAGAATTGGCGGCTCCTCCGGCATATATGCGGCAAGCGATTGGGAAATATGGCTTGGAAAAGCCATTTATCGGCCCCGATACCAGCTCGCCGGCCTTCACCAAAGCTGGCCCGTACCTGTCGCAGCCCCACCCACGGGCCGCCGTGGTAGCCATGATGCGGGTGCTCGACGACCAAGTGGGGCAAATTATGCGTAAGCTCAAAGAGTTGCATATCGACGATAACACCTTGGTTATCTTCACTTCAGATAATGGCCCTTCGCCTGAAGGCGGCAAGGAGCTGGCCTATTTTAACAGCAGCGGTGGGCTGCGAGGCGAAAAACGGGACTTGTACGAAGGGGGTATTCGGGTGCCGTTTATTGCGCGGTGGCCCGGCCAGGTAAAAGCCGGCACGGTTACGCCGCAGCTAGCGGCTTTTTGGGACTTATTGCCCACCTTCACGGAGCTCGCCGGCTTGAAAACCCCGGCTCATCTCGATGGCTTGTCCCTGCTGCCCACGCTCACCGGCCGGGGCCAGCAGGCGCAGCACCCGTATTTATACTGGGAGTTTTATGAACAGGGTGGCAGCGTGGCCGCCCGCCTGGGGAAGTGGAAAGCCGTTCGCCTGAACATGGCCGCGACGCCCACCGGCCCTATCGAGCTTTATGACCTGGCGGCCGACCCTGGCGAAAAGCATGACCTAGCAGCGCAACAGCCAGCGCTAATTGCCCGCTTTCAGCAAATCTTTACCAAGGAACACGTGCCGTCGCCGGTGTTTAAGTTTCAGCCCAGGAAAGCAGGCGACGAGTAAGCACGATGCCCAAGTATAGAAAAACTGCCTGTCATTGCGAGCGTAGCGAAGCAATCGCATCAAAACGAGCCGTTCGGGTTCCGTTCAGGTGCGATTGCTTCGCTACGCTCGCAATGACAAAACATTCCGGTTTCTGCAAAAAAGAGCCGGCCTCCTGTGCAGGAAGCCGGCTCTTTTTTGCAGAAAAAAGCGGATGCTTAGGCGTTGGTCGTGGTGCTGAGGTTCACCTCAATGTTGCCACGGGTAGCGCGCGAGTAGGGGCATACCTGGTGGGCTTTGGCCACCAGCTCTTCGGCCTGGGCTTGCTCGAAGCCGGGCAGGTTCACTTTCAAATCCACGGCCAGGCCGTAGTTGTCGCCGTCTTTGCCAAAGCTCACGTCAGCCTCCACGGTGCTGCCGGTGATGGGCGTTTTGGCCAGGCGGGCCACCAGGTTGAGGGCCCCGTCGAAGCAGGCGGCGTAGCCAGCGGCGAAAAGCTGCTCGGGGTTGGTAGAGTTGGCCAGGCCGGGGCCGCCCATTTCTTTGGGCGTGCTCAGGGGCAGGTCGATAACATTGTCCGACGAGATGGCGCGGCCATCGCGGCCACCGGTAGCTTTGGCTTTCGCCGTGTACAAGCGTTGAATGCTCATGGCAATCAGAAGGGGAAGAATGAAAAAAAATTAGCTAGTCAATTGTTTGATAAGCGGTTGCAGCTGCTGGCGCAGCGCGCCTATCTGCTCGGGCGTCATGTCGAAGCACGCGCCCAGCTTCAGCGGAATTTCCTGCGCCTGCTTTTCTAAAGCCAGGCCAGCGGGCTGAAGCGCGGCGATAACCGAGCGCTCGTCGTGCTGGGCGCGGCGGCGGCTCAGCCAACCGCGCTGCTCCATGCGCTTGAGCAGCGGCGTGAGCGTGCCCGAGTCGAGCAGCAGCTTTTCGCCCAGCTCCTTCACCGTCAGCGACTCGTGCTCCCACAGCAGCAGCAGCACTAGGTACTGCGGGTAGGTCACGTCGAGGGCTTCGAGTAGCGGCTGGTAGGCCTTCGTGATGAGGCGCGACAGCGCATACACCGAAAAGCAAAGCTGGTTTTCCAGCTTCAGCAGCGGGTTGCACGAGGAAGGAGCGTCGTCGGTCATGGCCATCTGAATTCTGTTGCAAATATACTTGTAAAAAATTAAATTGTGCACAATTAAATAGTTTTCATCTAAAAAAGCTGACGGCACCGCCCAAGGTAGCCACAAAAAAACCGCTCCGGCTAGGGCCAGAGCGGTTTAAGAGTTAGCGAGCGCAAGCCGCTATCAGCGTCTAATCAAGAAGTTAGTTGCTGATGATATCCTGCTGAAGGCCACTGTACTCTTCCTTCAGCGCAGGGTAGTCGATGTAACCTTTGTCGCCGCTGTCGCCATAGAAAGTGGCTGGGTCGGGCTGGTTGAGGGCCGCGCCTTGCTCGAAGCGCTCCACCAAATCGGGGTTGGCGATGTAGGGCACGCCGAAAGCAATGAGGTCGGCCTCGTTGTTGGCGAGCGCGGCCTCGGCCGTTTCCTGGGTGTAACCGCCATTCAGAATGAAGGGGCCAGTGAAGATTTTACGTAGCGCGGGCGCTATCGTCGCCTGGCCGGGCTTGGCGGCCATGGGGTGGCCGGGCAGCGCCTCAATTACGTGCAGGTAGGCCAGGCCAAATTTGTTGAGCTGCTCGGTTACGTAGCTAAACGTGCCCAGGCGGTCGCTGTCGTGGATGCCGCCCGAGGTGCCGGTGGGCGCGAGGCGGATGCCCACGCGGTCGGCTCCGAGCACGTCTACGGCGGCCTGCACCACTTCGAGAGCGAAGCGGGCGCGGTTCTCTACGCTGCCGCCGTACTCGTCGGTGCGATGGTTGGTGCCGTCTTGGATAAACTGGTCCACCAGGTAGCCATTAGCCCCGTGGATTTCGACGCCGTCGAAGCCGGCGGCTTTGGCGTTTTCGGCGGCTTTGCGGAAGTCAGCTACCACGGCTTTCACTTCGGCGGTGGTGAGGGCGCGAGGCGTCGGAATTTCTTCCATGCCCTTATCGGTGAAGGCTTTCACGTGCTGCGGCTGCACCGCCGACGGCGCCACCGGCAGCTCGCCCTTGTGGAAGAACGGGTGCGAAATAGCGCCCACGTGCCACAGCTGAATAAAGATGCGCCCGCCAGCCGCGTGCACTGCGTCGTTTACTTTTTTCCAGCCTGCTACCTGCTCGTTTGAATAAATGCCGGGCGTGGAGACATAGCCCACGCCCTGCTGCGAAATCTGCGAGCCCTCGGTGATAATGAGGCCGGCCGAAGCGCGTTGCACGTAGTATTTTACCGTCGAGTCGGTGGGCACGTTGCCGGGGTTGTTGGCGCGGCTGCGCGTCATGGGGGCCATTGCCAGGCGATTAGGCACGGTGATAGCGCCTATTTTGAAAGGCGTGAAAAGAACTGATTCTTGGCTCATGGTTGAGGAGAACAAAAGGCGTCGCTAGCAGTTAGCTGCCCTTGGTTTGGATTGGAATTGGCGTTTGGTTGCACTTGATTGTATTGCGTGCAACTAATAGGGGCAGGGAAGGTTTTGGCGGGCGCTATTTTCAGGGAGAAAATCAGAATAAGACTACTCCTGCGGGGCTAGGGTTTATTGCTTGCCCCCTTGGCCTGGTTATACTCGGCGATGATGGTTGGCGTGTTGGCGTGCAGGTAGTTGGGTTCCTGGCGTGCTACTTTGCCAGCCAAGTCCAGGTTGTCGAACAGGTATGCGCTCATCAGCTCGGCAAAGTGGGCGCGGGGCATTTCGGTGCACACGCCGTTGCGGGTCAGGTACCAGTGGTCTTTGTTCGAGCGTTTGATGCTCAGTATCGGCATAGCCGCATTTACGCCCACTAGCTGAGCCACTGGCAGGGGTATCGGAATGGCTCGGGGCTCGGCGTACATGGCCAGCGAGATAGGGCCATCGAATAGGTGCAGCGCCAGAATATCAGTACTTTTGCCCTGAAGCTGCACTGTTTCGTACAGGCGGCCATGCACAGCCATCTGCTTGATTTTCGGAATTTTAATGGTGTGGGGGTGGCGTAACTGCGCATCAATGCTAAGCGGGGGCATGAAGTAAATGAGCTTGCCGCCACCGTAGCCGTTGAGGTTGCAGGGCATGTAGGCTTTGATGGTGGTACCATCTACCTGCGTGATAGTGCCCATGCGATACTGCACTAGGCCGCTATCGTTGGTGTGGCTGGTAGTGTCTGTATCAGACGGCGGTGGCAGTATCTGCGCCCAACCTGGCAGTGCAGTAGCTAGTAGTAGCGCCAAGGCAGTACAGTAGCAGTAGACTAATTTCATCGCAGGGTTTTCTTGGAAATAGTAGGGTTATGCGGGGCGTTACGGCAGGCCTCAAGCGTGTTACTGCTGGTCGTAGCGCACCACGCTGGGCTGGCCAAAGCTGAAATCGTTGAATTGATACGAGTCGCGGCTCGTCTCAAACAGCCGCAAGCCATTGGGCGTGAGCTGCCCCCGCGGGTAGTAGCCCAGCAAAAGCTGGAACGTGCGCAGCACCGTGAGCTCGTTGCGGAAGCGAAACCCAATGCCAAAACCCGTGTAGGGCGCCTGCGACCCAAACGGCGAGCCGCCCCCAATGGCCTGGTTGACAAAGGCCACGTCGGCAAAAGCTAGCACGGCCATGCGAAAGCCCAGCAACGACAGCGGCGTGTACACGGTGCCCTCGTAGCTGGTGATGAAGCGGCTGGTGGCCAGCACCTGGCCTTCGGGCTGGAAGCCGCGCACGGCCCCGCCCACCCCACCCACGCTGCTAAGCAGCACTTCGGCCGGGTAGCGGTTGAAGCCCGCCGCCAAGCGCGCATTCAGCAGGTGGCGGCTCTGGTAGTTGCCCACCCGGTAGCGGCGCGTGAAGTACAGCATCTGCCCGGTTAGCAGGCCCTGCTCCCAGCCGCCATCGGCCACGCGCTGGAAAGTGCCAAAGTCGAGGCTACCGTAGAGATAGCCCTGGCGCACCGAGTAGCCGGCCGTGGCCACCTTGGCGTCGAGGTAGCGGCGGGCCCCCACGGGGTTGGCCTCTACCCCGGCCGTAAGGCTGAGCAGCGTGCCCGCGGGCACGTCTTCGGTGCGGCCAAAGCCAAACAAGTACTTATCCTTATAGTAGCGGCGCACCGAAAAGCCCACTGTGCCCAGATACAGCGTGCGGGTGCGGTCGTCGGGGATATTGGCGGGGTTGGTGGTGTGGTCTTCGTGCAGCACGCTGGCCGCAATGATGAGCCGGCCGGGGTTTTCGTAGCCCAGGTCGTAGGAGCGCAGGCGCAGCGCCCGGCCCACCCACAGGCTTTGGCTGGTGAAGGAGCGAATGCGCACATCGGGCTGCTGGCCTTCGGGGGGCGGCGCATCGCGGGGCAGCACAAAGCGCAGGTTAAAGGCATCGAGCGAAAGCGCGCCCGCCCAGCGGGCGCTGGGCGAGTAAAAATCGCGCTGCACCGATACGCCGCCCGAGTGCGACTCGTACTCGTTGAAGTAGCGCCCCCGGGCATAAATAAAATTGCGAAACGGCACCTGGTAGTTGCCCTCATAGCCCCAGGTTTGCGACAGGTCGCGGCCGTACTGGTAGCGGTTGTCAAACTGATGGCCCAAACCCAGGAAATTGCGGTCGCCGGCGCTCACGATGGCTTCCGTGGCGCTGCGCAGGTCAAAGCCGGCATTGATGCTGAAGACATCCGTCGTATTCACCAGAATATCCACGCTGTCGCGGGTGGCCGTTTGCTCGTTTACCAGCACGCGGGCATCGAACAGCTCATCGGTCTGGCGCAGTAGGCGCTCGCTTTCGGCCAGGGCCTGGGGCAGCAGCGGTTCGCCCTGCCGAAACAGCAGTAGCTGCCGAATGCGTGAGCGCGCCGTGCGGACATGAATGGCATTGCCCGTCTTCTCTACAAACGTGCGCGGCTGCCGCAGCGAGTCATTCAGGCTATACCCAAAGGCGTCGTAGGGCGTGATAATGATGTGGCGCACAATCTTAAAATTGTGCTGGTCGAACTGCCGGTTCAGCAGCAGGGCATCGAGGCCGTGGTCTTCTTCGCGGGGCCGGGTGAGGCGAAAAAATGCCTGCAAGGCCCGCCCCACAATGGTGCCGCGCCGGGTGTAGCGCTGCAAGCTCAGGCGCAGGCGCTCTTCATCGAAGCGGCGGCCCAGGGAGTCGGCCGGCAGGCCGGCGGCATCCTCGGCGGCGTGCAGCGAGTCGGGTGGCACGGCCAGGCGCGGGTTAAAATCTTGTCCATGCGCGGGCCGCAGGGTGCCGAAAGCCAGCAACCAACCCAGAAAGAATGTAAATCGAAAAAGAAATAGCCTCGGCATAGGGCGCGATAGCACGCTACGCAAATTACGAAGACTTACCCTTTCGAAGCAGCGCACCGGGCCAGTAGCGCGGGTTTTAGGCTGCGAGTTGATGCGCGAGGTACTCGCGGACTGCGAGTTCGCGCTACTTATGCAGCCGCCTGCTAGCTCCAAAAGGAGCGCTGCGTGCGCAGGACTGAGGACTGCCTAAGCGGAACTATTTCCAAAAAAATTAGCTTGTAAGTAGCTTGCTAATTTCAACAGCACAGCCTACTTTTACTTCCGCTAATCTTCTTAGTCAGCATGAACGAGCGCATTCAGGAAAAGCTAAGCATACTAGCCGACGCCGCCAAGTACGACGTGTCGTGCAGCAGCAGCGGTGGCAAGCGCAAAAACGAGCAGAAGGGCCTCGGCAACGCCGAGGGCATGGGCATCTGCCACAGCTTTACGGAAGATGGCCGTTGCGTGAGCTTGCTGAAGATTTTGCTTACCAACCACTGCATTTTTGACTGCGCCTACTGCGTGTCGCGCCGCTCGAATGACGTGAAGCGTGCCGCTTTCACGGTCGATGAAGTGGTGGATTTGACTATCAATTTCTACCGCCGCAACTACATCGAGGGGCTGTTTTTGAGCAGCGGTATTTTCTCTTCGCCTGACTACACCATGGAGCGCCTGGTGCGCATAGTGAAGAAGCTGCGCACCGAGCACAATTTCAACGGCTACATCCACGTCAAGACCATTCCGGGCGCGTCGCCCGAGCTCATTCAGGAAGCCGGCCTGTATGCCGACCGCCTGAGCGTGAACATCGAGCTGCCGTCGGAACTGGCTTTGAAAAACCTGGCTCCTGAGAAGAATTACGCCGAGATTCTGACCCCAATGGGCCAGATTCGCGACGGCATTATTCAGAATAAAGAGGAGAAGGCACTCTTTAAGAAAGTGCCGCAGTTTGCCACCGCCGGCCAAAGCACGCAGCTGATAGTGGGCGCGAGCGACGAAAACGACCTGCAAATCATCAAGCTTTCCGACAGCCTCTACCAGGGCTACGGCCTGAAGCGGGTGTACTACTCGGGCTACGTGCCCGTGACCGACGATGCCCGCCTGCCGCAGATAACCCAGCCGCCAATGGTGCGCGAGCACCGCCTCTACCAAACCGACTGGTTGATGCGCTTTTACGGCTTCGAAGCCGACGAAATCCTCGACCCCGCGCACCCCTACCTCGACCTCGAAGTAGACCCCAAGCTGGCCTGGGCGCTGCGCAACCGCCACCTCTTCCCGGTCGATGTCAACGTGGCCGACAAAGCCATGCTGCTGCGCATTCCGGGGGTGGGGGCGCGCTCGGCCGGGCGCATTGTGGAGGCGCGCCGTTTCTCGCCGCTCACCGCCGAGACCCTGAAGCAGCTGGGCGTGGTCATGCGCCGCGCTAAGTACTTTTTGACCTGCCGCGGCTCGGCCCCAGCCCGGCTGGGCGAGCTCGACGAGCAGCAGATACGGCGGCAGGTGCTGTTTGGGGGCAAGGCCGTGCGCTCGGCCCTGGTCACGCAGCAGCTCGATTTATTTGCCCAGGCGGGCTAAGTAATGGCAAGCACACAAGTACTTTGCGGCGTCAAACCCATTCCTCGCTTTTACTTATGACTCGGTTTTTTTGCATCGCGGCTGCTGGCCTGAGCCTCACGGGCTGCCTGAACAAAGACGCAAATACCTGCTCGGTTACGCAGGTAGAGCCTGCGCTTACGGCTACGGGCCCCCGCACCATCGCCGTCAACCAAACGGCCACTTTCCAAGTCAGCTACATCCCCCAAAGCACGTGCGGCACCTTCGACAGCTTTGCGGAGCAAGCCACTGGCACCGCCAATACCTATGCGGTAGGGGCGCGCGTCAAATACAACAGCTGCGACTGCCCGCCTTCAACGACCATTACGCAAAGTGCCTACACATTTAAGCCGACTAAGGCCGGCACCTACTACTTCAATTTTATTGCGGGCACCGGCACCGGTTTCATCACCGATACGCTGGTGGCGCAGTAGCTGCTTACCACTCAGCTTGCTTCGCCGCTCGGGCAAAGCTTATTAGGTTCGTTTCACGCATGAAAATCACCCACCGCGCCCCGGCCGATGCTTCGGCCCCGCTTCCCATTGCTACCGAGCCTTCGCTGGCGGCGTCGCTTGACAAAGCGCCGCGCCTCTCGTGCTGCTGCCGCCTCAGCGAGCTGCTGCCCAAAGTGCGCGAGGTGCACGATGCCATCCGGGCCGCCCGCGTGGCCGCCGAGGGTGCCCCCGCCGAAGCGGCCTAAGCCCAGCGCATAGCGGGCCGGCTTGGCGGGCTAGCGGTGCAGGCCCAAGCGCTCCACAGTTTCGCCCTCAAAGTCGAACTGAATGAGGACCGCGACTTCGTCGCCGGCTACCCAGCCGTCGTGGCCGGGCGCAATGGCCACCACCTGCGGCGCTACAAAGTCCTCGATTACCCCATCGGCGTACTGAATGCGCAGGTGGCCGCTGGCCAAAAAGCCCACGTGCGCGTGCTGGCACAACTCGCTGCCAATGAGTGGCTTCAGGTTTTGCGACCAGCGAAACCCAACCGGGTACACGATGCGCTTGACGCGTGAGTTGCCGGTGCGCACGGTATCAATCAGCACGCCGCCCATTTCGCGGTGGTCGGCATTGGGCAGCGGGGCCAACAGGTTGGTAGTAGCCATGGGGTGAAGCGGTTAGGTGGGGTGCGACGAATATAAGCACTGCGAAGCGGGCAGGTGACTTTTTGCCTACCTGCCTTGGCAAATCGCCTGGGCCACTCCCCGCCAGCAGGGTGTAGAAATAAGCTGGGGCGCAACCTTGGCACCAACCCCGCAAGTACAAGCCGGCATGGACTATCCCCTCGAACACCACGATGTGCGCACCAATGGCGTGCGCCTGCACGTGGTGCAGTGCGGCCCCGCCGAGGGGCCGCTGGTGCTGCTGCTACACGGCTTCCCCGAGTATTGGTTTAGCTGGCGGGCGCAGCTACCCGCGCTGGTGGCGGCGGGCTACCGCGTGTGGGTGCCCGACCAGCGCGGCTACAACCTGAGCGACAAGCCTCTGGGCGTGGAGGCCTACGTGCTGCCCACGCTGGCTGCCGATATTATTGGCCTTATCGAGGCGGCGGGCCGCGAGCGGGCGGCCATAGTGGGCCACGACTGGGGCGCCATTGTGGCGTGGTACCTAGCCGCGCATTACCAGGACCGGCTAGTGAGCACCACCATCATTAACGTGCCGCACCCGCACGCCGAGGTTACCAATATTTGGAAAGCACCCGACCAGTTTTTGCGAAGCTGGTACATGGCGTTTTTTCAAGTGCCAAGCTTGCCCGAGCGGCTATTCAGCCGCCGCAACTGGCAGTTTGGGGCGCAAATGCTGGTGCGCACCAGCCGCCCCGGCACCTTCAGCCCCGCCGAGCTGGCACGCTACAAAACGGCCTGGAACCGGCCCGGTGCCATCACCAGCATGATAAACTGGTACCGCGCCCTCACGCGGCCGCCGGCCAGCAGCTGGCCCCGCATCTGGGGGCCGGTGCAGGTTATCTGGGGCGAGCAGGATGCTTTTTTAAATAAAAAGTTTGCCCAGTTTAGCCTGGCCGAGTGCGAGCAGGCTACGCTGCATCGCTTTCCGCAGGCCACGCACTGGGTACATTTAGAAGAAGCCGCCGCGGTGAATGAGCTGCTGCTGCGTTTTCTGGAGGCCCCGGTTTCTGCTAGTTCGCTTTCTTAATCAAGCCATTGTGAGTCAACTTACGCCGCTCAATCGTCCTGCCAGCACGGCCGTGGGCCCGGTAGCGCCGCGCCGCCCTGCGCCCGAGCTGCGCAACCCGCCCGCCGACTATACCTACGATGGCAGCTTTGAAGGGCTGCTCACGGTGCTGTTTCGCATCTACGACCGCCGCTCAGCCCCGAACAGCATCCAGCCCGAGGGCGAGGCGCAGGGTGGTTTATTTGCCCAGGCCGTAGCCATCGAAACCGACGAAACGCTGGCCACCCGCACCTGGGATGGCCTGCTGCGCTGCATGCCCGAGCCGGCGCGGGCGCGGCTCTACCACGTGTTTTTGAGCGAGGATGCCGAGCGTGAATTACTCATATTCCGCTACGCGGATATGGCCTTGCGGGCGGGCCGCGATATCTCCGAAAACTACGCCGATGCCACTGTGCGCCGCTGCCAGCGCCTGGCGCAGCAGCTTTTTCGCGAGAAGCACCGCATGGAGGCCTTCGTGCGCTTTGAGAAGGCGCAGGATGAGCTGTTTCACGCCACTATCGAGCCCGATTTTGACGTGCTGCCGCTCATTGCCAGTCACTTCACCAAGCGCTACGCCGACCAGCGCTGGCTGATTTTTGATAAGAAGCGCCGCTACGGGCTGTACTACGATTTAAGTAAAACGACCATCGTGGAGTTTGAAACGGCTACCACGCCGCGCCGGGGCGAGGTATCGGCCACGGTGCTCGACGAGCGTGAGCCGCTCTTTAAAATCCTGTGGCAGGCGTATTTCGACCACGTCAACATCCCCGAGCGCAAGAACCTGAAGCTGCACCAGCGCCAGGTGCCGCGCCGCTACTGGAAGTACCTCAGCGAAAAACAGCCCCGCGAGCGGCGCTTTGAGCCGATAAAAAATAAGCGCCCGCCAAGCGGCACCGTAAGCGACGCACTATAGCCATATATTTGGACGCAGTCGGCCAGTAACCGGTGCGTACTAGGTAATGAAAAAGCTACTGCTTAGCAGATTGATTGGTCGGGGTGGCATGGGCGGGTTTTTGCTGTTGGCAGCCGGGGCGCTGGCCCCGGTGCAGGCCCAGGAGCCGCCGGTGAAGATGGAAGTGCAATTCCTGAACAGCGAGGCGCTGGGCGAAGTCAATCTCAACCAGGAAGAGTTTATAAGTTACGGCAAAGCGCTGAACGACAGCCTAGAGTCGATGGCCGCGAAGGTGCCGGGCCGCCATGACTTGTACGTGACCCAGACGCTGCACTACGACCAGCCGGCGACCGTGCTGCTGTTTTGCCGGCCGGCCCTCAGTGGCGCGCTGGCGCAGCGGCTGCAAGCCCGGCTGGCGGCCATTCCGTCGCCCCTCAGCCGGTTTGTCGATTATTCATTGCTCTTCAAAGCTGTGGTGCGCGGGGGCGCGGCCGATGCCAAGGCCGCTTTCGTGCCCGAGTTGCAACTGCCTGAGCAGCGCGAGCAGGTGGCGTTTAAGCAGCTCGATTTGGCGGGGCAGTACCGCTACATTCGGCAGTGGGCGGCGCGGCAGGCGCTGCCCGTGCTCGCGGCCTTCGAAACCAAGGTAGAAGACAAATTTGCGGGGGTGAAAGGCATGGGTAAGCTGGTGGCAGGTACCGACGCCACGCGCCCGCTCGACGTGGCTGCCCTCACCGACCGCAACAACGACTACTGGCGCGGCTGCCTCGAAATGAGCCGGGGCAACCAGCTCTTGCCCCTCACCAAAGTGATGCTCTACGCCGCCCAGGGCGAGTTTGACCGCGCCGACCTGTACCTCAAGCTACTAGACCCCGTATCGGACCCCAAGGCGGCCCCGACCCAGCTGGCGCAGGAGCTGCACTGGCACATTGCGCAGTTCACAGAGGGCGTAAATGCGGAGATTCAGCAGGGCATTGCCTTGCACGATGCGGGGAAATACGACCAAGCCCAGGCGCAGTATAGCCGCCTGCTGGCCACCTACCCGGCCTCGGCCTGGGCCAACTACGAGCGGTTTTTGACCGAGCGCGCCGCCACGCTCAAAAAAGGCAGCGTCGATAGCGCGCAGTGGCACCGGGCCGCCGCTGTGGTGTATAGCCACAATCCCATGTACCCGCAGAGCGCCCAGGCCAGCTCGGCCAAGGAAGGCTACCAGCTTCTGAAGCGCATGCGGCTAACCGAGTTATTTAAAGACAAAACCAAGTTTGCGGCCGACTACGCCGAGTACGCCAACATTGCGCTACGACTAGGTGAGTATGGCTTGGCGGCGCAGCTCGATTGGGTGCTGTTCTCGCTGTTTTCGGACAAGAAAGCGGGCGATGATGCCCGGCTGGCCGACTTCCTCTATTGCCTCGATAAGCTCGGCAACCAGGAAATCCGCGAAAACTTCAAGGGCGATTTTCCGAAGCAGTTCGCCACTACTGCCGCTCGGCTAGACCGCGAAATGCAGCAGGATGCTAGCTACAAGGCGTTTAAGAAGTAGTGGAACACTGGTTTCTCCGGTTTTGGGGCTAGGCGGGTTTACTTTCGCATTTCGAACCCGGCCCTAAAGTCGGGCACCACTTTTCGCACGCATGAGTACTATTCTGGTTTTTGGGGCCTCGGGCCAATTGGGGCAGTGCCTGGCGCACGTAGCCCAAGAGCGCAACACGCCGGGCCTTATCTTCCCACCCGAAGACCAGGCCAATATCCTCAATCCCGAAGGCTTGCGGACGCTATTCGAACAGCACAAGCCCGCCTACGCCATCAACTGCGCTGCCTACACGGCCGTAGACAAAGCCGAGGATGAAGTAGCAATAGCCCGCAAAGTGAACCGCGATGGCGTCGAAAACCTGGCTCGGCTGTGCGGCGAGTTCGGCACCGTGCTCATCCAGATTTCGACCGATTTCGTCTTCGCCGGTACTGGCAACCAGCCGCTCATCGAAACCGACCCGGCCGAGCCCATCAGCGTCTACGGCCTCACCAAGCTGGAGGGCGAGCAGGTTATTGCGCCGCTCACCGACCGGTATTTCATTTTGCGCACCAGCTGGCTGTACTCGGAATACGCCAACAACTTCGTGAAAACCATGCTCAAGTTGGGCCGCGAGCGCGACGAGTTGCGCATCATCTGGGACCAGGTGGGCACGCCCTGCTACGCCATTGACCTGGCCGGCTGCATCCTCACCATCATCGAAGCGCAGAGCACTGCCTACGGCATCTATCACTATAGCAACGAAGGCGTTACCTCGTGGTACGACTTCGCTACGGCCATCTTCGAGCTGAGCAACACGACGGTACGCACCGTACCCATTCGCACCGCCGAGTACCCGACCAAGGCTACGCGCCCCGCTTATTCGGTGATGGATAAGAGCAAAGTGAAGCAGGCACTGGGCGTGGCTATTCCGCACTGGCGCACGAGCTTGCAGACGTGCTTAGGGCGGCTGGGGTAATGGCATAACGGGTGCCAGTTGTGCTGCTTTTGAGGTGCTTTATGTTAGATTCCAATTGATACTTACAGTATGGCTCTACAACTAAAGCGTATCAATTGGCCCCTACTAGCCTGCCATTTTTTAGCGATTCCGTGTCTAATTCTTGGCGCTCAACAACTACAGCTTATAAGATGGGTGCCTTTAATGAGAGCATACCAGCATAGTGGAATAGAAAGTGTAGCGCGGCAGCAAAACGATATGGCAGGAACGGCTAGCGGAGTTATGGATGGGGCCTCACTATGCCTTACTCTTGGCCCTAGTAGTAGGCTGTATACTTTCTGCCGTAGTTGTTTGGCATAGGCGGGAAAGTTGGTTAATCCCGCTGCTTCTATTGGTATTAGGAATAACCAGTTCTTGGACGCGCTATTACAAGAGTGAATTCGTTTCCAATGGGTTAGCGTACTTACGTTGGCCTTTCGAATCTTGGTCAATGGAGGTGCGCTTGGCGATTGCAGGAATTATACTTGCAGGTATTAGTCTTATACCTTTTCTGCTGACGTGGAAAACTTCCCGCTTAAGGTCTGAAAGCAACTAACAGTACCAGTCCTACCGCCCATAAAACCGGTGCGCCGCCAGCCCCAGCGCCACAAAGGCCCCGCCCACGGCGCACACGCCCGGCCAGCCAAAGTGCATCCAGGCCAGGCCGCCGATGACCGAGCCGAGCGCGCCGCCCGTGAAGTAGCTCGTCATGTACACCGTGTTGAGGCGGCTGCGAGCCTCGGGGCGCAGCGAAAACACCAGTGTCTGGTTGGAGATGTGGGCCGCCTGCACGCCCACATCGAGCAGGATAACGCCCAGCACCAACCCCACCAGGTAGCCGCCGCCCAGCCCCAGCACCCCGAAGGATAGCAGTGCCAGCACGATGCCCACCGTGATGGCGTAGCGCGGCCCCCGCGTGTCGGCTGCCTTGCCGGCGAGGGGCGCGGCCAGCGCCCCCACGGCCCCCACCAGCCCAAATAAGCCAGCTTTGTCGCTGCCGTAATAGTAGGCCGGGCTTTCTAGGTAAAAAGCCAGCGTAGTCCAAAACACGCTAAAAGCCGCGAAAATGCTGCCACCCACCAACGCCGAGCGCCGCAGTGGAGCCAGCTCGCGGGTGAGCGTGCCTATCGACTGCATTAGCGAAGCATAAGTGCCCTGGAAAGCAGGGTAATCGCGGGGCAAGCGCCAGGCTAGCAGGGCAGTTAAGGCCAGCATCAGAACCGCCGCGCCCTCAAATACCGTGCGCCAGCCCAGGTGCTCGCCCACGTAGCCGCTCACCGTGCGCGAAAGCAGAATACCGAGGAGCAGCCCGCTCATCACGCGCCCCACAATGCGGCCCCGGTCGGCCTCGGGGGCCAGGGTAGCCACCATCGGCAGCAAGAGCTGCGGCACTGCCGAGCACATGCCCAGCAGCACGCTGGCCACGGCCAGCAGCCCAAAGGTCGGGGCCAAGGCCACCGCAGCCAGGCAGCCGGCCGCGCCTAGTAGCATCCATAATATCAGTTGTTTGCGTTCCAGCTTGTCGCCCAGGGGCACTATTAGCAGCATGCCCAGCGCATAGCCAACTTGCGTGGCCGTGGCGATGAGGCTGGCGCGGCTGCTCGTGATGTGAAACGTGCGGCCGATGGCCGCCAGCAGCGGCTGGTTGTAGTAGATATTGGCCACCACCAGCCCGCAGGTGAGGGCCATGAGCCAGACCAACGCAGCATCGAGCTGGCGGGGTGGGGCAGTGGTCCGGCCAGGAGCCGGGGCAAGCGGTAGCACTTCGGACATGGGTAGTAAACCGAGTGCGCGGATGAAGGTTGGCTGATGGGCCGTACTTAGCCAGTAGCTTGGACTTTGTAGTCCGAGCGCTCGCGCAGCGAGCATCCACGTTAGAACGGTACGAACTACTAGCAGCTTAACCAAACGCAAGATGCTCGCTGCGTGAACGCTCGGACTACAAAGTCCAAGCTACTGCTCGCCGCGCTACACCGAATGCTGCTTTTTATACGCCCCCGGCGTTAGCCCTTCATACTTCTTAAACAGCGCTTGGAAGTACGACAAGTTATTAAACCCCGCCCGCAAACACACCTCGGCCACGCTGGCCAGCGGGTGGCGCAGCAGGCGCTTGGCTTCAACTAGCCGCTCGCGCACGATGTATTCGACCGGCGTCAGCCCAAACTCGCGCTTGAACATGCGGAAAAACGTGGCCTTGCTCATGCACGCCACCGCGCTCAGCTTCTCCACCGATAGCTGCTCGGTAAGGTGCTGCTTGATGTACTGCACCACCGCCGCAAACCGGTGGGTAGTAAGGTGTTTGGTATAATCCTGAAAAATAAGTTGCCGCGCCTGCGTTTGCATCAGGCGCACCAGCAGCTCCTGCAAAGTGAAGCCGGCGAGCACGTCCTTGGCTGCGTCGGTGGTACGCGACACGGCCACCAGGCGCTCCAGGGTGCCGGTCAGCTCGGGGGTGTTGGTGAGGTGGGCGTACTCGCTGCCGGCCATCGCCCAGGGCTGGTGGGTTTCGAGGCGCGGGTAGTGTTCGTTCAGCAGGTCAACGGTTTGGCGGATGCTGTCGGGGGCGATGGCCACGGCCAGGCACTGCGTGGGCTGGCAAAGGCAGGCGTCGGGAAAGTCGATTTCCATCAGCTCATCCTCACCCACTACCACCGATTCGCCGGGCAGGTAGTCGAAGGCCGGGCGGCCGGGCAGGTGCATCACTTTTTTGCCCCGCAGCATGGTCGTGAGCGACAGCCCATCGAGGCGCAATGGCACGCGGTGCGCAGCTTGGTGCGTTTCAAAAATGTTCAGTTCATAGGCATCGAACGCGAAAACCGTGCGGTTTTCCACCAGGGAATTCAACCGCTCCAGCGCAAGCGGCGGCACGGCAGTAGGCAAATGAACGCGGGTGGGCATGGGGTG